>DKVO01000023.1:60585-61310 GCA_002491245.1 Porphyromonadaceae bacterium UBA7176
CGCCATAATTAGAAATCAGTCGGGTCTCAATAGTTTCAAGATAAGCGTCAAGGAGTTTGTGGCACGAACCAACGCCATATCACTTCAGGCAAAAGCAGGACGATATGGTGGAACATATGCCCATAAGGATATTGCGTTTGAGTTTGCCATGTGGATTAGTCCGGAGTTTAAGGTCTATATAGTCAAAGAGTTTCAACGGTTGAAGGCCGAAGAACAGCGGCTGATCGGTTGGTCGGCTAAACGAGAGCTGTCGAAAATCAACTATCGCATTCATACCGATGCCATCAAGCAGAACCTTATTCCTGCAGAAGTCTCCAAAGCACAGGCGTGCATCATTTATGCCAATGAAGCAGATGTGTTGAACGTGGCAATGTTCGGCATGACCGCGAAACAATGGCGTGAGGCTAACCCTGATTTGAAAGGCAATATCCGCGACTATGCCTCGGTCAACGAACTAATCTGTCTTTCCAATATGGAAAGCTTAAATGCCGTGTTTATCGAACAAAAATTACTTCAATCCGAGCGACTTATCAAACTTAATCAAATCGCCATCCATCAGATGAGCGTGTTGGAAAGTGGTGATAATGACCGAAAATTATTGAAATAAAATTGCTACATAATATTGCTAAAACAAAAAAATCGAAAAAAAGTTTGAATAAAATTTGGTGAGGATAAAAAAAGTGTGTAACTTTGCAGTCGCAAAACGGCGGGATAGCTCAGTTGGT
>DKVO01000023.1:61575-90662 GCA_002491245.1 Porphyromonadaceae bacterium UBA7176
GGTTAGAGCGTCGGATTCATAACCCGGAGGTCACGAGTTCAATTCTCGTTCCCGCCACATCTTAATAAACCAATCAAATATAGAGCCGATAGCATATGATTGCCATCGGCTTTTTTTGTAGTTGAATGCGTATGAAAAAGTATGCGATGACATTGAGGCTCGCGTCGGTCAAGCAGTTGCCTTCGGGATGGCTGTGGCTTGAGCTTGTGCAGGCCGACGGGCAGATGATGCCGGCTATGGAGCCGGGCCAGTTTGTGGAAGTGGGGGTAGACCGCTCTCCGGTGTTGCTCAACCGTCCGATATCGGTCTATAACCGGACCGACCGTACGCTGGAGTTGCTTGTGGCTCCTGTCGGGCAGGCGACAAAAGAACTTGCCAAATATGTACCCGGCGATGAACTTAAGGTTGTAGGTCCGTTGGGTCATGGGTTCAAACGTGATTTCGCAGCCGGCAGCCGGGTACTGCTTGTCGGTGGCGGTGTCGGCATCGCACCTCTTTATTATCAGGCATTGGCTCTTAAAGAAGCCGGGGTTGAGACCGGGGTGGTGTTCGGTATGCGTACAGCACCCGACAGCGCTGTGGTGGAACGCTTCGGCGCGGTAACTGACATGCATGTATGTACCGACGACGGAAGCATGGGTTTTCATGGTCTTGTGACGGAACATCCTGTTTTTTCGGAGAATTGGGATTATATACAGGTATGCGGACCCAAGCCGATGATGCGAGCTTGCCTCAAAGCTGCCGTCGGACGTGGCGTCGACGGAGAGGTGTCGCTTGAAAATATGATGGCGTGCGGACTTGGAGCATGTCTGTGTTGTGTTGAAAAAACGGTAAAGGGTAATCTTTGTGTATGCAAGGAGGGTCCCGTATTTAACTTTTCTATGTTGACATGGTAGACCTTTCGACCGGTCTTAAGGACCTTGAGCTTAAAAATCCGGTGCTGACGGCATCGGGAACATTTGGCTTCGGCAGCGAATATGCTGATTTTATCGATCTTGATGCTCTCGGCGGTTTTGTTGTGAAGGGTACGACCCTTGAGCCCCGTCAGGGCAATGATTATCCGCGTATGGCAGAGACGCCTATGGGTATGCTCAACTGCGTAGGGTTGCAGAACGGTGGCGTGGAGCATTTTATAGAAGATATATGGCCAGAGATACGCGATTGCAAGTCGGTGCCGATAGTGAATGTGTCAGGCGCTAAAGTCGAGGATTATGTCGCATGTGCCGAACGCCTCGCCGAGCTTGATGGCCTTAAGGCGATAGAGCTCAATATTTCGTGCCCGAATGTGAAGCAGGGAGGTATGGCTTTCGGTACGACTTGTAGCGGTGCTCATGATGTCGTTTCGGCTGTGCGGCGTGTGTGGCCGCGACATCTCATGGTCAAGCTGTCGCCAAATGTGACATCGATTGTCGATATTGCAAAGGCTGTAGAGGATGCCGGCGCCGACTCAGTGTCGCTTATAAACACTCTTCTTGGTATGGCGGTGGATGTGGAGCGTCGCCGTCCGGTGCTCTCGACTGTAACCGGCGGTCTATCCGGACCGGCGGTGAAACCGGTAGCCGTCCGTATGGTATGGCAGGTGTTCCATGCAGTTGGTATCCCGGTGGTAGGTCTGGGTGGCATCATGAATGCGAACGATGCCCTTGAGTTCATCATGGCCGGAGCGAGTGCCATCGAGGTAGGCACGGCCAACTTTATCAATCCGGCTGTTACTATGGAGATAATCCGTGGTCTTGAGTCGTATTGCGAAAGTCATGGCGTGGAGCGTCTGATGGACCTCCGTGGTATTATTTGAACTGTTTTTGTATATATTGAGGCAAAATAACGGAAATTTTCAAAAAAAAGAAGCGAAAAAGTCTTGTATTTTTGCAGATTGCGAAAAAATTCGTATGTTTGCCAAATAAAATAATAAGGAGCGTGGACGATATATCGCTCCAATGAATAAAAAGGATAGACAATCATTATGTCCCGTCAAAAAGAAGAACTGTCGACATGTACACTCCTTGGGTCTGCCGGAACGCAGTACCCTACGGATTATGCGCCGGAGCTGCTTGAGACATTTAAAAATAAGCATCCCGAGCATGATTATCTCGTTAGTCTCGATTGCCCGGAATTCACATCACTTTGTCCCAAGACCGGACAGCCGGACTTCGGGCGAATAATAATCAATTATATACCTGATGAGGATATGGTGGAGAGCAAGAGCTTGAAACTTTATCTGTTCAGTTTCCGCAACCACGGCGATTTCCATGAAGACTGTGTCAATATCATCATGAAAGATCTTGTAGCGCTGATGCATCCGCGCTATATCGAGGTGCGCGGATATTTCAATCCCCGTGGCGGTATATCGATATTGCCTTATGC
Organism: Porphyromonadaceae bacterium UBA7176; assembly: GCA_002491245.1. Taxonomy (GTDB): domain Bacteria; phylum Bacteroidota; class Bacteroidia; order Bacteroidales; family Muribaculaceae; genus CAG-873. The sequence continues at coordinate 63,940 of DKVO01000023.1, forward strand.
TAACTATGGCGACAGCGAGCATCAGGATATGGTGCGTGCGCGTCTGCTCTCTGTGTTTCCTGATAAATTCTAAGCTATGGGACGACCGATAAAAAATGCTTTGATGGTGCTCTCGGGTGGCATGGACTCTGTGACTATGCTCCATGAGTACGCCAGCGAAATCGAACTCGCTGTAAATTTTACTTATGGATCGAACCATAATGCCCGGGAACTCGAGTGTGCCCGTTATCACTGCGGATTGCTTGGCATAGAGCTTGTGGTTATCGATCTGTCGTTTATAGGCAGTCATTTCCATAGCTCTCTGCTCGAAGGTCCCGATGCCATACCTGAGGGCGATTACGATTTCGATAACATGAAGTCGACCGTTGTCCCGTTCCGCAATGGTATAATGCTTGCCGCTGCCGCCGGTCTTGCCGAAAGCCGCGGATTGTCGGTGCTCATGATTGCCAACCATGCCGGCGACCATGCGTTGTATCCCGATTGTCGCGATTCGTTTGTCAAAGCGATGTCTGAGGCCATTAAGGCAGGTACATATGACGGTATTACGGTCAAGGCGCCTTATACTCTTCTCAATAAGGCCGATATAGCGCTTCGAGGCAAACGCCTCGGTATCGATTATTCGACAACGTACTCTTGCTATCGAGGCTTGGAAAAACATTGCGGCCGGTGCGGTACGTGCCGCGAACGCCGTCAAGCACTCGCCGAAGCCGGTATCGCTGACACAACCGAATATGAAGACGAAAATTAGAGAATATAAACATATTTCCAACATTTAAAACAACAACTCATGGAAGCATTACTCCAGCAAATCAAAGAAGCTTACGAGACATTTAGCGCCGATGCAACACTCCAGCAGGAAAAAGGTAACAAGGCCGCAGGTACCCGTGCCCGTAAGGCATCCCTTCAGCTTGAGAAACTCATGAAAGAGTTCCGTAAAGCATCTCTTGAGGCTGCAAAATAATAAGCGCCCCCGATATAAAGCGCCGGCTTGACGGATTTAAAATCTGCTTGCCGGCGCTTTGTTTTATGCTTTCTCTCCACATATGGTGAGGGTATATGGCGATATGTTTATAAATTTCGACCAAAGGGATAGTGTTTTCGGCAGAAAAAGTGCTAAATTTGCAATTTGAAAAAGATTAGACATCCGATGAGCTTCAGTATGCGCATATTTATGTTTCTGGCCGCAGCCATAGTTTGGTTTGCCGCCGTTACGGATGCGTATGCATCGGATGGGCCGCGTCCTTTTGTGGTTGTGCTCGATGCAGGTCATGGAGGCGATGACCAGGGATGTCGCGGAAAGACTCAGAAAGAGAAGAATATAACTCTCGATGTAGCCCTCAAGGCCGGTAAGTTGATAGAGAAGAGTCTCGGCGACAGTGTGAAGGTGGTCTTCACTCGTAAGAAAGATGTGTTCATACCGCTTCAGGAGAGAGCTGCTATTGCCAACGATGCCGGGGCTGATCTTTTTATCTCGGTGCATGTAAACTCTATTGACCGCCGTAGCCGTGGGCGTGAAAAGGTGCATGGAGCATCGGTGTATACGGTAGGTTTGCACAAAAGCGAGGCCAATCTTGAAGTGGCCATGCGCGAGAATTCGGTGATTGAGCTTGAAAACGATTTCAGTGCCACTTATCAGGGTTTTGACCCGTCGTCGTCGGAGTCGTATATCATATTCGAACTCACACAGAACCGCCACATGGAAAAGAGCGTTGAATTTGCATCGCTTGTGCAGGGCGAGCTCGTAAGCCATGCCGGACGAGCAGACAAAGGCGTCCGTCAGGCCGGTTTCCTTGTGCTTTGGGCGACACGGATGCCTTCGGTGCTCATCGAGCTCGATTTTATCTGCAACAGGGCCGCCGAACAATTTTTGGCATCGGAAGCCGGGCGGATAAAATGTGCCAAAGCAATAGCGAATGCCGTTGAGGTATATCGTGACAAGCATAAGACTCAAAATAAAAATAATAAAAACTAAGATACCGGATAATGAAAAAAATCTTTCGAAAAGAAGTTATGATAGGGCTACTTGTTATTCTTGCCCTGGTGATACTTTATTTCGGCATTAATTTCCTGAAAGGGGTCAATATTTTTAAGGCCGCAAATTATTACTATGCAAGCTATACCAATGTAGAAGGTCTTGCGGTGTCGGCTCCGGTCACTCTCAATGGCTACAAGGTCGGTCTGGTGAGGGAGATTAATTACGATTTCAACAATCCCGGACATGTGACAGTGGAGATGAGTCTTGACAAGTCGCTGAAACTGCCGAAGGGAACTGTGGCGTCGCTCGGCAGTGATCTGCTCGGTACGGCTTCGATTTCGTTGAATCTCGGTAAGCAGACCGACGGTTTCCATGCTGTAGGCGACACTGTGCCCGGACGTCTCAATGCCGGTATGATGGCGGCTTTGAGCGAAAATCTTCTGCCGGCTGTCAACTCTGTCGTGCCTAAGATTGATACCCTTCTGACCAACCTCAACACGCTTGTGGCCGACCCGGCCCTTGCGACGAGTCTTAAACGCCTTGATGGCATCACGGCCGAACTCAACGCTACGTTGCAGTCGCTGCATCGCGTCACGGCATCTCTTGCACCTGTTGCTAATGATGTCAAGAATATCACGGCAAATGTCGACACGATAACCGGCGATCTCACGTCCGTGACCGGCAAACTCAAGGATGCACCGGTCGATAGTCTTGTGAATGATCTGCAGGCTACAGTTGCTAATCTCGAGGCTTTGACAGCGCAGCTCAACAACCGCGACTCATCGGTTGGTAAGTTGCTCAACGACCCTGCGCTTTACGATAACTTGAATTCTACGGTCGCTTCGCTCGATTCACTTTTTGTCGATATCAAACGCAATCCCAAGCGCTACATCAGCATAAAGGTATTCTGATTTAAGATCAATAGTATTTCTCTTTCAGAAGGAGATCTGCGCACACGCTGCTTATTTAAAATAATTTCAAATAAGCGGCGTGTGCGAAATTTTGCCAAACTCCCATACAGCAATATCCGAAACGCGTTTTACGACAAGGCCGTTGGAGTGGGTAGGTTGGTTTGTTATTTGTAAAATATTGTTGCTTAGCGTGTTATCTTTTATGTACGTGGTGGTAGAATGAAAATATTGTAACTTGTTGTAATAAACGTACTTGCATTAAAATTCGAAATTCCAAATATTTTTGCATTTGTTTTTCAAAAAAAATATTTGGAATTTTGTAATCGGAAAAAATCGAAAAAACAGTAATGAATCAGACTCACCAAGAACTTTGGGCGGTTTGTCGTGAATTTATAAAAGACAATCTCTCGGCCCAGCAATTCGACACTTGGTTCCGCGACATGACTTCTGTAAGTTATGCCGATGGGGAACTCAAGCTGTTGGTGCCGTCTGTATTCTTTATCGAACAGATTGAGGTTCACTATCTTCCGTTGCTTCGCGCAGGTGTGAAGAAGGTCTATGGTCCCGGGGTGCATATCGAGTTCCTTTACCCGATCAAGAAGGACGATCCCCAGTCGATGAGTTTCCAAAAAGGTTCAGAGCCATCGTCGTCGATAATCTCGCAGGGCAAGACTCCTGCCGCTAATCCGTTTGTATCGACGAACGAGCGTGATTTCGATCCGCAGTTGAACCCCCGGTATACATTCGAGAACTATTGTGAGAGCGAGAGCAACAAGATAGCTCGTTCGATTGGTGTGGCTATCGCCGATAATCCGTCGCTCAAGACATTCAACCCTCTTTTTGTATTTGGTCCTTCGGGTGTCGGCAAGACACATCTTATCCAGGCAATAGGTATCCGTGTCAAAGAGCGTAACCCCAAGGCGCGTGTGCTCTATGTTACGGCCCGTCTCTTCCAGAGCCAATATACGGCTGCGGCATCGAAGAACATCAACGATTTCTTCCATTTTTACCAGAGTATCGACACCCTGATTATCGACGATATACAGGACCTCCAGAATATGCCCGGAACCCAGAATACGTTCTTCCACATATTCAACCATCTGCATCAGCACGACCGGCAGATAATAATGTCGAGCGATTGTGCTCCAAGCGAAATGGAAGGGTTTGAAGCCCGTCTGTTGAGCCGCTTCAAGTGGGGTATGCAGGTTGAGCTCGAGCGTCCGGATATAAAGTTGCGCCGCAATGTGCTTAAACTCAAAGCAGATAGCGACGGCCTTCTCCTGCCCTCGGAGGTGTCGGAATTTATCGCGACAAACGTTACCCAAAGTGTGAGGGAGCTCGAAGGGGTGGTGGTCTCGCTTGTTGCCCATGCAACTGTTCTCAACCGCGACATTTCGCTTGATCTCGCCAAGAGGGTAATGTCGAATGCTGTGAAGATCAAACGTCATCAGGTCAATTTCGAGATGGTTGCCGATGCGGTGTCGTCGCATTACGGTATTAATCCCGACCTGATCTTTACCAAGAGCCGCCGCCGCGAAGTGTCGGACGCCCGTCAGGTCGTGATGTATCTTGCCAAAAAGCTTGTCAAGTTGCCTTTGTCGTCGATCGGACAAAAACTTGACCGTACGCATGCAACGGTGATACATGGTTGCCAGGCTATCGAAAACCGTATACCTCACGAGAAAAAGCTTGCAGCCGATATTGATGCTATCGAAGCCGATATAGCTTCGCGGTAATTGTTCGCAGTTGCGATAAAAACGGTGAAAAAGTTTACCGCCGGCAACAAAGATACCTCAAGAAGCGTTATAAAATAAGTCTGCTTCAATTGTAACTGTAACATTCATCATGATTATGGATAATTACCGCCCTCTGATACTTATCACCAACGACGATAGTATAAATGCCCCCGGAGTACATCATTTGGCCGAGTGTGTGCGCTCTTTGGGAGATGTGTTTGTAGTTGCTCCGGCAAGTCCGCGTTCCGGCCAGTCGGCGGCAATGACTGTGGGTTCACCTCTACGCATAAAGGAAGTGGAAAGCACGCAGGAGGGTGTGCGTCTGTTTACCGTTGACGGTACTCCTGTCGATTGTGTCAAGTTGGCGCTCCATGCCATAGTGCCCCGGCGTCCCGATGTGGTTTTCGCAGGTATCAACCACGGCTCCAATTCGGGTGTCAACGTTACGTATTCAGGAACGATGGGGGCTGTGCTCGAAGGCTGTATAGAAGGTATCCCGTCGGTAGGCTTTTCGTTGATGCATCATTCAATGAAGGCCGATTTCACTTTGTCTACGGCCTTTGTCGCTGCTATTGCCGCTGAGGTGATAGCGCATGGTTTGCCCGACGGCGTATGTCTGAATGTCAATATTCCGGCACGTGTCATGCCTGAGGGTATACGTGTTTGCAGGGCCGCACACGGCAAGTGGGTGGACGGATACAAGCGCTATGTCGATCCGCATGGTGTCCCGTTCTATTGGTTGACGGGCAAGTTTGTCAATTTCGAGCCTGAAGCCACCGATACCGACGAGTATTGGTTGCAGAGACGGTATATCTCTGTCGTTCCGGTCAATTGCGACCCGTCGGCACGTAACGAGATAAAGACTTTGGCCGACCGGTTCGACGCCAAATGATATTACCTATTTTCTCTTTTTTGATGGATTGAAGATCTTCAGTTGTCTTCTGATGTCCTCTTTGCTCATCGTCGGGTTTGAGTAGACGATATTGGTCACAAAATCGACATAAGGTTTGATGTCGTCGTCGGGTCCGAGACCTTTTATCTTTCGTATCTTTGCATGTGACAGAGGCAAGCGGAAAGAGTACATCGATGTGCGTTTGCGGTCAAACTCCGCAGCAATGCGTCGGATACATTCCACTTGCTCGGGCATGCCGTGTCCGGGCGCGAAAGAGCGGTTGTCGGCATCGATAAGTGTAAGGAGTCTGTTGAGCCTTTCTCGCGACGCGCAGCGGTGTTGGAGTTTGCGAAGCTCGGTATGTGTCATTTTTTCAGCCTTTGGGCCCCAACTCTTGGCCGCTTTGTGGTTGGCGACGAGGAATATCACCTTGTCGATAAAAGAAGAATCGTATCTCAGTCTTCTCAAGGCGGTGTTGATGAGGCCCCGGCCTCGACGTTCGTGACCGGTAAAGTGTAGCCGTCCATCGCGTCCGATGTGCGGCCCGAGGGTCTTACCCATTTCGTGGAGTAGAGCAGACATGCGCATCACGAGCATAGGTGGCATTTTCTCAAGTACGGCAAGGGTGTGGACCCATACCGTGCCGATATGGTCGTCGTTTTGTGCCATATCGAACATCGGAACGATTTCGGGCATTATATATGGCATGGCACCGATATCGCGCAGCATGTCCATCGCCGATGCCGGATTAGGACCGGTAAGCATCTTGTCGAATTCGGCTTGCATACGCTCTTTGCGCACTATCTCGAGCCTGTGGGCATTGGTTTTCATGCCACGATAGGTGGAGCCGTCTATTTCCCATCCGTATTTTGCAGCAAGCCTCACGGCACGCAGTATCCTCACCGGATCGTCGTCGAAGGTCGAGTCGGGATCATCGGGGGTACGGATAATATGGTTGTGGATATCGTCGACACTACATCCGAGGATATCGAGCATCCTGGCGCGGCTTATGTCGTAGTAGATGGCGTTGATTGTGAGGTCGCGCCGGTGGCAGTCTGCCTCGATGCTGCCGAATACTGTCGTGGGGTCGCGTCTTGTGCTGTCTGTGTATTTTTCGGCGCGTGTCTGTACGATTTCTATCTCGTCGTTGGGAAACTCCTTGAATTTAAGCATCGCAGTGCCGAAAGTGGGGAATGTCACCGGAGCTTTGACCGTCAGTCCTTTGTCGTGTATCCATTCGGCAAATCCGATACCTCCTCCTGGCAGCGATACCGCCAGGTCGACGTCTTTTATCTCACATCCGATTATTTCGTCGCGGCAGCATCCTCCGACGGCATATACGTTTCCTTCCCATTGTGTACCGGCGATAAGATTTTGCAGGTATGAAAGGATGTTATGGTAGTGTCCGGTGGTCATGCTTTGGGGCCAAGTATTATTTCTCCGAAAAATTCGGGCCGGTGATAATCGGGTTCCGGTGTGTCGATCGGACTCCATGTGAGATAGTATGGAGGATTGGCATCGTCGGAACAAGCCTGAAAGTTGCCGCGAAGCACAGTTCCAGGCTCCGGCTTAATGCCTAACAGGCTCCACGGGATGTCGACAGTAATTATCCAACTGTCGTCCTCGAGGTCGTCGAAAACGAACGGGCTGTCGGAGCGGTATGTCGGCTCGCGGTATATGAGGGCTATTTCTTCGGCCGACAGATGTTTTGCATCAGTACGTCCTATCCGCCTCGATGCGTTGACATAGCCAAGGATGTTGAACTCGAAGTTGATATATACGCCATCTTCGGCCGTCATCACGAAAAACTCCACGCAAGAGTCGGCGCAGACAGCCGATTGGTGTGCAAGGTGATTGCAGATCAGCGGTGCCCCCTTGGTAGTGAATATTATCTGGAGGAACTCGTCGTTATAGCATGGGATGAAAGACGCTTCAACTCCGTCGCGAGTGCCCTGCCAGCCATTGCGGCATTCTATTTTATGGGCAGGCAACAGGGTGTAGGATTTTGTCCAGTCGGGATCTGCGACATATGGGACAGTGAGGGTCTTTGCTTCCATAAGTTAGAAATGTTTGTCGAGAAGCGCCATTATGACGCCTGCGATAGCCATCCCCAGCAGAATAAGGGCGATGACGCGGTTTATGATTTTGAGCGAACGCATGTTGATACGTTTGCCCAGATGACTCACAAGGGAAGTGACACCGTACCACCAACATAGTGCACCGCCAAAGATTGCGGTGTAGGCAAACAGATGGTGGTGGATTTCGAATTCGGGCAATATGAAATTGAACCTGGCGAACAGGCCGATTATGAAGAAGAGTATCAGTGGGTTGGAGAAGGTGAGCAGGAAGCCGGTGCCAAAGTCGCTCCAGTAGTCGGATGCGGCAGGGATGGCTGTCTTGAGTGCCCTTGTGGGGTTCTTACGGAAAAGATACAGGCCGAAAGCTCCAAGGACGATACTGCCTATGATCTGTATGCCAAGCTGATGGGCGTCGATAAATCCGGTGATGAAACTGAGGCAGAAACCGGTGAGGAGACAGTAGATAAGGTCGCTGAGCGCTGCGCCTACACCGGTAAAAAAAGCCGACCAACGGCCTTTGCTCAGAGTGCGCTGTATCACGAGCATACCGATAGGTCCCATCGGGGCGGAAATCAAAGCCCCGATAGCTATTCCTCGCGGTAAGATGTACAGCAGTTGCTCCATATATGAAAAAATCGAACAAAAATAACAAAATATTTTCCAATACCCAAATTTTTATCGGGAGGCACAGCCACTGCGGAGCCGGGAGGGTAGACAGGCCGTTGAATGTCGATATTGGATAACCGTGATTTTTGTTTAATTTTGCAGCCTGAAGGCTTTGAAAATCATGAGTTATCTCAAAATTGATAGAATAAAGCGATGGCTCGCGTCGCTGTCGTACAAGACCGGAATAAGTGTTGCGATTGTCTGCGTGATATGTTATGTGGTCTCTTTCGCCCAAATGCTGCTTCCTGTCTCTGCAGCAGCGAAAGGTGTGCTGTGGTTTGTTTTCTTTGGCCTTGCCAAGACTGCCCAGTATTCGGCCATATTGATCCTTGGTAAATCAGGTGTCGAAAGTATCCGGCGTAAGTTCAGAAATATGCAATAGGCAAAAAAATACGGCGACCATCAGCAGTCGCCGTTTTTTTGTCAGGAAAGAGAGCTTATCGTACAATCATCTTACGGGCAGAGCCGTCGCTCATCTTGACGATGTTGACACCGTGGACAGGACGGTCGAGCTTGCGGCCATTGAGGTCGTAGTATTCGACGGGAATAGCGTCGGTCGATACGACTGTATCTTCGATGCCGGTGGCAGAGGCAAACTCATAAGCACCGGGGTGGAAGCCGTTTGCCGGACGTGCTTTGCCATCAAGGTCTTTGGCGATGTCTTCGCCGAGCCATGCGAGGAAGTCGGCGCCCTTGCTACCTACCGACTTGGCGCACTCTTCAATCTGGGCGCGTGTTGCCTTGTTGGTGGTGAAAGCCTTGGCCGGTTTGTATGTGCCCTCGGCGAAGCAGTTGTCCTCGAGTTTCACGTCGGTTTCGTTGCTGCTGTCGATGTTGGAGGCGTTGTAGCCGGCCGATGCCGAGTTGTCGGCGTAAGGATTGGCATTCTCGGTCTGCAGGACGGTGTTGATAGCCTTGCCGGTGTGGCCGTCGCCGGCTGCGCGGATAAAGCTGAACTCAGTATAAGTCTTATCGGCGAGGGGCGAAGTACCGTCGACGGTAGAATTGGCGATGAAAAGGTTGTGGTCGCTGTTGATGCCGAAGCCACGGCCTTGGTCGTTACCCTCGTAGCGGTTGCCGTAGAGGACGATGTTGTTGAGATATGTCTCACCTTTGAGCGATAAGGGGGTAGCCCACCAACCGGTGATACGGTTGTTGGATATTGTGAGACAATCGGCAAACAAGGTGGCATCACCATTTTCAGTACGTACAAGGCGAATGCCGCTGCAGTTGTCGATAACTACATTTTTCAGCGTCATCGGTTGATTTGATGCGATTACAGCGGTATTTTCTTTCGCGCTCCAACCGTGGAATATGCAATTCTCGATTACCGGTTTGATTGTTACTGCGAAAAGACATGTGGTGTGGGCGTTGTTCCAATAGTTGCGCTCGCCTTCGAAAGTGAGGTCGCGTAGGGTTACGGTCGGTATTTCGTCCTGCGAGGCTTTTTCCATGAACATGAACTGTGCGTTGTCGCCATCATAGTAGTAGTCGCAGAGGAGGGTTGATACCACATCGTCGGATTTTGATCCGGCTGCGGTGTAGCCACCTTCGATTGTGAAGTCGCCGTCGGTGTGGAGGTAGATACGGTAGGGGAATTTGAAGACACCCTCGGTGAGTTTGAAGGTTGTGCCGGCGAGGCTGCTGTTTGTCTCGTGGAGGCGGGCGTAAAGCTCGGCCGCGCTGATGGCATTGGCGAAGCTGGAGCCGTCGCCTTTACCTGTCTGGTAGGGTGCAACGCAGATTTCTTTGCCGGCGATGATGTTGCCGGTGAGGGTTTCGCGAGCACCGGGAGTCACGGCGTCGGCGTTACGGGAGTTGCCGAGCGCGTCTTTGCCAAAGTCGTCGCCAAGCCAGGCGAGGAACATTTCGCCACCATTGGTTTCTTCAATAGCGCCGCGGATAAGGTCGAGGGTCGGTTTTTGGCCGATGGAGAGATTGCTCTTCACGTCAAGAACACCATCGACAGGAGCCATGATCACTTTGCCGGCTTTTGTGTTGGTGTCGTCGATAGTGAGGTCGTTGTCGCCGCAGTAAACGTTGAAGAACACCTTCGTGTCTTTGCTGTTGTCGGCTACTTCAAACGACCGTTTGCCGCACGACGAAAGGATGATGTTGTTTATCACCAGACCTCTCTGGCTGCGGATAGAGCCGTTCCAGGCCTGGTTGTTGCAGTTGTAGAAGCTGCTGTTGGCGATAACGGGAGTGCCGGTGGCGTTGATGATGGGGGAGTTGTTACCACCATCGAGGGGTGAGTTGCCCCAGAACGAGCAGTTGATGATAAAGATATTCTTGCGCCAGTTGATGTCGGTGCCCCAGCCGCGTGAAGCATTGTTCTCGAAGCGACAGTCGTTGAGGTATGCTGTGTGATCCTGGCCGCCGCTGCAGGCGATGACACCTTGCTGCACACCATTGTGGTGGAAATGACAGTGGTTGAAACGGAAGAAGTTTGCTGCTCCGTCACTGTCGATTGCCCTGAACATACCTTCTGCTTCGTGCTGGTTCATGTATGCAACCTCGCAGTTGTTAAGCTCAAGGTCGGTGCCTTTAGCTTCAATCACACGGTTTCGTGCCCAATCCTTGATGTTTTTGTATGTGCCGTTGAAGGTGATGTTGTTGAACTGGAGGGCAGAGTTTTGTGATTCGAACATGTTCCATGTGTTCGCGTTGTTGATACGGAACACTGTCGGGTTCGACGCATCTTCGCTACCGTTGATGGTGAGCTCTGCGTCGGTGATGTTGATTTGGCCGTTGTCGGCATCGACGAGGACGTATTCGCCACCGGCGATGTGTAGTGTTTCTGTACCGGTGAAAAGTGAACGTAGATCGCTGGCGTTTTTGGCATTGGCCCACGAAGATCCGTCGCCATTGCCGGCACCGTCGACAGTCACATAGACATCGGCGTTGGCCATAAGGGCTCCTGAGAGGAGCGCGCTCATGATGAGTAATGTTTTTCTCATGGTGTCTGAAAAAATAGTTAATAATAATGGTTTATTTGTTTTTTTAATCGTTATCTTGGTTTTACGACATTAAGACACAGGACTTTTTACAGTCTCTATGCCTTAATGTCAACCTAAAAAACCTTATTTTATACCGAAACTAAAACCGGTTTTTTACAGCCCCGGGTCTAATGCGCCCGGATACATCTTCGAGATATTTCTGTCATTCCCCTTGCAATCTTTAGCGAAATCGTCGCCTACCCATGCTGCAAACTCAGCTCCGAGGCTTGGGAAAGCAGTGCTTTTCACTTGTAGGCAGGCCGATGTGATATCAGAGAGCTTGGCATATGCCGGCATCGCGAACGATGTACCCCAGTCGAGGCAGTTGTCAGCGAATGTCGGAGTCGTGAAAGGCACTATCGAAAGGTCTTTATTCCCCATCACGATGTCGGGCCATGTAATCATATACACGTTGTAGCCGAGCGATGAAGCCTTATGGCCGTCACCGTTGAAGAAAGATGCATCTGTGGTAGCTTTCGACGAGCCGATGATATTGTTGAGGAAGTACGACGTGCCACCGCCCGAGAGCGACAGACGTATCACGCCTTCATGTGTCGACGACGGGTATATGGTCGAATAGAAGCTCGAGTTGACCATGAAGAAAGCATCGCCGTTGGCGTTGATCATCGGTGAGGGGTGCCAGTCGGCGGTTCCTATATAGCGGTCGCCTCGCATGGTCACGTTATTCATCAGTATGGGGTGCTTGGAGTTGAGCGAGATACCCCAGGTGCCGTAGGCGGCATTGTCGATGAATGCCACGTTGTTGAGGAAGTGGTATCCGTTGCCGTTGCGGGAGGCTACGGCTCCCTGTTCGCAGGCACAGTTGCTGATAACCGAGTTGGAGATGCGGAGCTTGGTGTTCTGGGCGTATACTGCGGCACCCTCGCCGGTATTGGCAAAACCGTTGATCTCACAGCCGTTGATGGTGAGGCTTGCGTTGTTGGTGTCGAAGCATAGCAGGTTGCCGGCAGCCGTGCCGTCGTATCCGCCTTCGAAATAGATGCCGTCAACTGTGATGTCGGCACCGTTACCGGCCCAGAAGAACTTGGTCTTGGACCCCGGATCAGTAGCGCTGCGCGAGAATATGGTCTTCTTCGACCTGATGTCGCGTTTGGAGATGTCGTTGCCGGTGGATGCCGGGTCGTAACCGCCGTATATCGCGAGAGTGAAAGCCTTTTTGTCGGTCGTAGAGAGGGTGGTCTCGCCACGGTAGTCGCTGAACATGTCGTAATCGCCGGCGGAGAGATAGATTGTCATACCATTCACCTTATCATATTCAGGACAGTGAATGAGGTCGCGGAAGCCTTTGAGGTCAAGTGCGTTGTCCCAGCTTGAACCCGACTTGTCTCCACGTCCTTCCGGAGTCACATAGTAGCCCGGGTCGGCCTCGTCGGTTATGTCGGTCAATACACCCGACAGAGTGCCTCCCGTCTGCCAGTCCTCGACAATGGGAGTGCCGAGTGTCACATCGCTCTTGCCGAGATACATGTCGAAGCTGTAGCTCTTGGCTTTTTCCGTGGCCGGCACGCCGTCGACAGTGAATACTTTGCCCGAGCTTGTGGTGATTGTGACGAAAGCAGCCGAGGGATTGGCGTCGCCCGGAACGATTAGAGCGACATACAAACCATCGCCGAGGTCGCAGGCTCGAACTTCTGCAGCAGTTCCGTCGGCAGGAATGCCACTGTTGGCTGAGCGTACGGTCACGCTCTCTATCGAGCCGTTATCTTTGTCGATACCGCTCACGTTGAGCACCACGCGCGACATATGGCGGTTGAAGTCGAGGAGGAGCACACCGCCGGTGGGGCAGGCGTCAACTGTCCGGTTGGCTGTCATGTAGTCGGCTGCTGTAAGTTTTTCCTTAGTTGACTGGTCGACAGGCAAGGTGAACGAGTCATAACCGGTTCCCGAAGGGTACCAGGCCTTGAATTCGATGCTGTAGTCACCCCATTTGAAGCCTTCACCTGCCGGAGTCCATTCTTCTCCGCCATAGGTGTAAGTTTCTGTGGCGCTTCCGTTGCTCACGGCAATTATGTCGCCTTGGGAGAAGAAGCGCTGGCTCTCGTCGGAGGCCATGATGTTGGCCCTTGAGAAGAAAGAGTGACGGCCTACCTCGGCGTCGATTTTCACGACGGTCGGGGTCTCGTCGGGCTGTTCCTGTTTATTTTTGTCGTCGCTGCATGCCGTGAGCGAAGCCAAGGCTGCAAGCGCGCATATATATCTGTATTTTTTCATTCTGGATTCAGTTATTAGCTTTTATAAATCCGTTTTTAACGGGCACATGCTTCCATGCGGCCTTTCACCTTGCCTGCATTCGATACGGAGATAGGCAGCGTATAGATGTTGTTGGCCTCGAAGGTGGTGGCTCCGTTTGCTGTCCAGCGGTATTTGCGGTCGCCGGCCTTGAATGTCACCGTGAAGTTCTCGGCATCCTGAGGTATGATAAGGCACTCATAAGTTCCGTCTGAATTTTTGAACGGAGTGATTGAGGCTGTGCTGCTGCCGTTAGGCTCAACAAGTACATCATCCTTGCCAAGGTTGCACGAGCCATTGAGCACGGTGCCATTTACCTTGAGGTTGCTCACTTCCTGGCCACCTAAATCGATGACGAGTTTGGCCATCGTGTGGCGGAGTTCGATTGAGAGCTTATTGTCCTCGGTAAGGTCGGTCTTTGGATTGACGCGCTTGCGCATGAGGAGGAAGTCGGCATTCTTGACATCGTTGGCACTCGAGTAGATGGCCGGTACGCTCACAGAGAAGGTCGATAGGCCGACACCATCTTTTGCAGGAGCGAAAGCGGCCACGGTGACAGTGTTTCGGGCCTGGTCCCATATCATTTTCTTGGCAGGATACCAAGTTTTGCCAATCTTGCTGACGGTTGTGTTGTAGCTGTATGTGTCATCGTGGATGTTCTGGATGATGAGCTGTACCTTGTCGAGGTTCTTGCTGTCGTATCCTGCGCGTGAAGACTGTCCGGCAACGCCGACCTCGATCTGTATTTCATCGGGAACAGCGGCTGTTACCGGTGCTTCTTCCTCTATCGAAGAGCAGCTTGCCAGCAGTACAGCGGCCATTGTCCATATTATTTTCTTCATCGTATGGTGAATTTTGTATTGTTAATTAGAGTTCTACAGCCCCGGGGGCGGTGCCGTTCTCGTTACGGGCTTTGCCGGTGGCGTCTTTTGTCTCGTTGCCATTGAGCCATTCGCTGAACTGACTGCCGAGAGCACCGGCCTTGTTGGAGCGGTATCCCTTGATGGCTGCGGTGATTTCGCCTGTGGTGGCGAGTTTGGTTATCCCTGTGGGCATTGACCAGTTTACGAGACCGGAGGATGCGTCTACATTCGCTCCGGCAGCACCTGTTATGATGGTTTCTGTGCCCGAGAGGGTAAAGAGTGGTCCGCCATCATAGTTGTTCATCAGGTTGTAGCCCTTGGATTCTGCAGGACTCTCTTCGTCGAGTTTTACTGAAGTCCGGCTGTCGTCTGAAACCATAAGGCAGTTGGTAAATTCAGAGACACCTACATTGCCGAGGTTGGCCACGCGGACGAGGCCGTAGACCGTCGAGCCGGCCGGTTCGTAGATTGTGGTGTTTGCAAGCAGACCGTCGCTCATGTAGTTGATTACGTATCCGCCACCCTTGTTTGATTTGTTGTCGACGAACGTACAGTTGTTGGCAAGCACGGGGCTGTAGCCGTGGAGTACTATACCCCAGTCGGTGAGGATACGGTTGCCGGTAAACGAGCACCCGTCGAGGAATATGAAGCCATCCTCAGCCTGACCGGCGAGAGCGATGTTACCACGCGAGGTCGATACACAGTTGCAGACATCGACGTTGCGCCAGTACACCTTGCCGCGGTTGAAGTAGAGCATGGCTCCACGTCCGTCCCAATCGCCGCCGGGGCCGGCGAGGTTGAAGTTGTAGATTCCGCAGTCTGTCAGGGTGAATGTGTCGTCGTTGGTACCGCTGGCTTCGAAGGCACGGAGATAGCCCTTGTCGTCGGTAGCATAACCGGCATCGAATGAGAGATCTTCAAAAGAGACGTTGGCGCCGCTGTTGAACTTGAAGAAGGTCGTGGTGGATGTCGGCATCGACTGCGGCTTGAGTATGGTCTTGTCTTTGCCCTGGCCTTTGATTGCGATTGTTTTAGCAATCTTTATGTTGGTGGGCAGCTCGAAAGTACCTTCACCGAGTATCATGCTGCGGCCATTGGTGTCGAAACCATTGGAGAGCAGATCTTTCATCTCGAGTGGGCCCATAGCGTTGTCCCAGTCTGAGCCGGTGGCGTTGCCGGTAGCGGCAGGAAGTACGTGGAACTCGTCGATGAGGACATACGAAGGTGTCGCACCCTGCTTCACCAAAATATTGTATGTGCGCAGGGAGGGGTCGGCGGAGCGGAGGGTAATCGTGGCCTCGCGCTCGGTGGTGACATCACTTGTCTCTACGATGAGTTTACCGGTTACGCATCCTATGCGTCCGGCCGGTTCGGCCTTGACCCAGTCTACATCACTCGTAAAGGTCCATTCGGTGTTGGTGTAGATGTTCATGATATATTCGCCGCCGATGAAGTCGGTCTCTATCACGGAGGGGAATACATTGCCGAGTTCATTGGAGAGCGACATCCATGAGTCCAGCTTGCCATCATCGTCGCTGCAGGACGAGAAACCCAGCAAAGCGGCGCAGAGGAGGGCTTTTAATGATTTATTGAGATATTTCATGTGTTTGCAAAGAAATATGGTTTGACAATCAGCGGCGGCCTATCGAGCGGAGGTAAGCGTCGAGCTCGGCAGGACAGTCGGTCTGGATGTAGGCTACCTTGGGGTTGAGTTTCAGGAGTTCATCCATCTGGCCCGGGTCGATATCATACTCAGGAATGGAAGCGGTGAGCACGTGGAGGAGATTGATGAAGACGGGCAGGCCGGCATTGTAGGCTGCCGAAGCGTCGTTGCATCCACCGGGCCAATAGGAAATCTGGCTATAGTGTTCCCAAAGGTTCTTACCCTCGAAGTCTGTGGGAGTAGCCTGCCATTTGCCTACATGAGCGCGTTCGTTGTATGCCCAGGCATCTGCTGCTACATTGCCGTAGAAAACGACGCTTTCGGTCATGCCGATGCGCTCTACAAGCTGGAAGGCTGCATCAGGGTTGGGAAGACGGTCCATCTTGTCGATGTTGTAGTATACACGGCCACGGCCCTGCTCAAGGAAGGCTTCGAACGACGGTACGGTCTGGTCGGTGATGTTACCCTCACGGTCGCGGAGCTTTATTTTTTTGACAACGCTCCAGGGATTTTTCGATATGTCGATCCAGTTGCCGTTCTCGTCAGTCTCTCCGCCATCGTGGCTGATGCAGAGCACGCCGTCGCTTGTCACGGCAATATCGGTTTCGATCATATCTGCGCCGGCAGCGATAGCATCATCGACCGATGCGAGGGAGTTCTCGGCTATATTCTTGTTGGTAGTGTGGGCACGATGCGACACGATGAGGATTTTTTTATTGTCGGGGTCTGCAAACATGCGTGTGCGCTCGTTGAGTCCGACCATTTCACCGACGGTTATTTCTTTCGTCGATGACTCGTAGGTAGGGGCTGACAATTTTATGGTGTATTTTCCCGGACGGGTGTAAGTGTGGTTGGTGTAGAGGCCGCTCTTGACGGTCTTCACCGTACCGTCGCCGAAGTCTACAGTCACATCGAGGCCCGATGCCACATTCGAGTTATTGACACGGATGTCTTCGTAGAGCATGGAGAACTCGGGAGCGATTATGTCGATTTTATTAGATTCGGCAGGGATTTCGAGCTGGCCGTCATAATCCTCGGCGCAAGCTGCCGCGCCCATTGTCATTGCAAGGGCTATAAGGCCGCAGAAATACATATTTTTACGTTTCATAAATTTGACAAATTAAGAAGATTAGCGGATGCTCTTGTAGCCCGGGTTCTGCACCAGGTAGGGGTTTTGAGACATCTGGGTACTGGAGAGGGGGAAGAGTTCGTAGTGCTTGTCGGGGTCGGCCGGTTTATCCCACCATGCGTCCTGGAAACGTCCGAAGCGGATAAGGTCGGTGCGGCGGCGTGCCTCGAAGAGGAACTCGCGTCCCCATTCGTCGAGCATCTCGTCCATGTCGAGTGTCACAAGACCGCTGTCGCTGCCTTTGTAGGCTATCGAGGCAAGGAACCCGTTTTCTTTGTAGTTGCGTTTGCGCACGCTGTTGAGGAGAGCGCCGGCACCGGTTGCATCGCCGTTGCGGAGCATACACTCAGCTTTGGAGTAGATGATTTCGGCGTAGCGAAGCACGGCAAAATCCGACTCTTTGAAGTAACCGCCATCGTAAGGATACCAGGGGTATTTCATCACGAAGAGGCCTGAGTTGAAGTCTCCGCTCTCGAGTTTCGACTCGGCAAGTGCGGCATTGGTGATAGTGCCGGTGGGGGCGCCGGAGGTGAACATGCCCACCTGGTCGCGCAGATAGATGTCGTAGCCTTGCGGTGCACGGGCGTAGCCGCTGCCCGAGTTGGGGTCGAGGATATAGCCTTCGAGGAACATCATGCCTTCACGGGTGTTGTCGGAGGTGTTTTTGTATTGTTTCCAACGGGCATCCTGCGATATTTTGCTATATTTCTCGAATTTCTGCGACACGCATCCGAGTTGGTAAGTGAATGTGTTACGAGGCTTTGAGTTGTCGTAGCTCGGCGAGATGCAGTAACGGGGGTTACGTGCGCCTTCCTTTTCGATACCGAGATAGTTCTGGCAACCGTAGGGCAACGAGCGGCCGTAGATGGTGGCACGGGCGTTGTTGTAGATCCATGTTGTGGTTGCGAAAGAGCTTGAGAATGCGAATATCACCTCATCTGAAGTCTCGTTGTTCCAGTCGAAAGGAGCATCCCAGCGGTCGTCGATGGCATAGTAGCCAAATTCGCCGTTGATTATGCGGTCGCACATGGCGATACATTCGTTCCACATCGATTTGCCGATCCATACCTCGGCGTTGAGGTAATGGCGGACCAGAAGGGCTGCGGCTGCGCCCTTTGTGAACTGTCCCTGCATTGCGGCGTTGCCCCCTTGGCCTTGCTTGGCCGGGAGGAGCTTGATGCACTCAAGCAACTCGTTTTCAATCCAGTCGAAAGCCTCCTGGGGAGTCTTTTGTGTCTGGTCTTCGACAGTGAGTTCGTCGGAAGCCTTGTATTCGGTCTGTATCACGATGTTGCGGTAGCAGTTGAAGAGACGTTGGTAAGCATAGGCCCTGATAGCGACAACTTGGCCGCGGAGTCCATCCCATTCAGCCTGATCGAAACCGAATTGCTCGGGATTGAGACGGTCGAGCTCGCCGAGCATGAAGTTGGCCTGGGCTACACAGCCGTAGTTGTTGGTCCATTCCGATGTCCATTCTCCGCGGCTTGCGTCGTTCTGGTTGATATCGTCCATCTGGTGGCGGTGATACTGCACCCATTTGTTTCCGTCGGTCCACCAGTCGTGGCGATATGTGGTCACAATCTGGTCGGCCGGAAGTTCTTCGTGCTCCATAACCTGCCAGTGTGCCCAATACATGTGCTCGAAGGGGCGGAAAACGGCATGTATGACGTCGGATTTCTTATTGTAGTAGTTTTCTCCTGTCACTTGGTCGTATACCGTCTCAGAGAGGTCGGTACAGGCCGTGCTGCCGCCAACGAAGGCTGCGGCAAGACTGAGGAGAGCGATATATTTGCTTGTTTTCATTTTATCCTTGACTGATTAGAAGTTGAGTTGTACGCCACAGTTGAAGTTGAACACCGAGGGGTAGTACACGCCCCAGCTCCATGCACCGGGAGTGAGACCGTTGGTAGGGAACGTGGAGGGGTCTACGCCCGAGAATTTGGTGAAGGTGTGGATGTTGTTGAAGCTGGCGTAAACACGGAAGCTCGGGAGGAATTTGCTCTTGAGTTTCTGGGTGTAACCTACGGTGATATTGTCGATCTTGAGGTAGTCGCCGTTTTCGATGAAGTAGTCGCTGAGCACGTTGACACCCGTTGTGAGCTGGGCATTCTTGGTGTAGGCGCGACGCAGCACGTTGCCGGGAAGGCTCTGGATGCCGAAGTAAAACTCCTGGGTGTTGAAGAGCTGGAAGCCGGCGGCACCACGGAGGGTGAAGCCGAGATCGAACTGACGCCATGTGAAATTATGGGTCATGGAGCCGGTGAATTTTGGCAGACCGTTGCCGGTGTACGTTTTGTCGTCGTCGGTGCCTTTTCCAACCGGTATTACCTCGTTTTCTTTGTTGTAGATTAGCCAGTCGCCTGATTCACTGAAGCCTGCGAAGCGGTAGGTGTAGAAGTTACCGACGCGCTTGCCTTCTTCGATACGCTGGAGGTATCCTGGGTTAGAGGGATTTGACATCGACATCATCGGGTAGTAGCTCTGGCCGGTGTAGACATCGTTTGAGAAGTTGGTGAACTTGTTGTCGTTTGTGGCACCGAGGACGGTGAACGTCCATGAGAAATCTTTGGTGCGGATGGGGCTGAACGAGATATCGAACTCGAAGCCCTGATTGATCATCGTGCCCACGTTGGTGTAGATGGTGTTGAACAAGTTCGGTGGCACGGGGGTGTCGTAGTTGCCGAGAAGGTCCTGCTGCTTGCGGTGGTAGTAGTTGAGCGAGCCGCTGATCTTGCCATCGAGCACAGAGAAGTCGATACCGAAGTTCATGTTCTTGGCTTTCTCCCAACGGAGGTTGGGGTTGGGGTTACGGCTCGGACCCCAGCAGTGGAACACATCACCGTTGTAGCTGTACCAACCGTACGATCCATAAGTTGCGAGGGAGTTGTAGTTGCCTATTTCCTGATTACCGGTCTCGCCGTAGTCGCCACGGATTTTGAGGTCGTCGAGCCAGGTGAGGTCGTGCATGAAGCTTTCGTCGCTGATACGCCAACCGATTGATACGGCAGGGAATGTGCCCCACTTGTAGTTCTCGCCGAAGCGCGATGAACCCTCGCGGCGAACAGATGCCGACAGCAGGTAACGTTCTTTCCAGTCGTAGTTTACGCGGCCGAAAAAGCCGATGAGCTTGTGGTCGCTTTTCCACGACGACATGTTGACCTTGCCTTCTTCCGCGGCCTGTGTGCCTTGACCGATGTTGTTGAAGCCGAGGCCGTCGTTGTCGAAGTCGGCATTGCTGGCGCTCATGCCTTCGGTGTTGCCGTAGTTGTAGGAGTAGCCGAACATGAGACGGAAGTGGTTGTCTTTTGCGATTGTGCCGGCGAAGTTTGTCACCCACTCGAAGTTGTCTTCATGTCCTTTGTTGAAACCTCGGCTTGCCGAACCATTGCGTCCGGCGTTGACCTGGCTGCTCATCGTCGAGGGCTCATAGCTGCCGGTGGAGTTGTCCCAATGGTTCTGGGCGAACATCACCTGGGTCTTGAGTACCCAGCTTGGGTCGGGTTGCTTGATGAAGGAGAAGAAGTCGATGCCTGCTGTTCCATCATAAGTCACCTGTTTTTTGTCGTTCTGGCGTTTGGGTTCATAAAGTCGCTCCACATAGTTGTCGAAGCCCGAGCCGGAAGGCAATACATAATATCCGTTTGCCGACGATTTGTCGTAGATTGGTACGGTCGGGTTGATGTGCAGCGCGTTGGTGATCATGCCTTGACCCGGGTCGTTGATCTTTGTGAGACGGGGTGCAACATTTGCGCTGAAGAACAGGAGGCCGCTGTTGGTCTTGAGGTTCATCGAGGCGCGTGCGCCGTATTCGGTGCGGTTTGTGGTCTTGACAATACCGTCGGCATCGCGGTAGTCGGCGGTTACGCGGAAGTTGGCGTTAGAGCCGCCGCCGGCGAGCGATATTGTGTGCATCTGTTGTACTGCGGTCTGAGTGACGGCATCGTACCAATTGTCGTTGCCACCGTAGTCGAGGGTGGGGTCGGTCTTGCATTTGAGGCGACGCCATTCGTCGGCCGACAGGAATTCGAGCTCTTTCTTGGGCGTCAGTACGGTCAGGGCGCCCTGGTAGGTGACGTGCATGTTGTTGTCGCGAGCACCTTTTTTGAGCGAAACGAGGATCACGCCGTTTGAGCCTCGTGTACCGTAGATGGCAGAGGCCGCACCGTCCTTGAGTACGTCGATGCTCTCGATGTCGGCCGGGTTGATGTTGTTGATATCGGCACCGGGCACGCCATCGACTACCACCAGCGGTCCGAGGGCTGCCGAGCGCGATGATACGCCACGGATCTGCATCGAGGCAGAGGTGTTGGGGTCGCCGACGTTGCTGTTGTCGATGGTGAGCGACGACACTTTGCCCTGGAGGAGCATCGCAGCATCGGTGGTAGCCATCACGTTGAGATCTTTTGCGGAAACGTGGCTGATAGCCGAGGTCATCTCCTTGCGTTTCATCGTGCCGTAGCCGACAACGACAACCTCGTCGAGCACGTTGGTGTCGTCTTCAAGAGTGACTTCGAAGTGGTCTTTCCCGGCTACATTAAGTTCGACCGGTTTGCATCCAACATAAGTGATGTGAAGTTTGGCATCGGCCGGCACCTTGAGGGTGAAATTACCGTCGATGTCGGTGACAGCAGCGATTTTTGTTCCCGGTACTGTAACTGAGGCTCCGATCACAGGTTCACCTGTTGCGTCGGTAACCGTGCCGGTTATCTGCTTTTGTACGGTATCCGAATTGTTATCTCCGTTGGTGGCGGAAATCCGGATATTTGTCTGAGCAGGTATGGCGTTGCCGCTTTGCGCCCGGACATCGGCATTGGTTGCCGAAGCTTTTGCGGAAAGCAACAACAGCATCGTACTTACTACGACTGCAAATCTTTTCATAAGTAAAAGGATATATTGGTGTTATTAGGTTTAGATTAAGGATTTTTGTTAGATAAATTTAAGTTAAATAATTTTATCGTTAATCTGTGTTTATGGTATGATTTAAAACAGCTTTCAGGTATTCTGAATGCAAATTAAAGCATAAAATGCCGATTGTTTTTAAAATTTCAGCATCATTAACTACCCCCCCCATTTTTAATATTTGATAACATTTGTAATGGTTGTGTTAATAAAAATTTACAAATTCACAGGGCCGTGTTCAAGGTGTTTTGGAGATTTGGCATAAAACGATTATCTTTGTGGCCCGAACATACTTTTAGACAACATGACAGAAGACGATCTCAAAAAGCTTCGCAAAGATCCCGACGGGTTGCTGACCTACGAATACCTCGCCAACCATATCGGCGAGTGCGGTCCCGACGAAATCGACAGCCTTATCGACAATATGGGCAAGGTTGACCTTTCGGGGCAGTTTCTTGCAAGCGCAGCCCGATATCTCAACGCTATCGACCCGGTAGGGTATGAGCCAGCTATCCGCAGTCTTGTTGCCGGAGCCATCGACAGAGACCGCGAGCACAAATATCTTCCCGATCTGTTACAGGGGCTTTATGGCGAAGACTACGAAAGCCGCGTGAAAGAGCTGATGGTGGCTGACGACAACTTCCGCCGTATTTACAAACGGCTGTTTCCGACAGCAATAATCTGATTTTACCACATGAAACGTTTATTTGCCCGGACGGTTTGCCTGGCCCTGCTGTGTGTGGCGGCGATAGGTTGCCGGTCGGGTGCTGCAACTGAAAATAATATGGATAACGCACAAACGACAGATATGTCTCCGGTACGTGTCGAAGTGGAGACTACCGAGGGCAATTTTACCATAGAGCTCTACGGTGACACCCCTAAACACCGCGATAATTTTGTGAAACTGGCCAGTGAGGGCTACTATGATGGTACGCTTTTCCACCGTATCATAAAGGATTTTATGGTTCAGGCAGGAGATCCCGACTCGAAGACTGCCACGGCAGGCCAGGCTCTTGGCAGCGGTGGTCCTGACTATAAGATTGATGCCGAGATAGTGTTTCCCAAGCATTTCCACAAACGCTATGCTCTTGCTGCGGCCCGTCAGGCCGATCAGGTGAACCCTATGCGTCAGTCGTCGGGCTCGCAATTTTATGTTGTGACCGGCTCAAAACTCGATACAGCCCAGGTGGCTCAGATGGAGCAGCGCATGGCTATGGGACGCCTGCAGAAGGTGTTCAATGAATTGGCGATGAACCACCGCGACAGCATCCGTTCGATGCAGATGCGTGGCGACCGTGCCGGTCTTAAAGCTTTGCAGGATACTCTTGTTGCTGAGGCTGAGGCAAAAGTTGCCGGCGAAGATGCTCCGGCAATGACTCAGGAGATGAAAGATGCCTACACGACAGTCGGTGGCGCACCTCATCTTGATGGCGACTACACGGTGTTCGGCGAGGTTGTTGAAGGTTTCGACACCATCGACCGTATCGAGAAAGCCGAGACCGACGGCCGCGACAGGCCCAAGACCGATATCCGCATCACCGGCATGAAGGTGCTCGGCAAATGAGCCGGGAAGCACTGATTGTAAACCGCCACACGCTGGCCAACGGTCTCCGTATCGTGCATTCGCCCGATACGACGACCGCTATGGTCGGCGTGAATGTGCTTTATGATGTGGGGTCGCGCGATGAGCGACGGTCTCTCACGGGTATGGCTCATCTGTTCGAGCATCTGATGTTCGGAGGTTCGGCCAATATTCCTGATTATGATAAAGAGTTGGAGTATGCCGGAGGCAAGAGCAATGCCTGGACGAGCTGTGACTTTACGAATTTCTATCTCAGCATACCGGCTCAGAATGTGGAGACGGCTTTCCATCTCGAGAGTGACAGGATGCTGTCGCTTGCGTTTTCGGAGCACTCGCTTGAGGTGCAGCGCGGAGTTGTGGTGGAGGAGTTCAAACAGCAGTGCCTCGACCGACCATATGGCAAACTGATGCATTCGTTGCGCCGGGCTGTGTATTCGCCGGAGTACCCGTATTCGTGGCCGACGATAGGTATAGAGCCGGGGCATATCGAAAGGGTGACGATGGATGATGTGAGGCGTTGGTTCTATGCCCACTATGCTCCGAATAACGCTATACTGTCGGTGACGGGTAATATTTCGTTGGGGAGAGTGGTGGAGTTGGCTGAGAAATGGTTTGGCGACATACCGCGTCGTGATATCGTGCCACGTGTGTTGCCTTCGCCGGGTTTCCCGTCGGCCGATGTGTATGTGGAGGCCCGGGACCGGGTGCCGTCGACGATGCTTGTTGTGGCCGTGCCGATGTCGGCATACGGAACTGAGGCTTATTTTGCGGCCGATGCTGTGACGGACTTGTTGTCGGCCGGCCGGGCATCGCGATTTGACGCGCATGTTGTGCATGGGAGAGGCCGTGGTCTAATCTCGAGCGCTGATGCGTCGATAATCGGCAGCGAGCACGAGGGAATGTTGCTAATCATGTCGAGGCTGCTCAAGGACGGCGATGCCGATATCGCTGCCGCGAGGGAGATTTTGCTTGACGAGTGCCGTCTGCTTGCCAGACCGGGCGAGATTACGGAGCGCGAATGGCAACGGTCGCTCAACAATTTCGAGTCGACATTCCGCTTCTCGAATGCCGGATATATGTCGAGGGCCACAAATCTGGCCCAGGCCGAGTATCACGGCGAGGATGTGAACCGCACTGTCGCCGACCGCCGAGCATTGTCGGCCGAGGCAGTGGCCTATCATGCCGGACGACTATTCGATGAAACGCCGTCGGTGACTCTTGCCTACCGGCCGGAATGAAATTGTTTTGAATTTCGAGGGATATTGTTTACCTGGAGTAACGTATCTTTGCAAAAAATAAAAAGGGTTAAATCGCAGCCGAAAAAATTGCGGATGTCATCATAAATTCGTAATTTTGTTATTGAACAAAGGTTTAACGGAGCGTGATATGAGGAAACTGATTGTTATATTTTTTGCAATACTTGGCATAGAGATCATGTCGGGGGCAGACTTTACGGAGCAACAGCTTGACTCTGTGTTGTCGGTTCTTGATTATGAAATGACGCAGATACCCCGGTACCGCGAAGCCAAGGAGCAGAAGATAGACAGTCTCAGGACATCTTTGCAGGGAAAAACCGATTTTGAGGGACGCTACAAGGATCTGATGTCGCTGTATTACGAGTACCGTTATTATCAGAATGACTCAGCGGCGGTGTATGCGACACGGATGATAGATGAAGCTGCGGCCTTGAATGATGTCAAGAAGGAGATGGTGGGCAAAATCTATCTTTTTGAGGTTTATCTGTCGGCCTGCTATTTTTATGAGGCTTCAGACCTTCAGGATGAGATAGACCCGGAGGTGGTTGATCCTCAATACCGGATGGAGTACTATGAAATGTGTGACAGGTTGTATCAGAACATACAATTTATAGTGAAGCGAAATGCGCCGCTCCATAATTCGTATTTCAAGAAGAGGGATGACTGCTACAAGAATATACTTGAGATAGCCCGTCCTGGCAGTTATGAGCATGAGTTTGCCCGGATACGTATCTACAGGTCGGAAAATGAGGGCGAGGAGGCTGTCCGGTTTGAGAACTGCCACAAGCTGATGCTTGATGAATTTGTGCTTGACGGTCATCAGAAAGCGATCACCTATGCCGGACTCGGGATACTGAACATCGACAAGAAGGATTACGAGACAGCTGTATACTACTATGCATTGTCGACGATTTATGATATCCGTAACAATATACGGGAGACGACGGCTTCGACGCGTCTTGCCGAGCTGATGCTGAAGTTCAATAATTTGGACAAGGCGAAGAGGTATATCGAACTGGCTCTTGAGAATGCCTTGGGCTATAATTCGAACAGGCGTATACTCGATGCGAGCGCTGTGCAGTCGACAATAGAGACTGCGCGTTACTACAGGGCGTCGACGCATAAGGCATGGCTGATCGGCGGTGTGCTGGTGTTGATGCTGGTTGTCTTTCTGTTGTACGGTATGTATCGTAAGCTGAGGCAGCGAAACCGTAAACTGGTTGAAATGCAGGCGTTGATCTCGGAAAAGAATAATTTGCTTGAGGAAAGTAACCGAGAGCTTGTCAATCTTAACGGAGAGCTTGAAGAGACCAACAATATCAAGGACAGCTATATAATGCAGTCTTTGCGGATAAAGCCGGACTTTCTGGAGTTGGTTGAGAAGCAGCTGAGGAAGGCCTGCGGCAAAATACGGACCAAGGAGAATAAGCTTGCTCTCGATATATTATCGGAAATCGATACAAAGACAGAACGAAACAGGATGTATGCGTCGTTCGATGAGGCTTTTTTTAATCTTTTTCCGAATTTTCTTGAGGACTTCAATTCGTTTTTTTCTGAAGAAGACCGATTTACGCTTGATAAGAATGGCCAGTTGCCGACCGAGGTACGAATATATGCTTTGATGCGTCTCGGTATCAGCAAGGCATCGGAGATAGCGAATTATCTGAACTTGTCGGTCGGGACGGTGTATGTGTATATGTCGAAGGTGAGGACGATGTCGCATCTTGGGAATGGTGAGTTCGAGGAGGCTGTGAAGTCGATATCGAGACCAGCGGCAGGGGGTAAGTGAGTTCTTGCGCTTTGTGGAGGCAGGTACTACCCGTT
>DKVO01000023.1:90985-102847 GCA_002491245.1 Porphyromonadaceae bacterium UBA7176
CGGTGTTGTGGGGAGATGAGGAGCATTTTTCACTTTGATTATGCCATTAGGCGTATCTCCGAAACGCTTTTTTTTGATTGCGTCCGCCGGACTGAAGTCCGGCGTTATCCATAAGACGTTGCCTCCGGCAACTTTTGTGATGCTATGCTGAGGCACGCGCTTCGCGGTGCTTTTCTTGTTAGTAAATGGCCACGCATGTAGCTGCGCTACATACGTGGTTAACCGAGGAGTCTCCGCGTTGCGGAGGCTGGTACTACCCGTTGGCACGACCCGGAGGGTCGCGCTCCTATTTTTGCGGTATTGTGGGGAGATGAGGAGCTTTTTCACTTTGACTATGCCATGAGACGTGTCTCCGAAACGCTTTTTCTTTGACTGCGCTCGCCGGACTTCATGAGACGTTGCCACTGGCAACTTTTGAGATGATGCGCTGAGGCACGCGCTTTGCGGTGCGTTTTTTCTTGGCTGTGATGGGCCACGCATGTCGCTTCGCTCCATACGTGGTTAACCAAGGAGTCTCCGCGTTGTGGAGGCAGGTACTACCCGTTGGCACGACCCGGAGGGTCGCGCTCCTATTTTTGCGGTGTTGTGGGGAGATGAGGAGCTTTTGTCACTTTGACTATGCCATGAGGCGTATCTCCGAAACGCTTTTTCTTTTAATTGCGTCCGCCGGACTGAAGTCCGGCGTTATCCATAAGACGTTGCCGGAGGCAACTTTTGTGATGCTATGCTGAGGCACGCGCTTCGCGGTGCTTTTTTTCTTGGCTGTGATGGGCCACGCATGTCGCTTCGCTCCATACGTGGTTAACCGAGGAGTCTCCGCTTTGCGGAGGCCGGTACTACCCGTTGGCACGACCCGGAGGGTCGCGCTCCTGACGATGCTACTCTGATGCTGAGGGGTGGGGATGCGGAGCATTTTCTTCCTGATGTGGCTTATTTAACTTAAAATGTTTAAGGGGTTTGAGTGGTGGATGTTTTAATTTTTTTGTAATGGGGCGTGCGGAGTTTTAATTCGAACGACATTTGATGTTGGCTAATTGGTTGATGGATAGTGTGATGCTGTTTTAAAAATCTTTAGAATTGAAATTTGCCGGATTTTTGAGAGAACAATGTGAGTAATTTTGTGATGCTGCTATCGCTCCATAATAAAGAGCCGGCAGGATGTCAGATTATCAACATTCTTAAATTTAAATCATGGAAAAAGTCACAAACCGATTAGTCAAGCTCTTTGTGCAGCTGATGGTTCTTGGACTTCCTCTATGGACTTCCGCAGCAAATATAAGGTTGACGGGAACTGTCGTGGAGGATGGCACGGATGAACCGCTGATAGGAGTTTCCGTTTTGGTCAAAGACACAAAACTGGCAGCCGTCACTGATATTGACGGTGCCTTTACAATCAACGGCGTCGCCTCGGATGCGACTCTTGTGGTATCTTATGTAGGATATAAGACACAGGAGGTGGCGGTGAACAACCGCAGCAGTATCAAAATCGTTCTTCGTCAGGATGAGCAGCTGCTCGATGAGGTTGTTGTGATCGGCTACGGCACAATGGACAAGAAGGAACTTACGTCGGCTATCTCGCATGTTGGATCGAAAGATTTCCTTGCGGTTAGTTCGGCCGACCCAGCGATGATGATCCAGGGTAAGGTACCCGGCCTTTCGATAACGAACACCGGCTCTGCCGACCCAAACAACACTGCATCGCTACAGATCCGCGGTGTGTCGTCGAGAGCAGCCGGTCTTGGTCCGCTTATCGTGATTGACGGTGTGCCCGGCGGCGACCTCTCGAACTTGAACCCGAATGATATCGCATCGTTCGATGTGCTCAAGGATGGTGCTGCTTCGGCTATATATGGTACGCGCGGATCGAATGGTGTAATCCTTGTGACAACGAAGAAGGGCTCGAAGGACGGAAGCATCCATACGACCTACAGCACCACGATATCGTGGGACAAGGCAATCAAGGAGCTTGACATGCTCACTCCGGAGGAGTACCGCCGCGCACGCCTTGCGTGGGGTGATACGGGTTCGGATCTCCGCGGCGACTATGACTGGTGGGACGGCACGACACGTACGGGTTTCTCGCAGCTCCACACGCTCAGCCTTTCGGGCGGCAACGACCGCACCAATTACCGCATGAGTGTCGACTACCGCGACCAGAACGGTATCGACCTTCGTTCGAGCCGAGAAGAGTATGGCGGCCGCGCGTCGATCAACCATACGAGCAAGAACGGTTTCTTCAATTTCACGGTGAACCTTGCACCGCGTATTATCTATCGCGACGGAGCGAACTGGTCGGTATTCCGCAACGCTCTCGAGGTGAACCCGACGACACCTCTTATGGATCCTGAAAACCCGGCGCAGTACTATAACTTCAAGGGTCAGACAGCAGGTTTCAACCCGGTGGAGCTTCAGAAACTGGAGAAGAACCACTCGGAAGTGAAATATCTTGATGCAGACGCAACGGCGAGAATGAATCTTATGCCGTTCTTCTGGAAAGGTGACAACTGCCCTTATACATTGAGCACTCAGGTGATGTTTGCCGAGCATGTGTATGACAATGATGGGTCGAGCAGCCGTCCGTCGACGATGACTGAATGTATCAACGCCGGCCGTATGGGTGAGGCATCGCGCAGCTACAGCAAGAGCCGCACACGCACATTCGAGTGGCTTACAAATTTCGGTGCACGTCTTGGCAAAAACAATATCAAGGCTATGCTTGGTTATTCGTACCAGTACTCGATGGGATCGGGTCTGAGCGCGAACAACAAGGACTTCCCCAACGACGGCCTGACCTCGGACAATCTCGGCAGCGGTGAGTTTGCGAAGGATGAGGGTGAGGTTTGTCTGTCGTCGTACCGCAATTCGTCGAAGCTTATCTCGTTCTTCGGCCGCGTGAGCTACGACTGGGATGGCAAATATCTGTTCACAGCCTCTCTGCGCCACGAAGGCTCGTCGAAATTCGGCCCGAGCTACAAGTGGGGTAATTTCCCGGCAGTGTCGGCCGGCTGGCGAATCGGCCGGGAGAGCTTTATGGAAGGTACACGCTCGTGGCTCAATGAGCTTAAGATTCGCGCCGACTACGGTGTGACCGGCAACCAGAACTTTGACTCGTACAAATCGCTGTCGACGATGACCGGTTTCGGTTATTATCTCCATGAGGGAGAGTTTATCCAGGTATGGGGTCCGGGCAAGAACGTCAATCCCGACCTCCACTGGGAGAAAGGCTACAACTGGAATATCGGTATAGACTTCTCGATGTTCAACGACCGTTTCTCGGGTTCGTTCAACTACTTCAACCGCCGCTCGAAGGACCTTTTGGGTGACTACAATGTGTCGCTTCCGCCGTACTTGATAGAGACGACATTCGTGAATGTGGGCACGATGACGAACGAGGGCTTCGAGATCGATCTTCAGTTCACGCCTGTGCAGACACGCGATTTCACGTATAACTTCAACGTGATCGGCACGACGATGAAGAATAAGTTTGTCGATTTCAGCAACTCGGAGTATGTAGGCCAGGATTTCTACAATGTGGCTTATACTGAAAACCCGTATCCGACGTATGCCTTGCAGCGCATAGAGAAGGGTGAGTCGATAGGTAACTATTACATGTGGCGCTATGCCGGTATCAGTGAAGATGGCGAATGGCTCGTATACAACAAGAATAACGAGATTATCCAGGCCAGCACCGCGTCGGACGAGGACCGCTGCAAGGTTGGTAACGGTCTGCCTAAATTCACGATGTCGACGACACAGAACTTCCGGTACAAGAACTTTGACCTGTCAATGTTCTTCCGCGGCGCCTTCGGATTTGATATCTTCAATACCCACGACTTCTACTACGGCACGAGGAAATTCAACGGCAACGTGCTGAAGAAGGCATATGGCAAGAACTTCAATATCAGCCCTACGGCAGCCCACGCCGCTACCGATTACTTCCTGGAGCGTGGCGATTACTTCAAGCTCGAGCAGATCACACTCGGTTATACGCTAAATGTGCCACAGTGGCGCATCATCGACAAGATCCGCGTGTACGGAACGATAAACAATGTGTTCACACTGACCAAATTCAGCGGTATCGACCCGTCGAAGTATAACGTAAACGGTCTGACCCCCGGCGCAAACGGCTCCCGCGAATATTTCCCGTCGACGCGTCAGTTTATCGTAGGAGCGCAGGTTGATTTCTAATACCCCAAAACGACACGAACAATGAATATCATAAAAAACATAGCGGCAGCCTCGATGGTAGCTTTGTCGACCGGACTGCTGGTGGGATGCACAAACCTTGATGAAGAGCTCTTCAGCGAGGTTGACTCCTCGAACTACTATAATACGAAACTCGATGTGGCGCGAGCAGTGATGCGTCCGTTCGAACACGCATTCTGGAGCATCCAGTCGCGTCACTCGCTCAACGAATATTCGGCCGACCAACTTATCACACCCTCGCGTGACGGCTGGTGGGATGACAGCGGCCGCTGGCGCCGACTCCACTACCATGAGTGGAATGTGGAAGAAGGAAATGAAATCTACACAGAATGGCGCGGCTGCTATCAGGGCATAGGACAGTGCAACTATGTGATCGAGGATATGGAAAAGCTCGAACCTACCAAATTCGGCTACACGCAGGAAGAGTTTGACAACCTGAAGAGCCAGTGCCGAGCACTGCGCGCATGGTTCTATCTCCGCTTGCTGGACGCATTCCGTAACATACCTTATGTGGTGAGTTTCAATGACCAGAGCCAAAATACACTGAGCCAGGTGGAACCGAAGAAAATCTTCGATTTCATCGAGTCGGAACTGATCGATTGTCTTGAACTGGCCGGACAGAAGACCTCGCTCGGAACACAGGCTTCGATACAGGGCAAATGGACCAAGGCCGGAGTGGCGGCGCTGCTTTGCCGGTTGTATCTGAACGCAGAGGTGTATGTGGGCGAAGACCGCTATGCCGACTGCGCGAAATATGCACAGGAAATAGTAGACGGCAAATATGGCGCCTACGCCATAGCCGACACGTGGGACGCTCCTTTCAACTGGGATAATGATACGTGCGACGAGGTGATATTCGGTTTCCCGGCTACTTCGGGCTATTCGTTCTGGCACTATGATATGGATATGTATGCCTGGACTGTTCCTGCAAACTCCGAAGATTTCTTTAAAGACCATAAGAAGAAAACAAGGGCACATAACTGCAAGTGGGCTTGCTCGCCGTCGTATGATCCTACGGGAGAGCTGTATAACTTCGAGTTAGGCATGACGGTGGAGAAATTCCGCAAATACGATGGCGATGTGCGAATGAAGTGCTACAAGTATCTTGGCGAGGGCAAGCGCGAGGGTCTCTTCCTCTACGGCTATCTCGAATATACCGATGCCAACGGACAGATACGACGCATCAAGGCTCCAGAGCAGCCTTATGAACTTTATATCCGCGATGCGGTGGGACAGTTCAAGGGTCTTGATCCTGACAAATGGCTTTCATCGAAATCATCGTCGCTGACTGAAGGTGATATGAATTCAGGCTGGCACTTCGTGAAATATCCCCTCTATCCGGACAGCGATCCACACCAGACTGAAAGCGACTATACTGAAATCCGTCTGCCGGAAGTAATCTATATGCTTGCAGAGTGTAAGTTGCGCCAGGGCGAAACGTTTGAGGCCGGCAAGTTGCTGAACTCTGTACGCCGCCGCAATTATCCGGAAGAGAAGCTGACCGAGGTGCTTTATCGCCCCGAAGGCAAGATCGTTCTTGATGAAAAGGAGATGCTTGACGAATGGGGCCGCGAATTTTTTGCAGAAGGACGCCGTCGAATCGACCTTATCCGTTTCGGCAAATTCTCGACCGGCACATGGTGGGATAAGGCTCCCGACAACGACAACCATACCGAAATCTTCCCACTGACGCGCACTATCCTTGGCGCGAACGACCAGTTGGTGCAGAACCCCGGTTATAACAAGTAAAGCAAACCAATATGAAATCTAAAATATATCATTTGCTTGTAGCCTTGATGGTTACGATATTCACCTCTTGCGAAGGTGAGAAGGATCTCTACACCGTGGAGGGTCTGTTGCCTATCATAACGAACAACCTGTATATGGTGGGCTCGGCAGGACCGACGGCGTGGGACATCAATAACCCGTATGCCCTTACGAGAGTAGAGGGAGAGAAATATCTGTTTGTCTACCACGGAGAGCTTACCCCCGGTGAAATCAAGATGTGTATAGCAGTCGGCAACTGGAATGTGGCGTTTATCCGCCCTATGGAGAACGGCGAGAAAATCGGCAAAGACCCTATCACCGACCAGAGTTTCCAGATGTATGCCGGCGATCCGGACAACAAGTGGGTAGTGACCGAAAACGGTATATACACCCTGACGTTCGACCTGAAGAACTGGACGCTGACATCGGTTTACGAGGGTCCGGTTCCCGGACCGGAGAAGGGTTCGGTAGACCCGGTGAATGTATATCTCGTTGGAGACGCGCCGATAGGCGGCTGGACTGTTGATAACCCGACGCGCATGACCAAGGTGGAGCCTTACAAGTTTACATACGAGGGTTATCTTACCGATACGGGCCATACCGGAAATGGTGAGTTGAAAGCATGTATGGAACTGGGCAACTGGAATGTAGACTGGATCCGTCCGCTCAGCAATGGCGTAGAAATCAACGAGAACGGCGTGGCGGACAAAAACTTCACGATCACAAAATTCCCCGATGACCGCTGGAAAGTGACCAAGGCCGGTTTCTACCGCATCGACATGGACTTCAAGGAATGGACCATAGAGGTGACACCGATCGAGGCTCCGGCACCACCGGAATTTGCACCCATCAAGGTGGATAAACTCTACATCACGGGTTATGCTACTCCGGCAGGCTGGACAGTGAATACACCGATAGAGCTTGAGCGCGATATGGCCGACGACTATATCTTCCGCTACAGAGGCGAACTTAAACCTGGTGGTTTCCGCTTCATGCATACACTTGGCTCATGGAATGTGGAGATGATCCGCGCCGCCGCCGGTACGCCCGATGTGTGCAGCACCGATTTCAGCGACGTGAAATTTGACTACTACGCAGGTGAACCTGATGCTAACTTTATGGTCACTGAGTATGGCGAGTATACAATCACCCTCAACCTGCGCGACTGGACAATCAGCAGCCATTATGAAGTTGCCGGGCGTCCCGATCCCTATCCTATCTTGACTGAAAATCTGTATCTTGTAGGAGATGCGCTTGCAACCGGTTGGGATATCATTAATCCGACGGTATTGAAAAAGACCGGATTGTATACATTCGTATATGAAGGATCACTGAAGGCTGATGGCGCAGGCGAACTGAAGGCATGCCTTGAGAAAGGGTCATATGATGCCAAATTTATCCGTCCGCTTTCGCAGGGCTGCGAAATAAACAAGCAGGGAGTCGCCGATCCGAACTTCACTTATACCAATCTGCCTGATGACAAATGGAAGGTGACGGAGTCGGGAGACTACAGGCTGACGTTTGACCTTGAGAACTGGACGATAACAGTAGAAGTATTAGAATGAAAAAGACTATGAAAAATATAACAAAAATACTGACCGTAGGACTTGCTCTGCCGGCAATGGCCATGCTTGGCGGCTGCAACGACAACGACGAGAACTATATCATCAAGTATCCTCATACATTCGATATATCGAAACTTCCGGAAGTGGGTGATATACATACCTATAAGGCACCACTCTACTGGAGCATATATGAGTACTGCTACGAACTTGACAAACAGAGTGTAGCGCATGAAAAGATACAGTACACCACACAGCAGTGGGAAGATCTGTGCCTGTGGATGGAGGACAAGTTCAAGCCATACGGATATGATATGGTTTGTACCGACGGTTTCATCAAGATGCTTGCGAAAGATGGCTCGCCTTTCATGAACTACTATGGCGAGACATCATTAGCCGAGATTGTAGAGATAGCCAAGCGTCACGGGTTGAGAGTCGGTGTCTATGACAACCCGATGTGGATGCACTGTGAACCGGAGACACTTATCCCGGGTACGAATATACCTGTGGGCTCGCTTCTCTACGACAAAACCAAGGATAAGGTTTTAAATCCGAAGGTAAAGTCTGACAAGTGGGGATACCAATGGCTTCTTGCCACCCACGAAGGGGCACAGGAATGGATTGACGCTTTCTTCAAGCATTACAAGGATCTTGGTGTTGATTATATCCGCATCGATTTTCTGAGTTGGTATGAGGATGGTATTGCCAGAACATCGGGCGAACTCAGTAGCCGCGGTTACGGTCGCGAGAACTATGGTCTTAGCCTTGCATATATAGCTCAGGCGGCGAAGAAATACGGTATCTTCACGAGCCTTGTGATGCCTCATATGTATAATGACGGTGAGCTTGAGCGGAAGTATGGCAACATGACACGTATCGTAGGTGATACATTCGACGGCGGCTGGGTCCATACCTCGAGCTGGTCGCGCGGACAGTCGTGGAGCAGCTGGCCTAACTGCAACAACCAGTACGATGGTTTCACATACTGGAACCATATCACGGGCAAGGGCAAGATCATACCTGACGGCGATTTTATCCGACTTAATAAGTACAATACGGATGCTGAGAAGGAGTTCGTTATCTCGCTGCAGCTTATTGCCGGAGGTCCGGTGACGATTGCCGACCAGCCCACGACAATCAAACAGGGTGACGAAAAGTTCTATACGAACGCTGAACTACTTGCCTTGAATGCCGATGGATTTGTGGGTCGTCCGGTAGACGACTATATCAACAGTTCTGGCAGTACGATGTGGTATGGACAGATGTCGGACGGCGATTATATCGTTGGTATCTTCAACCGCGATGATGTGTCGAAACCAGTAAATATCCCTCTGTCGACTTTCGGTATCGAGGGTCCGATGAAGAGCCGCGACCTCTGGCTCCACGAGGATGAAGGAGAAATAACATCGATAGCAGCGACTGTAGCCGCTCATGGATGCAAGATATTGAGGTTAAGCAACAAATGACATGGATTGATGTGTCGAAATGAGAATGACCTGCGCCGATGTGAACCGGTGCAGGCTATTCTTGTTTTTGGGGATGACGTCCAAGGAGTCTACGCTTCGGGGAGGCGATGCCGGGCTTGGCACGGCGTGCCGCGCTCCTAACGATACTGATGGGTGAAAATGCGGAGCATTTTCTTCCTATAGTTGCTATCTCGATCAAAAAATTAATTTAATTATGCAGATGAGACATATATTATTTACAGGGGTCCTGACTTTGGCTTTGGGGGCCGGTGTGGCGGCAGGGCATAATGCGGTGACTATCAACGACGGGTGGTCGTTTGCGTATGCTCCGGATACGGTGTTCTCGCCGGTACATATTCCCCACAGCTGGAATGGCGATGCCTATGAGACATACGGATACCGCCGTGGTACGGGAGTGTACAAGAAGACGCTCATGGTACCGGCTGAATATGAAGGAAGCCGTATATTCCTAAAGTTCGATGGTGCGGCTAATAAGTCGGAGGTTTATATTGATGGAAATAAGATAGGCGACCATGTGGGCGGTTACTCGGCGCATATCATTGATGTGACGCCTTATGTGACGCCCGGAGGTGCTAATGAGCTGATGGTGAAGGTGAACAACTCGGATAACCGGATACCTCCGTTCTCGGCGGACTTCACGTTTATGGGCGGTCTCTACCGCGATGCATGGCTGATAGATGCCAATCCGATACATCTTGATTTTTATTCGGAAACGGGCCGTAGGACACGGACGTCGACAAGGGTTGGTGCCGACGGGATGTGCTCGGTGGATGTGTCGGGTTCGATAGCCAATACGACAGGTGAGAAGGGTATTGCGACGGTAGATGTAGCTCTTGTGTCGGCCGACGGTAAGCGTGTGGCTACTAAGACTGAGAAGATTAGACTTGGGAAGGGTGTAAGCTCTGTACCATTCAAGGTGGTGCTTGACAAGATAGATGGTGTTGAGCTTTGGTCGCCTGAAAGTCCTACGCTATATGATGTGGAGATTTCGGTCAGCGATAAAAAGGATAAGCTTGACTCGGCTACGATGGCCGTAGGTTTCCGTACTTTCGGCTTTGATGACGAGGGCCGCTTCTTGCTCAACGGCAAGCCTTACAAGTTGCGTGGTATGTGCCGGCACCAGGACCAGAAACCTATGGGTATCGCGCTCTCTGACGAGCAGCACCGGCGCGACATGCAGCTGATGAAGGATATGGGTGCGAACTTTATCCGTATCAGCCATTATCCGCAGGATGATGCGATAGTGGAGATGTGCGACCGGCTTGGCTTGATAGCGTGGGTTGAGATACCGGTGATCGATTTCGTGCCCGAACGCGATGGGTTCAATGATAATTGCGAGGTGATGGTGCGCGAGATGATACGCGACAACTACAACCATCCGTCGATAGCTATGTGGGGGTATATGAACGAGGTATGCCTCCGAGCGCCTAATGAAAACCTTGAGGCGACGAAGGCGCGGACACGCGAGCTGGCACACAGGTTGAATGATGCTGTGCTTGAGGAGGATACGACGCGCATGACCACGATGGCGTTTGAGTGTAATGACAAGTATCACGGCTACGGGCTTTCGGGGATAACGGATGTGATAGGCTGGAATATCTATCAAGGTTGGTATGGAGGCGAATTGTCGGGGTTTGAGGAGTTTTTGACGGCGCAACACCGCAATCATCCGGAACACCGCACGATAGTGAGCGAGTATGGGGCCGGGTCGGACCTTCGCATACATTCGCTCAACCCAAAGCCTTTTGACTTCAGCATGGAGTACCAGCAGAAGTATCTTGAGCATTATTTGCCGGTGATCGAGGACTCGGCGTTTGTCGCCGGTGGTGCTCATTGGAATTTTATCGATTTTTCGTCGGTGAACCGTCAGGAGTCGATGCCGCATATCAACAACAAGGGTCTTGTGACCAACGACCGCCGGAAGAAGGATGTGTACTATTACTACAAGGCTATGTGGCATGATGTGGCGACAGATACGGTGGCGCATATAGCATCGCGCAACTGGGCTGACCGCACGGAGATAGTGCCTGCCGGAGGTACGGTGACGCGCCCGGTAAAAGTGTATACCAATCTGCCACGTGTGGCAATGAGTGTGAACGGTCGGAAACTTAAGGCGCTGGATGTAGAGAACAGGACTGCTGTCTTTGATGTTCCGCTGGCTGCCGGGGAGAATGTTCTGGAAGTCTTTGCTCCTGAGTCGGCCAGCCGGACTCTTGATGCCATGACGGTGAAGCTCACGGCTATTGATGCACATGACGGTGTACTTGATCCCGGAACAGGTGAATTGGCAGTCAATGTTGGATCGGAATGCTATTTCCGTTCTGATGCGAGTGGATTGACATGGTTGCCGGACAGGACTTATGCTCCAGGGGCGTTGTACGGCCATACCGGAGGTAAGTCGGTCGATACCCAAAGTTTTATAAAGCTGACAGATGATATACCTTTGTATCAGTCAGAATTGTCGGGTCTTGAAGAGTATAGGTTTGATGTAGTGCCGGGGCGGTATGAGGTAGAGTTGTCGTTTGTCGAGCAGTCGGCCAAAACCGAGAAATCGGCATATCTGCTCGGGCGAGACAGCGGCGACAGCGGATGTGGATGGACAGATATGGATGTCCATATCAATGGCCGGCAGGTGGAGAAATCGTTCGCGCCGGGAGCGCTTTCGGGAGAGAAGACGATGGTGAAGCGACGCTATATCGCCGATGTGCCGGAAAGTGAAGGACTCGTGGTCAAATTTACACCTGCAACAGAAAACAGTACGACTTCTCTTTCGGCAATCAAAATACGAAGATTATAATTGGCTCCAATAGTTTTTTTCTAGGGTGTTCAGTTTGACGTTC
>DKVO01000015.1:0-857 GCA_002491245.1 Porphyromonadaceae bacterium UBA7176
CCGTGCACTGTTATCGAAGTAGGTCCTTGCGTAGTGACTCAGGTAAAGACTGCCGAAACTGACGGCTACAGCGCTCTGCAGCTTGGTTTTGTCGAGAAGAAAGACAAGCACACCAATGCTCCCGAGGCCGGCCACTTCAAGAAGGCAGGAGTCAACCCGCAGCGACACTTGGCCGAGTTCAAGGGCTTTGAAGGCGAATACAAGGCCGGTGACACTATCACCGTCGACAGCCTTTTCACTGAAAGCGACTTTGTCGACATTCAGGGTACTTCGAAGGGTAAGGGCTATCAAGGCGTAGTGAAGCGTCACGGTTTCGGTGGTGTGGGCCAGAGCACCCACGGCCAGCACAACCGTCTGCGTGCTCCCGGTTCGATAGGTGCCTGCTCGTATCCCGCGAAGGTGTTCAAGGGTATGCGCATGGCCGGCCAGATGGGCAACGAGTGCGTGACTGTGCAGAACCTCCAGGTGCTGCGTGTGATGCCGGAGCACAATCTGCTTCTGATCAAGGGTTCGATACCCGGATGTAAAGGTTCAATCGTAAAAATTGAGAAATAATGGAACTCGCGATATACAATATCAAAGGTGAGGATACCGGCCGCAAGGCTCAGCTCAACGACGCGGTGTTTGCTATCGACGCCAACGAGCATTCGGTATACCTCGACGTGAAGCAGTATCTGGCCAACCAGCGTCAGGGCACACACAAGTCGAAGGAGCGCAGCGAGGTTTCGGGTTCGACCCGTAAGCTTCACAAGCAGAAAGGTGGCGGCGGTGCCCGTATCGGCGATATCAATTCTCCGCTTCTGGTTGGTGGCGGCCGTGTATTCGGTCCTCGTCCCCGCGACTATCGCTTCAAGCTC
>DKVO01000015.1:1159-2188 GCA_002491245.1 Porphyromonadaceae bacterium UBA7176
TATCGCTTCAAGCTCAACAAGAAGGTGAAGCAGCTCGCCCGTCGCAGCGCCTGGACCTACAAGGTGCAGGACGGTCAGGTGAAGGTGGTTGAAAACTTCACTTTCGAGGCTCCTAAGACTAAAGATTTTATAAATTTTGCTAAAAATCTTGAAGNNGCACGCCGTATATCTCGATGTAAAGCAATACTTGGCCAACCAGCGTCAGGGGACTCACAAGTCCAAGGAACGCAGTGAAGTGTCAGGCTCGACCCGTAAACTGCACAAGCAGAAAGGCGGAGGCGGCAGCCGCATCGGTGATATCAACTCGCCTGTATTGGTGGGTGGTGGCCGTGTTTTCGGACCCCGTCCCCGTGACTATCGTTTCAAGTTGAACAAGAAAGTTAAAGTGTTGGCACGCAAGAGCGCGTTGACCTATAAGGTGCAGGATAACAACATCAAGATTGTCGAGAACTTTACCTTCGAGACCCCGAAGACTAAAGAATTCGTAAATTTTGCTAAAAATCTTGAAGCCGAGGGCAAAAAGCTGCTCGTCATTTTAGCGGACAACAATAAAAACGTATATTTGTCGGCTCGAAATGTTCCGGGTGCCTGCATCATGCGCGCTTCGGACGTCAACACTTATGCGATAATGAAGAGCAATGCCATCGTCCTGACGGAGGGTGGCCTTGAGGTCATCAACAATCTCTGACAAAAAAGCAACTTGAAATGGACATAACAATAACCCCCATAGTCACCGAAAAGGCGACCAAGCTGACGGAGAAGCTCAACCGCTATACGTTCCGCGTGTCGCCCCAGGCCAACAAGGCCGAGATCAAGAGCCTTGTGGAGAAGCTTTACGGCGTCAAGGTTGTGAGCGTCAACACGGCAGTGGTGCGCGGCAAGAACAAGAGCCGCTGGACCAAGAGCGGTCTTCTTCGCGGTAAGAGCAACTCTTACAAGAAGGCTTTCATCACCGTAGGCGAAGGCCAGACGATAGACTTTTACAGCAACATATAAATAAGAGATGGCAGTAAGAAAATTCAAGCCCAC
>DKVO01000015.1:2464-17511 GCA_002491245.1 Porphyromonadaceae bacterium UBA7176
ATCACTGCTACTACGCCAGAGAAATCTCTTACAGTCGGCAAGAAATCCTCGGGCGGCCGCAACGCCGAGGGACACCTCACCAACCGTTACCTGGGTGGGGGTCACAAGAGGAAATACCGCATCATCGACTTCAAGAGAAACAAAGACGGTGTGCCTGCCGTGGTAAAGTCGATAGAGTATGACCCCAACCGGTCGGCGCGAATCGCGCTTCTCTACTATGTCGACGGTGCCAAGGCATATATCATTGCACCCAACGGCCTGGAAGTAGGAACTAAGGTGATGAGCGGAGCTGAGGCAGCTCCCGAGGTAGGCAACTCGCTTCCTCTGAAGAACATCCCCGTCGGTACTCTCATCCACTGCATCGAGCTGCGTCCCGGACAGGGCGCTTTCATGGCTCGTTCGGCCGGTACATTCGCGCAGCTTGTATCGCGCGAGGGCGACTATGCTATAATCAAATTACCTTCTGGCGAAACCCGCAAGATCCTGGCCACATGCAAGGCTACGGTAGGTGTCGTGGGCAACAGCGAGCACTCGCTGGAGCGCAGCGGCAAGGCCGGACGCTCCCGCTGGCTTGGCCGCCGTCCGCGCAACCGCGGCGTAGTGATGAATCCTGTCGACCACCCGATGGGCGGCGGCGAGGGACGCGCTTCGGGCGGACATCCGCGTTCGCGCAAGGGTCTTTACAGCAAGGGTCTCAAGACACGTGCGCCGAAGAAGAGCTCTTCGAAGTACATTATTGAAAGAAGGAAAAAGTAATCTGATTAAGTAAAGCAATATGAGTCGTTCGTTAAAGAAAGGGCCGTATATCAGCGTGAAGCTGGAGAAGAAGGTGACCGCGATGGAAGAGAGCGGCAAGAAGTCGGTGATCAAGACATGGAGCCGTGCTTCGATGATCGCTCCCGAATTCGTAGGCCACACGTTTGCGGTCCACAACGGCAACAAGTTCATCCCTGTCTACGTGACCGAGAACATGGTAGGCCACAAGCTGGGAGAATTCGCTCCGACACGTAACTTCCGCGGCCACGGCGGCAACAAGAAGTGATAGTCGGGCGCCGACATTAACAAGAAAAAAGAAAGAAAAATACAAATGGGTGTAAGAAAAAGAAATACTGCCGAAAGGATCAAGGCCGAGCGCAAGGAGATTGCCTTCGCGAAGCTGACCAATATCCCTTCGTCGCCGCGCAAGATGCGTCTTGTTGCGGATATGGTGCGCGGCGTTGAAGTGTTCCGTGCGCTGGGCATCCTGAAGTTCTCCAACAAGGAGGCCGCTGCCAAGCTTGAGAAGCTGCTGCGGAGCGCTATCGCCAACTGGGAAGCCAAGAATGAGAGAAAGGCCGAGAACGGCGAGCTGTGTGTGAGCACGATCTACGTTAACTGCGCTCCGATGCTGAAGCGTCTGCGTCCGGCTCCCCAGGGTCGCGGTTATCGTATCCGCAAGCGTGCCAACCACGTGACTCTCGTAGTAGACACAATCGAAAACGCTAAAAAGAAAGCATAAGGCATGGGACAGAAAGTAAATCCTGTTAGCAACCGTCTGGGTATTGTCCGCGGTTGGGACTCCAACTGGTATGACGTCAAGAAGCTGGCCGACAATATCCTTGAGGATTCGAAGCTGCGCAAATATCTCAACGTCCGCCTTGCCAAGTGCAGTGTGTCGCGTATCGTCATCGAGCGTACTCTCAAGCTGATCACCATCACGGTGTGCACCTCTCGTCCGGGTCTGATCATAGGCAAGGGCGGCCAGGAGGTCGACAAGCTCAAGGAGGAACTCAAGAAGATCACCGACAAGGATGTACAGATCAACATTTTCGAGGTGAAGCGTCCGGATCTCGACGCTCAGATCGTGGCAAGCACGATAGCTCGCCAGATCGAGGGCAAGATCGCTTACCGCCGTGCCGTGAAGATGGCTATCGCCGCTACGATGCGCAGCGGTGCCGAGGGCATCAAGGTGCAGATCAGCGGCCGTCTGAACGGTGCTGAGATCGCACGCTCGGAGATGTTCAAGGAGGGTCGTACTCCGCTCCACACTCTGCGTGCCGATATCGACTACGCTCTTGTGGAGGCTCACACAAAGGTGGGCGTGATCGGTGTTAAGGTGTGGATCTGCCGTGGCGAGGTCTATGGCAAGAAGGATCTGGCTCCTTCATTCACTTCTCAGGGCAAAGAGAGCCGTCCGGGCCAGGGCGCTCCTCGTCGCGATCGCGGCGGCCGCGGTTTCCGTGGCGGTAAGGGTGGCGCTGGCAACCGTTAAACCAACTCATAGTAAAAGAAGATGTTACAACCCAAGAAAACAAAATTCCGCCGCGCGCAGAAAGGCCGCATGAAGGGCATTGCTCAGCGTGGCAACCAGTTGGCCTTCGGTTCGTTTGGCATTAAGACTCTTGAGTCGAAGTGGATCACTGGCCGTCAGATCGAGGCTGCTCGTGTGGCCGTGACCCGCTACATGCAGCGTCAGGGTCAGATATGGATCCGCATATTCCCCGACAAGCCTATCACCAAGAAGCCTGCCGAGGTGCGAATGGGTAAAGGTAAAGGTTCGCCCGAAGGTTTCGTGGCTCCTGTGACTCCCGGCCGCATGCTCATCGAGGTGGAGGGTGTCAGCTACGACATCGCCAAGGAGGCGCTGCGTCTGGCAGCCCAGAAGCTTCCGGTGATAACGAAGTTTGTGGTACGTCGTGACTATGATCCGACTCAAAACGTGTAAGCGATTATGAAAAAAGTAGAGATAAAAGAGCTGAGCACGCAGGACCTCAAGGAGCGTCTGGAAGTGATGGAGCATGAATATGCGCAGCTGAAGATCAATCATTCGGTATCTCCGATTGACAATCCCGCTCAGATACGCCGCGACCGCCGCATGATAGCCCGCGTGAAGACAGAGTTGCGCCAGCGTGAGCTCAACAACAAATAAACAGCGCTGAGGAAACTATGGAAGAAAGAAATTTACGTAAGGAACGCATAGGCGTTGTGTCGAGCAACAAGGGCGACAAGACGATCACTGTGACCGTTAAGTGGAAGGAGAAGCATCCTATCTACGGCAAGTTTGTCAACAAGACGAAGAAGTATCACGCGCACGACGAGAAGAACGAGTGCTCGGTAGGCGATACCGTCCGTCTGATGGAGACCCGCCCCTTGAGCAAGACCAAGAGATGGAGATTAGTAGAAATCATCGAAAAAGTTAAGTAACAATGATACAGACAGAATCACGTCTTACCGTAGCCGACAACTCGGGCGCCAAGGAAGTGCTGTGCATCCACGTGCTCGGCGGCACTGACCGTCGCTACGCGTCGGTTGGCGATGTCATCGTGGTGTCGGTAAAGAGCGCCATCCCCGGCTCCGACGTCAAGAAAGGTACTGTGTCGCGCGCTATGGTTGTCCGCACCAAGAAAGAGGTCCGTCGTCCCGACGGTTCTTATATCCGTTTCGACGACAACGCCTGCGTGCTGCTCAAGAACGACGGCGAACTCCGTGGCACCCGTATCTTCGGCCCTGTTGCCCGCGAGCTCCGCGCTAAAAACATGAAGATTGTTTCACTCGCACCCGAAGTGCTCTAATCACTATCACCAATGAGCAAGATTTATATCCGCAAGGGCGATACCGTCTGCGTTCTCGCCGGCGAGGACAAAGGCAAGACCGGCCGTGTGCTCCAGGTGCAGCGCACCAAAGGCCGTGCTATCGTTGAGGGCATCAATATCGTTACCAAGGCTACCAAGCCCACCGCCCAGTATCCCCAGGGTGGTCTGGTAAAGAAAGAGGCCCCTATCCACATCTCCAACCTCAAC
Source organism: Porphyromonadaceae bacterium UBA7176 (assembly GCA_002491245.1). Classification (GTDB taxonomy): domain Bacteria; phylum Bacteroidota; class Bacteroidia; order Bacteroidales; family Muribaculaceae; genus CAG-873. Next base: position 6,244 of record DKVO01000015.1, read on the forward strand.
CTTGTAGACCCCAAGACCGGCAAGCCTACCCGTATTGCCATCAAGCGTGTCGACGGCAAGGTTGTACGTATTTCTAAAAAATCCAATCAGGAAATCTAATAATGACCACATCACTGCAAAAAGACTACAAGGAACGTATCGTTCCGGCTTTGGAGAGTGAGTTCAACTACTCCACCGTGATGCAGGTGCCCCGCCTTGAGAAGATCGTGATCAATCAAGGCATCGGCGCCGCCACCCAGGACAAGAAGCTCATCGAGACTGCCATTGCAGAGCTTACGGCAATCACCGGCCAGAAGGCTGTCGCCACTCTCTCGCGCAAGGATATCTCGAACTTCAAGCTGCGTAAGAAAATGCCCGTTGGCGTACGTGTGACTCTCCGTCGTGATAAGATGTACGAGTTCCTCGAGCGTCTGATCCGCGTGGCTCTGCCCCGTATCCGCGACTTCAAAGGTATCGAAGGCAAGCTCGACGGCCGCGGCAACTATACCCTGGGCATCACCGAGCAGATTATCTTCCCCGAGATCAACATCGACAACATCAACAAGCTCATGGGTATGAACATCACTTTCGTGACCACCGCCCAGAGCGATGAAGAGGGCTATGCGCTTCTCAAAGCGTTTGGTCTCCCCTTCAAGAACGCTAAAAACAACTGATACTCAGTATGGCTAAAGAATCAATGAAAGCCCGCGAGGTGAAGCGTGCACGCCTGGTAGCCAAGTATGCCGAGCGCCGCGCCGCCTTGAAGAAGATCGTGAACGCCGCCCATGAGGCCGACGAGGACAAGCGTGCCGCCGCCTATGAGGCAGCCCAGCAGCTTCAGCGTCTTCCCAAGAATGCTTCGCCTATCCGCAAGCACAACCGTTGCTCTATCACCGGCCGTCCCAAAGGTTACATGCGTGCCTTCGGTCTGTCGCGTATCCAGTTCCGCGAAATGGCTTCGGCAGGTCTTATCCCCGGTGTGAAGAAGGCGAGCTGGTAAGTTCGAGCAACACCAATCCTACCCAGGGTCTTTCCGCTATCGGCCTGCGGCCGACATTCGGAGAGCTCCGCAAAACAGAGATTTAAATATTGTTGGGTAATACGGCCCAATCAATTTAAAACAAACAAAAATGACAGATCCTATAGCAGATTATCTCACAAGATTGAGGAACGCTATCAAGGCCAACCACCGTGTGGTTGAAGTTCCGTCCTCAAACTTGAAAAAAGAGATTACCAAAATCCTCTTCGAGCAGGGCTATATCCTGAATTATAAGTTCGAAGAAGGCGAGAATACTCCTCAGGGCACTATCAAGATCGCCCTCAAGTATGATCCCGTCGACCGTGTCAACGCTATCAAAGGCCTCAAGCGTGTATCGCGCCCGGGTCTTCGCCAGTATACCGGCTACAAAGATATGCCGCGAGTTCTCAACGGTCTGGGTATCGCCATCCTCTCCACATCGCGTGGAGTGATGACCAACAAGGCTGCCGCCGAGCTCAAGATAGGCGGCGAAGTACTGTGCTACGTATATTAATCAACCGTAAATTTACTGAATATGTCAAGAATAGGTAAAGCACCCATCGAAATCCCCGCAGGGGTGACCGTTACGGTTGATGAAAAGACCAACGTCGTAACAGTCAAGGGTAAGTACGGCGAGCTCAAGCAAGCTGTCAATCCCGACCTCCATGTCAGCGTAGAAGACAACCACGTGGTTGTGACCCGTCCGAGCGACGATATCGAGCACCGTGCTCAGCACGGTCTGTACCGTGCTCTGATCCACAATATGGTGGAGGGCGTCCACAAGCGCTACCGCAAAGAAATGGAACTGGTAGGTGTGGGCTACCGTGCCCAGGCTACCGGCCAGGTGCTGGAGCTCTCTTTGGGCTATAGCCACGCAATATATATCAAGCTCCCTGCTGAAATCAGCGTGGAGACCAAGAGCGAGCGTAACAAGAACCCTCTGATTATCCTGGAGAGCCAGGACAAGCAGCTTCTGGGTCAGGTTTGCGCCAAGATCCGTTCGCTCCGCAAGCCCGAGCCGTACAAAGGCAAAGGTATCAAGTTCGTCGGCGAGATCATCCGCCGCAAGTCCGGTAAGAAGGCCGGCGCCAAATAATATAATACGTAGGCAATTATGTTTAGCAAGATACAAAGACGTAATAAAATCAAGACTCGCATCCGCGGCAAAATCTCGGGCACTGCCGAGCGTCCGCGCATGACGGTCTTCCGCAGCAATAAGCAAATCTACGTACAGCTTATCGACGATATGAGCGGCCGCACATTGGTTGCGTCGTCGTCGAAAGGCCTCGATGCCAATGGCACCAAGAGCGAGATTGCAGCCCTCGTAGGCGCCGCCATAGCTGCCAAGGCTCTCGAAGCCGGTATAACCGAAGTAGTGTTCGACCGCAACGGCTATCTTTTCCACGGCCGTGTTAAATCACTCGCTGATGCTGCCCGCAGCGCCGGCCTCAAATTCTAATCTATTATGGCAAAACGTAATAACAGAGTAAAAACGACCGGCGATCTCGAGCTTCAGGATCGTCTGGTGGCCATCAACCGCGTTACTAAGGTGACCAAGGGTGGCCGTACCTTTACTTTCGCCGCAATCGTAGTCGTAGGTAACGGCGACGGTGTCGTAGGCTATGGCCTGGGTAGGGCTAATGAGGTGCAGGCCGCTATCGCCAAGGGCGTTGAGGCTGCCAAGAAGAACCTTATCCGTGTGCCTGTGCACAAGGGTACTATCCCCCACGAGCAGGTTGCCAAGTTCGGCGGCTCGCGCATTATCCTCAAGCCTGCAAGCCACGGTACCGGTGTGAAGGCCGGTGGTGCTATGCGTGCTGTGCTTGAGAGTGTGGGTGTGACCGACGTGTTGGCCAAGTCGAAGGGTTCGTCGAACCCTCACAACCTTGTGAAGGCCACCATCGCCGCTCTTGATGAGATGCGTTCGCCTGCGATCATCGCACAGAACCGCGGCATTTCAGTAGAAAAAGTCTTCAAAGGCTAAAAAGCAGACTACAATGGCACAGATTAAAATTAAACAGATAAAGAGCCGAATCAACTGTCCGGCAGTGCAGAAGCGCACACTGGATGCTCTCGGCCTCAAGAAAATGAATCACACTGTAGTGAAAGAAGACACTCCCAGTGTGATGGGTATGGTAAATAAAGTACGCCACTTGGTAGAAGTGACCAACGCCTAATACAGAACGACAATGGATTTAAGTAATTTACAACCTGCTCCGGGCAGCGTAAAGCGCAACACACGTGTCGGCCGTGGCTCGGGCTCCGGCAAGGGCGGCACATCGACCCGTGGCCACAAGGGCGCCAAGTCGCGTTCGGGCTACAAGCGTAAAATCGGATTTGAAGGTGGTCAGATGCCTCTTCAGCGCCGTCTTCCCAAATTCGGTTTCAAGAATATCAACCGTGTAGAATACAAGGCAATCAACCTCGATCTCATCTCGCAGCTTGCTGAGGCCCGTCAGCTTCAGACTGTAGGCATCGAAGAGCTTCGTCAGGCCGGTTACATCCGCCGGGACCAGTTGGTGAAGATACTTGCCAATGGCAGTGTCGCCAAGGCCCTTACCGTTGAAGCCAATGCCTTCTCAGCCGCAGCCAAGGCAGCCATCGAGGCTGCCGGCGGCACATGCAAAACTGTCTGACCATGAGATTTATCGAGACACTTAAAAATATCTGGACAATCGAGGAGCTACGCAAGCGTCTTCTGATAACCGTCCTGTTGGTGTTTATCTACCGCGTGGGTTGCTATGTCGTGCTTCCGGGCATTTCTCCGGCCGACATAGATGCCCTTGCAAGTTTCACCAACAAGAGCGGTCTGATGCAGCTTATCGATATGTTCTCGGGCGGCGCTTTCTCGCAGGCGTCTATCTTCGCCTTGGGTATCATGCCTTATATCACGGCTTCGATTGTGATCCAGCTGTGTGGCATGATTCTTCCCTCGTTCCAGAAGATGCAGCGCGAGGGCGAGAGCGGCCGTCAGAAGATGAACCAGTACACCCGTTATCTTACGGTGCTCATTCTCTGCCTTCAGGCTCCGGCTTACCTGATCAATCTTCAGGTGCAGGTGAATGGCGCTGCTAACGGCAGTACTCTCCAGCTTGGAGTGTGGTCGGTGATGTATCTGACCGTGATCCTTGCTGCAGGTTCGATGTTTATCATGTGGCTCGGCGAGCGTATCACCGACCGCGGCGTTGGCAATGGTATTTCCTTCATCATTCTTGTGGGTATCATTGCGCGTCTCCCGTCGGCTCTGGCATTTGAGTTTACCAACCGTATGCCCGGCCAGGGTTCGGGTCAGGGTGGTCTGGTGATGTTCCTTGTCGAGATAGTCCTTCTCTTCGCGGTTACTGTCGGCGCCATTCTGTTGGTGCAGGGTACACGCAAGGTACCTGTGCAGTACGCCAAGCGTATTGTGGGCAACCGTCAGTATGGAGGTGCTCGCCAGTATATCCCTCTGAAGGTCAATGCTGCCGGCGTGATGCCTATCATCTTCGCTCAGGCTATCATGTTTATCCCGATGACGCTTGCCGGTTTCCGCGGCGGCGAGAGTGGATTTATGCATGCTTTCACTGATATCAACGGGTTCTGGTATAATTTTGTCTTCTTCGTGCTTATCGTGGCGTTTACATATTTCTATACTGCCATCACGGTGCGTCCCACCCAGATGGCTGAGGATATGAAGCGCAACAATGGCTTCATTCCGGGTGTCAAGCCTGGCAAGAAGACAGCCGAGTATCTCGATGCTATCATGTCGCGCATCACACTTCCGGGTTCGATTTTCCTGGGTGTGGTAGCTATCTTGCCTGCGTTTGCCCGTTTCTTCGGCATCAGCCAGAATTTCGCCCAGTTCTTCGGAGGCACTTCGCTTCTGATCATGGTGGGTGTTGTTCTCGACACACTGCAGCAGATCGAGTCTCACCTGATGATGCACCATTATGACGGCCTTATGAAAGAGGGCAAGATCAAGGGTCGCACCACCGGACAGGCATATTAAGCAACGCAAGCGAACAACCCAATATCTACGCTTAAATGATTTATCTTAAGACACCGGAAGAAATCGAGACCATGCGTTCGTCGTCGACGCTCGTGAGCCAGACTCTGGGCGAGGTGGCGCGGTGGATCGAACCCGGCGTAAGCACACGCAGGCTCGACACCATTGCCAGGGAGTTTATCCTTGACAATGGTGGCAAGCCGGCTTGCCTGGGTTACGAGGGTTTTCCGGCCACGCTGTGTATCGAGGTCAATGAGACTGTGGTACATGGTTTCCCGTCGGACCGAGTGTTGCTTGACGGCGACATCATCGGCATCGACACTGTGGTGGAGAAAGATGGTTTTTGCGGCGATTCGTGCTACACTTTCCCTGTAGGGACGATTTCGCCGGAGAAGATGTCGCTTCTCCGCACGACCAAGGAAGCGCTTTATGTCGGCATCGAGGCTGCCAAACCGGGGGCCCGTATAGGTGACATATCCAATGCTATCCAGACATATTGCGAGCGGCGCAACTACAGTGTCGTCCGTGAGATGACCGGTCATGGTATCGGGCGCAAGATGCACGAGAGCCCAGAGGTGGCCAATTATGGTCGCCGAGGCATAGGTCCCCGTTTGCAGAACGGCATGTGTTTCTGTATCGAGCCTATGATCAACATGGGTAGCCGTAACATAGTGATAGCCGCCAATGGCTGGGAGGCGCTTACGCGCGACCGCAAGCCTTCGGCCCACTATGAGCACACGTTGGCTATGGTCAACGACCGTATAGAAATCCTCACCACCTTCGACTACATCAAAGATGTATTGAAAGATAAATTTATTTGAACACCCAATCTATGGCAAAACAATCAGCAATCGAACAGGACGGTACAATAATCGAGGCGTTGTCGAACGCGATGTTTCGCGTCGAGCTCGAGAACGGCCACGAAATCACCGCGCATATTTCCGGCAAGATGCGTATGCATTATATCAAGATCTTGCCCGGCGACAAGGTGCGAGTAGAGATGACGCCCTATGACCTGTCTAAAGGACGGATTGCTTTCCGCTATAAATAATCGAAACACTAAAAGATATGAAAGTAAGAGCTTCTGTAAAGAAACGCACTCCGGACAGCAAGATCGTCCGCCGCAAGGGACGTCTTTATGTCATCAACAAGAAAAACCCCAAATACAAACAACGTCAAGGATAAAGTATTATGGCAGTACGTATAGTGGGAGTTGACCTCCCCCAAAATAAAAGAGGTGAAATCGCCTTGACCTATATCTTCGGCATCGGCCGCAGCGCCGCCCGCGCTATCCTGGGCAAAGCCGGCATCGACGTCAACACCAAGGTCCAGGACTGGACCGACGATGAGGCCGCCCGTGTCCGCGAGGTAATCGGTTCGGACTACAAGGTCGAGGGTGACCTTCGCAGCGAAATCCAGCTGAACATCAAACGTCTGATGGATATCGGCTGCTACCGCGGTATCCGCCACCGCAACGGTCTTCCCGTGCGCGGTCAGAGCACCAAGAACAACGCACGCACCCGTAAGGGCCGCAAGAAAACCGTTGCAAACAAGAAGAAAGCTACTAAATAACGAATTGACATGGCAAAAAAAACAGTCGCAGCAAAGAAACGTAACGTCAAGGTTGGCGCAGAAGGCCAGTTGCACGTTCATTCGTCTTTCAACAATATCATTGTCTGCTTAGCCAACAGCGAGGGTCAGGTAATCTCCTGGTCGAGTGCAGGCAAGATGGGCTTCCGCGGATCGAAGAAGAATACTCCGTATGCCGCCCAGATGGCAGCCCAGGATTGCGCTAAGGTAGCCTACGACCTCGGTCTGCGCAAAGTGAAGGCCTATCTCAAGGGTCCGGGCAATGGCCGTGAGTCGGCAGTGCGCACCATCGACGGCGCCGGTATCAAAGTGACCGAAATCATCGACGTGACTCCGCTTCCGCACAACGGATGCCGTCCGCCCAAACGCCGTAGAGTCTAAGGCCGAGCGCCTTAAGTGGGCATTCCCGGAGGAGGGATATGTCCGCTGGCTCTGCTTTCGCTTTTAGTAAATAACAAACATCAACACGCGGGCAGTCAGCCCGGCCGGCGCGCCACGCCGGCTGAGCGACGCACCAAAGGCGAGCTTTTCCGCAACGAGCGCCGGCGAATAGACCGTATTTTAGATCACCTCTCTACGGTCGCGGCTGCGCCGGTACTGCGCCGGAAGCACTGCCGGTTCGCTCTCCGAGGGCGACTACCCGATAAAATGATTTCAACACAATGGCAAGATACACAGGTCCGAAGACCAAAATAGCCCGTAAGTTCGGCGAGCCGATTTTCGGCGAAGACAAAGTTCTGGCACGACGCAACTTCCCCCCCGGGCAACATGGAGCCAACAAGCGCCGCAAGACAAGTGAGTACGGCATCCAGCTCCGCGAGAAACAGAAAGCTAAATATACCTATGGCGTTTTGGAGCGTCAGTTCCGCAACCTCTTCGAGAAGGCGTCGAGCCTCAAGGGTATTACCGGTGAGATTCTTCTTCAGCTTCTTGAGAGCCGTCTTGACAATATCGTGTACCGTCTCGGTATTGCTCCGACCCGTGCGGCAGCCCGTCAGCTTGTGCTCCACCGTCATATCGTAGTCAACGGAGATGTTGTGAACATCCCGTCGTACTCGGTTAAGCCCGGCGATGTGGTAGGTGTCCGTGAGCGCAGCAAGTCGCTCGAGGTTATCGCCGATGCACTCGCAGGCTTCAACCACAGCAAGTATCCTTGGATTGAATGGGACGAAACCACACGCAGCGGTAAGTACCTCCACGTGCCTGCCCGTGAAGACATCCCCGAGAATATCAAGGAGCAGCTGATAGTCGAGCTCTACTCTAAGTAATCTTATCCAATATATCAGATCCATGGCTATATTAGCATTCCAAAAACCTGAAGAGGTAATCATGGTAGAAGCGAGCAACTTCTACGGCAAGTTCGAGTTCAAGCCTTTGGAGCCCGGCTATGGCATCACCGTGGGCAACGCCCTGCGTCGCGTATTGCTTTCGTCTCTGGAAGGTTATGCGATATCGTCGATCAAGATCGACGGCGTTAAGAACGAATTTGATGCCGTTCCCGGCGTTAAGGAAGATGTTACCAACATCATCCTTAACCTCAAGCAGGTCGACCTGAAGCAGAAGGTCGAGGACAGCGACTTCGAGCGTGTCACCATCACCGTTTCAGGCAAAGAAGTGTTCACGGCCGGCGACATCGCCAAGGCTCTCTCGGCCTTCGAGGTCATGAACCCCGAGCTGGTGATTTGTCATTTGGATCCCGACGCAAGTTTCACTATTGTACTGACGGTTAACAAGGGCCGTGGTTGGGTACCGGCGGAGGAGAATGTCACCCCTCAGGATGACATCGACACCATCGCTATCGACTCGATCTACACTCCGATCAAAAACGTGAAGTACACTGTCGAAAACTATCGCGTAGACCAGAAAACCGACTACGACAAACTGACTCTCGAGATAAGCACCAACGGTTCGATCCTGCCTAAGGATGCCGTCAAGGAAGCAGCGAAGATACTTATCTATCATTTCATGCTTTTCTCGGATGAGAAGATAACCCTTGAGACAACCGAAGCCGATCCCGGCGAAGAATTCGACGAGGAAGTGCTCCACATGCGTCAGCTTCTCAAATCGAAGCTCGTCGACATGCAGCTCTCCGTCCGCGCTCTCAACTGCTTGAAGAGTGCTGAGGTCGAGACCCTCGCTGAGCTGGTGGTGTTTAACAAAACCGATTTGCTGAAGTTCCGCAATTTCGGTAAAAAATCCTTGGTCGAACTGGAAGACCTCCTCACGAGCCTCAACCTTTCGTTCGGCATGGATATCTCCAAATACAAACTCGATAAAGAATAAGCCCGATGCGACACAATAAAAAATTCAACCACCTTAGCCGTCAGAAAGGTCACCGCGACTCTCTGTTGGCTAACATGACCATCTCGCTCATCTTCCACAAACGCATCTTCACTACACTGGCCAAGGCAAAAGCGCTCCGCGTGTATGCTGAGCCTCTGATCAACCGCGCAAAGGAAGATACTATGAACAACCGCCGAGTGGTCTTCAGCTATCTCCAGAATAAAGAGGCTGTCAAAATCCTCTTCCAGGAAATCGCAGAGAAGATAGCCCAGCGCCCCGGCGGCTACACCCGTATCCTCAAGACCGGCAACCGTCTGGGTGACAATGCCAAGACTTGCTTCATAGAGCTCGTTGACTACAACGAGGCTATGCTTAAGGATAAGACTGAAGCTAAGGCCAAGACACGCCGCAGCCGCCGCAAAAGCACTGCCGCTGTTGCCGAAAATCCTGTAGCTGAGGTTAAGGCCGCAGAGCCCGAACTGCCTGCAGCAGAGGCTCCGGCTGCCGAATAAGCCTTATACAACCTGATTAGACGAGGCTGTGCCGTGTATTCAAGACTACGGCGCAGCCTTGTTTTTTATGATCAAGCTGCGGTCTGTGATGAGGTACGCGCTTTGCTCCATACGTGGTTGGGCAAGGAGTCTCCGCTTTGCGGAGGCGGTGCTGGCTTTTGGTCAGGATATCATAAGGCGTATCTCCGAAACGCCATTTTCTTTGCTTGCCTCCACCGGACTGAAGTCCGGCGTTATCTATGAGACGTTGCCTCCGGCAACTTTGCGATGCAGGTCTTGGCACGACGCGGAGCGTCGCGCTCCTAACGATGCTTGGTGAGGCACGCGCTTCGCGGTGCTTTTCTTCTGGATGGTGCGTGGCCGCCCATGTCACTGCGCTCCATAGGCGGTTAACCGAGAAGTCTCCGCTTTGCGGAGGTGATGCTGATGCGCTGAGGTGGGGTGAAAATGCGGAGCATTTTCTTCCTTTGAATGCTTTGCCTCCGGCAACTTGGCGATGCAGGTCTTGGCACGACGCGGAGCGTCGCGCTCCGAACGATGCTTGGGGAGGCACGCGCTTCGCGGTGCTTTTCTTCTGGATGGTGCGTGGCCGCCCATGTCGCTGCGCTCCATAGGCGGTTAACCGAGAAGTCTCCGCTTCGCGGAGGCGATGCTGATGCGCTGAGGTGGGATGAAAATGCGGAGCATTTTCTTCCTTTGAATGCTTAGCCTCCGGCAACTTTGCGATGCAGGTCTTGGCACGACGCGGAGCGTCGCGCTCCTAATGATGCTTGCCTCGATGAGGTAGGGTGAAAATGCGGAGCTTTTGTTTACTGTAATGGTTTTGTTTTTTTATTATGGTTGAAAGGATTGAATGTATAGCGTTGCGTACTGTCCGTGTTAATGACAGTCGAAATCTACTGTCGGTATGGTGCCGTGGGCATGGGCGTCTTACTGTTGCTATGCCTGCCGGCAGGGGACGGGAGGCTTTGCGTCGGCGTGCTCTTACTGCTCCACTGGCTCTCTTTGAGGCTGTGTCGGATATCCGTGCTGACCGCGAGATTATTTCTGTGCGCGATCTTGCTCCTATGTCGGGATCTCCGGCGATGAGTCTTACTCCGGTGCAGTTTTCTGTGGCTACTTTTCTTGCTGAGGCTTTGGATGTGCTGTTGCGCCGCACACCGCACGATGATGCGTTGTCGTCTTTTCTATTCGATGCCATGCGCTGTTATGGTGTCTCGCCGTCGGTTAATTTTCATGTCTCGTTTCTGTGTCATTTGACGGAGTTTCTCGGTATCGCTCCTGATGTGGCCGGGGTAGGGCGGAGTGTTGTGTTTGATTTGCGCGAGGGTCGGTTCTGTGCTACGCCTCCGCTCCACGGTGATTTCCTGTCGCAGGAGGAGGGACGTGTGCTGAGGGTTCTTTTGCGTGTTCCGTTGGAGCGTTCTGGTATGATTTCGATGCGTCAGTATGATCGGCGTCGGGCTCTTGATGTAATTCTTCACTATTATAGTTTGCATCTTTGCGAGCTTGAGGGGCTGCAGAGCGTGTCGATTTTGCGTCAAATATTCGACTGAAAGACCAATATAATCGCAATAAAAGACAAAAATGCATTTTTTTGAAATTTTTTCGCCAAAATATTTGCACAGTAATTAAAACAGTAGTAACTTTGCAGTGCAAAAGCGAAACAGCCGATGCCTCTCCCACCAAAACGAACGGTGTGGTAGATCAGCTGGTTAGATCGTCTGCCTGTCACGCAGAAGGTCGCGGGTTCGAGTCCCGTCCATACCGCAAGAGGAGAGAGGAGAATGAGAAATGGTAATCTTCGGATTTCGTTTCTCATTCTTTTTATAAGGGCCGGTAGTTCAACGGATAGAATAGAAGTTTCCTAAACTTTTGATAGCAGTTCGATTCTGCTCCGG
>DKVO01000015.1:17715-41779 GCA_002491245.1 Porphyromonadaceae bacterium UBA7176
CCGGTAGTTCAACGGATAGAATAGAAGTTTCCTAAACTTTTGATAGCAGTTCGATTCTGCTCCGGCCTACTACCTGTAATGCCGCTTCCGGGGAGCCGGGATGAGGTGCGGCGTTTTGAGGAACTGCGTTGAGGCACACGCTTCGCGGTGCTATCCGAAAGATGGGGATGGACCGCCCATGTCGCTTTGCTCCATAGGTGGTTAACCAGGGAGTCTCCGCTTTGCGGAGGTTGGTCCTGTCTGTTTTGGCACGACTCGGAGAGTCGCGCTCCTATTTGATGTCGCGGTCCTGTCTGATACCTTTATCTAATACTAAATGCTATGAATTGTCGTTTTCTGTTGCTTGCTGCGTGTGTCGTGGCGGCGTTTGCTTGTTTGGCACAGGACCGTGCCGACCGTCAGTCTCTTGAAGATCCGGAGTCGTTTTCGATGGTGGTGCTCGGTGATCCTCAGGGCTATATCAAGTATGATATCAACCAGCCTCTTTTTGATCTCTGCACGGCGTGGATAGCCGATAATGTGGATCATCTGAATATACGTGCGGTGCTGTGTACGGGCGATCTTGTGGAGCAGAATGAGAATATAACGATGAACCGCCGGATGCTCAACCAGACAAGCGAGGAGATGTGGCGTGCGGTGTCGCGTTCGTTTGAGCGGCTCGACGGTAAGGTGCCTTATATTATTTCGTGTGGTAATCACGACTATGGCTACCGGAGTTCGGAATGTGGGATCACTCATTTTCCGGACTATTTTCCGTTCGGGCGCAACAGCAAGTGGCGCGATTGTCTTGTGGCGGACTTTCCGAACCGTAATGGCGTCGTATCGCTCGAAAATGCTGCTTTTGAGTTTGAGACTCCGTCGTGGGGTAAGCTTCTTGTGATCACGTCGGAGTTTGCTCCTCGCGACGAGGTGCTCGACTGGGCCAGGAAACTTGCCGCAAGGTATGGGGACCATAAGGTGATATTTCTGACTCATTCGTATCTGTGCCAGCGCGATGCTGCTTACACCGACAATGAGCCATACAAGATTTCGCCACGCAACTGGGGCCGTCAGATATGGGAGAAGCTTGTGTACCCGTCGTCGAACATCCGACTTGTGGTGTGTGGCCATACCGGCGAGCCTGGAGATTTCGAGGATGCTGTGGCCTATCGCTGCGACAATAATTCGGCCGGGGTGGATGTGCATCAGATGATGTTCAATGTTCAGGTGCTCGGTGGTGGATGGGAAGGCAACGGCGGCGATGGCTGGCTTCGTATACTTGAATTCATGCCCGACGGCAAGACAATAGGGGTGCGGACGTATTCGCCGCTCTTCGGTATCTCACCGTCGACCCGACATCTGGCACACCGTAATGGGGCCTGCGACCGCTTTAAGATGGTGCTGGAGTAGCATCCTGTCAATTTTAACACTTAGGTTAACATTTATTAACGGGGGGGGAGTAAAACCAACCCCGTTTTTTGTGTAAATTTGTGCGCAAATATTAAAGAACCTTACAAGAATTATCGACACATACTGTTTTCTATAGAGCATTATTGTCATAATTAACCTTTTATCTACTACCTTTATCTACTACCATATTTATGAAATTTTTTCAGGTCCTGGCGCTTGCGCTTCTGTGTCCGTTCGCTTTGGCTTCGTGCGGCGGTGAAGATGACTCCGAAGGTGGAGATGCACCGGTTATCAAGCCGATGGGCAAGGGCGTAGAGTTTGCAGACCCGTTCATCATGCTTGACGGTGGTGTCTATTACGCTTACGGCACGGGAGATACCGGAGTGGACGTGTATACGTCGGATGACCTGAAAATGTGGAAACCGGCCGGCCGTGCTCTCGACCGGAGCAATTCGTATGGTAACCAGTGGTTCTGGGCGCCGGAGGTCTATCGCATAGGCGACCGCTATCTGATGTATTATACAGCTGAGGAGCATACCTGCGTGGCTGAGGCGACGTCGCCGCTGGGGCCGTTCAAGCAGGCCGAGCACAAGCCATTGTTTGAGAACGAGAAGACAATCGACAATACGCTCTTTATCGACGATGACGGTACTCCTTATATGTTCTACTGCCGCCTCAACGATGGGAACAATATCAATGTGGTGCCTCTCTCAGATGATTTGTTGAGCGTCAAGGAAGGCGCAGAACCGACATTCTGCTTCCGTCAAAGCCAACCGTGGGAGGTGGAGCCGGTCAATGAAGGCTCGTTTGTGATCAAGCACGGCGATACGTACTATCTGACTTATTCGGGCAACGGCTATACTAATCCCGGCTACGGTGTTGGCTATGCCACATCTAAATCGCCTCTTGGACCGTGGACAAAGTATGAGGGCAATCCGATCTTCCAATATCCGCGCAATAAGGATGTTGGCGCACTCGAGGGAGTGGGGCACAGCGCTCTTTTCCGTGATAAGGAAGGGCTGCTGCGTATAGTGTTCCATGCGCATTACCGCAAGGGAATTGTGCATCCGCGCGAGATGTATGTGTCGACGGTAACTTTTTCCGATGGCGAAAATCCGGTGATGACAGTGTCGCAGGACGATATGATGAAGTGTTACATAAAATAACATAAAAAACCTTACCTTAAACCACCATAGAAAAACAACTGAAATGAGACTGATAAGCAAACTGACATTCGTGATGCTCTTGGTAGCGATGACAGCATCGTGCGGTCGCAGCAACGGTTCGGCCGGAGCTGAAACCGCCGATGCCGATTCGTGTGCCTGGGTTGGCGTACCTTTAGCCGATCCGTTTATCCTGCTTGATGGTGATACATACTACGCCTACGGCACGGGTGATACGGGTATCGATGTGTTTACTTCGGACGACCTTGTGCACTGGACTCCTGCCGGTCGGGCGCTCGATCAGGCCAATTCGTATGGCGACCATTGGTTCTGGGCTCCCGAGATCTATAAGGTTGGTGACCGCTACCTGATGTACTACACTGCCGAGGAGCACGTCTGTGTTGCAGAGGCGACGTCGCCAACCGGCCCGTTCAAGCAGGCCGAGCACAAGCCTGTTTTCGCATGGGACGAGCGTAATATCGACAATACTCTCTTTATCGACGACGATGGTACACCCTATATGTTCTTCGACCGTCTTGTACCAGAGGGTCTGCAGATAAATGTGGTCCAACTCAATCCCGACCTGCTCACGGTGGCTCCGGATGCGGAGGTGACCAAGTGTATCGAGCGCAGCCAGGACTGGGAGCAGGATAATGTGAACGAAGGGTCGTATGTGATGAAACACGGCGATACTTACTATATGACCTACTCTGGAAATGGCTATACCAATCCCGGCTACGGCCTCGGAGTGGCCACAGCCAAGTCGCCTCGCGGCCCGTGGACCAAATACGAGGGTAATCCGGTGTTCCAGTATCCGGCTAACGATGCGCTCGGCCGCCTCGAAGGCGTGGGTCACAGTGCGATGTTTCGCGACAAGGAGGGCAATCTCCGTATCGTCTTCCACGCCCATAAAGAGCCCGGCACAGTGCATCCTCGCGAGATGTATGTTTCCGACGTCACTTTTACCGACGATCCAGTGCCTGTGATGCAGATATCGCAGGAGAGGATGTTCAAGTGTCTTACTCCCGAACAATCAAACAACCTAAAATAAACCAAATCATTTACCTTAAAGTAAAAAGCTTATGAAGTCAATTCAAGAAGCTCAGAAGTTCAATGGCTTGCCCCTACGCCGCACCGGTGGTGTGTGCGCGGCAGTCGTTGCTGCTTTCCTGATGACAGGTAATGTTGCGGCAGCACCAGCCGGTGCTCCCGTAGCTGCCGAACAAGCCTCCGCCACGGTGCTTGTAAAAGGTACTGTAGTCGATAAAACGACGGGAGAGCCTCTGATCAATGCCGTAGTCAAGGAAAAGGGTACCGGCAAAGCCGCCGCTACGAACTTTGACGGCGAATTCCAGCTCAACATACCTGCCAATGGTGTGCTAGAGGTGTCGTACATCGGTTATGCCACGGCATCTGTGCCTGTCGATGGCAAGACCTCCATCAAAATCGAACTTGACGAGAATACCGAGCTGCTCGACGAAGTGGTAGTCGTAGGTTACGGTGCCCAGAAGAAAGTTAACTTGACCGGTGCTGTAGCGAGCGTAAACTTCGATGACAAGGAAACCTCGCGTCCCATGACAACCATCGCTCAGGCTCTTTCGGGTATGACTCCCGGTCTCAATGTGATGAACACTAACGGTAAACCTAACTCGGAAGGCGCCACCATCCAGGTGCGTGGTGTTGGAACACTCAACAGTTCCGGGCCTCTTATCCTTTGCGACGGTATGGAGGTCAGCCTCAATGAAGTGAACCCTAACGACGTTGCCAGTGTGTCGGTGCTCAAGGATGCCGCATCTTGCGCCATCTACGGTAACCGAGGTGCGAACGGTGTAATCCTTATCACGACCAAGAAAGGCACCAAGGGTAAGGTGAACGTGACCTATTCAGGTAAATTCGCGCTCAATACCCCGGCCAAGGTGATCCGTCAGGTGTCAAACTACGCCGACTATATGGAAATGATCAACGAGGCATATACCAACAATGATCAGCCGGCAAAATTCTCGGAAGCCACTATTAAGGAGTGGCGCGAGGCATCGGCCAACCCCAATGCGGTGAACGAGAATGGTGTGCCCAACTATGTGTCGCACCCCAACACCGACTGGTTCGATACCCTCCTGCGTAAGAAATGGATGCAGGAACACACTGTGTCGGTAACCGGTCAGGATACCCGTACGGAATATAGCTTCTCGGGAACTTTCCTTCATAACCCCGGTATGATCGACGGCGGTGGCTTGAACAAGTACTACCTGCGCACCGATATTACCAGCCATATCAACAAATACATCGCAGCCGGTATCCGCGCCTGGGGCTACCACAATGACCAGAAACGCGACGATATCGATAACATTTGGGGCTACAACATGCGCAAGACCACACCTGGTATCTATCCTGTGTGGAACGGTGTCTACGGTGGTCCTGAAACAGCCGAAGAAGATGCATCGGCCGGCAACATGCTCATGAGCGTGTACAGCGACCACGGTTACTATAAGCAGGACAAGATCTTCGTGAATCCCCATATCGATCTCACCTTGCCCTACGGCTTCACATTCACGAGCAATTTCTACTATGACTGGTTTCGCAACAACCACAAGTGGTGTCCGTCGCCTTATCTGCCGCAGGCATCGTTCAACCGCGGTATCATGCTCAATGCCGACCGCACTGACGAGCAGATGAAGAATGAGGCAGTGTACGACTGGGATGGCTTCGACCGCAGCTGGAAAACCTCGAATATCCTTGCATGGGCCCACACCTATGGCAAAAATGATATCACAGCTATGGTAGGCTATGAGGAGTTCCGCAAATGGGGTGGCTCACGCGACCTCCGCAAGATGGGTATGACCGACATCAACCTCACCGACTTCGATACCCTCACCAAGGCAGACTACATCATCGGCAGCAACTGGGAGTACAGCTCGCGCTCATGGTTCGGCCGCGCCACCTATGCATGGGATAGCAAGTACCTCCTTGAGGTAGATATGCGCTACGACGGTTCGTCGCGCTTCAATAAGGCCAACCGCTGGGGCTTCTTCCCCTCGGCATCGGCCGGATGGCGTATCAGCCAGGAGTCTTTCATGAAGGACGCCACATGGCTTGACAACCTCAAGATCCGCGCATCTTACGGTAAACTCGGCAACAACTCAATCGGCAACTACGACTGGCAGTCGCTCTACAGCACCGATGGCAAATATCCCTTTGGCGACTCTCTCCAGTCTGGTCTGTTTATGTATCAGTTCGCCAACAATGTGCTTACCTGGGAGGAGACCAAGGTAACGAATGTAGGTTTCGACTTCAGCGTTCTGAACAACCGCCTGTGGGGTACGTTCGATTTCTATAACAAGGATACTGACGGCATCCTCTATCGTCCGACCATGTCGGCCATGTTGCAGTACTTTACTGCTCCTCTCCAGAACCTTGCCGGTGTCAACAACAAGGGTTTCGAGTTTCAGGCTACATGGAACGACCGTGTCGGAGACTGGAGCTATTCGGTGTCGGCCAACATTGCCTACAACCGCAACCGCGTGACCAAGTACAAAGGCGAACTTGTGAAAGGCTGGTTTACCGACGAGAATGGTAACAAGGTTTGGAAAAACAATTTCGGTGATGTGTCAACCGGCGGTACAACCCCCGTTTTGGAAGGCCATGAAATGAATGAGTTCTACACCCACACAGTATACCACGGTACAGGCCAATATTTCGATGCCTCCGGTAACGTGCTCCCCAATGGAGGTCCGAAAGACGGTATGATCCGCACTGAGCAGGATATGAAGTGGCTTGAGGCCATGATGGCTGCCGGCAACCAGTTCTATCCCAATCAAGGTATCGGCAAAGGCAAAATCTGGTACGGCGATATAATCTATGCCGACAACAACGGTGACGGTAAATTCGGTGAAGAACAAGACCGTCAGTTCCTCGGCTCGTCGAATATGCCTAAAGTAACCTTCGGTCTTCAGGGCAGCGTGCAGTGGAAGGGCTTCGACCTTTCGA
Organism: Porphyromonadaceae bacterium UBA7176; assembly: GCA_002491245.1. Taxonomy (GTDB): domain Bacteria; phylum Bacteroidota; class Bacteroidia; order Bacteroidales; family Muribaculaceae; genus CAG-873. The sequence goes on from DKVO01000015.1 coordinate 24,252, forward strand.
TGGCCTGGTCGGGTGCTACCGGTTTCAAGATTTGGTGGTATGAGAACGGCCAGAACGGTGTGAACGTAACCCACGGTCTCACCATCGGTAAAGAAGTTGGCTATGACCACTACTTCTATGATCCTGAAAACCCCAACGACCCACGTACCAACATCTGGTCGTCGAACCCCCGTTTCGTGACCGGTAACGACAGTGGTCAGCAGCAGTACACTAGCGAACGTCACATGAGCGACGGTACCTACTTCAAGCTCAAGAACCTCACATTCGGCTACACTCTCCCCACGAATTGGGTAAACAAAGTGTATATGCAGAATGTGCGTCTTTACGCTTCGTTCGAAAACCTCTGCACAATCACCGGCTTCAAGGGAATGGACCCCGAAATGCGTTCGGGCTACGGCTACGCACCCATGCGTACATATGCCTTCGGTCTTAACGTAACCTTCTAATCTCAAACTTTCAATCACGAAAAGAATGAAAACTATTATAAAAAGCTTAAGCAAGCAGTCGGCGCGTCTGGCAGCAGCAGCCATTGCCGGAGCGGCGATGATGACCGGCTGCGTGAACATGGACCTGTCGCCGACAAATCAGCCGTCGGAGGGTAGTGTATGGGCTAACCCGACTATGGCTATGCAGGCCGCCAACGGTATGTACCGTGGTCTACAATACAACTGCCAGGAGTCGGGCAACCGTTGGTGGCAGCCTTTCTCGTCGGTTCTCGACCGTGACGCTAACTGGACCGACTACGACCAGATGTTTGCCCGTGTTACTCCTTCGTCGGGCTACGTATCGGGCTTTTGGGGCAATGGTTTCGAGTATTCGATCAAGGCGAATGCAGTATACCACAATATCGACAAGGTTCCCGGTATCGATCCTCAGGCAGCATCGAGGGTAAAAGCTGAGGCTACATTCCTCCGTGCATGGTGGCACTATGAGATGAACTGCCTTTTCCAGGGCATTCCTTATGTCGATATCAACGTAACCAATCCTGAGGAGTGTAAGTTACCCAGGAAGACCGCTGATGAGGTGTGGGACTGCATCATCAATGACCTTACCACTAACTGCATCAACAACCCCGACATGCCCGATAAATATAGCAAGGGCGATGCCATGTGGGGCCATGTGACCAAGGGTGCGGCTTATTTCCTCCGCGGCAAGGTGTATCTATGGAAGAAAGAATGGGCCAAGGCTGAAGCCGACTTCAAGGCTGTAGGAAACTGCGGCTACAAACTCTATACAGAAGGTGGCAACATCGCTTACAAGAACGTTCTCCGTCTCGAGAACGAGCAGTGCGATGAGATGATATTCTCGGTATGCTTCAACCCCGATGCCAACCGCGGTAACGCGCTTCACCGCGCTTATGGCCTGCGTTCGAGCTTCGGTGGTGAAGGCTGGGGTAACTTCCTTGTCAATCCGGCCTACGTCGACAGCTTCGAGAATGCCGATGGATCGAAGTTCAACTGGGACGATATTATCCCCGGTTACAGCAAGATGACAGCCAATGCCCGTCGTGTATACTTCCTTCGCGACAATATGACAGAAAACGAAATCTCTGCAAGCAAGGCCGCCGGTGCCGACATGAGCAAATATCTGCCCAACGGTAACGAGGCACGTATCTATCAAGCTTACGAGAACCGCGACCCGCGTCTCAACATGACCATCATCACTCCGTACCACACATACCTCGGCGGTATCTGGGGTGTTGCCGAGTACTTCACCTCGCGTTTCCCCTACCGCGACCAGGGTGCTCCCTACAAGGACATCAAGACCGATACCAACGCTATGTTCTACTACCTGATGCGAAAGTATGTGAAAGAAGGTGTTGAGCAGGGTACACACCACTACACCTTCACCGACTACAACATCTTCCGCTATGCAGAAGTGCTTATCAACCTTGCCGAGGCTCTCAACGAGCAGGGTAAGACTGACGAGGCTGTATCTTGCATCAACCAGGTTCGCAGCCGTTGCGGTGCCGCTCTTCTCAACAGTAATGCAGCCACTACGGTAGCAGGTAAGGACGATATGCGCAAACGTATCCAGAACGAGTTTACCTACGAACTCGGTGGCGAGCACAACCTCTATATGGAGGAAGTTCGTTGGAACATCTGGCGCGAGCGTAAGTTCTACAAGGATGCCGAAGGCCATATGAACGGTATGCGCCAGTGCTGGGGCACCCCGACATACAACTATGCTGACGGTGGTGAACGCTACAATACGTGGCCTATCCCCCAGCGTGAACTTGACCAGAATCCTCAGATGGAGCAATCTCCTCAGTGGAAATAAATGAGAAGGTTTTAGCACAAAACAACTCGAGAGAAGGCCGGGCAGCAATGTACCGGCCTTTTTTTGTATGATTAAACTATCAAAATCAGCAAAAATACAAAAGATTTGCTCATTTTTTTTTTTTTGATTAATTTTGCTGCTGAATGTTAGCAATAGAACAAGATTTGCTTTTGAAATTGTGATATTTTGCTAATGTGGCTGCGGAGTTGAGGCGGCGAAGCCGTGGATGATTGCGGAGTCTTTGAACAAGTGTTTAATTTTTAAATCATTAACAGTTATTATTTAATGTCGAACATAATTTCGCGCGCTCTTGCGTTAATGGCCTTGCCGGTAATCTGTATATCATCGGCCGAGGCAATACCTGCAAGGCGCGGCATCATCAATGTGGAGCAGCCCGACGGGACGACAATCGAGGCTCTACTCTATGGCGACGAGTACCATCATTATGCCACAACACCGGACGGAACACCACTCCAACGTGATGCAGAAGGATTCTTGCGTAAGGTAGACGTCGACCCTGCTGATTATGAAGCTGAGATGAGTGCAATGTCGGCGCGATCGCCGAAGCGCCTTTGGGCCAATAACCGTATGCGGTCACAAATGAAAATAGCCGGTAATAAGGGATATGGTCTTGTGCCTGGATCGGTATTCCCGTCGGAAGGCAATCCGAAGGCACTTGTCATCCTTGTGGAGTACAGTGATGTTAAGTTTACTCTTCCGGATCCCTACGATTATTTCAGCCGAATGATCAACGAACGAGGTTTTTCCGACTATGGGGCTACCGGTTCGGCTGTCGATTATTTTGATGAGAACTCCGGAGGCCGTTTTGTTCCACAATTTGATGTCTATGGTCCGGTGACATTACCTAACGACCGTAAATATTATGGAGAGAACAAGAGCGATGGCGACGATCGGCGCGCACATCTCATGGCAGTTGATGCGTGCCGTCTGCTCGACTCCTCGGTCGATTTCTCGCAGTACGACAATGATGGGGATGGCGTAGTGGATAATGTGTTTATCTTTTTTGCCGGTGAGGCCGAGTCGTCGACCATGCAGGTTGATATGGTGTGGCCTCATGCTTATTTTCTATCGTATCTCACAGATACGCCTGTATATGTGGATGGAGTGCGTCTTGACCGTTATGCCTGTACGAACGAGTGGAATGGTGCCCGGCAAGGAATGGCGGCCCGTCCCGATGGTGTGGGAACGTTTATCCATGAGTTCTCGCATGTTATGGGTCTCCCTGATCTGTATTCCACAAACTATAGCTCAGCCTTCACTCCAGGCACATGGTCGGCACTCGACTACGGACCATATAATAACAATGGCTGCACCCCTCCGAATTACTCGGTGTTCGAACGCTATGCCCTTGGCTGGCTTCAGCCACGCGAGATAGTGTCGGCGGCGAATGTCCGTCTTGAAGATATCTCGCGAAACAATGCTGTGATGATACCGACCCCTAAGGATACTGAATTTTTCCTCTTTGAGAATCGGCAGCAGAGCGGATGGGATGAATTTATACCCGGACACGGAATGCTTGTATGGCATATCGATTATGATGCCGACAAATGGACGTTCAACAGTGTCAACAACACAGTGTCGCACCAGAATGTCGATATAGAGGAGGCCGACGGAATGTCGACAGAGGAGACCAGGGCCGATGATGCTTTCCCGGGAGGTCTTGGGCGTACATCTTTCACCGATACCACTATTCCGTCGATGCTTCCTTGGAGTGGTCGCTCAATCAATATGCCGGTGACCGATATTGCCGAAAGTGCCGACGGTATCATCACGTTCAAGGTTGCCGGAGGCCGGCCTGATATAGCTGTACCGGTGGTGTCGGATGCTACGGAAGTCAATCCCGGTGGCTTCACGGCGCAGTGGAGTGCGTCGGGAGAGACCGGTTGCTCATATACGTTGTCGGTTTATACACGTACATCTGCCGGAAACCGTGGGATAGTGTACGAACCCGGCTACAATCATCTCGCTGTAGGTCCGGTGACTTCTTATGTCGTGACCGGCCTCAAACCTGATACTCAATATTATTATTCCGTATGTACGGTAGTGAAAGAGGGAGAGAGCGAACCTTCGGAAGAAAAAGCCGTGCGCACCGATCCTCCTACATTCGATTACCTTGTACCGGTTTCTCTGCCGGCCGAAGATGTGGCCCACGACTCATTTACAGCCCGATGGGAACCGATGGCAGGAGCTACAGGCTATTATCTCACAGTGCTTACTCCGATGGCTGATGGAGCACTCTCTGCTGTGTGTGATTTTACCGGTGGCATATCCGGGTTGCCTGAAGGATGGACAACTACTGCCACATCGACATATGCGATGAGCTCGAATTGCGGACAGTCGGCACCTTCGCTTCGTTTTACCAAGAGTGGTCAGATGCTTGAAACACGCGTATTCACCGACGATATCAGTTCTTTGAGTCTGTGGGCGCGTGGAGTGTCGACGGCAAGCGGTGACAAGATTATTGTCGAAGGTCGTGATATGGCCGGAAACTGGACAGAACTGTCGCAAATGCCAGTCACAACCACTTCGGGCGGAGGAATTATTGAAATGGATGTGCCGGCCGGCATCAGGGCTATACGCATAACGGCCGGCCAAAGCAAAGGCTCTATAGCGATCGATGATGTGACGGTGAGCTACGGAACTGCTTATTCAGACTCTCCTGTCGGGATGTATGATAAAAAACCGGTCGGGAATGTCTCTGAATATATGGTGTCTTCTCTCCTGCCGCAGACAGATTACAAGTATTTCGTGACCGCGACCGATGGCGAGCTTGAGTCGATGCCGTCAGAAATTGTGGCGCTTACTACCAAAACTTCGACGGGTGTCGCCACTCCCGGTCAGGATATGTGTACGGTGTCGACCGAAGGTCGATCTGTGGTAGTGTCGGGCTGCAATGCCGATCGGCTTGATGTGTTCGATATCGCCGGACGCTGTGTTGCCTCTGTCCGTCTTTCTGGTGGATATGCCAAGGTATCAGTCCTATCACCCGGGGTATATATACTTGCCGCCGACAATAAATTCATAGCAAAAACCAACATTAAATAAGTAATATGCATAATCTAAAGACAATGCTTTTGCCGGCTGTGGCAGCTTGCATGCTTGCCGCAGTACCGGTAACTGCCGCGCCTCCGCAGGCAGTGAAGAAAGCCCCGACTGCCAACCGCCTGTATACGCGGCCAACCGCCGACATCGCAAGCAAGAGCTATTCGCAATTGCTCAAGACTCCGAGTGCGCGCTATGTAACAGTGGCCGATGCGCAGACAGATCCACAACTGCCGGTTATTATCGGTGGTATGATTGATTCAAAAACATGGGAAACAACAGGATCGGCTTACGGCCTTTACCAACTTCCGGCAAAAGAGGGCGAAGGTTTCCGTTTCGTTCGCTCTGAGATTTTCCCTAATGGAGGTGGTGTCGAGGCCGATGGCTCTTATTATGCCTGCGAGGTGGAAGAGAGCAGCGACGGTGTTTCAATCATTATCAGGGCGTACGATACAGAGACATGGCGCAATACACGCTCGTTCTCGCCCGGTGATTATTCATTCATAGCCACCGATGTGGCCCATGATCCCTTGACAGGCGAGAATTACGGCTGTCTGTGGGATACGTCCGGCTCCGGTTATATGTTCGGCACTATCGACTACAAGAATGGAGTGACACGAAAGATTGCCACCCTTGAAAATATGTGGAATGCTGTGGCTATCGACCGCGATGGAACCATATATGCCATCGACCAGCAGATGGTTGAGAATGGTCCGGTTGTGGAGTGCGTCAAATCGAGCCTGTACACGGTCAACCGCGAAACCGGAGCTATGACTCTTGTCGGTGAAACCGGTCTTCTGCCTTACTATGCATCATCGGCGGTCATCGACCCACGGACCGGCAGAATGTTCTGGAGTGTTACTCCTAAGGACGATGACCAGTCGGCTCTCTATGAGGTAAACAAATCGACCGGTGCATGTTCCTTGGTTTATCGTTACCCGGCGGCTGAGCAGTTCATGGGCATGTATGTGCCTGCTCCACTTGCCGAAGACGATGCCCCGGCAGCTGTAACAGACCTGTCGGCAGTTTTCTCGCTTGGCAGCCTGTCGGGCACAGTCAATTTCACTGTGCCGACGCTCACTTACGGAGGTGCGCGAGGTCAGGGCGAAATCTCGTATGATATATTCTGTGGCAATACGACTGTCGCCAAGGGTAAGACCGAGTGGGGCAAGACAGAGGCTGTGCCTGTAGTGCTTACAGCTGGCGGCGAGGTTGAGTTCACAGTTGTCCTTACTAATGCGGCCGGAGCTTCTCCCAAAGAAAAGGTCAAGACTTTTGCCGGTACAGATGTCCCCAAATCACCGGAAGTCAAGGCTTCGTGGGCCGATGGTGTCATGTCCGTTACCTGGACTGTACCCGAAGGGTCGGTCAACGGAGGCTATGTCGATCCGGCGGCATTCACTTACAAAGTGACTCGTATGCCCGATCAGACAGTTGTTGCTGCCGCCACGAAAGATACTTCCTTTAGTGAAAACATCGCAGAGCCTGAGGAAGTAGTGTCATACTATTATACTGTAGAGGCTGTCTACGACCGTAAGACATCGGCTCCCGGTGTGTCGAACCGTATCGTGCTCGGGGCTGCGACAGCGCCTTATGTCATAGACTTCTCTGAGGTAGACGACCTTGAGGGCGTGACAATCATAAATGTGGAGCCGGATTCGAAGACCTGGGCCCTTTCGGGTGGCGCACTACTGATTAAGGAAGACAGGCTGTTTGAGAAAGACGACTGGGTTATTACGGCTCCTATCCGGCTTGTCCCGGGCTCTGTCTATGCGATAAGCGCCGAAGCCAGCAGTCAGGGAACCCGTTATCCCGAATCTATAGAAATTTTCAGTGGCGACAATAATACCGCCGAAGGTATGGTGAACGAGATTGTTGGCAAAACTACTGTTGCAACCAGCTCGTCGAATGCCTATCAGACGTTTACCGGTTATTATGCGCCCGAACATGAGGAGACAATCTATGTCGGTGTCCATGCATGCTCGCCGGCTGATGTCTATAATTTGCGTCTGAGGTCAATATCTGTGACTGCTGCATTTACCACAACAGCTCCGGGTGCCGTTACCGACTTTATGGTTACTCCTGATGCAGGTGGTGCACTCAGTGTGGATATCAGCCTTAATGCCCCGGAAACCGATTACGACGGAAATCCGTTGGCAGATCTCACCAAAGTTTGCATCTATCGTAATGGTACTGAAATTTATTCTAAGGAAAATCCGGCTCTTGGTGAAGCGATATCGTTTACCGATATTGATGTAATCACCGGAGAGTATACATATTCGGCCATCGCATACAACAACAACGGCCGTGGTAAAGAGACCAAAACGACAGTCTTTGTCGGTGTCGGCACCCCTGTGGCACCTGAAATGGTAACGATTGCCGAAACAGAAAATAACGGTGAAGTGAAACTTTCGTGGAAGGCTGTCACGACAGATACCAAAGGCTATGCTCTCAACCCCGACCTTGTGACATATTCGATCTATGCTCCCAATGCCGATGCTACGTCGTGGGTACCTGTAGTTACCGGAGTCACCGGTACTACACACACTATGATGGCTACAGAAGCTGATAACCAGATTTTTGCATACTATGCGATAGCTGCAGTAACAAAAGGCGGAGTATCGGAAGGTACAGCGACCGAATTTATTGCGGTGGGTAAACCGTTTGCTCTTCCCTATAAGGAGACATTTGCCAATGGATCGATCAGCTCTCTCTATACATATACCGGTCTTTCTGGCGATTGGGCGGTTGTGACCAATAATCCGGAATATCTTGCCCAGGCCGACGACAATGGTTTCGCACAGATGTTCGGAGAGTATTACGGCAGCAGTGCCGACCTTATTTCGGGTAAGATCGACCTTGCCGGAGCACAGAATCCCATACTTAATTTCAGCACTTTCAACTATTTCACGACTACTTACGGACCCGACTACAATACCATAGAGGTATATGTCCGTCCGGTTGGTGGCGAGTGGACTCGCGAAATGGAAGTTCTCGTCAACGATGTTGCCGATCCCAACCGCTGGGGTGCAGTATCGGTGAATTTGTCGAAATATACTGGCAAACAGGTGCAGCTGCTCTTCCGGGCAACCAACTATGTGTACGATACCACGACTATCGACCAAATACGGGTTGGAAATGGTGTGGACCATAACCTCAGCCTCACTGCCATATCCGCTCCGGCGACCGTTAATCAGGGCGAGGAGTTCGCTATCGGAGTCAAAGTCGACAACACAGGACTCAATGATGCCGGCGAATTTACGGTAGAACTCTATCGTGATGGTGCGCTCGCTGCATCGCAGGCTATTGAGTCGCTTCGTGCCGGACGCTCTGCCGATGTAAGTTTCAAGCATGTGTTTACACCTCTCGACGAGGAAGAAGCAGAGTTCCATGCTGCTCTTGTCTATGGTCCCGATATGGTTTCTGACGATAATAAATCATCAGTGACAACGGTGAAGCCAAATCTCAGTACATTGCCGACAGTGCCTTATCTGCGTGGAGAGTTGCGCAACGGTGTGGTCGTTCTTGAATGGGATGAACCCGATACTGATAATGCTAATCCTGAGCCTATAACCGAAGACTTCTCGGCAGCCGAGTCCTATGCCACAACCGGCCAGTGCGGATGGACATTCATCGATGCCGACGGTGCTCCTACTCAGGATGCCGAATACGTAATTGGTGTGACTGATATCGACGGCAAACCAATCACAGCTCCCGGTATCGGCGATAATTCGCCTCTTGGTTGGGCTGTTGTAGACCATACTTATGGTTTTGGCATAGTTTCAACTTTAGAACCTCATGCCGGTAATAAAATGCTCATCGCGCTTGCTTCGAATGGTAAAGCCAATGACGACTGGGCGATATCTCCCGAACTCTTCGGCGGAGCACAGACCATAACTTTCTGGGCTAAGTCGAAAGAAGAAGATCCGGAATGGGCAGAATGGTCGACCGAGAAGTTTGAGATTTTATATTCGACCACAGGTACGGAGACTTCTGATTTCATCAAGATTTCAGACGAATCAGTAATGAGCAAGCAGTGGGTTAAATTTACCGCAGACCTTCCTGAAGGTGCGAAGTATTTCGCCATCAGGTATGTGTCGGAAGACTGCTACTCGATGATGATTGATGATTTCACATTTATTCCGGCCGGAGCAGTGGCAGATATAAGCCTGATGGGTTATAATGTGTACCGTGACGGTGTCAAGGCTAACGAGGATACCGTGGAAGACAATATGTACACCGACGAAGAGTCTCCCTCGGGTGATCATTCATATGTTGTGACAGCACTTTACGACAAAGGCGAGAGCCGGGCTTCAAATATCGTAAATCTCACTACATCGGGTATAGGTGATGCCGCTCTTGATGGAGTAAGGATAACTGTAGAAGGTCGCACCATAGTTGTGACAGGTGCCGAAGGCCGTCTGGTTTCAATCACTTCTGTCGATGGAAAGGTTCTTACTACCGCTACGGCCGGAGTACGGGAGTCCCACACAGTTGGTGTGGCTGGAGTTTATCTCGTCAGCATCAATGGTGAGGGTGTCAAGGTGATTGTTCGCTGATATATCACTTTCTTAATATAATCAGGGCCGCGTCAGGAAGAGTGACGCGGCCCTGTCGTTTTTTTGTTTTTTCTTTTTTTAGCCGTGCTGGGCGAGGAATTGCTCGGCTTTGATGCGGTCGGAGACGTGGTCGACGTCGAAAGCTTTGCTTATTACGAACGGGCGTACGGTGACTTTGTCGCCTACGGCGAGGATGCGTTGGAAGTCGCTTGTCGATGCCGGATAGCCGTCGGCCTGGGCAGCATCCATTATGGCGTCGGAGATGCCGTATATTCCGGCCGATACTATGGGTGTTCCGGGGAACGGCTCGCCGCCGTAGCGGTAGTCGACAACTTCAGTCTCGTCGTCGGATAGCTTGGCGTAGAGAGGGCTTTCGTCGTCGACATAACGTGTCAGTGCCATGATGGCTTCTCTGTCGGGCATGGCTTCGACTGCTCGGACATATTCCTTGAACTCGGCTGTCGGGAAAATCGCATCGACCGTGAGTGCGATGAATTTGCCTTTGATGCCGGCTGCGGCCTCGCTGAGTGAGTAGAAGGAGTTGTCGGATATGATAGGCCGGAATTCGATGGGGAGCTCTCCCGAGTCGCGCAGAGCTGCGAGGTGGGTGTTGAGGTCTTCCATAGCCGGATTTGTGACGATGTGTATGCTTTCGGCACCGCATTCGACGAGCACTCTTGCGAGCCTCTCTATCATGGGTTTGCCAAGGATGCTTACCATCGGTTTTGAAGCTTTTTCGCCTTCGCGCAGCAGGCGCGATCCTTGTCCAGCGGCTAAGATACAATATTTCATAGGGTATGTTTGCTGATTGGTTTGTTACAAAATTATAAAAAATATGGTTTAATAACAGTGTCGATTTGTCGGAATTGGATAAAAATAGTACTTTTGTAGCCTCTAAACGATACCAATCATCCTATGGCCGATATCAGAATAGCCGGTATAATGCGTGCCGGAGCTTTTTCGCCAAATCATATAGGCAACGACGCCGCGATATTCAATCTTGCCGCCGAGCAGTTGCGCAAGCGCGGATGCGAGGTCAACGTATATAGCGAGGAACAGTTTATCGGCGGAGCGGTGAGCGAACGGGTGATACTCAATATGTGTCGCGAACCCCGGTCGATAGCTTTGTTGCAGCAGCGCGAGGATAGCGGCGACTTGGTCGTGAATTCGGGTTACGGTATCGAGAACTGTGTCCGTGAGCGTATGACGCGCATATTGCTCGGTTCGGGCATATCTTATCCGGAGAGTCTTGTGGTGGATACCGACGAAGCTGTGGTCGATAAGCTCAAGCGTCTGAAGATAGACAGGTGCTGGATCAAGCGTGGCGAGTCGCATTCGCTCCATCATGAGGATGTATGCTACGCTCGCCATGCCGAGGAGGCGCAGGAGTTGCTTCAGGAGTTTTTCCTCCGGGGTATCAAAAAGGCTGTGGTGACACGCCACCTCGATGGCGAACTGGTGAAATTCTACGGAGTTGCCGGTGCGTCGTTCTTCTACACATTTTTCCCTTTCCGCCAACAGACTCGTCGTGCCGATATGAATGCTCTGCGACAGGATGTCGACACTGATTATCTTCGCGAAATCTGCGAGCAGGCGGCCGAAGAGCTTGGTGTCAAGATCTACGGTGGCGACTGCATAATCGACGAGAACGGCAAACTAAGCATAATAGACTTCAACGATTTCCCGAGTTTCGGTCCTTGCCGCCAGGAAGCTGCCACGGCTATAGCGCGGTGTGTGATGTCGGCTATAAAAGAATATAACAGCTGAGTCATGGCTAATCCTTATCGCAAATCAACTCGTCTGCCAGAGGGCAGCACCCGGCGTTTTCCAATAGTTCCGCGAATGATAGCGACATCGTTCGGTGCCGGTTTCCTGCCTGTCTGCCCCGGCACGTGGGGTTCTCTCGCGGCTATCGTCCTTTGGCTGCCGCTGTATGTGTGGGCTTCGCCGGCGGTGACGCTGTGGGTTACGGCTGCGGCTGTGCTTGTGTTTACCTTTGCCGGCACGTGGGCCAGCGACGTCGCCGAGCGCTATTGGGGTAAAGACCCGGTGGTGGCATGTGTCGACGAGACTGTAGGGCAGTGGATCACGCTCCTGCCGGTGTTGCCCTATTGTCCGTGGTGGGAGATTGCGTTGGCACTGGGCCTGTTCCGCTTTTTCGATATTTTCAAGCCACTCGGTATCCGCCGTACCGAAAGATTGCCGGGCGGTATGGGTATGATGGCCGATGATATACTTGCCGGGATCTATGGCGCAGCCATAATCTATGTTATAAATCTAATTTGGTATTATGTCGGATAATGGGCCCGGGAAGGCCGGTTTTGGCCAAAAACTGCTCAAGAGCAACTCCCTTGTGTTTACATATCTGAGGTCGATAGTTTCGTCGCAGTGTGCCAGCTGGGCCGATATGCTCATCGGTTTCATGCTTTTCTCTTGGCTTGGCCTTGATCCGTTTATGGCAACTATGGCCGGAGCGGTATGCGGAGGTGTGGTGAACTGCATCCTCAATTACCGCTTCACATTCCGGTCTGAAGGTGTCGACTGGCGTGCGGTGGCGGTTAAATATATCCTGGTATGGTTAGGGTCGATGTTGCTCAACTCTTATGGCACGGATGCTGTGTACGGTCTCTTGCGTAGCTGGAGCTGGCTCGAGGAAATTGGCTTCAAGCCCGACGGTTACTATGCTGCGGCACGTCTGTCGACCTCGCTGGCTGTGTCGTGGTTCTGGAATTTCGCGCTGCAGCGCTATTTCGTTTACCGCAGCGTGTGGCTCGACCGCCATATCGTCGCAACCTTGGAGGCGGCCGGTATAAAAAAGACTAAATAAATGGCAACAATGGATATAAAGGAAGCGGCGAAGACAGCGCGTAATGGTCTGCAGCAAGGTATATATGCGGTTATCAATCCTTTTGTGCGTTTGCTCATCCGCATGGGCGTGACGCCTAATGCGGTTACGACAATCGGTTTTCTCGGCAACGCTGCCGCAGCCGCGCTATTGGTGTGGGCCGCTGTAAGGGTTAGCCAGTATGGCGAGTCGCCCGACTATGGGCTTGTGGTGTGGAGCGGTTGCCTTATCATCGGTTTCTCGCTTTTCGATATGCTCGACGGACAGGTTGCGCGTCTTGGCAACATGGCATCTACCTACGGAGCTATGTATGACTCGGTGCTCGACCGCTACTGTGAGCTACTGACTCTCGGCGGTATCGCGGCATTTCTTGCCGCCTGTGGCAACATCTGGGGGGCGGTAATAACCTTTCTCGCCCTTGTGGGCAGCGTGATGGTGAGCTATGTGCGCGCACGTGCCGAAGGCCTCGGTATCGAGTGCAAGATCGGGTTTATGCAGCGTCCCGAACGCGTAGTAGTGACTGCCGTGGCGACAATCGCTACCGGTGTGGCCGGGAAGAGCATCGCTCCTGAGTCGTATTTCGACCCTAACATAATATTAATCTGGGCTATGGCGGTTATCGCAGTCTTTGCCAATCTCACGGCGTTTGCGCGCCTTGCCCACAGCCGCAAGGAGCTGATGAAAGCAGGCCGCAGATGAGGACGTCATTCCCTTCGGTGCGCGAATCTGCGTGGTGTGCCGGTGCGTTGGTGCTTTGGCTTGGCGTCACAGCTCTGTGCATAGGCTTCAGGCCCGAGCATGTGGTGATGGCGCTGCTTATATTCGCCCTCTTTTTCTTTAATGTCGCTACCAGACGTGTGGTGATCGCACTTGTGCCTTTTTTTCTTTTCGGCATATCATACGACTGGATGAATATAGTGCCCAACTACAAGGTCAACCCTGTCGATGTAGCCGGGCTTTACGAAAGCGAGAAGTCTCTCTTCGGCATCGCCTCATCGGCCGGAGTGCTGACACCAAATGAGTTTTTCGGCTTCCATCACTGCGCCGTAATGGACTTTCTTGCCGGTTGTTTCTACCTCTGTTGGGTTCCGCTTCCGGTAGTTTTCGGTCTGTATCTGTATTTCAGCCGGCGGACATCGGGCTATCTCCATTTCGCTCTTGTCTTCCTGCTCGTCAACCTGTTGGGCTTTGCAATCTATTATATCCACCCAGCGGCTCCGCCGTGGTATGTGGCTCTCCACGGCTTCGAGGCAGTGGAAGGTACGCCTGGCGATGTTGCCGGGCTCGGACGTTTCGACGATATGACCGGCCTCGGCATTTTCAATGCCCTCTATGCCCGTAACAGCAATGTGTTTGCTGCCGTGCCGTCGCTCCACAGCGCCTACACCCTGGTGGCTTTTATCTATGCCGTGCGCAGCCGTGCTCCCAAGGCGTGGTCGGTAGTCCTTGCCGTGGTTACTCTCGGTATATGGTTTACTGCAGTATACTCATCTCATCATTATATAATCGACGTATTGCTTGGCATAGCGACAGCCTTGGCCGGGACGGCTCTTTTCGAGTACGGTCTGATGCGCATAGGCTCGTTCGCACGCTTTGTAGACAGCTATGCCCGTTATGTCGGAATACCCCGTTGAATTATGTCTCAGACACACGACTACAGCCAATACGAAATACGCCCTGATGTCCTCAACTACGACGATATCAAGGAACTGGTGCCGAAACTCGACGGTCACAAGAAACTTGTGGATTGGTTGCTTCATTTTCTTGCGGTCGACAAGGTCAATGCCGTTCACAGCCGGAATTGCGACACTCCCGGCCCCGAATTCGTGAGGCGTATGCTCATCGACGATTTCAAGATAAAGCTGCGTGTTGACAACGAAGATATTCTGGCCTCCTTCAAGGACGGCCCGTTTATCACCGTGAGCAATCATCCGCTTGGCGCCCTCGACGGCATAGCCCTCATCTATCTTGTAACGCGCTACAGGCCCGAATATAAGGTGATGGTCAATATGATACTCAACAAGATCAGTGCCATGCGCCCCAACTTTATCGCCGTCGATGCCTGGGCCAGCAACGATCCGGCCAAACGTGCCGTGTCGGTAAACGGAATTCGTCAGGCTATCAAGCAACTGCGCGACGGTAATCCCGTCGGTTTCTTCCCGGCCGGGGCAATGAGCAAGTCGACTCTCTTCCACGGCATACAGGACCGTCCGTGGCAGCCGTCGGTGCTCCAGATCATAGCCAAGGCCAAGGTCCCCGTAATACCAATCTATTTCCACGACCGCAACAGCCTGTGGTGCGACTTCCTTGGGCATGCCTGCTGGCCTGCCCGTTCGCTGCGTCTGCCGGCAGAGGTCTTCCGCAAGTGCGGCAAGACCTTGCATATCACCATCGGCGAGCCTGTGAGTGTGGAGGATCAGTCGCGGTTCGACGATGCCGAAACTCTTGGCGCCTATCTGCGTGAAAAAACTTACGAACTTAAAAAATATAAGTGATACAGGACTTATGGAACAGGAAACGAAATCGGATTACCGCTCCTCTCTTAAATCGCTCGATACAGAAGAACACATAGACCTTTGGTTTTACCGCCCGATAGGCTATGCCTGGGCGTGCCTGGCCAAACGCCTCGGCATCACGCCCAACGCCATCACTATCGCCTCGATATTTCTCGGCGTCGGTGCAGGCGTGGCTTTCTACTACACCAACCTGTGGGTTAATGTGCTCGGTATAGTATTGCTCGTGTGGGCAAACAGTTTCGACAGCGCCGACGGGCAGTTGGCACGCATGACCAAGCAGTATTCGCGTATCGGCCGTATACTCGACGGTGTGAGCGGCGACCTTTGGTTTGCATCGATTTATATTGCCATATGCCTCCGCGAGAATGCCGTTTCGCCTTTCTTTAGCGAACACCCTTGGCTTATATGGACCCTTGCCGTTGTGTCGGGTATATTTCATGCCAAACAGGCTGCCACAGCCGACTATTACCGCCAGTTCCACCTCTATTTCCTTAAAGGAGAGGAGGGCAGCGAGCTCGACTCCACCTCTGTGCTGAGGAAGAAATACAGTGAGATGCCGTGGCGTGGACACTTCTGGGCCAAACTGACATTATATTTCTACACCAACTATACCGCCGGGCAAGAAGCGCTGTCGCCGGCCATGCAGCGCCTCCGTGAGGAGTTGCGTCGCGTGTGGCCCGACGGAGTCGCCGGGCAAGAGTTCCGCGCGGCTTTCCGCCGCGGTAGTCTGCCGCTGATGAAGTATACCAACATATTGTCGTTCAACTGGCGCTCGATAGCTCTTTTCGTATCAGTGCTGGCCGGACAGCCGTGGATTTATTTCGTCTTCGAGCTCGTCGTGCTCAATGGAATACTGGTATATATGGTGGCATGTCACGAAAGTCTTTGCCGCCGTCTCACAAAAGAGCTCGCCGACGGCCGCCTGAGGCAATAATTGCAGCGAGGCTATGCTTAGGTATTTTAATATAATACCCCTCGATAAATAGTTGTTTTAATACAAAATAACATTTGCCTCAAATATTTACGAATGCTTAACATGTTTTTACTAAAATTGTAGTAAAAACATTTTTGCAAAAACAAAATAGTTATTACTTTTGAGCCGCCAAATGAAACGGTGACAGCCCGACAGCCATTGTTATGGCTGTCATGAGGCGTCTTGCAATAGAAATAAACTAAGTATAATAATCAACAAAACACTTCAAAATGAGCGAAACAAAAGCAAAACCGGCAACAGGTAAGCTCGGTGTCATGGTCGTTGGCCTCGGCGCTGTGTCGACCACCTTTATTACCGGCGTTTTGATGACTCGCAAAGGTCTGGCCAAACCCGTCGGCTCGATGACTCAGTACGATCGTATCCGTGTCGGTGAAGGCGCTGATAAGAAATATCTCAAATACAACGAAATCGCACCCATCACATCGCTCGACGATATCGAGTTCGCTGCATGGGACGTATATCCTGCAAATGCTTACGAATCGGCCATGCACGCCGAAGTCCTCAAGGAAAAGGACATCGAGCCCGTTCGCGACGAACTCGAGAAAATCGTGCCTATGGCTGCCGCTTTCGACCACAACTACGCTAAGCGTCTCGACGGTGAAAACTACATGAAAGGCAAAACCCGTTGGGAAATGGTGGAGCAGCTCCGCGAAGACATCCGTAACTTCAAGAAGAACGCTGGCGTTGAGCGCGTCGTTGTTCTGTGGGCAGCCTCGACCGAAGTCTATGTTCCCATCGACGAGAAATGCCACTATACCCTTGCCGCCCTCGAGGAGGCAATGAAAGCCGACGACAAAGAACACATCGCACCCTCGATGTGCTACGCTTACGCAGCCTTGACCGAAGGCGCTCCCTTCATCATGGGCGCTCCCAACACCACCGTCGATATCCCTGCTATGTGGGAGCTCGCCGAGAAGACCAAGATGCCCATCGCCGGCAAGGACTTCAAGACCGGCCAGACCCTCGTTAAATCTGGCTTCGCTCCTATCATCGGCACCCGTTGCCTCGGTCTGAACGGTTGGTTCTCGACCAACATCCTCGGCAACCGCGACGGTCTTGTCCTCGACGAACCTGCAAACTTCCGCACCAAAGAAGTGTCGAAACTTTCGACACTCGAGTCTATCCTCGTGCCCGAGGAGCAGCCCGATCTCTACGGTGTCAACTGCGGTGGCGAAGGCAACGAGCACAACGGATACTACCACAAAGTGCGCATCAACTACTATCCTCCGCGCAACGACAATAAAGAAGGCTGGGACAACATCGACATCTTC
>DKVO01000036.1:0-24619 GCA_002491245.1 Porphyromonadaceae bacterium UBA7176
TCGCACGCAAAAGCAAGCATCGCAAGTTGCCGGAGGCAACATCTTATGGATAACACCGGGCTTCAGCCCGGTGTAAAAGTGTAGCAACGAGAAGCGTTTCGGAGATACGCCTCATAGTCCTTTCCACACCCGGTATTGGCACGACGCGGAGCGTCGCGCTCCTATCTTCGCAAAGGCCCTAACAAACCTCCAAACTCCCAAACCTCCTTATATATTACTTATATATTATATGTATCCGTCTCGTGAAACAGGAGATGAGGAGGCACGACAGCCGGGACATCAGGATTATAACGCACGCCGAGGCTGACACCCATACCCAGCGCCACAAGCTGACGCGCCAGTTCAGGCTTACCGCGGAACCCGTGGACCACCCACAGCTGACGGGGAGCAAAAGCGCGGTGCAACTCCATCAGCCGGCCATAGCGTCCGACGCAATGCACTATCAGCGGCTTGCCCACTTCCTCGGCGATACGCGCCTGTTCAAGAAAAATACACTCCTGCACATCAGCCTCGCCACCGCGACGGGCATCCAGTCCGGCCTCACCCACAGCCACCACACGAGGATCAGCAGCCGCAACGCGCACACGCTCGATATCATCCTCAGTAGCCGTAGCCGAGTCCCACGGATGCACCCCGACGCTATACCACGCCTCGCCATACACCCCGGGCATATCATCGTCCGGCCCAACAGACGTAATCATCCGCGGCCCCGACCGCCCGTGGCAATGCACATCATCAAAATCGCGAAGAGTCATTTTTCGTTGGGAGTTAGGTGGTTTGGAAAGTTGGAAGGTTTGGGAGTATGGAGGTTTGTAGTTTGGATGTAACTAAGGAAGAAAATGCTCCGCATTTTCACCCCACAGCATCGCTAGGATCGCGACGCTCCGCATCGTGCCAAAGTTCGTACCAAAAGTAGAGCCAAAGACCAAAAGCACTCCAAGCCAAGGCCAAGCACCAGCACTCCGCGAAGCGGAGACTCCTTGGCTAACCGCCTATGGAGCGGAGCGACATGGGCGGCTCATAAAGAAGAGTAACGAAAGCACCGCGAAGCGCGTGCCTACCCAGACCCGGCAATGTTGCCGGAGGCAACATCTTATGGATAACGCCGGGCTTCAGCCCGGTGTAAAAGTGTAGCAACAAGAAGCGTTTCGGAGATACACCTCATAGTCCTCACCATACCCAGCGCTCCTATCTTCGTAAAGGCCTGGTTAGTTGGCGTCAACTCTCACACCGTCGTGGCGAGCATATAGCCGTGGCCGGTGCGGTTGACGAGGTTGGAACCCAGGTCGCCGAGCTTCTTGCGCAGGCGCGAGATATTGGTGTCGACAATGCGCTCGTTGGCGCCGGCCGCCGTATCGGGCCACACCTTATGGTGCAACTCAATGCGCGACACATATGAGTCGACATTCTTGAGCAGGATAAAAAGTATCGAATACTCGGTGCGCGTCAATGCCAATGGCACGCCACCGATCTTGACCGTCTGCGAAGTCGGGTCGAGCGTAAGGTCGAGAAACGACATCAGGCCGGCCTTGCGCACAGGGCCGCTGTGGCGACGCAACACCGACTTGACACGCGCCATGAGCTCGCGGAGCGAAAAAGGCTTCACGATATAGTCGTCGGCGCCGGCATCGAGAGCATCGATCACCATGCGCTCGCTCTTTATCGTAGAATAAAGGATGATGGCTATATGCTCGGTGTCCGGGTCGTCCTTGAGGTCGTATATGAGATCCATGCCGCTGTAAGGTTGCGACATGGCATCGACGATAACGAGGCTGGTACTCTCCAGGCTGCCGCGGTCCACCTCCTCGGCAACTGAGGTTATCGATACATTGTAACCCTCGCTGCCAAGGTTTACCTTGAGCAAGTCGGTGATATTGCTGTCCTCGTCGACAATCAGTATGTTACCAATAGATGGGGTGGAGGTCATTGCACTTCAACTTTTTCAGATGCAAATTAACAAAATCAGCCTCAAAATTCCAAAACAGTAACTAAATTGTAATTTATTTGTTGTCAAAATTTATCATGGCGTCCAATCCTTCAGAGCCGTCAATAATCACGGTCGCCGAATATGGCCGTACCCACCCTCACAAGGTTGGCGCCGGCAGCTATCGCCAGGGGATAATCGTGGCTCATGCCCATCGACAGCGTGTCGAACCCACGCAGGTCAGGAGCCGCCGCAACGATTGCATCCTTGAGCGAGGCAAGGGCAGCGAAATCGGCCACCACACGCCCCTCGTCGTCGGTATTGCTCGCCATGCCCATCAAACCGCAGATATGGGTGGCTCGGAGACTACGGTAGCCGCCCGAAGCGAAGAACCCCAGAAGCTCGTCGGGCAGGAAGCCGAACTTCGTCTCCTCAGCCGCCACATGGGCCTGCACAAGCACACGGCTCACCACGCCGGCACGCTCCGACTCGGCGTCGATAAGGCGCAGGAGCCGCTCGCTGTCGACACTCTCGATGAGCGACACCACACCCGACCCGACGAGCTGGCGCACCTTGTTGGTCTGCAGATGGCCGATGAAATGCCACCTTATGTCGGCCGGCAGCGCTGCAGCCTTGGTCAGCAGCTCCTGCACACGGCTCTCGCCGAAAGCACGCTGTCCGGCGGCATAAGCCTCGGCCACGGCTTCGGACGGATGGAACTTCGACACCGCCACAAGCTCCACACCCACGGGGAGGGTGGAACGTATGGCGGCGAGCGATGCGGCAATAGTCGGCATATCAGATAGTCACTTTCATCTTGTAGACATCCATGTAGGGAGTCTCGGTCATCTGCACGATCTCATAGTCTGCCATAGTGCCCTTCATACCCTCGACGAAGGTATCGTAAGCATTCTTGAAGTCGGATGCCTGCACGAGGATGAGCGAGTTGGAGCGTTTCTCGCTCGCCGTCTTCTCGTCGATGGTGATGAAAGCCACCTTGACAAGATACCAGCGGTCGCCGGCCTCGTTCCAGAATATCTCGGCGATTTTGGTGCGCTTCACAGCCGACACCGAGAACTCGCCCGAGATAAACGGAGTCTCCTCCTCGGTGATACGGGCCTCAGCCTCGGTAAACGACAGTGCGTCGACCAGATATGCCTCGGTCACTTTCTTTGCCGAGCCGTTTTCCTGAAGTTTGTCGTAGCGTATTTTACATTCGAACCAATTTGCCATTTTTTCGTAGATTTTTTAATGTTTGATTATAAAAAAACGCCGTCTGCACCTATCCCTGCTCCCTCAGGGCACGCAGATACTCTGCCGCGCGTTGCCTCAGGAAGTCCTTGAGGTCGGAATAGCGGTTGTAGACCGTCGACGGGTTTTCGCCGAGCTGACGGCTTATTTCATCTCGTATTTTGAGCGGCCGCGCACCGTTGCCACGGTAGCGCTCGCCGAGCAGGAATGTCACAAGGATATAGCGTTCCCTCGCCGACAGGTCGCCGAGGCTCTCGAGAGCCGATATCACGGCCTCGATCTGCAACTCGAGATGCGTCTTGGGGTGGATATCGCTGCAATCATCGTCGGCAGGCTCCGACTCTCTGTCGGCCGTGCGCCCATCCTCGGGAGGAGCGTCCACAATGTCGATATGCACCTTGCGGAACTCATCGCGCATATAGTTCCTCAGGCTCGCCATCACATACGCCTGCGGATTATTCTCCGCCGCCAGGCCGCGCAAGCGCCAGTCGCCCTTGCTGTCGGGCCGAAGATTGCGCTCGGCAAAACTCTGCAGCAAGTCGGCCAGGGAGTCGTCGTCGAGACGCGTGTTGACACTGCGCGCCGTAGCCTCAAGCCGCACACGATAGCGCACAAGCAACAGCTCGGCCACCGCTTCGCGGTCGCCGGCGGCGGCAAGCGCCACAAGTTCGGCTTCGGTGAGGTGGCGGCGATCCATCGTCTATCTGTCGTTCTTTTCTTTTGTCAACAGACGGGCCAGCTCGGCCATGCCTTCGGTCGCAGGCTTGCGGATCACCGTCACACCGGCAGGCACTCGCGATGGCGCAGGGTCGATATAGTACACCGGCACTCCCCGGCGCACATATCCAAGCAGACCGGCAGCCGGATAGACTGCGAGCGACGTGCCAACGATCACAAATATATCGGCCTCCGACGCAAGCTCGGCAGCCGTGGCGAACATCGGCACATCCTCCTGAAAGAAAACTATATGGGGCCTCACATGATGCCCGTCTATCACCGTGTCGGGCGTAGTGCGGTCGAGATACCCGACATCGAATGTAAGGCTCTCGTCGTCGGTGGCGCGCACCTTGGTCAGCTCGCCGTGGAGATGGACGATATTGCTCGAGCCGGCACGTTCGTGGAGGTCGTCGACATTCTGCGTCACGACATACACATCGAAATCGCGCTCAAGCTCCTTGAGTATTTTATGCGCCGCATTAGGCTCCACACCGGCAAGGGCCGCACGGCGGTCGTTGTAGAACTGGTGTATCAACGCCGGATTGCGCACATAGCCGTCGTGGCTCGCCACCTCCATCACATCGTAGTTCTCCCACAGCCCGTCGGCGTCGCGGAAAGTGCTTATGCCGCTCTCGGCGCTGATTCCGGCACCGGTCGACACTACAAGCTTGGGGCGTTTAGTCGCGGTCATCGAGCGAGAACGATATATTGTTGTTGCGGTGCTGCTCACGGGTAAACGGATCCTTGTTTCCTGTGGCCATCGTATCGATATGTCCGGTAGCAGGGGCCGTAGCCAATGCAGCGCGCCCTGCTCCGAGAGCCGCCTTGCGCTTGTCGCGCTTGTAGGCCGGCGTGCGCTCCACCATAGCTATGGCCTCGTCGCTGTCGAGCTGCTCGGGGGTGAGGATATAGTAGCTCTGAGTCTCCTGGCTGCGGAGGAGGTCTTCAACCTTCTCGTGGCCGTAGGCATCGGCGATAGCGGCGATAGTGCGCACATCCTCCACCTCGTCGGGGCGGCTGTTGTTGCCCTCGATGATCTCTATGGTTGTGCCGTCGGCATCGACCGACACATCGAAGCCCGACGCCAGGATCGTGAACTTGATCTTGTTGCCAAGCGAGTCGTCGAAACCCCAGCCGAACTTGATATGCACCGATTTGTTGATCGCACGCACAAGATTGTTGGCCTGCGCCGCCTCCGACACCTTGAGCTTAGGCTCCATATTGTGGCTGTAGTAGAACGCGAAAAGCAGCTCCTTGGCCGACATGATGTTGGTGTCGCACAGCAGGGGCGAATGGAGGGCCTGCTGGATGGCATCGTCCATACGGTTCTCGCCCTCGCCATAGCCCACCGATATGAGTGCCGTGCGGCCGTCGCGCAGACAGGTGTCGACATCGCGCATATCGATGTTGATGTTGGCCAGCGTCGTCACCATATCCGAAATCGTCCGCGCAGCCATCGTCAGGATGTTATCAGCCTTGGTAAAAGCCTCGTCCCACGCCATGTCGGGGTAGATGCTCGCCAGACGGTCGTTGTTGATGATAAGCAGGGCATCCACGTTTTTCTGCAGCTTGCCGGCACCCTCGATGGCGCTCTTTATCTTGATCATGCCCTCGAAGAAGAACGGTATCGTCACGATACCCACCGTGAGCACACCGCGGCTCTTGGCCACGCCGGCCACCACAGGGGCGCCGCCGGTACCGGTGCCGCCGCCCATGCCGGCGGTAACGAACACCATCTTCACATCGGGCGTGAGCAGTTTCTCGATCTCGGGTATACTCTCCTCTGCCGCGGCCTGGCCTACTTCAGGCTTTCCGCCGGCTCCGTAGCCGCCACACATTTTGGGGCCGAGGAGCACTTTGGTTGGCACCTCCATAGGCAGAAGGGCCTGTTGGTCGGTGTTGAGCACAACAAAATCGACGCCTTTGACGCCTTGCTTGGCCATGTACGACACGGCATTGCAACCGCCGCCTCCGACACCAAGGGCAAGGATTGTCGGCGGCACGGTCTGGCTTGCGTCGGCGGCGTTTTTATAGCTTGCCAGAAGGGCTGGGTTTTCAGGATTTTCCATCTTTGAAGGCTTTAATAGTCGTCCGAATCACCGTTCTCTTCGGCATCGGCGTTTGTGGGCGAGAATAGTTTGCAAATCTTGTCGCGGAGGATATTGATAGCCTCGCCGGCGTGGGCGGTGCTGTTGTTGCCGTCATAGCCGTCGTACTCATCCTCCTCTGGGGCTTCCGACTCGCCGAAGGGGTCTTCACCCTCGGGGTCGGTGTAGACGGGCCTGTCGTTGCGGCGGTGAGGCTGCTCAGACGCCGGGGCTTTTTCCTTGGCCTTGCGACGGCCGAAGAGCGAGAAGCCGCGTTTGGGCTTGGCCTCGGCCTCATCATCATCGTCGGGATCGTCGCTGTAGAGCGACGGGTCATCGTCCTCGATAATGCGGCGTCCCGTAGGTCCGGGAGTATATATTTCGGTCACGTGAGGGTCCTCGGCCACAGGCTCGGCAGGAGCCTCGCCGGCAGTGCTTTCCTCAACGCTTATGTCGATATGTGGACGGTCTTCAAAAACCGACACCGTAGGCGGCGTCTGAGTCACCACCGGTGTGAGGCAGCTCTCCTCTATCTTTCGTGCTCCGGCCATCAGCAGGGCCACGATATCGATATTGTCGGCCACATTGCGGCCCGGTACACGGAATGCTATGTCGCGCGGCATCTCGGCAAGACGCGTGGGCAACTTGCTCTGCGCCGTGAGCTGCGAGGCGAAAGCACCGATGTTGGCACCACCGCCGGTCAGGACGATTTTTGTGAGCGTCTGCGCCGTATAGCCTGCATGGTTGAGCTGAGCAAGCACGTTGGCGGCGATCTCGCCGGCTCGGGTATTGACATAAGCCCCCACCAGGTCGGCGTCGGCCACATCCATATTGGCGGCATAGGCATGCTTCATCGCCTCAGCGGCCTCTTCGGTCACATTGAAACCGGTGGTTAGGTCGAACGTGATCAGACGCGCACCCATAGGTATGGTGCACACCGACGCCAGCGTACCCTCTTTGTATACCGCCACAGTCGTCGTTTCGGCACCGATGTCGACCAGAGCGGTCCCGAGCTCTTTCTCATCGGCCGAAAGCACAAGGTCGGCAACAGCGGTCGGACGGATGATATAAGTCACCTTACCCATATCGATGCTCTCGTACTTGATGCGGTCGAGGTTCTGGCGCGTTTCCTTGCCACAGCTTATCATCACGAACTCACCACGGAAACTCTCGCCGAAAGTACCCACCGGACGGCGCACCGCAGCATTGTTGACATAGAAAACGCGCGGCACCGTGGCCTCGATATTCTTGTCTCCCACAAAATCGTGGGTTGCCTCGAAAGCAAGACGCTCTACCTGCTTCTCGGTGATCTCGCACTCGCGCGGAAATTTGAGCGAGGCCTGCGCCGGCGTACCCGATAGCGAGCGGCCTCCAAGCGACACCGCAAGAGCCCTCACCTTGCGCGGACGCACATCAGGTGCGGTCTCGAGACGTCGTATGATTTCGTTTACAGCCGCCGAAACCTCGCGGATATTCTGAACACGGCCGTAGCGCACATTGTTGAGCCCGGCTATTTCCTCCACGGCAAGTACCGTGAGATGTCCGTCGGGGCCGGCCGTGGCTGCCGCACCCTTGATTTTCGACGAGGCTATTTCGATTGCCACTATTGTCTTGGGTTCCATTGTTCCGGTTGATTTAGAGCTTAAAGTTCGTGAGTATTGAGATGAGTGATGCTGTCGCCGGGCTGTGGCTCATTGTCGTCGATATCGAGGATGCCACTGGCCTCATCTTCGGTCGGCACCGGCAAAGGTGCGATCTGCTTGTTGCGACGGGTAGCCACAACGCGGTCGCGCCACTTCACTGCGATTGTATCATAAGCCTCCCATCCTTTCGTTGGCGACACATGGATATAGAAACGGCGCAGACGGTCAAACTTGTCATCGACCATAGATGTGTCGCCGAAGTTGATCACATGTCCCACGATAGTAGGGATAAGTATGATGTTTCCATCAGGTTCCTGAGTCACCGTGGCCACCATCGACCCAATGCGCGGATCGCCGGCTATCTTGTCGAGCAGCGGCAGAAGACGCTTGGCCGGGTGGATACTGTCGAAACTACCTACCAGCACCGGCACATCGATGTGGTAGCGGAGCTCGGCCCGTATCCGCTTGCCTGTGGAGTTGATATAGTACGACGGCTCCTTGGGGTCGAAAACGCGTGCGACAGGCACCATCGGCGTCACATCCACATAGATGCGGCCATCGCTGCGGAGGGTCACATTGGCATCCTGCAGCTTGTCGCTTGCCAACAGGCGCTGCTCCAGCCCGTCGAGATCAAAAGTGCGGCAGAGGCTGTCGCGGAGAGTCGATGGGTCAAGACCGCTCTCGGCAATAACGTCCGAGGTGTTCACGAAGCGCGACATTGGGTCGCTCAGTCGTACTGTCATGCCCGTGACATGCGCTTGACGGGCCATACGTGCCGTCAAAGGCAGCGCATAGCCCATGTAGGCAATCATAAGGATTGTCAACACACACATTATCACAGACTTCTTGCTCATTTCGGCTGTTCGTCAGGCTTTTTGGCGCAATTCCCGGGCCAGTTGCGCCGTGAAGAGGTTGAGGTTGCCGGCTCCGGCGGTCAATAAGATTTCAAAATTACGATTTTTCATCGTACCCACAAAATCTTCCTTCGCAATAAGCGATTTTTTTTCGCTTTTAACCTTATCGTAGATGGTTTTGGAGCTGATACCCGGTATAGGCTCTTCCCGGGCAGGATAAAGGTCTACCAATATCACCTCATCAGCTGCCGACAAGGCTGCCGCGAAACCATCGGCAAAGTCGCGCGTACGGCTGTAGAGATGTGGTTGGAACGCCACAGTGAGCTTTTTGTCCGGATACAGGGCGCGCACCGAAGCTATGCTGCGCTCAAGCTCGTCGGGGTGGTGGGCATAGTCGTCGATTATCGCGCGGCCGGGCTCCTTGAGATGAAACTCAAAACGGCGCTCCACTCCGGGATAGCTCTTCATCGCCCGACGGGCAAGCTCGTCAGTAAGCGTACCTGTGAGCCAAACAGCGCCGAGAGCCGACACCGCGTTGTCAACGTTGATATCAACCGGCACACCAAGCTCTATATCACTTATCACACCGCCGGGATGCACGAAATCGAAAACAATCGTGCCGTCACCGGTGCGCACATTGGCTGCGTGGAAGTCCCCGTCATTGCGTCCGAAAGTGTAGGTCTTCACACCCTCCGGGGTGCGTGGTTTCAGTTTCAGGCCTGTCCGCACAAGTAGATAGCCGTCGGGGCGGATCAGCTCGGTGAAATGCGCGAAACTCTCCAGATATGCCTCCTCGGTACCATAGATATCGAGATGGTCGGGGTCGGTGGCGTTCACCACGGCGATATAGGGGGTGAGCTGATGGAACGACCGGTCGTACTCATCGGCCTCCACCACACTGTAAGGCGACGTCGCACTCAGCATAAGGTTGCTGTTGTAGCCTTTGAGGATACCGCCGAGAAAAGCATTGCAACCAACCGGACCGCTGTGCATCACATGCGCCGCCATCGACGAGGTTGTTGTCTTGCCATGTGTTCCCGAGAAACAGAGGCTCTTGCTGTCGCGTGTCACGCTGCCGAGCACCTGCGCCCGTTTGTATAACTCAAAGCCTCCATCGCGGAAAAACGTCAGCGCAACGTTGTCCGACGGCACTGCCGGAGTATACACCACAAGCGTGCCATCAGGGTCGCGGAAAATTTCGGGCACAGCCTCCATGCTGTCAGTATAGCTCACGACGGCGCCTTCCGAGACAAGCTCGTCGGTGAGGGCGCTCTCGGTGCGGTCGTAGCCGGCCACCCGGTAGCCCTTCGACATATAGTATCGGGCAAGCGCGGCCATACCGATGCCGCCTATACCCACGAAATATACTCTCTTTATATCCATACCTGTCCTTATTTACCGTCCGTTCCTCGCGACACGATTGCAAATACTTCGTCAACGATTTTTTCATCGGCATCGGGCAAAGCCATAGCCTTTATATTCTCACTCAGCAGACGCAGGGTCTCGGGGTTCTCGACAGTAGTAGCCGCAACTCCCCACAGATTTTTCTCCGCGTCAGCATCGAGCACCATCCCGGCGGCTGACCGCTCAACGAGAGCCTCGGCATTGTGCCGCTGGTGGTCTTCTGCCACATTTGGCGACGGAACCAGTATCGACGCCTTGCCGAGCAGCTCAAGTTCACTTATCGTGCCGGCTCCGGCGCGTGCCACAACAAGATCGGCGGCCCGGTAGGCAAGAGCCATGTCCGATATGAACTCCACGCATTTCACATTTGGCAGATTATATTTCAGCGCCTCCTCCTTGCTGTCCGCATATCCCGATTTGCCGGTCTGCCACAGCACATCGAATGGTGCGCGCGCGGCTTTGCCGTCGGCAAGGGCCGACACTACCGTCCGGTTCAGGGTACGCGCGCCAAGACTGCCGCCGACAAACAGTACAAGAGGCCTGTCGCCCTCAAAGCCGAGCGATCGCTTAGCTTCTTCTTGCGTCAGTGTGCAGTCGAAGAGCGACTTGCGAACGGGGTTGCCGGTCATCACAATTTTGTCGGCCGGGAAGAAACGTTCCATCCCGGGATAGGCTACACATATGGCCGAGGCATGGGATGCGAGTAATTTGTTGGTGACTCCGGCATACGAATTCTGCTCCTGAAGCAAAGTAGGCACTCCGGCTCGTTGGGCCGCTTTGAGCGTCGGGCCTGAAGCGTAGCCGCCCACACCAATGGCAATATCCGGGCGAAAGTCGCGGACGATTTTGCGTGCGAGCCTTACGCTTTTCCAAAGCCTCACAAGCACGCCAAAATTGCGCCACAGATGTTTGCGGTCGAAACCGCTTACCGGCAACCCTACGATTTCGTAACCGGCGGCAGGCACTCGCTCCATCTCCATGCGGTCTTCAGCCCCCACAAAGAGGATTTCGGCCGCCGGATCGCGCCGCCGGATCGCATCAGCTATCGACAGGGCTGGGAAGATATGTCCACCCGTACCGCCGCCGCTTATAAGTATTCTCATTTTATATCGGTAGTCTATATTAATTCAACAAATAGCCGTCAGGCCTTCAGCGCCGGGTTCACATCCTGGGCGCTTTCGGGCAAGAGGTCGTGCTCGATACGCTGGGCCTGCTTGCTGTCGGTGATATGCACGGCATGACGCGCAACACTGAGCATCACTCCGAATGTGAGCGACGTGGCTATCACCGAAATTCCGCCCTTCGATATCAGAGGTAGCGGCTGGCCCGAAACGGGAATAACACCCGACACGATAGCCATATGGTAAAGAGCCTGGAACACTATCACAAAAGCACACCCCATCACAAGAACTCCGGGCATAGTGTGCTTGAACTGAAGTGTGAGTTTGGCGCTTCGACCCATGATCCACACATATATCAGGAGTATGAACAGGCCTCCTATAAGGCCAAGCTCCTCTATGATGATAGCGAAAACATAATCGGAATAAGCCAAGGGCAGACGGGCAGCCTCGCGCGATTTGCCGGGCCCCACACCGAAAATACCGCCGTGGGCCTGTGCGATATAGCTCAACTGTTCCTGCTGGTGCTCGAGACTGAACTGCTCGAGGTGCTTGTTTGGCCGGTAGAAATCGTCGACACGCTTGTTCCATACCTTACCGCGGCCCTCCCCGGCGATAGAGTCTTCATATGCATGGTTGAGCCGCATCGCAAGCTCCTGTCGCTCCGACACCTCCGATGTATCTTCATGCGTGGTCTTGTACTTGTAGCCGCATAGGCCTATCACACCCACAACAGCTACAGCGATGAGAAACTTAGGCCACCCCATGCCGCCGACAAACATCATCGCCATACCTATGGCTACGGTGATTATGGTGTTCGACAACCCCTGCGAGAACAATAGCGCCGCGCAACCGAGCAGAAACGCAAGTCCTAAGCCAAGGCCCCACCACGACACATCGCGTTTGCCCTTTACCTGCGTCTTGGCAAGTATATAGGCCATACCAAGGGCCACAGCAAGTTTCATGAACTCCGACGGGAGTATGGGCGTGCCGTTGATTGTAATGGACCGTACGGCACCATTGATCGACTCGGCGTTACCGCGCACTGCAATCATCAGGCCGATCGACAATATCACATACACCGGTATCATCTTGAAAATAAACCGGTAATGCACCCATTGCAGACCGAGCATCAGCACAAGCCCTATCAGCAGGAAGCGGCCGTGGCGGATCAGAGGACTGAAGATGTTGTCGGCGCTGACTTCCTGCACCGAGGCCGAAAACAGTTCGATAATGGCAATCATCACCAACAGCAGGTAAGTGCCCCACAGATGGTGGTCGATGCGTTTCTTTGGTTTTGCGGCCACTTGTGTAGTGCCTGTGTCGGCCTGTCCGACAGTGCTTTCAGCCATGTCGGAGGCCTCCGGTTGCACGCCAAGTGCAGTTTCTACAGCTTGAGAGAGGGAATCCACTTGTTCGTCAGTTTGATATTAATTTTTTAACAGCTTCTTTAAATTGGGTGCCGCGGTCTTCGTAACTCCTGAAAAGGTCGAAGCTTGCGCAGCAGGGCGACAGTAGTACCGTGTCGCCGGCTTCCGACAGACGGCGGCACGCAGCCACGGCATCGGCAAGATTATCGGTATCAGTCACCTCTACATAAGGGCTGAAGAAGTCTACAATCTTCTCATTATGCAGGCCCATAGCCACAATTGCCTTCACCTTCTCCTTGACCAGAGGCAATATTTCGGTGTAATCATTGCCCTTGTCTTTTCCGCCGAGGATAAGGACTGTTGGGCGGTCCATAGCCTCGAGAGCATACCAACACGAATTGACGTTGGTTGCCTTGGAGTCGTTGATCCACTTCACGCCATCGATATCGGCCACAGACTCGAGCCTGTGCTCTACCCCGTTGAAATCGGCAAGAGCATCGCGGATATCGTCTTTCTTAAGATCGAAAAGACATGCCGACAGACCGGCAGCCATCGAGTTGAACACATTATGGAGACCATTGAGCGCGAGGTCGGCCCTCGGCATGGTCATAGATGTGCCCGGCGTGCGGAATACCAGCTCGTTTTCTGCATCGATATACGCCGCTGTACCCTCTTCCTCATGCTCCGCGAATGGCAACATACGGGCTTCGGTGGCTATATGGCGCAACTGCCCGGTGATGACCGGATCATCCTGCCAATATATGAACACATCACGGGCCGTCATGTTCTGCAGTATGCGAAATTTTGCCTTCACATAATTCTGCATCTCAAACTCGTAGCGGTCGAGGTGATCGGGAGTGATATTGAGCATCACGGCCACATTGGCCTTGAAGTCATACATATTGTCGAGTTGGAAACTGCTCAACTCCACCACATAAACATCATGCGGTGCACGGGCCACTTGCCAGGCAAGGCTCTTGCCGATGTTGCCGGCCAGACTGGCGTCGACTCCGGCATGACGAAGGATATGATGGATCAGCATCGTGGTTGTTGTCTTGCCGTTCGACCCGGTGATACACACCATTTTGGAGTCGGTGTAGCGGCCGGCAAACTCTATCTCGCTGATGATTGGGATATGACGGGCCTGAACCTCCCTTATCACAGGTGCCTCGAAAGGAATACCGGGGCTCTTCACTATCTCGTCGGCCTGGAGTATACGGGCCATAGTATGGCCTCCTTCCTCATAGGCGATTTCCTCGCTGTCGAGTATGGCGCGGTATTTGGCCGGAATATTGCCCGAATCGCTCAGGAACACGTCCATTCCGCGGTCCTTGGCAAGGACGGCGGCGCCCGTACCGCTTTCGCCGGCGCCGAGTATTACCATGCGTTTTTTGGTATTCTCCATCTTATCGTATCTTTAGGGTAACGAATGTGACTACAGCTAAAATTATGCCTACAATCCAGAAGCGCGTCACAATCTTCTGCTCGGCGATGGCTCGAAGCGGACGACGTATGAGCACCCTCATGGTCGGGTCGGAGTCTTTCTGGTAGTGGTGGTGGAGAGGGGTCATCTTGAAGATGCGGCCTCCGCCGGTACGCTTGAAATAAGCCACCTGCAAAACCACCGAAAGGTCTTCGATATAGAAGATGGCACACAGTATAGGCAATAGCAATTCCTTGTGTATCAATATGGCGAACACACATATCACACCTCCGAGTGTGAGACTGCCCGTGTCGCCCATGAAGACCTGGGCTGGAGAGGCATTGTACCACAGGAAACCTATCAAAGCTCCGATAAACGCCGCCATATACACCACAAGTTCCTCACTGCCCGGCACATACATTATGTTGAGATAGGCAGAATAGATGATATTGCCTCCTAAATAAGCCATGAATATGAGAGCCGTGCCGGCGATGGCCGACAGGCCGGCAGTCATACCGTCGAGACCATCATTGAGATTGGCGCCATTGCTTGTTGCGGAAACAAGAAAGATGGTTATGAGCACAAAAACTATCCATCCTCCGGTCTCGGCATGACGACCCATCCAACCGGTAAGCCACGAATAGTTGAAGTTATTGTTCTTCACAAAAGGTATCGTGGTCTGGGGCGATTTGATTGTCTCATGTTCGTAGATAACTTCCTCTACCCGGTTTGTCTCCTCGCTTAGCACCTCGCGGTTCTCCACGATTGTCATCGACGGGTTGAGATACATCGTCACTCCGACGATGAGAGCTATTCCCACCTGTCCCACAATCTTGTACTTGCCCTTCATGCCATCCTTATTGTGCTTACGCAGCTTCAGGTAATCATCAAGGAAACCTATGGTGCCGAGCCATAGCGTGGTGAGCAGCATCAGCAGCATGTACACATTGGTGAGATTTCCCACAAGTAGACACGGAACCAATATCGAGAATATGATTATGATGCCGCCCATTGTCGGAGTTCCGGTCTTGGCCATCTGCCCGGCGAGGTCGAGGTCGCGTATGATTTCGCCTATCTGCATCTTCTGCAGACGGTGTATCACGCTGCGGCCCACGAAAACCGCAAGCAGCAGGGCGAGCACGAAAGCGGCCCCCGAACGGAAGGTGATGTAGTCCATCAGCCTCACGCCGGGAAAGTTTGTATCTTTGAGGAGAGCGAACAGCGAGTATAACATTATATCAGTTTATTGTTTGATTTTAAAACAAATGCCTCCGTCACTTCCTGACTGTCGTCGAAGTGGTGCACTTCGTCGCCGATGATCTGCTCAGTCTCATGACCCTTGCCGGCGATAAGTATGATGTCGCCGGGTAGGGCGATCTCCACAGCCTTGCGGATAGCTGCACGGCGGTCGGCCATAACAGTGGTGCGGCTTAAAGCAGCAGCATCGAGTCCGGCAAGCATGTCGTCGAGGATAGCCTCGGGCTTCTCATTACGGGGATTATCGCTCGTAAGTATCACGATATCCGATCGGTCGGCGGCTGCACGTGCCATCAGTGGACGCTTGCCCTTGTCGCGGTTGCCGCCGCATCCGCATACAGTAATCACATTTGAGCCGTCGGGCGCCACCTCATTGATCGTATCGAGGACGTTGACCAGAGCGTCGGGCGTATGGGCATAGTCGACAATTGCAGTGACACCGTCGGACGAACGGAATGGCTGGAAACGGCCCGTCACAGGTCGAAGGCGGCTCATGGCGAGCATGACCTCGTCGGCCGGCCAACCCAAAAGCATACAGGCTCCGTAGACGGCAGCGAGGTTCGAGGCATTGAAACGGCCTACAAACATGGTCTCTACCTGACGGCCGGCGATTTCGAGCAACATACCGTCGAGACGGTCCTCAACAACCTTCACCGCAAAATCAGCTACATCGCGCACAGAGTAGAACGCACGGCGAGCGACCGTGTTCTGAAGCATCACAGCTCCGTTGCGGTCGTCGGCGTTGCTGAGCGCGAAAGCTGTCGCAGGTAAACCGTCGAAAAACGATTTCTTGGCTTTCAGATAAGCATCCACGGTCTTGTGGTAGTCCATATGGTCGCGCGTGAGGTTGGTGAAGATTCCCCCGGCAAAAGTAAGTCCGGCTATCCGGTGCTGGTCACAGGCGTGGCTGCTGACCTCCATCGATGCGAAAGTACATCCGGCATCAACCATCCGGCGCAAAAGGCGGTTGAGATGGACTGGGTCGGGAGTCGTATGCTCTGCCGGCACACTATCTCCGTCGACAATATTGGCAACCGTCGATATGAGGCCGGCTCTGAGGCCTCGCAACCGGGCCGTCTCATAAAGCAGGGTCGCAATCGTCGTCTTGCCGTTTGTGCCCGTCACCCCGACAAGGGTAAGCTCATCCGAAGGGTCTCCGAAGAAACGCGATGCCAGCCGGCCGAGGGCCTCGCGGCTGTCAGGTACTTTGATATAAGTTACATCGGATGCAATTTCGGCCGGCAACTCCTCGCATACCACAGTTGTGGCACCGGCCTCTATGGCCTTGTCAATAAAAGTGTGGCCGTCGACAGCCACACCACGCACGGCCACGAACACCGAGCCGGGCACTACGGCTCGGCTGTCGGCGCTGATGCCATACACCGCGCGACAATCGGCGCCCTCTGGCACCTCATAAGTCGAAAGAGCGTCGAGCATGACGTCGAGCGTCGTGCTGCGTCCTGAATATATGTCATTGTCAATCATGTCTGAGCGATAAATTTATCATGGAACCCGGTCCGGCTTCAGCACCGGCCTCGGGGCTTTGTGCATATACATATCCTACACCATCGAACTTCACCGAATACCCCTTACTCTCAAGCAGGGCGAGGGCTTCGCGTATGCTCACTCCCTTCACGTCGGGCACACGGCCGACAGAGTCGCATGGCTCCGGACGGCGTATGGCATGGGTCTTACCGAGCTGTAGCTCGTTGTGCAATACAGCATTGCGCCTCGTGTCGAAGCTGGCATAGACCGTAGGCCCGGGAGTCGACGACGTCCGGGGAGCCTCCTCGAACACCGGGTTATCGGTAAGCATCGACCTGGCATAGAGCTTGAGAGCAAGGTTCTTGAGCACCGTACCCGAGCTCACGGCCGGGCCTCGGTAGGGCAATTTCGGGTCGTTGATCACCACAATACAGGTGTATTTCGGGTTTTCGTAAGGGAAGAAGCCACAGAAAGTTACACGGTAGTGACCCTCCCGATAGCCTCCTTTCCACGGTTTCTTAGGGTCGATGCTATCGCCATTGGCGTCGACCTTCGGGCGTTCGAGAGCAATCTTACAAGTACCCGTCTTGCCGGCGATCTCCACTGCGTCGTTCTTGAGGATTTTCGCGGTACCACCCTCTCCCCAAACCACACCATGCATCATCTTGCGTAGTGTGGCCGCATTCTCAGGGCTCATCATCCGCTCCCTCACATAGCTCACCTCGATAGTGGAGTCGCGCCCGTCGGGAGTGCGCAGCCCCTTGACCAGACGCGGACGCACAAACCGGCCGTCGTTAGCCACAGCGTTGTAGAAAGCGCAGGTATAGAGCGGCGGTATGGCCGTGGTGTAGCCGAACACCATACGCGACAGGTCTATCAGTTTGGGATTGGACGGGATACGCGGAGGTATCTCACCGGCGATACCGGTGTTGAAAGTATCAAAAAAGCCCATTTCGGCCAGATCGCGGCGAAACTGCGACGGGTCGTTGCTGTAGTAAGGCATCGACATCTTCACCATGCCTATATTCGACGAATACTCCACAAAACGGCTCACTGGCAGACTGGCCGGTGAATGCGTGTCGCGGATCGGGCGGTTATTGAGATAGGCGTAACTGTGACCGATGGGATAGACTTTATTGGGGTGCGCAAAACCTTTTTCGAGGGCGACTGCCATCGACATCACCTTCATCACCGAACCCGGCTCATAGGGATGCACACAGCGGTTGAGAGCTTCGATATACCTCGGTGTGCGCGACTTAGGGTCGAGCTCGAGATTGGAGATTGCCTTGATATCGCCGGTCTTGACCTCCATGAGCATCGCAGCACCCCACTCTGCTTTCGCATTGTGGAGCATCTGGTTTAGCTCGCTCTCGAGTATGTCCTGCATGGTAATGTCGATGGTGGTGTACACGTCGAAACCTTTTACGGCGGCTGTATCCTCGATATACTTCATGCCCCGGGTCGAAAGGCCGCGCACCTGCACGCCGGTACGGCCGTAAAGCAAGGTGTCGAGTGCATACTCGAGTCCTGAGCGGCCATGCACCTCGCTGCACTCCTTGGTCATGCCCACACGACCGATGCTGCGGCGAGCCATCGAACCGAACGGATACGAGCGTTTGAGCCTGCGGTCGCTCTTCAAACCGGTGTGGCGCGATTTCTTGAAGTCGCGGAAGAAGGGGAAAGTGGTGCGTATCTGGTCGTAGACACGCCGTGGGACATCCCTGGCGAGCACGAAATTGCGCGAACGCGAACTCTTGGGCTTGTCAAGCTGGGCCTTGATGCGTTTTTTCCATGCCTCGGAGTCGTGGGGTGGAAAATATTTGGCCAAAGAGTCGCACAGCTCAGGGACAGCGGCGTTGAACTCTATGATTTTGAACGACTCGGCACGGAGATCCATCATCACTGTGTGGTAGTAGATGTTTGTTGCCAGGATACTGCCGTCGGAAGCCAGGATTTCGCCGCGCGTGGGGTAGATAGGCTTCACCGACGCAAGGGTGGAATCGCCCATATGGTTCCATGCATCGGCATGGACAACAGTGGTCTTGAACAGATTGACGGCAATAGCCACAGCCACAGCCACGCAGACGGTAAATATCAGCGTGAAGCGGCCGACAGTATACTGCTGCTTGGTTCCGGCGTTCTTTCTTGGAGTATTGTTGACTGGCATTGGTGGAGAGAGTTTTTTATCGTTTGATTACCTTGGGGTGCTCGTCGGGCACGGTCAGTTCAAGATGGAGGGAGTCGACAAGATGCATCATCGCCATCTCGCGCGTCATGGTTTTGTAGCGCGAACGCTGGAGCTGCTTTTCCGACCTCATCACCTCGATCTGCACTTTGAGTTTGCTTATCGTGTTGTCGCTGGTGAGGCAATCGAAGCGCATGGCAATCATCAGCACGCAGGCCAGCAATATGAAGCAGGTCTGGAAGAGATGCCGGCGGAAGAAATGGCTCGACACGCCATCACCCTGGATGACAACGCGGATGTAGTACCATATCTTCCCGATTACCGTGACAAAAATATTGCTCATACCTGTGGCGACGTGGATATTAAGATTTGACTGCTATGCGCAGTTTGGCGCTGCGCGAACGTGGATTGCGCTCAACCTCTGCCTCCGACGGCACAACAGGCTTGTTGCCGAGTGGCTTCATGGGCGATGACGAGCGGCCGAAAAGGTCTTTTTCCTCATGCCCGTCGGTGCGACCGGTACGCATGAAGTTCTTCACCATACGGTCTTCGAGACTGTGATAAGTGATCACGGCAAGGTGTCCACCCGGACGAAGAACCTCCGTCGTGGCATCAAGGAAGCTCTCGAGGGCCTCCATCTCGCCATTGACCGCGATGCGCAGCGCCTGAAAAATCTGGGCAAGCTCTTTCTTCTCCTTCGCCCTGTTGACGAGCGGCGACACCACTTCGGTAAATCGCGAAGTGGTAGTGATCGGCGCTACCGACCGGGCCTTGACGATGGCATCGGCTATTGCCTTGGCTCTGGGGAGCTCGCCGTAGATTTTGAAGAGGCGCGTGAGCTCGGCAGCATCGGCCTCGGCGATGATATCGGCGGCACTGCGACCGGCATCGTTGTTCATGCGCATGTCGAGCGGCCCGTCAGCCCGGAATGAAAATCCACGCGAGGCATCATCGAAATGGTGGCTCGACACACCCAGATCGGCGAGTATTCCATCGACCCGTCCAAGCACGCCATAGTAGTCCAGATAGTTGGCCATGAAGCGGAAATTACCCCTTACCGGTGTGAAACGGGGATCGGAGAAAGCCCGAGATATGGCATCGGAGTCCTGGTCGAAAGAATAGAGATGCCCCTTGTCGCCCAAGCGCTCCACGATGGCACGGCTGTGACCGCCGCCGCCGAGCGTGGCGTCGACATATATGCCGTCGGGACGTATGTCGAGGGCTTCAAGACTCTCGGGCAAAAGGGCCGGTATGTGATAAACTTCTTGATCCATAATCTATTAGCGGCCGCAACAACGATAGATTATCGTCCCTGCGGCTTTGGAAGTGTAAAGTTACTACTTTTTTGCCCCGATTTACAAATTTAAACTCAAAAAGTTATCAACAATATTTAAGGTTTATGACACTGGCTCCGAACCGGGCCTGGCATGAATTTGCAAATGTAAATTTTGCCGCTTGGAGGCTTTTTTGTATTTTTGCCTTTTGTAAACCAATCAACGTTAAAAATGACCGGAGTACGACCCAAAAAAGCCCTCGGGCAACATTTCCTTACCGATATGGGTATTGCCTCACGCATCGCCGACACCCTCGACGACTACCGTGGCTTGCCCGTGCTGGAGATAGGCCCCGGCACTGGAGTCCTGACCCGGTTCCTGTTGCAGAAACACAAGCCTTCCGACCTCACCCTTGCCGAAATCGACACCGAGTCGGTGGCCTGGCTCAAATCGCATCTGCCTCAACCGCAGCCGCGCATCATCGAGGGCGACTTCCTGCAGATGACAGATACCGAAGCCATACCCGGCGACGAAAAATTTTGCGTCATAGGCAATTACCCCTACAACATATCTTCGCAAATCTTTTTCAAGGTTCTCGACTGGCGCGACCGAGTGACATGCTGCTCGGGCATGTTGCAGCGTGAGGTGGCCCAACGCCTCGCAGCCCCTCCCGGCACAAAGGACCGAGGCATACTGAGCGTACTGCTACAAGCTTGGTACGATGTCGAATACCTCTTCACAGTATCGGAGCATGTATTCAATCCGCCTCCAAAGGTAAAGTCGGGAGTGATACGCATGGTCCGCAACGGGGTCAGCGATCTCGGCGTTGACGAACGTGCTTTCCGCACCGTTGTCAAGACCGCTTTCGGTATGCGCCGCAAGACACTCCGCAACTCCATCAAATCACTGTTGCCACCCGGATGTACCATCGACTGGCCCGAGTTACTGGCACTCCGCCCCGAGCAGCTGACCGTAGACCAATTTATCGATCTGACCAAACGCATAGAGGAGCTCCGCAAGCAATGAAAGAATTTACCCAGGAAGACATAGACCGCATAGCCGCCACCATCGCCGCCAACGACAGCGCCTCGGCCCTCGGTGAGCTCACGAACCTGCACCCGGCCGACATCGCCGAGCTCTTCCAGCAGCTCGACAGCAACGAGTCAGAATACCTCTTCAAACTCCTCGACGAAGATACCGCCGCCGACGTGCTCATGGAGCTTGACGAAGACGAGCGACTGAAACTCATCGAGGACATGCCGGCGGAAGAAATCGCCAAGCAGATCGACCACCTCGACACCGACGACGCCGTCGACCTCATACAGCAGCTCGACGCCGAGGAACGCGACGAAATCATATCGCACATCGACGATGTGGAGCAGGCCGGCGACATCATCGACCTCCTCAAGTACGACGAAGACACTGCCGGTGGCCTCATGGGCACCGAGATGATTGTAGTCAACGAAAACTGGTCGATGCCCGAATGCATCAAGCAGATGCGACTACAGGCCGAGGATATGGACGAGATTTACTATGTCTACGTTGTCGACAACGACTACCGCCTGCGTGGTATCCTGCCTCTAAAGATGATGCTCACCCATCCGTCGGTATCGAAAATCAAGCATGTGATGGAAGCCGACCCGGTAAGCGTCAAAGCCGACACGCCCATCGACGATGTTGCCCTCGACTTCGAGAAATACGACCTTGTGGCCATGCCCGTAGTCGACTCCATAGGCCGTCTATTGGGTCGCATAACCGTCGACGACGTGATGGACCAGGTGCGCGAATCGAGCGAACGCGACTATCAGTTGGCATCAGGTCTGTCGGGCGACGTCGATGCCGACGACTCCGTGATAGCCCAGACCAAAGTCCGTATTCCCTGGCTGCTTGTGGGTATAGCGTCGGGCATTTTAGCATCGGTCATCCTCGGCGCTTTCGAGGTACAGCTGCAAGCCGTGACCGCCCTCGCTCTCTTTATCCCCATTATCGGCGGCACAGGCGGTAATGTTGGCGTGCAAGCCTCGGCAATCGTGGTGCAGGGTCTGGCCAACGGCAGCCTTGAGGTCAAAGATTTTGCCGGACAACTCGGAAAGGAAACCCTCATAGGCTTGCTCAACGCCACCATCATCACCGCAGTCGTACTGGCTTACAACCTCATAATGATGCCCGGCGAGCTGGCTGTAACCCTATCTGTGGCTGTATCACTGTTTGTTGTAGTGATGTTTGCCTCGATTTTGGGTACCGTCATACCCCTCACCCTCGAGAAACTGCATGTCAACCCGGCACTTGCGACCGGCCCGTTCATCCAGATCATGAACGACCTCTTCGGCATCATAATCTATGTCCAGGTCGCCACCTTCTTCCTCCGGCGCATGACCGACATAGCTATCTGACCACAAAAGACTTAAACTGCCATACACAGCAGATATACCGCTGCGGCGGCCGGGATTGGCCCTCCCAGACAGACGGTTGTGAGGATGACAGCAAAAACCGCCAGGACAACAGCGGCCACATAGACTATGTGTACGGGTTTTTCACCCCTTATCCATTTCATTATCAAATTATTTGTTGCCCCGGCCCTCCACTGTGGCAAAATAAGCTATTGGACATAAAAAAGGTGTGAGGACCATATTTCGCCATACCCAGCCACCAGGCTCTCGCTAAGCCCATTTTCCGGATATGACGATAGCCCCACACCGTTTTGCTATATAGGCCGTCCTTACGGACAGGGTATAAGCAAGCGATGCAGGCGCTACCGGCAACAAGCTTCGGAAAATAACAAATTTGCGAGATTTGATGGCTGAAGCTGAAGACAATAACACCTTGTCGATAAAAAAAGACTGGCTACGGTTCCATCTCTATGGACAACCGCAAACCGGCAGCAAAGTTACAAAAATTCCTTAGAAAACAATAAAATCCAAAATAATCTTTGTTTTTCTATTCATCCATAAATCAGATGTTTTGTAGAGTTGTAGACGAAGCCGAAGACAGCCTCAACGACCACATATTTTATATTAAGCGTACAAATATACGACTTATAACAAATTGGTAGTGGCTTAAGTTAGGAAAAGATTTCGCCGCCACGGGTCTATCGAGGTCTTCCGGATTTTAAGGAAAAGAATGCTGACAAATTATAGAACTTTCTCAGCGGCTTCGATGTCATCGTGATGTTTGACAAAAAAGCCTTCGTAAGATAAATCTTCATCTATGTCTGGCCAATGGATACCAAAATATGACAGGACATAATTCCTTCTCTGCTCGTCATTAGCTTGAGACAGACGTATGTAGTCTGCAAAACGCTCCTCTGCTTTTCTTCCATCCTTCAGTTCTATCCAAATAGCCGAATCGGTAAGCCACACTTTAGAAATATCTGTCTTATTCATCTACTACCTCCTTTCCTGAAATATTCATTCCAACGCTCAATTATATTTGGCCTCACAATCTCCTTTGGAGATGTGAACATGTATTGGTTCATGTCATTTGATCAAAAGAAAAATCTAAAACCCAAAAGAACAAAGAGTGTCGGCATATCAAGATAACTGTTTTTGACAAAGTTAACGAAATAAATCTATATAACAAAAAGCAGACTTGGAATTGCTTCCAAATCTGCTTTTTGTGGAGCACAGCGGACTCGAACCGCTCACCTCGACACTGCCAGTGTCGCGCTCTAGCCAGATGAGCTAGTGCCCCGTGGTATTGTGGTGCAAAGTTAAGCGCTTTGTTTGGATTTTACAATATCCCTACATTCTTTTAAGATTTGTTAAGAATTATCATTCTGATTCAAGACAATCAAAAAATTTGCTGCATAAACCATTATTCGTAATTTTGCGAGAACCTAAGCTAATCACACATGAAAAACCTACTTGTCCCCCTTCTCGCACTATTGCTGACTCTCCCTGTATTCGCCGCCGACCATGAGCGCGAACTTACCGTGATGACCTACAACCTCCGTTTCGGCGAACGGGCGTCGCTCGAACGTATCGCCGAAGAAATCAAGGCCGCCAAGCCCGATTTTGTCGCTATCCAGGAAGTGGATGTCAACACCATGCGCGAGGTTGCCAAGGGACACAATCGTGTGAACTGCCTCAACCGCCTGGCCGAACTCACAGGTATGTTCGGTTTCTACGGCCGCACATGCGACTATTGGGACGGCTGGTATGGTATCGGACTGCTTTCGGCCCACCCCATGATTTCGGTACGTAAATTCGACCTGCCGAACCCCAAGAAAGTGGAACCTCGCATACTCCTTATCGGTGAATTTGAAATAGACGGAAGCGACGACCACCTCACTTTTGTCAGCACCCACTTCGATTATATCGACCCTGAGACGATAGCTCTGCAGGCCAAGGCGGCCTCGACAGAACTTCGTAAACTCGATGGACCGGTCATCATCGCAGGCGATCTCAACTGCGATCCGGAATCGAAAGCAATCAAAGTCCTCAAAAAAGACTTCAAAGACCTCACGTGTCCCGACAAGACCTTCCCGGCATGGGGAGCAGAATCTAAAATAGACTGGATTTTCGGGTATCCGGCCTCAGATTTTACATTGATAGAATCTAAAGTACCGGCGTCGGCCAAGGATGCCGCTTCAGACCATCTGCCTGTTGTTTCAAAAATTAAAGTGAAC
>DKVO01000036.1:24909-39798 GCA_002491245.1 Porphyromonadaceae bacterium UBA7176
AAAGTGAACTTCAAATGACATTCAAAGGCAGTGCTTTCTTCGAAGGGTCTATGGCCAATTCATCCAAATCCGACCTTGAAGTAAAATTCGCACACTAACATCAATCTGACCACGATGAATATACCGATTTTCAGATACATAATGGCGGTGGTGCTCGCTTGCGCTTCCATCGCTCACATTTCTGCCGAAGTTACGGTGGGCGCGGCGCGCACCGGTGAGTACTTTCCCCTGCTCAAAGGAAAACGAGTGGCCTTGTTTTCAAACCACACCGGCATGGTGGGAGATCGTCACACCGTCGACCTGATGCTCGAGGGAGGAGTGGATGTAGTGACTTTATTCTCGCCCGAGCATGGTTTCAGAGGCACTGCCGATGCCGGCGAACACGTTGCCGATGGTGTCGATGGCCCTACCGGCGTGCCAATAGCATCGCTCTACGGCGGCAAAGGCAAGCGGATGCCGGCCAAGGAAGTGATGGACGGTTTCGACGTCATTGTCGTAGACATACAGGACGTCGGACTGCGCTATTACACCTATTACTGCACAATGATAGACCTTATGAACGCCGCCGCCAAATATGGCAAGGAGGTCGTTGTGCTCGACCGGCCCAATCCCAACGGCATGACCGTCGATGGCCCCGTGCTCGACATGAAATATGCCTCGGGCGTCGGCCGTCTGCCCATCCCGGTTGTCCACGGTATGACACTCGGCGAGCTTGCACGCATGGCCATAGGAGAAGGATGGCTCGAAGATGGAGCCAAGGTTCCGCTAACCGTCATCCCCTGCACCGGCTACACCCATCAGACGCGCTACCGCCTGCCTGTGGCCCCATCGCCCAACCTGCG
The DNA here is from genome assembly GCA_002491245.1 of Porphyromonadaceae bacterium UBA7176. GTDB lineage: Bacteria > Bacteroidota > Bacteroidia > Bacteroidales > Muribaculaceae > CAG-873. Next base: position 25,752 of record DKVO01000036.1, read on the forward strand.
CACGATGCTCGCCATATACCTTTACCCATCGACATGCTACTTCGAGGCAACGCCGGTGAGCCTGGGTCGCGGCACCGACCGCCCGTTCGAAATCTACGGACATCCGGAGATGAAGGGCCGTAGTTTCTCATTCACGCCTCGCAGCGTGCCCGGCGCTAAAAATCCGCCGCAGAAAGACAGCCTGTGCCGGGGCGTCGACCTTGGAAGTATTTCTGAAGAGAAAGCCATAGCCCAGGGCATCAACCTCGCCTACATAATCGATGCCTACCGCGACCTTGGCATGGGTGATAAATTCTTCCGCAACTTTTTCGAGCTTCTGATAGGGCGCGGCGATATCCGCGGAATGATCGAAGACGGCAAAAGTGCCGACGAAATAAAGGCTACATGGGCCGGCGATGTCGCACGCTTCAAGGCTCAGCGACGCCCTTATTTACTTTATCCTGAATAACACGACCTGCCACATGTCACAACCAATCATAGTCATCACCGTCATAGCGGCGTATTTCGCGTTGCTTATGGCAGTATCATATTTTGCCGGGCGCGGTAGCGACAACTCCACCTTTTTCACCGGACGCCGCCGTGCACCGTGGCCCCTGGTTGCTTTCGCCATGATAGGCGCCGCCATATCGGGGGTTACATTCATCAGCGTGCCGGGTATGGTGGTCGGCAAGGGATATGCCTATCTACAGATGGTGTTAGGTTTTATAGTAGGTTACGCGGTGATAGCTTTCGTGCTCGTACCGCTCTTTTACAAACGTAACCTCATATCAATCTACGGCTACCTCGAAGAACGGTTCGGCAGCACGACCTACCGTACCGGAGCGTGGTTTTTCTTTGTTTCGAAGATGCTCGGGGCGGCTGTGCGGTTTTTCGTTGTCTGCGCAGTGTTGCAACTGTTGGTGTTCTCACCGCTCCATATACCGTTTGCTTTCAATGTGATCGTAACCATCGCTCTAATCTGGCTCTACACGGTGCAAGGCGGCGTCAAAACCCTCATATGGACTGATGCCATAAAGAGTTTCTGCCTGATAATGTCGGTGGTGCTGTGTATCTACTTCGTTGCCACAAACCTCGGCTACAGTTTCGGCGAGCTCTCATCGGCAGTGGCCGGACACGGGTCGTCGCGTATGTTTTTCTTCGACAATCCCAAGGAAGGCACATACTTCTGGAAGCAGTTTCTCGCCGGCGTGTTCATGGCCATCGCCACCAATGGTCTCGACCAGGACATGATGCAGCGCAATCTTGCTTGCCGCGACAGCCGACAAAGCTGCAAAAATATGATCACAAGCGGCGTGACCCAGTTTTTCGTCATAGCATTATTTCTAATCTTAGGAACAGTACTTGTGATGTTTGCCGACGCAAAAGGCATGTCGATGCCCGACAAGACCGACGAGCTCTTCGGCATGGTGGCCCAGCACCCCGACGTACCTGTAGTCGTCCTTATCCTCTTTGTCCTCGGCCTTGTGTCGGCGGCATATTCGGCGGCAGGTTCGGCGCTGACATCGCTGACGACATCGTATACAGTCGATATCCTCGGGGCGCACAAGAAGAAGGATGAGCGCGGCCTGACACGGACACGCAAAACGGTACATTTCGCCATGTCGGCGGTGATGGGCCTGGTGATCATAGCATTCTATTACCTTAGCGACCAGGATGCAATATCAGCCGTATACACCTTGGCGTCCTATACCTATGGCCCGATATTGGGTCTGTTTGTCTACGGAATGTTCTGGAAGCGCCCTGTGCGCGACCGCCTTGTGCCGGCAGTATGCGTTGCAGCCCCGGCTCTTTCGTGGTGTGTGCAATGGGCTCTCAAGGGATGCTTCGGTTATGAAACGAGTTTCGAGCTACTGATAATCAACGCCGTGATCACTATCGCAGGTTTGCATCTCCTGTCAGTTAAAATCAGAAAAAACTAATCCACCCATGCCTCACGATCTTTTCAACCGCTACCTGTGGCTTATCGACACCATACGGCGTTACGGACGTATCACCCGGGCCGATATCGACGAACTATGGCGCCGCTCCCAGTTTTCTGACGGCAACCCACTGCCACGAAGGACCTTCTGCAACTACCGCGCCGCAGCCGAAGAACTTTTCAAAGTCGAGATCAGATGCGACCCGGTCACTTTCGAGTATTACATCGACGAAGATGGCGGAGAGGCTGTGACTGAATGGCTGCTCAACGCTGCTGCCACTCATGAGGTGATAAGCCACTCACGCGACATGTCGGACCGCATCTTCGTAGAGGACGTGCCATCGGCTCGCGAATTTCTCGCCCCTGTCATCGATGCCTTGCGCAACCGCCGGAGGGTGCAGTTCACCTATCAGCCATTCTACCGCACCGTCCCCACGACGGGCATCGTGCTCGAACCGTATTTCGTTAAACTCTTCCGCCAGCGCTGGTATGTGGTGGGGCGCCATGTGGAGCAAAAGCGAATAAAGACTTATGCACTCGACCGTATAGTTGGTCTGCGTCTTTTGCCGGAGAATTTCAAGCCCGATGCTTCGTTCGACGCGTCGGCATACATAGCCAACTCATTCGGTATCGTAGTGAGCGCCACTCCGGTGCGCAATGTCGCACTTAAGGTCGACGCCCGTCTGGCCAAATACTTCCGAGCTCTTCCTCTCCACGCCTCACAGGAGGAGTTTATCCATGATGATTACTCGATATTCCACTACCGCCTGCGTGTGAGCCTCGATCTGGTGGAGGAGATACTCAAATACGGTTCGCGTGTAGAGGTGCTGTCGCCGCCCGAATTACGCACCCTTGTAGCCGACGAACTCGCCAAGGCCGCCGCCCTTTATGCCACCACGGAAGATTGACCACTGCTACAGATTTCACGATAAAATGTGTAACTTTGCACAAAGTTAAATATTAAGTAAGTAATGAAAGAGACTCGAGAACTTGCTGTTACAGTCTACTGCGGTTCGTCGGCGCATCTCGCCCCGATATATATTGATGCTGCGGCCGAACTTGGCCGTACCCTCGCTGCACGTGGCGCCACACTGGTGTCGGGCGCCGGCCATTCCGGCCTTATGGGCGCCGTAGCCGACGCTGCCATAGCTGCCGGTGGACGCACCCACGGCGTGATACCTCAATTTATGGTTGACCGCGGCTGGCACCATCCAGGCATGGATGTTCTCGATATCGTACCCGACATGCACAGGCGCAAAGCCCGTATGGCAGAGCTATCGTACGGTTGCATAGCTCTACCAGGCGGAGTGGGTACATTCGAGGAACTTATGGAAATCATCACATGGCGCCAGCTGGGCCTCTACGACGGCAACGTGGTGATCCTTGATATCGACGGATACTATGCTCCGCTGCTTTCGATGTTTGCCAAGGGTGTGGAAGAGGGTTTCATACCAGCCGACCACCGGACACTTTTCAGCGTGGCCTCGTCGGTAGGAGAAGCCGTCGACATGGCATTGGCACCACACACAGCCGCCGACGTTTCACCGAAGTTCTGACATGTCGTCCATTCTGTTACATCTCATCGTTTTGTCGGCCGGGCTGGACCCGACCCCCATGCCTCCGGCCTATTTCAATTCCACAGCGCTCGCGGCTTTACTCACGGGTCTTTTTACCGTCACCGCCCTTAATGCCCCTCACGTTGGTCGGGCACTGAAGGCCTACCGGTCGGAGTTGTGGAGCGTCAGACGCAGGCCCAATGTGTTCGACGACCAACAGAATGCACCACTTCCAGGCGCGGTGCTGCTCGTCCTGATCTTTATTGTTTCGGGCGGAACTGTGCTCTACAATCTACACGGCATACCATCATCACCGACATTTGCCGGAGCAGCCGCAGCCATGACCCTCTTAGGGTGCTGGTACATTTTCCGGCGCTGTGCCTACTGGCTCGTCGGCTACACATTCACCGGCACAGAAGGCCGTCGCCGCTGGCTCGGAGGATACTCGGCAACCCAGGCATTTACCGGTCTGGCCCTGGTGGTGCCGGCGCTGTTGACCATATACAGGCCATCGTGGCATGGTATTTTATTAAACATCTCACTATCAATCTATTTTATAGGCCAGGCACTTTTTCTAATCAAAGGCTTTAGAATTTTTTATCATAAAATTTGGTCTTTGCTTTATTTTATTTTGTACCTTTGCACCTTGGAAATTTTGCCGATACTCATAGTCTACCGTTTGTCAGCGATTTTGCCCGAGGTAGCTTGACAGTACCGGCCGATAGCAGAACCCACATATTAGACTGATAGTGAATATCAAAAAGATCCTCGTATCGCAACCCCGGCCGTCGACCGACAAGTCGCCGTATTTCGATCTCGCACAAAAACACGGCGTGGAGCTGGTGTTCCGTCCATTCATCAAGGTTGAGGGCCTTTCTGCCAAGGAATTTCGCCAGCAGAAGGTCAACATACCCGATTTTACGGCCATTGTCTTCACCGCCCGTACAGCCGTCGACCATTTCTTCCGCCTTTGCGAGGAGATGCGCGTGACAATACCCATGACCCTCAAATATTTCTGCACCAGCGAATCAATCGCCAACTACCTCCAGAAATATATCGTATACCGCAAGCGCAAGATATTTGCAGCACCTACAGGCAAGCTCGCCGACCTCCTGCCGGCGATGCTGAAGCACAAGACAGAAAACTTCCTTCTTGCCGTGAGCGATGTCAACAATGGCGCCGACCTCGCCTTGATGCAGGCCAACAAACTCAACGTGACATCTGCTGCGATGTACCGCACGGTGAGCAACGATTTCGGTCCTGACGAAGTTTTCGACTACGACATGCTCGTCTTCTTCAGCCCTCAGGGTATAGAGTCGCTACTCAAGAATTTCCCCGATTTCAAACAGGGCGATATCAAGATAGCCGCCCTCGGCCCGGCTACAGTCAAGGCCGTGACCGACGCCGGTCTGCGCATCGACATCGAAGCTCCCACCCCCAAAGCCCCGTCGATGGCCACCGCCATAGACCTCTACCTCGACGGCAAACTGTAAGCCGTACGGAAATGAGTGTCGGGACATGAAATTATGAAACTCGGCCTTTACAAGAAACAAAAACTCTGCTCACCCGTCGCGATCGACATACTGTTCGGCGGCGGAGCAGAGTTTTCGCGTCTCGTCTACCCTCTGCGAGCCGTGGCGCGACGCAATCCGGGCCGCAAGAGCGATGCTCCTCTTGCCTTCCTCATCTCGATACCCAAGAAACGGCTGCACCATGCAGTAGACCGGGTGCAGATGCGTCGCCGCGTACGCGAATCGTTCAGGCTCAACCATCACTCCTACCCACTCCCCGATGGCGAGCGCATCGACATCGCCTTTATTTATGTGGCCTCGGCCACAACACCCTACTCTGCTGTCGACCGTTCGGTGCGCCGTATCCTCGAATCGCTACAAGCCCACTATGCAAAAGATTGCGAATAGTCTGAGAGCGGCTCTGGTGTGGCTTCTGTGCCTGCCTATACTCTTTTACCGCACCTGCATATCACCCATGACACCCCCGAGCTGCCGCTACACCCCGACCTGCAGCCAATATGCCCTCGAAGCCCTGCGCAAGCATGGCCCGATACGCGGTCTGTGGCTCACTGTGCGCCGTATCCTCCGCTGCAACCCCTGGGGAGGAAGCGGCTATGACCCGGTACCCTGACAGCACAAAAAGCACTGTAAATAAACTTTTTTTCACAATATTTGTATTATTTATACATGATGTGGAGATTTTTTTGTATCTTCGCCATGTGGAAATTTTGATAGGATACAAGATGACAGATATAGAAGAAAAAAAGATTGAGACTCCAGAAAACGACACTCCCAAACGCCGGCATGTATGGGTATGGATTGCCGTCGGTCTTGCCCTGGTGGCCTGGGCGGTGCTCGCATGGGCCGACGGATATGTTGCGATGGCCGTTGCCGCAGCCGGCATAGCTGCCGGATTTATAGGTGCGCACAAAAACTCGGCGGCGATGAAACGCCTCGCCACAACGGCAATAATAGCTTCTACCGTATTGCTCACCGTGGTTGCGGCATATCTTATCGTACTCAAAATCGGCCTCAGTTAGAGTATATTTCGATAAAAAAGGCAGCCAAACGGCCCTAAGATTTTAATATTCGGCGAAATGTGAGTAACTTTGCATGTTGCACCGATATAATAAATCATGGCAGAAAACAAAGGCGCCGGCTCGTTTGCCGGCAACATAATAAAATTCGTCATACCGCTTGTCATCAGCGTTGGTCTGTGCTATCTTCTTTTCACGGGCATAGACTTCAAGGAAATGATGGCTATAATCCGCGAGCAGTGCGACTTCCGGTGGATAGCCCTCGGTTTCGTATTTTCCATAGCTGCCCAGATATGCCGCGGCTACCGTTGGGGTATACAGCTCAGGGCCCTCGGCGTGACACCGCCGGCACGCATCCTCAACTATAGCATATTCGGCACATATGCTGTCAACCTCGTCTTCCCCCGTCTCGGCGAAGTATGGCGCAGCGGATATATCGCCCAACGCCAGCGTGCGCCGTTCACCACGGTGTTCGGGTCGATGGTCGCCGACCGTCTTTCCGATACGATATCGGTTGCCCTCATCACATTGTTCGCATTTATCGTGGCATCAAAGGCCATCCTCGGTTTTCTTGACCAAAACGGCGACAGCTATGCCGCCATCGGGCGGCTGCTTACATCGCCCTGGCTCTGGGGTTGCGCCGCGCTCTGTGTGGCAGCCCTTGTATTCATGCTCAAGGTGCGCACCCACAACAAGATATTGCTCAAAATCCGTCAGGCCGTAGGCGAGCTATGGCAGGGCTTTGCGGTTATCGTCAAAATGCCTGGCAAAGGCCGCTGGCTCCTCCTCACCGCCGGTATATGGATATGCTACTTCATGCAGCTCTATGTGAGTTTTTACGCGTTTCCTTTCACCGCCCAGCTCCTCTCCGACTGGGGCACGCAGGCAGCTCTGGTCACTTTCGTCCTTGGCAGTATCTCGATGGGTGTGCCGTCGAACGGCGGCATAGGTCCGTGGCAATGGGCCGTGATGTTCGCCTTGGGCATATATGGGCTACCTATCGAGCAAGCAGGCGCATTCGCAAACCTCTCACTCGGCACGACAACATTACTCACGATAGCTCTCGGTATCTTAACATTCGCGGCTATCGCACTCGATAAGAAAAAAACGAATAAAAATGTCTAAAGTCATCATCATCGGCGTTGGCGGCGTAGGCTCCGTCGTAGCGCACAAATGCGCACAGCACCCCGAAGTATTCACCGAAATCGTGCTTGCAGCGCGTACGCAGGCCAAATGCGACGCCCTGGCCAAGGCCATCGGCGCACCCAACATCACCACCGACCGTGTCGACGCCGACAATGTGGACGAACTCGTGGCCCTCTTTGAGCGCCACCGTCCGGAAATGGTAATCAATGTGGCCCTGCCTTATCAGGATCTCACTATCATGGAGGCTTGCCTCAAGACCGGTGTCAACTATCTCGATACCGCCAACTACGAACCCAAAGACGTGGCTCACTTCGAGTATTCATGGCAGTGGGCCTACCGCGAGCGCTTCGAGAAAGCCGGACTGACAGCTATCCTCGGATGCGGTTTCGACCCGGGTGTGTCGGGAGTATTCACAGCATATGCTGCCAAGCACCATTTCTCAGAGATGGAGTATCTCGATATCGTAGACTGCAATGCCGGCAACCACGGCAAGGCTTTCGCCACCAACTTCAACCCAGAGATCAACATCCGCGAGATCACACAGAACGGCCGCTACTACGAAGACGGCAAATGGGTGACGACCAAGCCCCTCGAGATACATAAATCGCTCACCTACCCCAATATCGGCGCACGCGACTCATACCTTCTCTACCATGAAGAGCTCGAATCGCTGGTAATCAACTACCCCACAATCAAGCGCGCACGCTTTTGGATGACATTCGGTCAGGAATACCTGACTCACCTGCGTGTCATTCAGGATATCGGCATGGCGCGCATCGACGAAATCGACTACAACGGCACCAAAATCGTGCCCTTGCAGTTCCTCAAGGCCGTCCTCCCCAATCCTCAAGACCTTGGCGAGAACTACCACGGCGAGACCTCGATAGGCTGCCGTATCTCAGGCAAGGACAAGGAAGGCAAACCCCTGACCTACTACATCTACAACAACTGCTCCCATGAGGCAGCATACAAGGAGACGGGTATGCAGGCAGTGAGCTACACTACGGGCGTGCCTGCGATGTGCGGTGCCATGATGTTCCTCACCGGCAAGTGGGTAAAACCGGGCGTACACAACGTGGAGGAGTTCGATCCCGATCCATTCCTCGAAGCTATCGCCGCCAACGGCCTGCCCTGGCATGAAATAATGAACCAGGATCTGGAGGTGTAAAACAATATCGGGAGGGAGCGATGCTCCCTCCCGAACCTAAATACAAAACGACTTGCAGATGAAACCCAACGCTAAAATCCTTCTGATCGATCACGATGCCGACCTGGTAACGGTCAATACTTTCGCAGCCTTGCGCGAGAAAGGCTATGACGTGGTTCTGGCAACCAGCGATCCCGACAAAGGCCGTACCACCGGGCTGCCGTGCGAGAAAATAAGCGCTATCAAATCAAAATTCACACGCCGGGCCATCTGCGACATTCACAAAGTAATCAAGCGAGCCGGCATCGACATCGTGTTCTGCGCAAGTACGTCAGCCTTGTCGAACTGCCTGATAGCCAATATCGGTACCGGAGCAAAAGTAATCGGCTACCGCGGCACACAGGCCCGTATACGCCGTCTCGACCCGACATACTACATGGCACTCCTCAACCCCAGGACAGACCATATCGTGTGCGAGACAAAAGACATCGAAGAAAACCTGACCAATTACATCCCGGCACGCAAACTCAGCACACATCCTAAGCCTTACTCGACAGAATGGGTGGCAGAGGCTGTCGAACACCCCGTCAGAGCAGACATCAGTCCCGATACCCTTGCGCTGAGCTATGTAGGCATCAGTGAAGGCCGCCCCCACAAGGGACTGCATGTATTGGTGGATGCTATAAAACTACTCAACTCCAGAGGGGTGAAAACGCATCTCACGGTAGTCGGCAAAGCTTCGCAAGCCGATATCGACCGGGCACCAGAGAACATATCGTTTACCGGCAACCGCCCCGACGCAGTGAACTATATCGCCGGCAGCGATGTGTTTGTGCTCCCGTCGCTGCGCGACGCATCGCCGCGCGTTGTCCGCGAGGCACAGGCCTGCGGTATCCCGTGTATAGTCTCCGACATACCCGGAGCAAGAGACCTCATACTCACCGGCCCTGATGAGCGGTCGGGTATCCTGACAGCACCCAACGACGCCGAAGCAATAGCCGATGCTATCGACACCTTGAAGAACGATCCGTCATTGCGCAAGGAAATGTCGGGCAACGCAATCAAAAACATCATCGAAAACTACAGTTTCGACAAATACGTCGACTACTTCTGTCAGGTCATCGAAAAACTTATCTAAACATCATCGAATATGGATATCATCCGGAAGTTCAAAAGTGCGCTGTCGGCCAAAGGTCTTTTGGCCTGGGTGATAGGAGCTATATATTTCAAATTTCTCTACTTTGACCTACTTTGGGCCGCCGACAGCACATTCTCGGGTTTCCAGTTTTTCATAGGCTACCTTACCAAGCTGGCTTTCGCCACCCTGCTCACCATGCCGCTGCTCCTGTGGCGCTCGAAGTGGTATGCTGTCACCATCGGGCTACTCCTCGACACATGGCTGATAGCCAACCTGATGTACTTCCGCACATACTTTACCGTGATACCGGCGGCAAGCTACGGGTTGGTAGGCAACCTTGCCGACTTCACCGACAGCGTATGGGAGTCGCTGCGCCCCGGCGACATCATGTTTCCGCTCTCTACAGTTATCCTCGGCGCCCGTCTGTGGCACACCTCGGTAGCATCGGTAATCAAGAGCAATCTGCGCAGGATATCATACACTCTGGCCGCACTCCTCACCGCGCCGATGGCTATAGTGGGTGTATATCTTCTCTGCATGGGAGGATATAAGAAAGCTTACGAAAAACTGATGTACGACTATTCGACCTGCGGAGCTGCCGTATACACCATACCCGGGGCTATGTCGTATGAGCTTATAAAGGGAAAGGTAGAACTGACTCCCGAGGTGCGTGACGAAATCAGCGCATGGCTTGCCGGCCGCCAAAGCACGCCGGTCATGCCCGACTCGCTCAAGACTCCCGACAACGTAATTGTACTCCTTCTCGAAAGCTTCGAGAGCTGGCCTTTAGGCAAAACAATCGAGGGGCAGGAGATAACGCCCAATCTCAACCGGCTCCTGAAAGACTCCACAACGTTCTATGCCGACAAGGTGCTGAGCCAGGTAAAAGGTGCGCGTTCGATAGACGCCCAACTGATACTCCACACAGGTCTGCTGCCGGTAAACTACGGCGCGTACTCATACCGTTTTGTCCACAACACCTACCCGTCGCTCGACAAGGCATGGAAAGAGAAATACGGCCAGGAGGCTCAAGTGGCATCGTTTACCGTCGACAAACGGACGGTATGGAATGTCGCCGTCGTAGCTCAGGATTTCGGTTATGAGCTGTACGACAAACCACACTGGGTGCTCGATGTCAAAACAGGTCCTCGCGGACGTCTTGGCGATGATTCTTTCCTTCGGCAGTCATACGCCAAGCTCGCCGACGACACGTTCGTCAAGCCCGGCGGTCATTCACTTGTGCAGTGTGTCACCTACTCAGGCCACACGCCATTTGTGATACCCGAAGAACTCAAGGAGGTACATTTCTCTTCAAAAATACCCGAGCGGATCGCCCGTTATCTCGAGGTGGCCAACTACACCGACCGTGCAATCGGCGCTTTTGTCGACAGCCTTGCCACCAACCCCAAGTTTGCCAACACCGCAGTGGTGATTACCGGCGACCACGAAGGCATCGGCACCCAACGCGCCGAATTCATGCGCGACCCGGAGGTGGGCTCCTGGCTGTCGCCCAATCAATACGTGCCGTTAATAGTGCTCAACTCGCCCGTCGGAGACCGTTACGACAAAGTAATGGGACAGATTGACATATACCCTACCCTGCTACAGCTTTTTGGTCTCGAAGACTATGCATGGAAAGGCCTCGGACACAGCATCCTCGACCCTAACAAACCGGCATTTGCCGTAAACAGCCTCGGCCAGATAGAAGGCTCGGCAGAAAACCTGACCGACGAGGAAACCGCCCACGCGCGCCGTATCTACGACATAAGCGACCTTATCATCGCCACCGACTATTTCAAGGACTCCGATTTTGCAGACAAGCGATAGACGATGAAGACGACAATCGAGATAAACCATGCATTCAAGAGGCTGCGCCCATTTTTCGAGAGAATAGCCTCGTCGGGTGTTCCTGCCGGTGCCCAACTCATCTACCGTGCACGAAACAGCGTCTATACCACGACCGTCGACGGTCTTACGCTCAATATCAAGGCATTCCGCAAGCCATCGTTCCCCAACAACTATATCTACACCCACATCCGCCAAAGCAAGGCCCGTCGGTCGTATTACAACGCTCAACGACTTATAAATCTCGGCATAGACACTCCATCGCCGGTCGGATATATCGAAAATGTCGAAAACGGGCAGTTGACGACTTCTTATTATATCTCGTTGCAGCTGCAAGGCCACGGCGACATGCGGCGGTGGCTTGAAAACCCGGTGGCTCGCGAAGCACTTCCTGCCTTGGCGAAATTCCTATATACCCTGCACCAAAAAGGAGTATGGCACAAGGACTTTTCACCAGGCAACGTACTGTTCAAGCGAGATAAGACAACTGACAGCGGTTTCCGTTTTTTCCTTATAGACCTGAACCGCATGGAATTTGATATGTACGCACGCGGCCGGCAACTAAGGAACCTTGCATCGATCTATATCGAGAGCGAGGAAGAGACAGCGCGCTTCGCCCGGATGTACGCACAGGCCGCCGGCCTTGACGCGCCGCAGACTGAAGCCGAAGCACTCCGACTCTACCACAAATATCTCGACCACAAAAGAAGGCTAAAGCGATTAAAAAACATGTTCAAATGAAAATAAGCGTATACTGCAACAATATCGGGCGCAAACTCCAGGTCGAAGCCGGGTGTTCGCTCGCCGACATCGCCGCCGGCATATCAGACGAACTGGGCATAGACCCGATCTGCTGCCGGGTGAACAACAAGACCGAAGCACTCGACTTCGTTCTCTACCAACCCAAGCTTATCGAGTTTCAGGACAAGACTACCGGGTCGGGGCCACGTGTATACACCCGGTCGCTGTGCATGATGCTCTACCGCGCCGTGGCAGCCATACTGCCGGGCACACAACTCACTATCGAACATTCTATATCGCACGGCTATTATTGCCGTCTGGGTGGTTTCGAACATGTGGAGCAAAGCACCATCGACAGCCTCGCCGACTATATGCATACGCTTGTAGAGCGCGACATCCCATATAAACGCCATCAGGATCTCACGGCAGAAGTGTGTGCCGTCTTCGAGCAGCACGGATTGATGTCGAAAGCCCGTCTGCTGCGGACCATCCGTGAGCTGTACACGACCTACTATACTCTCGACGGCGTACCCGACAGCTATTACGGCGCCTTAGCTCCCTCCACCTCCCATATCGGTGTATTCAATCTCAAGCCTTACAAAAAAGGCTTCCTGCTGCTGCCATTCGACCCCACCGACCCCTCGCGCCCGGCACAGCCTATCGAACAGGAAAAGATGTACAAAGCTTTCACGGATTATGTGGAGTTTAACCATATCGTCGGCGTAAGCGATGTGGGCGAACTCAACACCTATGTGCAACACCACCGCGCCGCCGACCTCATCAATATCGCCGAGGCCCTCCACGAAAAAGCGCTGGCCCGCATCAGCGACGACATCACGGCCCGTTACCGCGACGGAGGCGCCAGAATCGTGCTCATTTCCGGCCCGTCGTCGTCGGGCAAGACCACAACGACCAAGCGCCTTGCAATCCAGCTCATGACCAATCTGCTCAAACCGCAGATGATATCGCTCGACGATTACTTCGTAGACCGCGACCGCACTCCGCGCGACAATACCGGCGACTATGACTACGAGTCGCTCTACGCTCTCGATCTGGCACAGTTCAACGCCGACCTGAGCGCAATTCTTGCCGGCGAGGAAGTGGAACTGCCGACCTACAACTTCGCCACAGGCAAACGCGAATACCGAGGTAAACGCATCCGTCTCGACGAAGGATCGATACTGCTGATCGAGGGTATCCACGGCCTCAACCCCGAACTGACGAGCCATATACCCGACAAGATGAAATACCGAGTGTATGTGTCGGCACTTACTACATTGTCGATCGACGACCACAACTGGGTGCCCACTACCGACAACCGCCTGCTGCGCCGCATTGTCCGCGACCATAAATATCGCGGCACGTCGGCCGAGGAAACCATACGCCGGTGGCCTAGTGTGCGCCGTGGAGAGGAGAAATGGATATTCCCCTATCAGGAAAACGCCGACGCTATGTTCAACTCGTCGCTGCTTTTCGAGTTGGGCGTGATGAAAGATGAAGCCGAGACCGTGCTGCGCTCCGTACCCTACGATGTGCCCGAGTATGCCGAGGCCTACCGCCTGCGAAAATTCTTGAGTTACTTCCTGCCTATCAACTCGTCGCTGATACCATCGACAAGTCTTCTCCGCGAGTTCCTCGGAGGCAGCTCATTCAAATATTAAACGCTACTCTTAGCTATGGAACCGACAATCAGTGTCGTCACCGTGACACGCAACGCACTTCCCTTGTTGCGCCGCACGGTTGCATCGGTAAGCGAACAGACATGCCAGGACATGGAATATATTATCGTCGACGGCGCATCGACCGATGGCAGCACCGACTTCATCGCCGGCGAGCGATGTGTCTCGCGGTGGGTGTCGGAGCGCGACGGCGGTATCTACGATGCCATGAACAAGGGCGCACGCATGGCAAGTGGCCGGTGGATTATATTCATGAATGCCGGTGACACTTTCGCAGGGCCTGATGTTGCCGCACAGCTCGCTCAGGCGGTAGCGGCCAATCCTGAAGC
>DKVO01000036.1:40115-104676 GCA_002491245.1 Porphyromonadaceae bacterium UBA7176
GCGACACCGTGCGCGAAGGCATCGTGCGTCCGGCCAACGACCGCTGCCGCGGCCACAGACTGGCATTCTACCACCAAAGCGTGATATGCCGCAGGGAACTGTTGACGGCAAAACCGTTCGACACGGCGCATAAATACTCGGCCGACTTCAAATTTTTCAAGCAGCTACACCGCGAAGGCCGCAAATTTGTGCATGTCCCCTTTGCCGTCGCGTGCTTCGACACATCGGGCATATCCTCACGCAAGCGCTCCGAGGGCCTTGCCGACAATATGCGCGTCATCGCCCAGGTCGATGGACTATCCGGCATCGGCTCGTTGCTCCATCTGTTCCCGACTTACATCATCAGCCGCCTGCGAGGAAAATAAAGCCCGACAGTGTTAAAAATTTTTGCAGTCGGAAAAAATGTACTATCTTTGGATGCTTAATCTTATTTTTATACCATAACATGAGAAAAACTCTACTACTCCTGGTGTCGGCTTTGGCTACCACTCTCTCGGTTTATGCCGATGATGCAAAGCTGACCGGCACTGTTATCGGATGCGCCCCCAACAACAACAATAACGCAGCCGAAAAGGCTTTCGACGGAGACCTCGGCACATTCTTCCGCGGCAACTACACCGACGAGAACTACCACCGCCTTTGGGTCGGACTCGATCTGGGTAAGGAATATGTGATTACCAAGATCGGCTTCGCTCCTCGTCAGGATGGCGACTACGCCAAGCGTGCCGTCCTCTCGCTCTTCCAAGGCGCCAACAAAGCAGACTTCTCCGATGCCATGCCTATCGCGATGGTGCGTGAAGAATACAGCAAAGGTGAGATGCACTATATCCCCGTCAACGTGTCGCGCGGCTTCCGTTACGTGCGCTTCATGGGTGTCAACGGTGTGAAAGGCAGCGTTGCCGAGCTTGAGTTCTACGGCCACGAAGGTGTGGGCGACGACTCGCAGTTCTTCCAGATCACCAACTTGCCTACCGTAGCCTTCAATACCCCCAACATGGCCCAGATCATGGCCAAGGACGACAAGCATCCCGGCTCGACAGTATATGTCATATCCGACGACGGCAAGACCCTCCTCTATGAGGCCAACCCCAAAACCCAGCTCAAGGGTCGTGGCAATGCCTCATGGGGAATGCCCAAAAAACCTTTCCAGATCAAATTCGAAAATAAGCAGCAGATACTAAAAGACGCTCCGGCAAAGGCCAAGAAATGGACTCTTATTAACAACCACGGCGACAAGACCTTGATGCGCAACCACGTGGCCTTCGAGATGAGCCGCCTCGCCGGCATGGCCTACACTCCCTATCTCCGCTTCGTCGATGTGGTATACAACGGCGAATACGAAGGTTGCTACCAACTCTGCGATCAGGTGGAAGTCAACAAAAACCGCGTGAACATCGAAGAAATTGACATCAACGAGGAAACGCATGAGCCATACGACCCCAACGCCGATATCACCGGCGGCTACTTCCTCGAAGTCGATGGCTATGCCAATAAGGAGAACGAAGGCGAATGGTTCTCGGCCCTTCATGGCGGCTACCCTGTGCCTGTCACAATCAAATCTCCCGAAGACATGCTGCCTACATCCCAACCTTACCAATGGATCAAGAAACATTTCGAGAAATTCCTTGCGTCTACCTTGTCCATCCAGGCCAAGACTGATATCAGCAAAATAGAAGACTATCTCAACATCGACAGCTTCCTCAAATACTTTATCATAGGAGAGCTCGACGGCAATCCTGATACGTTCTGGAGCACATACATGTTCAAACCCCGTGGTGTAGACCAATTCACCGTAGCTCCAATATGGGACGTCGACCTTGGTTTCGACAACGACAACCGCCACTATCCCATAAACACCAAGTATTCAGGCTTCATCTATGAGCACGGTAGCCAGGCATCGGCAAAATATACAGAAGTTGTAAAACGTATCGTAAGCGAAAATCCCGACAGCAAAAAACGCATGAAAGAGATCTGGAGCGACCTGCGCTACAACCACAACTACAACACCGAGCATTTCAATAAACTTATCGATGACGCTGCTGCCGAAATCAACGAGTCGCAGAAGCTCAACTTCACCCGTTGGCCTATCCTCAACACGCTCGTACACCAGAACCCGGAAGCTCGCGGCAGCTTTGAGGCAGAGGTACAGTTTATCAAGGACTATCTTGTGGAGCGTTTCGCAAAACTCGACCAACTCATCGGCCTTGAAGAGCCACCGGCCGGCATCGACGACATCATCGCCGGTCCGACAGGCCCGGCCCGTTACTACAACCTCTCCGGAGTTGAAGTAAACGCCGACAACCTCACTCCCGGCGTCTACATCAAGGTAGACTCTACCGGCAGCAAGAAGGTACTGGTTAAATAAGACTATCCCCAAATACATATGCAAGCTTTCGAATATTAACAACAATGCTCTGTCGACTTAAACAAATACAATCATTTTGTTTGACAAATTAAAATAATTAATTATCTTTGCCGCATCAAACCCAACTAAACCAATCTTTTTGACATGCAAAAACTTTACTCTCTTTGCAGTCTGCTGCTAATCAGTCTTCTGACATTTGCAGCCGACGCATTTACCATTACCTTCAACGTCGATAATCCCGACAATGTCAGCATCGAAGCTGCTTATACCGAGGTGCCTCTCGTCGCAGGGGACAACCCTATCGAGTTCTCGAGCTCATGGAGTTCAGTATATATCAAGGGAAAGAACGGATGCAAGGTGACTGTCAAAGGCCCCGACGGCAACAATATCGACATGCCGTACGGATACATGTATTCCGACGAGACTAAATATGGAGGCAAAACCATCTACATCACCTCGCAGAAACCAGAGGAATACCGCACGGCTTCGGTTAAAGTCACCATAGACAAGGCCTCGGCAGTAAAAATCGGAGTACATAAAACCGACTCGGAGCTTTCGTATTACCCCGATCTCACCGACGGCGAGAACACAATCTATTATGAGCCCGAGGTTGACAAGATGCTCAAAATCTACTCTTCGGTATCGGCTCAGGTGCCACTTTACTCAGTCAACGTTGTCAATGGCACCACCGAACCGGTACAGACAAACTTTGTGTACAAAATCGCCCTGCCTTGCGATGGAGATATCGAAGTCAAGGGTGTATTCCCCGACAAAGCATGCACCGTGACAATTAACGAGGCAAAAGCAGTCGAGGGCTTTGTGACCAAAATAACCAAAGATAATGCAAAAGGCGAGGAGGTAGATTTCAGCGCAGGTTCATTCGAAGTAAACGCCGGCACGGTGCTTTATATCCACGGCAATACCGACAAGTACCTCCTGACATCTTACAATGTAGACGGCACCCAGCAAGAATTTACAACACCACAGCGCCTGGTGGTTATCGACAAAGACATAAATGTGAGCTTCGACGGACGCCCGTACGAGATTTTCAATATCAGCGTGAACACCGATAATCCGGCCGCAATCATAGCCCGATATGGATCGAAGATGGAACCCGGCGATATAATCGATCTCAAAGCCGGAAACAATACTGTAGTAATCAGCGAAAACAACACTAAAGTATTCTTCGCCGTAGCCAACGCCCATGATTATAAATTCGCAACGGTGAATTACAACGGAGCAGCTGTCAAACCTGACTATACAGGGATTATACAGCTCGCCGACCTCCGGGCCGATGACAAAATCGAGGTCACAACCACTGCAATCATACGCGACCAGAAGGCTGTGATATATATCGACGACGCCAATGGCGACTTCAATCTTACCGATGCTTTCGGCGGAGAAGTAGCACTCTCCACAGGTTACAACCATATTGAATTCTGCGCGGAAGACGTGCCGTTCAAACTTAAGCCCACCTCCTTCTACAACACATCGGCATTTGTATACAGCAACGATGAAGAAGTTTCCTCCACTGGTTTCGGCAATAGCAGGACCTGGAACATCAATATCGCAAACGGGTCGGTAGTGAAGATATTTGCAGTAGCGACAGACGAGCCAGAATGGTATACTCTCAATTTCGAAGAAAACGGTTTTGATGCAGTCGATGTCCTCGCTGATGAAATGCGCCCAATCACCGACCGAGTCGGCTTCGAGACCCTCGCCGCAACCAAGATTGAAATTATGCCCAAAGCAGACAAGGATGTCAAGGCAGTGACAGTAGACGGTGAACCTCTGACAGCAAACGCCAAAGGCAACTACGAGTTCGCCGTAAGCGGCCACCACAACATCGCCGTCACTTCAGCCACCGGTATAGACAAAATAGAATCAACAGAAGCCACAGGCAGTGAAATATATAATCTGCAAGGTATCCGCGTAAGCGGCGAAGCAAGCCAATTGCCGGAAGGTATCTACATTATCAACGGTAAAAAAGTACTTGTAAAATGAAACTGACAGCATTAGCACTCGGAATATCGCTTGCAGCCGTACCCTGCGTTTCGGCTCAAGGACTTCTCACCCCTCTTGCCCTCCGCACAGCTACGACGGCAGCAGAAAACGAGACGACGGTACTCGTCAAAGAGACATTCGACAAAATGAGCGCCGGAACCGAATCAGCTCCTGACGAAAACAACATCGCAGATAAACGGACAGGAGCAATAGATGCCACATACACATCCATGCCCGGTTGGAGTGGAGCTGCAATATATCAAGCCGGAGGTAGCTGCGCGATACTCAAAGGCAAGTTTTCGGACGGCGCCGGAGGGTACACCGAAGAGACCGGTTTCCTGCGCACACCACAGGGTGCATACGCCGGTAATATGACACTCACTTTCAGAGCCCGTCTGCTCAACGCCAACAAAGCATCAGATAAGATGGACATAGCCTTGCTCGACACCAAGAGCAGGCTCGAAAGCAAGATAGTAGAAGTGACTCCTCAATGGAAAACATTCGAGCTGAACTTCACCAAAGGAGGGTTCACCGGATGCCTCATACAGATGTCAATGCTCTCCGAAGAGGTATTGGTCGACGATATCGAAGTAAAAACCATACAGACGTCAATACCGGCTCCTGTAGCCACAGATGCTACGAACTATACTCCGGGTGGCTTCACAGCCAACTGGACAGCATCACCGGCTGCTGAAAAATATCTTCTGACAGTGTATGAGAAAAAAGTCGATGATGCGGTGGAAATTACTGATTTTGACAATCTAAACGTGATTGCCGGCTCACACAAACTAGACAAGACCAACCCCGGTTTCCCTGAAGGATGGACCGTGGCATACGGAACCACACGCAATGCCGACCACATCTCCGACAACGGCTACAACGGTACCACTGGTATGATTTTCCGCGCCACGGGCGAAGGCCTGATTACTAAGACTTTCGACAGCGACATACTTGATTTTTCGTTCTGGGCTTCGCACCCCTCTGGGCAGGAATGTATCAGCAACCTGACGGTAAGCGCTTTTGTAGATGGACAATGGGGCGTTCTGGGCAACTATGCAATAGAGCGCATATCACAGCAAGGAGAAGTGATATACCTTTCGTCAAGACTTCCGGAAGGCACCAGAGCTGTGCAACTTTACTTCAAGAAAAACGACCAGCAGGACGTAGGCAAAGACGTGAGCATCGTCGTTGACCATATCCGTATCATGACAGAACCTGCTGGAGTGGCTGTGGAAAAGGATATCGAAACGACTGAATGTTCGTATACCGTCACCGGCCTCGACATTGAAAAAGACTATTCGTACACTGTCAAAGCCGTCAATACCGAGTTTTGCTCAGCCGAATCGA
This sequence comes from Porphyromonadaceae bacterium UBA7176, assembly GCA_002491245.1. Taxonomy (GTDB): domain Bacteria; phylum Bacteroidota; class Bacteroidia; order Bacteroidales; family Muribaculaceae; genus CAG-873. The sequence goes on from DKVO01000036.1 coordinate 45,832, forward strand.
ACGAAATATCGGCCTATGGCCTGGCTGCTCCGGTTACGACAGGTGCTTCAGATGTAGATTCTGACCATTATACCGCCAACTGGGAGTTCTCACCCAAGGCCGAAGGATATATGGTGGATAACTACCGCGTCTACACCACAGCAAAAGATGGCGAGCAGGTCAACATCCTCTATGAAAACTTCAACAAAGTGACCGAAGGTAGCGTGGATAATCCCGTCGGCCTCTATAATGTGGTGAACCCGAGTTCTCTCGATGTATACACAACGACAATCGGCTGGCTGGGCACTGCAACGTATCTTGCCAACGGTATGCTCGGCACACGATCGTATATGGGCATCATCGGAATGATACAGACCCCGGCTCTCGACCTTAGTGGAAACGGAGGCAAATTTACCGTACGCCTCAAAATCACTGGCGACACCGATGCCACCAACGAGTCGGTAGTAGTACAAGCCGGTATGGCACACTACATAGCTATGCCAATCGAGGCCGGCAAATCGGTAGAACGTGAATATGTGTTTGACTGCGGCCAAAGTCAGATGCCTCTGGCCATATACTCTCAGAATGGCTTCCCCTTCTATGTCGACGAGATGACGGTGACACAAACCTTACCGGAAGGGTCAAAGGTATTTTATCCGATAGAGGAGCGCAATATCACCGATGCCAATACCTTGTCAACAAAATTTGAAAATCTTAAAGCAGGGACTAACGAATCGTTCGCCTACAGGGTGTTCGCTTACCGCAACTTCATGGGTGGCCGCCGCTACTCATTATCGGGCAAGGCTGAACTTGTAGATCTCGATCCGGCCGGAATTGATGATATCGAGGCAGGAAACACTGATACCAACGCAACATATTACAGTATCGACGGTATAAAACTCCCCGGATATCCGTCGACTCCCGGCGTCTACATCAAGGTAGACTCTACCGGCAGCAAGAAGGTGCTGGTTAAATAAGACTATCCCCAAATACCATATGCAACCGGCGGAGCCTGATGACTCCGCCGGTTATTTTGTATCTTTTCGCTTTTACAACAGACCAGGTATTGAGGGTTGGGCGAGGAGACGGAACGACATACGATGCAACGGAGTCGGACCATAGATTTCTATGGCATGACGGTGAGCGGCGGTAGGATAGCCTTTGTTTTCGTCCCAACCGTACTGCGGATACGTCGTGGCGGCTTGCTCCATGTAAAGGTCGCGCTCGGTCTTGGCGAGGATAGAGGCAGCGGCGATGTTGGCATAGCGTCCGTCGCCTTTGACATAGGTCTGATATGGAACGTCGCGATATGGTCTGAAACGGTTGCCATCGACGGCTATCGCTCCCGGCTGCGGATCAAGCTGAGCCAAGGCCTTGTGCATGGCTTCTATCGATGCCTGAAGTATGTTTATTTGGTCGATTTCTTCCGGCGACACCATCGCTATGGCCCATGCGACGGCCTGGGCTTTGATGACTTCGCGCAGCTCCATACGCCGGCGTTCGGTGAGCTGTTTTGAATCGTTTATCAAAGGATGCGAGAAATTGTCGGGCAAAATTACGGCAGCAGCGACGACAGGTCCGGCCAAACAGCCACGTCCGGCTTCATCGGTTCCGGCCTCAAGAACACCGGCAACCGAACATGGAGGTAAGGGATTATGCAAGCGAGGCATGGTTAATCACATTTTCGACACGATAGAGGGCTTCGATGTCCTTTCGTGATATTTCGATATCGTCGTAGTCGGGATTGGCGCTGTGGAGGGTAACAAGCGTGGGGTCGGGGTTGCGCCTGACATACTTCACGAGTCTGAAATCGGACAGCACCACGACGTATATGCTTCCCCACATTATCGGGGCGTCGAGGGACACGGGACGGATTGACACATAGCAGCCGGGCTTGAGTTCGGGCATCATGGAGTTGCCCGATACACGTACTATCGGATAATCGGGATTGAGACCGGGCAGCATCATGCGTCCCACGATATGCTCATCGGTAAACATGCGCTCGAGCGAGGTCGTGCCGGCTGTGACATCGATATCGTAGACAGGAGCGCCGACAGGGTCTTTATGTGCCTGTTCTTTAGGGAAAGGCACGTCGGAGCCTTTCAGGAGCCAATCTTTCGACACTCCTGTGTTTACTATTATGCGGTAGAGCAGACCATCGCCCGGCTCTGATTTCCCGGTGAGGACTCGGGATAAATTAGCAGGGTCGATGCCGATGTATTTGCTGAACTCCGCCTGACTCTTCCTAAGCAAAAGAATGAGCCATTTAATTCTGTCGACCACCGTCGCCGAAGGTGCCGGCAAGTCAATGTCTGCAATATTCTTTGCCATTTTTCAAGTATACTTCTTTTCCACTTGCAAATATACAACAAATATTGCAATATTCCAAATGGAATGTTTAGGGAGGTTGGAGGGTTTGGATAAATGTTTTTGAAGGAACTATTGTCCAAACTCTCACACTCCCAGACTTCCAACCCTCCAAACATTCCTGTTCAAACAGGATTGCCCCGGACGAAGACCCGAGCTATCCACGGCTCGGTGTAAGCATAAGGTATGTATTCGAGCGAGGGCAATTGGCGAGTTACGACGAAGGATGCATCGCGACCGGGCGCTATAGCCCCACAAATGCCGTCTAAGCCCATCGCGGCAGCTCCGTTGACAGTTACCGCAGCGAGAGCCTCGGAAGGCAACAGACGCATCTGTATGCAGCCGAGAGACCACACGAAACGCATGTCGCCAGATGGCGACGACCCGGGATTATAGTCGCTCGCAAGAGCAACAGTACAACCGGCGTCGACAGCCCGGCGTGCCGGGGCATAAGGCAGGCGGCTGAAGAACGATGCCCCGGGCAACATCGTGGCTACGGTGGAGGAAGCGGCGAGGAGAGCGATTTCCTCGTCTCCAGCCTCCTCAAGATGGTCGACCGACACGGCACCTCCGGCGACACCGACCTGAACACCTCCTGAGGCAGCAAGCTCGTTGGCATGGATTTTTGGCTTCATACCGTAGCGAGAGGCGGCGTCGATGATACGGGATGTCTCGCAAGGGGTGAAAAAGCCTTCGTCGCAGAACACGTCGACATACTCGGCAATTCCCTCGGCGGCTATCGCCGGTAGCATTTCAGAAATGACCATATCGACATATTCACTCTGTCGTCCGGCATATGCCCTTCCTACGGCATGAGCTCCGAGAAAGGTGATTTTGACTCGGGCCGGCACTTCCTCGCGCAGCCTGGATGCGACACGGAGCATCTTGAGCTCCGATTCAGTGTCGAGTCCGTATCCGGTCTTGACCTCAAACGCACCGGTACCTTTGGCCATCATGTCGGCAGCACGACGACGGGCAGCGGAGAGCAACTCGGCTTCGGAAATACGCGCGAGGGCATCGGCAGAGTTGAGTATGCCTCCGCCACGACGGGCAATCTCGGCATAGCTCAAGCCTCGGATCTTGTCGACAAATTCGCCCTCGCGGCTACCGGCATAGATGATGTGGGTGTGCGAGTCGCAGAAAGCCGGTATTACCATTCCGCCGTCGGCGTCGGTAACTTCGCCGCAATCATCGGGAAGACCATCGGCCATAGCGCCAAAACCGGTGATTACACCACCATCGTGGCTCAGCCATGCATCGGGTATGCATTTCATACCCGATGCCATATCAGAGCCTTGCAGACGCATAACAGAAGGGTCTACAACGCCGTGAAGCTCTGAGATATTCGTTATCAGCGCCATTCCTCGACAAATTTCACAGCCTTATCGATCAACGGCGACATTACGCAGTCGGAGTCGATAAAGGGTACATGGCTGCGGAAGTTTTCGAAAACGCGCTCAATGCGTGTCGACGATTTGAGCGGACGGCGGAACTCAAGGGCCTGAGCTGCAGTCATGAGCTCGATGCCGAGCACACGGGTGGTATTGTCGACTACCTGCAAGAGCTTGGTGGCTGAGTTGGCACCCATCGACACATGATCTTCCTGACCCTGCGACGAAGGAATACTGTCGCAGCTGCAGGGCCAGCATAGCCCCTTGCTCTGGTTGAGCACCGAAGCGGCGGCGTACTGGGCAATCATGAAACCACTGTTGAGACCGGGCTTGGCGACAAGGAACGACGGCAAGCCGCGCGTACCGCTCACAAGCTTGTAGATACGGCGCTCCGAGATATTTGCCAGCTCGGTCATGGCGATAGCCAGGAAGTCCATAGGCATGGCTATCGGCTCGCCGTGGAAATTGCCTGCGGAGACGATAAGATCGTCGTCGGGGAAGATGGTTGGATTGTCGGTAGGAGCGCTGACCTCGTTGTCGAAGACATTCATGCAATGGTATATGGTATCGAGCACAGCTCCGTGAACCTGCGGAATGCACCTGAAGGAGTAGGGGTCTTGAACATGCACCTTATGCTGTGCTATGATCTGACTGTCGGAGAGGATGGCGCGTATGTCGGTGGTAATCTGTATCTGTCCCCTGTGGTGACGAACACAGTTGACCTGTTCGCCGAACGGCTCGATACGGCCGTCGAAAGCATCGAGACTCATGGCTGCGATATATCTTGCCGCGATATTGAGATTATGCGACCGGTAGAGCGACCACAGACCGTGGGCGAGCATGAACTGGGTGCCGTTGAGGAGTGCAAGCCCCTCTTTCGACTTAAGCTGAAGAGGCTTCCATCCCATCTGGACGAGGACGTCGGCAGCAGGCATTGTCCGCCCTTTGTAGACCACTTCTCCCAGGCCAATCAGAGGCAGACACATATTGGCCAGCGGAGCGAGATCGCCCGAGGCTCCGAGCGATCCCTGACGGTATACGACCGGCACGATATCGTTGTTGTAGAAATCGAGCAGACGCTGCACTGTAGCGAGCTGCACACCGGAGTTGCCATAGCTCAACGACTGGACCTTGAGGAGCATCATGAGTTTGACAATATGGTCGGGCACCCGTTCGCCAACACCGCAGGCATGACTCATCACAAGGTTACGCTGAAGCTGCTCGAGATCGTCGGCTCCGATGGATATGTTGCATAGGGAGCCGAAGCCTGTGGTGATGCCATAGAGCGGCTCGGAAGTACGTGATATTTTATTGTCGAGATAGTCGCGGCATTTGACGATACGCTCCACGGCTTCTTTTCCAAGCTCTACATAGTCGCCTTCCTGGAGTACGGAACAATAGGAGAATACGCCCGGTCTATCGGGTTTGACTGTATATGTTTTATTCATTTCAGTGCATTTTCGATTATTGATTCTTCGGTAAAATTGGGCAGGGTGACGGTCAAGCCCGGCGTGCGGTCCATCTCGCGACGGATAGCGTCGACAGCACCAGTATTACGGGCCCACGAACGACGGGCGATGCCGTTGTTGACATCCCAAAGGAGCATCGAGCTGATACGCTCTGCCGCGGCTTCGCTGCCATCGATCACCATGCCGAAGCCTCCGTTGACGACTTCGCCCCAACCGACGCCGCCACCGTTATGGAGCGACACCCATGTGGCTCCGCGGAAGGCGTCGCCTATGACATTCTGCACAGCCATGTCGGCGCAATAACGCGAGCCATCGTAGATATTCGACGTCTCGCGGAAAGGGGAGTCAGTACCGCTCACGTCGTGGTGGTCGCGGCCGAGAACAACCGGAGCCGAGATTTCGCCACGGGCTATGGCTTCGTTGAATGCAAGTGCGATTTTTGCACGACCTTCGGCGTCGGCGTAGAGTATACGGGCCTGCGAACCGACAACAAGGTGATTTCGTCCGGCCTCTTTAATCCAGTGGATATTGTCGTCGAGCTGACCTTTGATGTCTTCCGGTGCTGTCCGGCGTATATCTTCAAGCACTTCAGCGGCGAGGCGGTCGGTAACGGCAAGATCTTCAGGCTTGCCCGAAGTAACAACCCAACGGAAAGGGCCAAATCCGTAGTCGAAGAACAACGGGCCCATAATATCCTGAACATAAGACGGATAGCGGAATGTACCATCGGAATTCATGACATCCGCACCAGCTCTTGAGCTTTCGAGGAGGAAGGCATTCCCGTAGTCGAAGAAATACATTCCCTTGGCAGTCAACTTATTAATCGCCTCTACTTGACGCCGCAACGACTCCTGCACCCGACGTTTAAACTCGTCAGGGTCTTCGGCCATCATGGCTTTTGCCTCCTCAAAACCCAATCCGACAGGATAATAACCTCCGGCCCAGGGATTGTGTAGCGAAGTCTGGTCACTACCCAGCTCCACATCCACACCATCGGCGGCAAGTCGTTCCCACAAATCAACGACATTGCCCTGATAGGCGAGAGAAACCGTCTCTTTGGCAGCACGAGCTTTGGCGGCTCGGCAGAGGAGAGCATCGAGGTCGGTATACACTTCGTCGACCCAACCCTGTTCGTGGCGTTTGGCCACAGCCTGCGGATTTATCTCAGCTGTAATGCTCACCACGCCGGCGATATTACCGGCCTTGGGTTGTGCTCCCGACATGCCACCGAGGCCGGCGGTAACGAAGAGCATTCCGGCCAATTTACCGTCTTTGCTATGACGGCGACCGGCGTTGAGAACAGTGATAGTAGTACCGTGTACAATACCTTGAGGACCGATATACATATACGACCCGGCTGTCATCTGACCATATTGGCTCACGCCAAGCGCATTGAAACGCTCCCAGTCGTTGGGCTTGGAATAGTTGGGCACAACCATGCCGTTTGTCACCACCACACGAGGCGCACCCTCCGACGACGGAAACAGACCGAGAGGATGCCCCGAGTACATCACGAGGGTCTGTCGGTCGGTCATCTCGCTGAGATATTTCATCGTCAGGCGGTATTGTGCCCAGTTCTGGAACACGGCTCCATTGCCGCCGTAGGTAATCAGTTCATGTGGATGCTGGGCCACGGCAGGGTCGAGGTTGTTCTGTATCATCATCATGATTGCCGCAGCCTGACGCGACCGGGCTGGGTACTCGTCGATAGGCCTGGCATACATTTCGTAGTCGGGCCTATAGCGGTACATGTAGATACGGCCGTAGCGACGCAATTCGTCGGCAAACTCCGGGGCAAGCTCTGCGTGGAGAGATGCCGGGAAGTAGCGCAGAGCATTACGCAGGGCGAGGCGTTCTTCGTCGGGCGAGAGAATTTTCTTACGCTTGGGTGCATGGTTGACCGAGGGGTCGTAAGGTTTGGATGAAGGCAAAGTAGACGGGATGCCTTCTGCAACGGCGATTTTGAACTCTTCGGATGTCATTTCGATGATATTTTTTCGTTTACAATGGCCAGAATGGAGGCTTCTTCGCGATCCGCATCAGCAACCAGAACAGCGGCCTCGTCCATAATTACGTCGACAGCGCCATCGGAGATATCGGCAGCGTTGATTTTCATGTTGAGATAGGCTCCGTGGATGGCGGCACGTGCAGCAAGAGCGCCTACGCCGGCATCACTGGCCGATGCCGGATTGCCATTCTCGGCCACCCGGCGCAGAAGAGCGAATGTGGCGAACGTTTCACACAAAGTGCGGAAAGGTACTTCGACGGCATTTACCGTCGCATCGTGAATAGCCTTTACCCTTGCTTCTTTCTCTGCTTCGGTGGTCTTGGGCATACCGAAAGCTGCCATGATGGAGTTAAAAGCCTCAGTATCGCGGTCAACGAGAACAAGCAAGGAATCCATCAGAGACTGTCCCTCCTCGGCCATATCGCTGAACTCTTCCCATCGGTCGTCCCATCCGGCTTTATGGGCTGCGAGATTTGCCACCATCGTACCTAAAGCGGCAGCCAAGGCTCCCATATAAGCGGCAACGCTGCCTCCGCCGGGAGCCGGGGACTCAGAGGCTGTAGTTTCGGCAAAACGGCTTACGGAGAGGTCGACCAGATGAGCTTGCTTTGGTTGCCGTGCGGCAAGAACATCCTCAACCACTTTTTCTTCTACCACAAAAGGACGCAACTCATCGAGTCCCATCGATTTGACCGCGATGCGTATCTTTTCCTTATCGGGCACGCCGAGCGAACGTTGCTGCTTGCGCAGGAAATACTCACCGGCCTCAACAAGAGCCTTGCGCGGAACAAGCCCGACAATTTCGGTACCGGTAACACGTATACCGCGAGCATCAGCCTTTCGGACAACTTCATCGAAAGCCATGTGGAGTGGAGTGGCGGCTGTGTCGGTTATGTTCATCGACACCTGGGCGATGCCATATTCATCGATATACCATCCGATAGCTTTCGTACCCTTGAGTGTGCCTGGTTGCATGAGTGGATTACCATCAGCATCCTTGAGTGGTTTGCCTGTCAGTTTTCCACCTTCACGGAGTGGTCGTCCCTTCTCACGCACATCAAAAGCGATAGCATTTGCCCGTCGTGTCGAAGTTGTATTCAGATTGAAGTTTACAGCAATAAGGAAGTCGCGAGCACCGATAGCTGTAGCTCCTGTACGGGCTATTTGCTCATCGAATGCTCTGTCGCCGAAATCGGCTCCGTCGTCAGTTCCCATCCTGGCAGCCAAGCCCTCATATTCGCCCTTGCGGCAAACAGCGAGATTTTTGCGTTCTGGCTTCAAAGCAGCAGCCTCATAAGCATAGACCGGGATACCGAGTTCGTCGGCCACTCGTTGGGCAAGACGCCTGGCAAGGTCGGCACATTCTTCAAGTGTGACGCCACTGACCGGTACAAATGGACAGACATCTGTGGCTCCCATACGTGGATGTGCGCCGTGATGCTTGCTCATATCGATAAGTTCAGCCGCTTTCCTGATGCCTTGAAAAGCAGCCTCGGCCACCGCTTCGGGCTCTCCGGCAAAGGTAACAACCGTCCGGTTTGTCGCTTCTCCGGGATCGACATCGAGCAGAGCTACACCTTCGACAGCTTCTATTGCCTCGGTAATACTTTTGATGTTTTCCATGTTGCGACCCTCGCTGAAATTGGGTACGCATTCTATGATTTTCCGGTTCATAACGTTTATTTTGGTCCTCCGCAAAGATACATATAAGTCGAGTTCAATCCAAATTTATTTGACGCAGCAGATAGTATGTCACGACAAAAAATAAAGGAGGGGCCAGATAACCTCTCCTTTAATCTATTTGAGATGCAGTTTGATCAGTATGTGATTAGCGAAGTCACCTCAACATCGTCGGGCAAGGCTGCTCGGCCGTTGAGCGCAGACAGTTCGATAATGAAATTGACATAGATTTTTTTAGGGTTGAGACTCTTCACAAGTTTGATTGCCGCAGCCATTGTTCCACCTGTAGCGAGAACATCGTCGTGGATAACAACGATATCATCAGGAGTGATAGCATCGCGGTGGATTTCGATCACATCAGTTCCATATTCCTTGGCATATTCCTGACGAAGAGTATCGGCTGGAAGTTTACCGGGTTTGCGGCACGGCACGAAACCGGCACCAAGTTCGAATGCGAGTATCGAGCCGCCGATAAAACCGCGGCTTTCGATACCAACGACTTTAGTCACGCCTTTATCACGGTAGAGTTGCGATAAATCCCAACCGATAATATGAAGCGCACGCGGATCTTTGAATGCCGTGGTAAGATCGTAGAAAAGGATGCCTTTGGAAGGATAATCGGCAACCTCGCGAATTTTTGATTTTATGTATTCCATAGTAAGTAAATTGTTGATATTCTAATTTTTGCAGCGAATTTGTTTCACGTGGAACAAATTCATCTATTCATCATAAGCAGCAATATGTTGACATCACTGGGCGAAATACCTGGTATGCGCGAAGCTTCTCCGACAGTTTCGGGCCTATGCTTCTCCAGTTTCTGCCGGCCTTCGGTCGATATGGCTGTAATGCGCGAATAATCCATATCAGACGGAAGACGCACATCTTCGAGCCGTCCAAGTTTATCGGCGATAAGCTGCTCGCGTGCGATATATCCGCGGTATTTGATGAGTATTTCGGCAGCCTCTACGATTTCTTCGCGTCTGTCGTTGGGCAAGCTGCTTATAAGTTTACCTAATGGAGCAACAACTCCAGCGAGCATATTCACCGACAGTTGGGGACGCTGTATAAGATCGGCAAGTTTGGTACCCTGACGGAGAGGTGTAGTTCCGGCAGCGACAAGAAGGCTGTCTACTTCGGCAGGATGCACGGTCAGGCGGTCGGCAAGATCTATAATCTTGTCGCGCCAAGTACGCTTATCCGACATAAGGTCGTATCGCCGCTTATCCGCAAGACCAAGTTCATAAGCCAAGGGGGTAAGACGCATATCGGCATCGTCCTGACGTAGCAGTATGCGATATTCGGCTCTTGAGGTAAACATGCGGTAAGGTTCATCCACACCCTTGGTTACAAGATCATCGATAAGCACACCGATATATGCTTTATCTCGGGCAAGAGTGAATTGCTGCCGTCCGAGAGCGGCAAGGGCGGCATTAGCCCCGGCTACAAGTCCCTGACCGGCAGCTTCCTCGTATCCGGTAGTACCATTGATCTGACCGGCAAAATAAAGACCTTCGACAAGACGGGTCTCAAGAGTATGCCGGAGCTGTGTGGGGTCGAAGAAATCATATTCTATGGCATATCCGGCACGATAGTATTGGGCATCGGCAAGGGCCGGCACAGTCGACAGAGCTTCAAACTGGATATCCATCGGCATCGATGACGAAAAACCATTGATATAAAACTCCACGGTTGTCTCGCCTTCCGGCTCAAGAAAAAGCTGGTGCTCATCTTTATCGGCAAAGGTAACGATTTTAGTCTCTATAGAGGGACAATAACGCGGACCAATGCTCTGGATCTGCCCATTGTAAAGAGGAGAATCAGGAAGTCCACGACGAAGTATTTCGTGAGTTTCGGGGTTGGTATAGGCGATATAGCAATCGCGTTGAAGCAATTCCGACTTCACCTCCGGCAGATATGAGAAGTGATGGAAGCCGCTTTCGCCTCCTTGTATTTTAGTCTTAGAGAAATCTATTGTACGGCCATCGACACGCACCGGCGTTCCAGTCTTCATCCTATCGGAGCGGAAACCGAGCGAACGCAACTGCTCGGTGATGCCACGTGCCGCAGGTTCGGCCGTACGCCCTCCCTCAAGAGACACACGCCCTATATGCATCAGACCATTCAGGAATGTCCCGTTCGTCAACACTACCTTACGGGCTTTGAACGAGGCTCCATCGGCAACATGTACGCCGGCAAGCCTCCCTTCTTCATCGAAAATAAGACTGTCAACAGCACCCTGCCACATCGAAAGACCTTCGGTATGCTCGAGGATATCGCGCCATGCCGCCGAAAACTTGTTACGGTCGGCCTGACTGCGCGGACTCCACATAGCAGGTCCTTTAGAGCGGTTGAGCATACGGAACTGTATCGACGTCCTGTCGGTGACAATTCCCATCATGCCGCCCATAGCATCGATTTCGCGCACAATCTGCCCTTTGGCAATACCACCCACGGCCGGGTTGCAGCTCATCTGTGCAATCTTGTTCATATCCATAGTCACCAGCAATGTACGCGCCCCAAGACGGGCGGCGGCATGGGCAGCCTCGCATCCGGCATGACCGGCGCCGACAACTATCACATCGAAATCAAATCGCATATTCAAATATTAATTAATGGCATCGAGCATAGCAAGGGCCTCGTCTTCGGCTCGCTCCATTATCTCGCGTTCGCCAGGACCCTTATCATTGATGCCGCAAAGGTGGAGCACCCCGTGAATAATAACTCTATAAAGCTCCCTTATATATTCATATCCAAGCTCTTGAGCATTACTGCGGACCGTATCGAGCGAAATAAACATGTCGCCACGCAAAAGGCTACCGACACAATCGTCGAAAGTAATGATATCCGTAAAGTAATGATGATCAAGATATTGGGCGTTAACTTCAAAAATCTTCGCATCATCGCAAAAGATATAATTAAGAGAGCGCACCTTTCGATTGTGAACATCGGCGACTTGGACGATCCATCGCTCAAGCCGTTCATAATCAAGTTCGGGGAGTGGAACACCCGAAGTTAACCATTGATAAGCGGGCGTCATATTATACTTATTGAAACGCAAAGATACAAAATTTTTCAATCCCACACATTACCACGTCAACACAAAATCTATTTCGCCTGAAAATACAAAATAACTAAAACAACATAAAGCGCTAACAGACAATAATATACACCTTAACAAGACGCCGTGAGAATTTGATATTCGCCCACATCAGCACACACGGCCATGAAAATAACAGCCTTACAAAGGCTGTTGAACGGATTTAATGCTACAGAGCCTACCAAATTACATTACTGCAACAATTCAATCAAAATTCTGCAAAGGCGTTGCAGATAATACTACTCTACCCTAATTTTGCACACGAAATGAAAAAAGCCGAACATACATCGATACGTACGATGCGTACGCTCCTTATTATGATAGCCGCCACAATAGCGACTGTGGTGGCTTGTACAGACAAAGACAACTACCGGGCCGATCATGGGGTCCCTCCGTGCGAATACACCGAAGAGCTCAACAATCTGTTCGCTCCCATATTCCCGGACAATGAACCGGGCGCTATAGTCACCGTGATGCGCAACGACTCCATCATCTACAATCACGCATTCGGTCTCGCCCGTCTCGACTCGGTATGCCGCATCACCGACAGTACCTTGTTCAACATGGCTTCTTCGTCAAAGATTTTCTGTTCGGCAGCCCTACTCAAACTTAGCGAGCAAGGATTGATTTCTCTCGACGACAGTCTTGCCAAATTCTTCCCTGAATTCGAAGCACCGTTTTTCAAAGAAATCAGAGTGCGCGACATACTTACCCACTCCTCCGGTCTTCCCGACGTACGCCCTCGCAACAACGAAAGTTGGAACAACTACCTTGCAAAGCACAACTCGGCATTCGGCGAAGAGAGCGACTACAAACGTTACAGCACCGAAGCGGAGCACATACAATTCTTTGAAGATCTCGATACCGTGGCACTCACCCCGAGTTCACACTACCTGCGTTCCGACCCTGCATTCGTTCTGGTGGCACCCCTCATTGAGCGTATCACCGGACACAGCTTCGATGAATGGATGGCCGACAACCTGTTCAAACCGGCCGGAATGACCGACACACGCTACTTCAACGCCGGAGACCTCCTGCCTCGTGCCTCACACGGATACCGCCGCAGCGAGGGCAAAACAGCTCCTGGTGTATTCCGCAGCTCTGACGGAAAATGGGAAGAATATGACTACGGAGAAGTCGACTTCTTCCTCACCAAAGCCGACAGGGGCGCATTCTCATCAGCCCGAGACTTCATGCGCTGGAACAAAGCCCTCTACTCAGGCAAAATCATATCTCTCGCATTGGTCGACAGCATCAACACAGGCTATATACCATCAGATATACCTTATGTGTCGTACGGACTTGCAAACGCAGTGGCAAAGAAACCCGGAAAACCTGTCAAAATATACCATGCCAATACAAATGGCGGTTATGGCATCGTCGAAGCCACAATCCCGAGCGAGAACATAAGCTATCTCATATTCTCGACAAGGGCCGACTGGGACCTCATCGAAGTATTCGAGAAAGTAGATTCGATACTCCTGAAATTATAAAACATCACGCTTGAAAAAACAGTAGCGCGGCGTTCCTTTCAACAAGGCGCCGCGCTACTGTTTTATATATCTTAAAGCCTCATCAGCTTTGTTTCTGAAAGTCTGTAGGGCTTAGACCGGTAAGATGTTTGAAATATTTACCAAACGACGATTGGTTTGAAAAATTGAGCGCATAAGCTACCTGCTGCACATTCTTGCCTGAGTAACGGAGCAAATTCTTTGCCTCCATTATCACAAAATGGTCTATCCACTGCGCCGCAGACCGTCCGGTAGCCTCCTTGACCAGCAGCGAAAGGTACTTGGGCGAGATAAAAAGCTGGGATGCATAGAACGATACCGACCTCTCCGACGTATAATACAGATGTACGAGCTTGAGAAAATCCTGCACATAACTGTTGCGACGGTGGCCTCCACGGTTGTCGCTCCGGGTATCGATACGGCGATAGACAAACAGCATCAGCTGATAGAACAGAGCCGATGTCAAACTCGATATTATATGACGGTTCAGCTGCATGTTGAACCTGTCGCCCATCACTGCATGGATCAGAGATACATATCTCAGCAACACATGCACTTCACGCTCGCGCAACTCCATGACCGGACTCTCCACACTGGCGATAGCATCGACCGAAATACTCGAGAAAGACACATTTATATCATGTAGAAACGACGGAGTATAGATAAGTATATGCGCGTCTATCTCGCTATTGTCTCCGGGCTGGAAACTTACAAGAGAGCCGTGGGTAAGCGACACCGCCGCCGGCCCATCGACATCTATGCTATCGGTATTGAGGTCGACGTGAAGGTGTCCTTTTACAAGAATCACCATCACGTTTCCCGACACTTTAAATACATTCGGATTAAGGTCGCCTAAACGACACGACATCTCCGAATTTATATGGCAATAATAGCATGATTTGTCAATCATGCTGAAGTCCGAAGAAATTTCTTCGAGCAATCTAAGGGCCTCTGTGCCAAGTTCGTTATCGGTTTCTGCAGTCAAAATTTTCATTTCGAGGACAAATTAATGTGCCAAAATTACAAATATTTTGGCATACCACCCTCCTCAGCCGACCAAACAGACAACAATAATGCCCAAAAGGCTAATAAGCTAAACTATGAAGTCTCACTCTTTTGTGCCGTACGCCAGATCGCCGGCATCACCCAGACCGGGCACGATATAACTATGGGCATTGATCTGGTCGTCTATCACACCCACCCATAGTTCGGCATCCTCGGGCAATACACTTTCAAGATAGTCCACCGCTTTTTTCGATGCTATCACCGAAGCCACGTGAAGTTTACCGGGCTTGCCCTTGGTGAGAAGCGCACGATAGCTCAGCTCCATCGATGCTCCTGTAGCGAGCATCGGATCGACAAGCACAAGCGTCTTACCCTCGAGCGACGGCGACGCCAGATACTCTATGCATATATCGAAATTCTCTTTTTCCTTATACTTGCGGTAGGCCGACACAAATGCATTCTCGGCATTATCGAAATATCGCAGGAAACCCTGATGGAATGGTACGCCGGCCCTGAATATCGTAGCTAATACCATAGGCTCGGCCAATACCTGACACTCAGCCTCAACGCCCAAAGGAGTCGTCACTGCCACCGTCTTATAATCAAGATGCTTGCTGAGTTCGTAAGCGAATATTTCGCCGAGACGTTCGAGATTACGGCGGAAACGAAGACGGTCGCCCTGGATATTGACGTCGCGCATCTCGGCAAGATACTGGCTCACCAACGAAGGATGCCCGGCAAAGTTATGTACTTTCATATTTGGTATTATTTTAGATTTAAAAGCATGTTGAAATCGGTCATCACCACTTTCGGCAGATATTCCGGCGGCCACTCATCCATATGCTGCCCGAACACGTTGACACCATCTCTATCGAGCGACATCACCGTAGTCCAGCCCCGTAGGCCGGGCAACCTGAAATCTTTGCTAAGATTATCGCCCACATATACGAAACGCTCACCAGGAGCGCCGAAATCCTGCTCTACCCTCGTCCAAGGCACTGATGTAGTCTTGTCGCCACCGGTTTCCTCGCTTATGAGTATCCCGTCGAAATAGTCCACGATATCGAGTGCCCTGATTTTAGACCGCTGGTGGCGTGTCGAACCGTCGGTGACAAGCACAAGCTTATGACCGGCCTCGCGCAGACGGCAGAGAACATCACGCACACCCGGGCGCAACTCTATCTGAGGTTCATGTCCGCGGTAAATCTCTATCATGGCATCGACATCAAGCACCGTATCGGAGCCTCCGTGGGCAAGATAATGCTCCAAAGCCCACTCAAACCCAACCGGACGGTAGCGGCATATGCCATCATAGTATTCCCCGGCCTCGACACCGCTACTGCCGGCGAGGACAGAAGCAACAGCACGGTAGCCCGAGCGGACAAAGTCCATCTCGGTATAGAGTGTATCGTCGAGGTCGAAAGCAAATACCATATCAATGGTTAGTCAGCCTGATTACCCTAAGACCCAACCACTGACGGTTGCGTTTCATAAAATCGGCCAACGGAACAGCCGATACCATCACCTTGCCACCTGTCGACGAAGCATGGAGCAGGTAAGGTTCGGCTGTCGGCGACTCCTTTACAATCACCCCCATATGGGTGACATCGAGATTTTTGAGGTTCGACACCATAGCCACAACATCGCCATTGTGGAGCGCATCCTTAACACCTTTCAAGTTAAGGTCTCGACTCTTGAGATACGGAAAACGGTGTTGACGATAACCATTCTCTATATCTCGAATACGCGCATAATTCGCCGAGTCGGCCAAAGCAGGGTAGAGCTTGCGGTTGGTGGTCATGAAGTCGATGGTACGCATCATATACGATGCACGGGCAAACTGGTCGGTCACATCAGCAAAATTACCACGGTAGCGGTTATCCACAATCCAGTCGCTGATATAATGCAGACGCGACGGATAACCGTTCACCTCGCCACCACGGTAGCGGATACGCTTGAGATTATACACAAAATCGCGCCACGAATGACGTTGCTCCATCGATGTCAAGGCAAGAGCCATAGCCGTCTCCACAAATGTTGTGCAGTCGAGGCTGTCGAGGCGCACTGTAAGAATCTCCTCATCGCCCTCGAGCGTACCGGCGCCATAGGGTGTACCCTCAAACGAACGGGCAAAAAAGGCGACACGGGCCTCTGGATCTGCAAAATTTTGCGACGCGCCTCGGCTGTCGAGAAGGCCGTTGATAACCGTCGTGTCAGACGCCTCATTTCCAAACCGCACATCAGTCTGAGCCACGGCACCAATGGCTACCAAGGCAGAAAATATGGTGAGAAAAACGCTTTTGAGCATATTTAGAGTATTTTTACGCAAAGGTACAAAATTTTTCCGTACTTTTTTCCGTTAAAAAAATATGCGAAAGATTATTCTCCTCCTGCCCATGATAGCCCTGTTGGCTGCCTGCATCGAAGACGGGTTCTCAACCTCGCCTTCCGACCAACCGGTATATTCTGTCGACACACTGTCATTGGGGCAGGTTTTTACCGACGAACCCACCCCGACATCGCGCTTCGTCGTACGTAACCCACACTCCAAACAACTCCAGATAGCCTCGATAAGCCTATCCGGCGCCGATGCCGACTGCTTCAGGCTTAACGTCGACGGCATACCGGGCCGCAACTTCCAGAACGTCGAGATACGTGGAAAAGACTCTATATTCGTCTTCGTTGAGGCTACCCTGCCTCCCGGAGAAAAACCCGTCACCACTTACGAAGCCGCCATCGACTTCTCTACAAACGGCGTCACGTCAAGTGTCGTCCTTACAGCCGAAGGGTGCAACGTAGAGCGCCTCAAAGCCGTCACCATCGACAACGACACACGCTTGTCCGCCGAGCTTCCATACCAGATTTTCGACAGCCTCATAGTAGCGCCCGGAGTTACCCTGACCCTCGACCCCGGCACACGCTTGTGCTTCCACGACAAGGCGAGCCTCATCGTCCGAGGCTCACTCATCGCCGAGGGCACCGTCGACGCCCCAGTGAGCCTCGCCGGCGACCGCACCGGAAATGTCGTCGGCGACATTTCCTTCGACATCATGTCGCGCCAATGGACAGGCGTCACATTCGCTCCCTCATCCACCGGCAACCGCTTGTCGCATGTATCACTACGCAACACTGTCGAAGGCGTCATAATTGAAGGAAACCCCGAAACAGACTACTCCTCCCGGCCACAGCTCACGCTCATCAACACACAGTTGCGTAACTCCGGTGGCCTCGTCCTCGACGCCCGTCACTCTGCAATAGCAGCCACCGGATGCGAGTTCGCAGAAGCAGCCGACGGCCTCGTATACCTTCATGGTGGACAACACACATTCACTCACTGCACCTTTGCCAACTACTACCTCTTCTCGGCCCTCGGAGGTCCGGCAGTGCAATTCGCCCACATAAGCGCAGACCCCAAGATCGGCTTCGACGACGGTAGCGGACTACCATATACCGAAGCTACTTTTGTGAACAGTATCATCTACGGCAACGGCACCGACCTCTCGCACGGCGACCTCAACGGTACCGCCATAACCCTGCGCCACTGCCTCCTAAAGAGCAAAGGCAGCGACGACGACAACTTCATCTCCTGTATCTGGGACAGCGATCCGCTCTACTACACCGAGCGCTCCGAGTACATCTTCGACTACCGCCTCCGCCCCGGATCTCCTGCCATCGCCGCCGGCGAGAACACCTCTGCCGGTCCCGACCGCTACGGCCTTCCGCGCACCACCGCCGACCTCGGCGCCTACGTCTACACCGAGCCGGAAGAATAAGCGACTTTGATGCAAACGAACAAGAGGCCGTCAGATGAGTTTTGGGCTCATCTGACGGCCTCTCTAAATAAGTTATTATCTTTTATTTAACAATAATCTTACGGGTTTCGGTCTTTGATTTGATTATATAGATACCCGGTGAAAGTTTTGCAATCGACATCCTATCAGCATTGAGCATCACGGTTTGTCCTAATGGAGTGTATACGTCAAAAGCATTATCGCCGACATTCGCATCTATATCAATCAAAGAAGACCCTATCTGCGAACTTTGAATCAACGCGTTGAACTCATCGCTATAGTGTGTTGTCATGACTTGTCTGTCAAGCAACGTGAAATCGACAGAGACATCGAGATTTGCCATATCAGCGACGGGGTATACATTCTCACTTTCGGGTTCGACGGCAACCCCGTTGATTGATACCTTATCAATTACGACGCCCGGAACATCGACAATCAGAGCAATTTTGTGGGCCTCCCGGTCTATCATATAGCGCCACATTTCCACAACATCGCAGACCGCCACCCCATCATAGGCTTTCCCACAACCTCCGGGGACATAGAACGTATCACAAGCATCGAGTTTTACCTTCGGCTCTGTCTGGTCGGTATAGAAATTCATTTCCACACGTCTGTCATCATTAAACACCGGTATAAGATTGAGTTTCCGCTCGTTACGCAAAAATACATGCTTCAACGACGGATTTTCTTTTATACCGTAGCCTTCGTGAAAATTACGACCCAAAGTAATGGACTCCAAGGATTCACATTTTTGTATCGACCTATCATATACAGTAGTACAAGCATCAGACAAAGATATATGCACTACGTTAGGACAATCATATACCAGATAATTATAAATATAAACATTATCTCGCATTTCAAATCTTACACTTGTCACTTTATCCATCCCATATAGAAAGTATGGGTCTATCCAACTTACAGACTCCGGCACTATGATATCGCCTTCTTTCGCTATAAATTCTATACGCTTCATATTCTCCGAATACAAGATATTGTCAATAACAACGTAATTACTATTATTATCATCTACAGTAACGGAGGTACATGAATTCAGTCCACTCACGGCATAATACTCCAGATATGCATATTGTGGTATATGTATCTTCTTTAATGATTTACATAAATAGAATGCATAACCTTTTATTCTTTTGACATTTGATGGGATTGGTGCTTCTTCAAGAGAATTGCAGTTCGCAAAGCAGGACCCCGGTATTTCTGTAATACCTTCACTCAATTTCACATACTTAAGATTCTCGCACCCCTTGAAAAGCCTGTAGCCGATATGAGTGATTGAATTAGGCATTACGACAGACTCCAATGCCTGATTGAAACTGAACACTTCATCTTCTATCGCCGTAACTTCGTAAGTCGTCTGGTCATATAGAATATTCTGAGGTATAACGATGTCTTTCGGAGCTGCTTCTCGACACCCGGTTATTATAGCGGTTTTTGTATGTGGGAATAGTCGGTATACTATACCACCGTAAACCACTTCCTCCGGTACGAAGTCAAAGTTCTCATACTCCTCGATATTTCTGAACCATCCCCACGACTCACTGTCGCGGTATAAATCAATAGTTCCGACAGGTACATATAGTGTCCGCGTTGGATTGATTGGGTTATTTGATGCGAAAGCATCCCTATTGATTTGTGGAGGGGTAGTCCAATGCACCATAATGGCTGTCGGGTCAATTTTAAATGCACCATCCTCTAATTCTTTAACAGACTGAGGTATATCTATAGCTTTTAAATTGGTATAGGAAAAGGCCCAGGTTCCGACTGCTTCAAGATTTGTCGGCAAATCGACGTATTCGAGTTTACTCAGTCCCCTAAGAGCATCTTTTGGTAAAGTATTTGCTTCATATGTATTACCATCAAGAGTGGTGGCCGATATAGTAGCCTTTGAGATATCAAGATGTCTGAGATTCTGACACCAAGATCTTATATAGCTCAGATCTTTTGCATCTATCGGCCCCGAAAGCGACAGCTTTGTAAGTAACGAGGCTTTACCTATCGACACATTTTTAGCCAAGGTCCCGGCTTCAGTCAAAACCACAGAGTCTTCGGTCGAATCAAACGTTTCAAGGTCAATTTCATACTCACTCCCATATAATACCAGACCAACTCCTATTCTACCGAATAAAGGATCCGGAATTGTGTTATCCCTGACATATATTTCGCCGTCTATGTCTATAACCAAAGTACTCAAATGGTCTTTATCTTTTTCCAATAGCAGCACGGTAACAAAAGAACCTATAGCAATATCATAGCTTCCGTTGCCGACAGGTTTTCCGTTGACCATAACACTGCCGTTTGATGTGCTATTATTAATTTTTACATGACATTTCTCAATCTTATTCCCTTTGCATCTTACCCTTGATGGCGTTTCCGATGTACCTAAGGCAGGCAGCCATTTATTATCGATGTTGTTTTTCGCGACAACCTGTATATAATCATCATCGCCCGGCTCATTTTCTTTAACAATCAGATCATGAAAACTGGCATCAAGACTTGTTCTATCAACCGCCTTAACTGAGGAGCTTGCCAAAATTTCTTTTATGTATCCGCTACCATCCACCAAAGCCACTCCATAATCTCCCGAAAATCCGGTAGGGATAACAACCTTACTGCAAGCGAAGTCGAAGGGTTCTCCTTTCTCAACGTTCTCAACATTGATAAAAGCCCCTTTATAGTAGTTTTTGAAGTACATTGTAGGAACAAAGCCATCGTCAACAGCGACTTCAGAATATTCAGTCAGCTCCACTTGTGGCTTGATACCTCTCACCATACCACTTTTATAGTAAGAGCCACTACTGGAACCAACGCCCCTCAACGAAAAAAATCCATTGGATTCACCTCCGAATCCCCAATTGAAATGGTACAGTCCATCCCTGGTGTATCCATCACAAACAAAAGCCTGTTCTGGATCGTAACAATAACCGTAGTACACCACCGGACGGGCTTCGTCTAACTCCTTCCTCAACATCTCCTCCCACAGGGCATGGTCATAATTATTGTATAAAACAAATTCACATTCAGGCGAGTATCTGAAATGCGTACGCAAAGCTTTGTCTATCAAATTGGGATAAACATATGCAGATTCGTACGACAAGCCATAATACCACTCGATTGAACACCCTGCAGCCTTCAACAATTTTGACACCTCATGCTTTTGAGCATCCGAGCTATTCTCGTCATAGCGGTCTGAGATCAGATTCCAATCAAGTTCAAGAGCGCTATAATCATTACGTTCATATCGCCACGTACTAATATCAAAATTCACATTAGAGCGAGATCCTTTTGGAGGCCAGTTGTAATATTTCATCACTATACCCATCGATGTGGCGGAACACCCAGTTAAAGCTCGTTGTCCATTGTCTTCAGGACAATACAAATTATAAGGATCACCCTGGTCCCATTCTGCGGTATTGAGAAGAACGACGACTTCATCGGTATCTGCATCTCTTTTCCAACTCTTATCATCGGCAGCCAAAGGGTCTGCCATCATGATCTCCCGGCTATACGACGACAGCAGCGAGTCGAGTTGCACAGGCAAGTTGTCGAGGTCAATAGACCCTTTATCACTATAGCCTAAAACCTTGCGAGCCTTTGTATCGCCGGCGACAATCACAAAGCCTTCATCGTCTCCTGCATTGAAAATGTAATATGGCGACGACTCCTTGTCTCTTTTCACCACCTTTGCGCTCCTGTGCTTATGTGGTGTTTGTACTGATAGAAATTGATCCGCCACAGATTTTGCCTCATCAAGCGATACCGTCCTGGCCTGAGATAAAACAGCCAGAAAGACAAATAGTATAGATAATGTGCATCTCATATTGTGATGTATTGATTTTTGCAAATATAATTACAAACTTTTTAATTTACAACATCAAAAATAGCAAATCAACAGCATAACACAATTTTACAACATTATTTCATATTTTTCTCCAATTTAATTTAACTCGGAGCACCTTTTATAATTTTAAATGTTGTATATTTGTAGTTTCATTATATATCTCAAAATTTATGACATTTGAAGAATTAGGCGTCCGCGACGATTTGCTGCGCGGAATTTCGGATATGGGCTTCGAGACACCGATGCCCGTCCAAGAAAAAGTAATACCGGTGCTCCTCGGAGGCGACAGAGATCTCGTCGCCCTCGCCCAGACCGGTACGGGTAAGACCGCTGCTTTCGGCCTGCCCGTGCTCCAGAGGGTCGACGCCGGGCGCCATGTGCCGCAGGCCCTGATTCTCGCTCCCACTCGCGAACTCTGCCTCCAGATTGCAGGCGACCTCGCCGACTTTTCCAAGTATATGGACGACGTAACAGTACTGCCCGTATACGGTGGCAGCAGCATCGAGAGCCAGATTAAAGCACTCAAACGAGGCGTACAGATCATCGTCGCCACCCCGGGACGTCTCATCGACCTCATAAACCGCGGAGTAGTCAAACTCGCCGACGTACACACCGTTGTGCTCGACGAAGCCGACGAGATGCTCAACATGGGCTTCGTCGACTCTATCAACGACATTCTCGCCCACGTGCCCGAAGAGCGTAAGATGCTCATGTTCTCGGCAACCATGCCTGCCGAGGTTGCAAAAATTTCCAAGCGCTTCATGCACGACCCCGAAGAAATTGTGGTAGGCACGCGCAACGAAGGCGCCAAGAACGTCCGCCACATCTACTATATGGTCAACGCCAAGGACAAGTACCTTGCCCTCAAGCGCATCGCCGACAACAACCCCAACATCTACGCAATCATCTTCTGCCGCACACGCCGCGACACGCAGGAGATAGCCGACCGCCTCATCGGCGACGGATACAATGCCGATGCCCTCCACGGCGACCTATCCCAACAGCAGCGCGACATTGTGATGAAAAAATTCCGCGACCGCGTCCTCACTCTCCTCGTGGCTACCGATGTCGCGGCTCGCGGTCTCGACGTCGACGACCTCACACACGTCATCAACTACGGTCTGCCCGACGACACAGCAGTCTACACCCACCGCTCTGGCCGAACCGGCCGTGCCGGAAAAACTGGAGTCTCCATCGCCATCATCCACTCGCGCGAGAAAGGCAAGCTACGCGAAATAGAGCGCATAATAGGCAAGAAGTTCGAGCGCAAGGAAGTGCCCACCCCCGAGCACATCATAGAGAAACAGCTCTACAACCTCGCCGACCGCCTCGAACGCGTAGAAGTGAACGAAGACGAAATCAACCGCTATTTCCCCGGAGTCAAGAAAAAACTCGCCTGGCTATCCACCGAAGACCTTCTCAAACGCCTCCTCTCACTCGAATTCAACCGCCTGCTCGACTACTACAAAGATGCACCGGCCATCGACTTCATCGACGAAAAGCCAAGCAAGGAACGCAAAGCCAAGACTCCTCGCACCGAAAAGGACAAAGACCGCCGTACTGCCGAACGGGGCATGGCGCGCATATACGTGAACGTAGGTAAAGCCGACGGTTTCTTCGCCGGCAACCTCATTGACCTGCTCAATAAAAACATAGCAGGCCACCGTGTCGATGTAGGACGCATCGACCTCCTTCCTTCATACTCTCTTTTCGATGTCCGCAAATCCGATGCGACAAGAGTTGTAGCCGCTCTCAAGGGTCTCGACTTTTTCGGAAAACGTCTCTACAGCGAGGTCGCCGACCAGGACCGCGACTATGCCAAGACATCAGGGCGTAAAGAAAAGAACACCAAAGAAAGCAAACGCAAAAAACAGAAATAGCATGAAGATATACGCCGCCATACTCGCCTTAGCGGCTATGTTGCCCTGCTCTGCCAGGACTGCCGCCGACTTTTTCTCTGATGCACCGGTAGATGCCGTACCCATGCTTGGTGCCGATGCCCGCGCCGACATGATAGCATACTTCCAGAACGGTATTAAATCGGGCGTAGCCAACGCTTTCGGCGGCAAATCACATATCACAGCCCTCGACAGTCTGCGTCTCACAGCACAGCTATCTGACGCCGCAAAATTTCAGGTAGCCGTAATTCCGGGCAAAAGCGACACCATAGTGGCGTATATCGAAACCGTCGCCTCGCCGGTCAACGACAGCAGCATAAGCTTCTACCGTACCGGCCGCGACGGCTCATTACAACGTCTGCCCGACCCTGTCTTACCGTCTGCTACCGATTATGTACCGAAACAATACCGCAAGCAGCTCGACACAGTTGAACTGCCCTCAATATTTTTCATCGGCATAGACTACGACCCGGCTCAGCGACTGTTCCTGATTTATAATAACAGTTTCGACAATCTGCCGGCCGGTCAGCACCCCGAAGCAGCAGCCATCATGGATAAAGTACGCGCATACCGCTACGACGGACGCAAACTCGTGCCGGTAAAGAAATTTGTCGACAACATAATCAGATGACCACAGGCCACCTCACCCTCCTCGACCTCAACCGGCGCATAGCCCGTGCGGTGACTGCCGCCCCGGGCCTGGCCGGCATATGGGTCACAGGAGAGACCTCCGATCTCCGGCTTGCCGGCGGACACTGCTACATGGAACTCCTCCAGAAAGAAGAACCCGGCATACCCGTAGCCAAAGCCCGTGCCGTCATATGGGCATCGGCCTACTCCATCATCGCCCGTAAATTCGAAGCTACCGCCGGATGCGCCCTGCGCTCCGATATGAAAGTACTCGTCAGAGTCAACGTAAACTACCATCCCGTCTACGGCCTCAGCCTTGTCATCAACGACATTGAACCGGGCTACACCGTCGGAGACCTCGCCCGGAAACGAAATGAAATCATACGTCGCCTCCAGGCCGAAGGGCTCTTCGACTTAAACCGATCCATTCCTTGGCCCGACGTCCCCTACCGCGTCGCGATAATCTCGGCAGCCGGGGCAGCCGGATACGGCGACTTCGTCAACCACCTGCACAACAACCCAGGCCGGCTGCGATTTGAGACAACACTCTTTGAAGCTTCGCTCCAAGGCGAAAACACTGTCCCGAGCGTCATTGCAGCTCTCGACGCAATCATGGCACGCATCGACAGCTTCGATTGCGTAGTCATAATCCGTGGTGGTGGTGCCGTTGCCGACTTGGCATGGTTCGACGACTACAGCCTCGCCCTCAATGTAGCCTCATTTCCAATCCCAATCATAGTCGGAATCGGTCACGAACGCGATGTGACCGTGCTCGACTACGTAGCCAACACACGCGTCAAAACGCCAACCGCAGCCGCCGAGTTTCTCCTCGCACGCGTCGGACAGGCATACACCACTCTCGTCGCCACTGGTCGCGACATCCTTTCGACGGTAAAATCATATATCGCTGCCCAACGCCAGCAACTCGCATATTGCCACGGACTCATACCAGCGTTGGCCCAGAATGCAATAGCACGCAACAGACAGAACCTCGACAGCCGCATCGCCCCCATGACACAAAATGCCGTACGCGACACCTTGAGGCGACAGAATTCACGGTTGACAGCCCTGTCTGATATCCTCGACGCCATATCGCCTGAAGCGACACTCCGGCGAGGATACAGCATCACCCGGGTCGGCGGCAAGGCACTGACCGATAGCGCAGGTATAACCCGTGGCACAGTCATCGAAACCGTCCTCGCCAAAGGCAACCCTCTGCTATCGACCGTCGAGGAAGTGTCAAAACCGTGACATATTGCACTATATTCAGCCTATTTCAATATTTTTTTGATTTATTTTAACCAAAAATTTGCGCTAAAAGTTGAAATTTGCTAATTTTGCGAAAAATTCCAAGCAATACAACGATGAGTGAAAAGATTGATAATTTAGACCGACGTATACTTCAGATAGTAATGCATAACGCTCGAATTCCCTCCAAAGACGTAGCTTTGGTTTGCGGAGTATCGCGTGCTGCAATACACCAGCGCCTACAGCGCCTTATCGACCTCAACGTGATCACCGGCTCCGGATATCATGTGAACCAAAAGATAATGGGATACGCCACATGTACATACATCGGCGTAAACCTTGAGCGCGGCGCAATGTACAACGAAGTTGTGCCCGAACTCGAAAAAATACCCGAGATCGTGGAGTGCCACTTCACTACCGGCCCCTACACCATGCTCATAAAACTCTACGCTCGCGACAACGAACACCTCATGGAGCTTCTCAACAAGAAAATACAGATGATTCCGGGTGTGACAGGCACGGAGACCCTCATCTCGCTCGATCAGTCGATCGCGCGCGAAATACCCATAAACCTCGACCCCGAAGAAAACTAACGACCGTCAACGAAGCATGAACGATAAACAGCCGAGATGGACCGAGATAGAACATCTCCCCGAATGGGATGAAGAGTTCTACCACATCTACACCGCCCGTAAATTCGGCAAATGGGTGATGATGAAGACCCTGCGGCCCGAGTTGGCCGACGATCCGCGCTATCAGGCAATGATAGAGCAGGAATTCGACGTACGCTACAGCCTCGCGCACCCCAATATCGTCATGATAAACGACTTCGAAGACGTGCCCGGGGTAGGACGCTGCATCGTAACCGACGACGTCTACGGCGACAGTCTACGCAAGCTGATTGACCAGAAAAAAGTAACGCCGGCACACATCGAGCAGCTGCGCCACCAGCTTGTCAGCGCTCTCGAGTACATACAGAGCAAACACATCGTCCATCCTCCGCTCACACCCGACAACATAATTTTTACCGAGAACATCGGCAACCTCAAACTTATCGACGTCGGCTATGAGCAACGCCCCTCGCTGTCGCACCAATCCACCGACGACGACATATACAACTATGGCCTCGTCCTGAAAGAAGCCATCAAAGCTTCCAAAAACTCCGACCCGAGGCTAAAGCGCGTCGTAAGGCGATGCACCGACCCCGAGCCAAAACGGCGTTTCCGCGACATGCAGCAGGTACACCTCGCCCTCGAAGGACGGCGCACATCGGTGATCAACCTCATTATATTCATCTTCCTCATCCTCATGTTCCTTCTCGCCATATGGCTCATGTCGCCATATCGGCCGATACCGCCTGAGCTTAACGCACCGGTTTAAACCTTGATCCATAATGTCGATAAACATACACCCCATCGCCACCGACCGCGACCAACTGAGCCAGTACGTACAGTTTCCGATTGACCTTTACCGCGACAACGACTGCTACGTTCCACCTCTTGTGTCCGACCAGATAGCAACCCTCACACCCGAAGCGAACCCGGCTTTCGACTTCTGCGAGGCGCAATCGTTCATGGCCTTCGACAATGGCGAGCCGGTCGGCACGATTACAGCGATCATAAACCGGGCGGCAAACGAAAAGACAGGTCTGAGGCAAGTGCGCTTCGGCTTCATGGATTTTATCGATAACTCCGAGGTCGTCGACGGACTGATTGATGCCGTCGCAGCCTGGGGGCGTCA
Organism: Porphyromonadaceae bacterium UBA7176; assembly: GCA_002491245.1. Classification (GTDB taxonomy): domain Bacteria; phylum Bacteroidota; class Bacteroidia; order Bacteroidales; family Muribaculaceae; genus CAG-873. The sequence continues at coordinate 73,505 of DKVO01000036.1, forward strand.
GCGCGGCATGACCGAAATGGTAGGCCCCGTAGGCTTCACCGATCTCGACCCCGAGGGAATGCTGATCGAAGGCTTCGGCGAAATGGGCACGATGGCCACAATCTACAACTACCCATACTACGTGAACCATATGGAGCGACTCGGCTTCGAAAAAGATGCCGATTGGGTCGAATTCCGTATCAAAATACCCGATGCAATCCCCGAGAAACACCTTCGAATAGGCGAAATAATTCAAAAGAAATACGGTCTCAGGGTAAAAAAATACACCTCGCGCAGCAAAATTAAAAACGAATACGGCCGCGCCATATTCGAACTCGTCAACGAAGCCTACGCCGGCCTATATGGGTTTGTTCCCCTCACCGATAGGCAGATCGACCATTACATCAGCGTCTACATCGGCGTACTGCGCCTTGAAGACGTCACGCTTATTGTCGACAAGGACGACCGGCTCATCGCTATGGGTATCGCTATGCCATCGCTATCGCAAGCACTCCGCAAAAGCCGTGGACGACTGTGGCCTTTCGGCTGGTACCACCTTCTCAAAGCGATAAAAGGCCATACCGACGTTGTAGACCTTCTACTGATCGCTGTAAAGCCCGAATACCAGAGCAAAGGCGTGAATGCGCTGATATTTAACGACCTCATAACACAGTTCAACGCCGACGGATACAAATATGCCGAAAGCAATGTAGAGCTCGAAGACAACGACAACGTGCAGAAACAGTGGGAGTACTTCGACTACCGTCAGCACCGCCGCCGCAGAGCCTGGAAAAAAGCATTATAACCCACCCGAACATCAAACCTCCCTCCCTTATGCCACTCTCTATCTTCCAGACTGTTGAGTTCTACGTCGTGATGGTATTTATCGCAGCGGCTGTTGTAGGCATCGCAGCCATGCCGGCCAACCGAGGCGCCGCCCGACAGCAACTCATCGCCGGGACACTCGATTTCAACGCCACGTCCTCCGAGCCCGGTATAGTAGCCATAGTAGAAGAATGTGGTAAAGTGACCATATATCGTTTCGGCCTCGAAAACGTCGCTGAGAGCGGCGCATTCTCCCTCGCCGTAACTTTTATCGGCTACGACGTCACAATCGAAGAGAGGGCCACTTACGGCCGTCACAACGACCGTATGGCCACAGCCGCCCAAGCCACCATCACAGGCTTCGCTCCAGAGCGCTACCATTTCCTCTACCGCAGCGAAGCCACCGGTCGCAACGCTGCATTCACTCTCAATATCCGACCGGGCAACCGCATCGACCGCCTCCTCACCTGACCAAAGAAAGGAAGTTAACGATAGTATCGAAACAGGAAAGACGGTGTTGCAGAATGGCCTGCAACACCGTCATTCAATAACTTGAAATGTCTGACCAGCCTAACTTACGGGGTCACTTCTCTTTCACGATTATTCTTCTTCGTCTTCCTCGCGCATGTTATGGAAAACGTTCTGAACATCTTCATCATCCTCGAGTTTCTCGAGAAGCTTGTTTAAAACCTCGCGCTGCTCGGGAGTAACATCTTTGACATCGTTGGGTATGCGGACAAACTCCGACGAAATGATTTCGTAACCGTTCTCCTCAAGGTGTTTCTGTATGTTGGAATATTCCTCGAAAGCACCGTAGAGCACAATCTGCTCGTTACCATCCTCATCTTCATCGTGGCCGAGTTCGTCCACGCCGTAATCGATAAGCTCGAGTTCCAGATCATCGAGACTCACACCTTCTACGGGTTTGATTTTAAATGAGCATTTGTGGTCGAAAAGGAAAGTGAGCGAGCCTTGTGTACCGAGGTTGCCGCCGTGCTTGTTGAAGTACGAACGTACGTTTGCTACCGTACGGGTATTGTTGTCTGTAGCTGCTTCGACGAAGATAGCAATGCCGAAAGGTCCATATCCTTCATAGGTTATCTCCTTGTAATCGCCGGCATCCTTGTCGGTAGCTTTCTTGATGGCACGTTCGACCGTATCCTTGGGCATGTTGGCAGCCTTGGCGTTCTGCATCAGGGCGCGCAGACGGGGGTTGGTGTCGGGGTCGGGACCGCCGGCTTTAGCGGCTATCGTTATTTCCTTGCCGATGCGCGTAAATGTACGCGACATATTGCCCCAGCGTTTGAGTTTGCGTGCTTTGCGGTATTCAAATGCTCTTCCCATGAGTATTCTTAAGTTTATCTGTTATTGTTTTATCGTAATTCTGCTCCAAGCTTTTGGGTGAGGTCATTGATGATCTTGCCCATGACACGCTCGATATATTTGTCCTGAAGGGTCTTTTCGTCGTCCTGGAGCGTGATTGTTATCGCATACGACTTCTTGCCGGCAGGGAGCTTGTCGCCTTCGTAGACGTCGAAAAGTTCCACCGAGCGGAGGATACGTTTGTCGGCAGCCCTGACGACAGCCTCGATTTCTGCCATTGTCACAGCTTTGTCGATAAGCAGCGACAGGTCGCGCACTACAGGCTGAGTCTTGGGCAGCGGCGCATAGAGTGCATTGCGCTTAGCAGCTACACGGGCTATGGTATCCCAGTCGAGTTCGGCATAATATACAGGGCCTTTGCAGTCTACCCTGCGCAGAGGCTCGGCAGCTACAACACCGGCATGGCCTATTATCTTGCCTTCTACGGTAAACGATAGCGCCTGACTGAATATAGAGTCGTCAGGACATGTCTCTACAGCAGCGACGGCATCAGATATACCACAACGCTCCAACACCGCATCGACAGCTGCGCGAAGATCGTAGAAAGTAGCTTCCTCGGCCTTGCGCAGCCAGTTGCCGCCACGAGTCGAACCGGCTACCCACAGACCCATACGGCTCTTTTCAGTATAAGGAGCCAGCGGAGCTCCTGCCTCGGGTTTCTTGGTCGGATCAAGGAAATATACATTTCCGAACTCATAGAGAGCAGCATCCGGATTGCGGCGGTTTGCGTTGTGAGCCACAGTCTCAAGACCACCATAAAGAAGCGTCTGACGCATCACGCTAAGGTCGATGCTCAAGGGGTTGAGCAACTTCACGCAGCATTCAGCACGCAGTTCCGATGGCTCGGCATAGTATGAGGCAGCGGTGAGTGAGTTATTGAGGATTTCGTTCCACCCGGCACCGGTCAGCATCTCGCTTATGGTGCGACGTAGGTCATCGGCAGCATCGACAGGAGTCTTATACGAAAGGCTCGCATGGAGGCGCGAGTCCATCGGTATCTTGTTATAGTCGTAGATACGGAGGAAGTCCTCTATCACATCGCACGGACGGCGAACGTCCACACGGTAAGTAGGCACATCAAGGTCAAGACGGTCTCCGTCCGCACGACGGCCGATCTCGAGAGCGTCGAGGATATTGTCGATAGTATCGCGGTCGAAATCATAGCCGATAAGGCGTCCGAAGTCGCCGTAAGCCATTTCGACCTTGTATGGTGCTACAGGTTCGGGATAATAGTCGGTGACAGGGCCTACTGCTTTTCCCCCGGCGAGACTGCATATTAGGTCGGCAGCATAGCGCAGGGCATATTCGCAGCCATTTGGGTCGACGCCACGTTCGAAACGGAACGACGAGTCGGTCGATATTGCGTGGCGGCGTGCGGTACGGCGAACACTGGTGGCATTGAAACATGCACTCTCAAGGAATACTCGCTTTGTCGAAGCAGTCACACCCGAATCAAGACCACCGAAGACACCGGCCATACATTTGGGTTCTGCTCCGTCGCAGATCATCAGATCTGCACCATCGAGCGTGCGTTCAACCCCGTCGAGAGTAGTGAATTTGGAACCGGCCACAGCGCGGCGCACAACAACCTTGTCGCCGGCAAGCTTGTCGGCATCGAATGCATGGAGTGGCTGGCCTACAGCGTGGAGCACGAAATTGGTGATGTCTACAACATTATTGATCGGATGCAGACCTATCACCTTGAGCTTGTCGGCAAGCCACTCGGGGCTTGGGCCGACCTCTATTCCTTCGATTGTCACACCGCAATAACGGGTCACACCGGCAGAGTCTTCAACACTTACATTTACTCCACGGCCCTCGGCAGTGATAATATCGGCAGCCTCGGGGCGATGTGCTTTGACAGCGGCGATATCACGGCCGGTGAGAGCAGCCGCGATGTCACGGGCCACACCATAATGACTGCCTGCGTCAATACGGTTAGGAGTCAAGTCTACCTCGAGTACAAAATCATCCTCGATATTGTAGTACTCCGCTGCCGGACGACCTATCATGGCCTCTGCGGCAGCAGGAAGCACGATGATACCGTCGTGCGACGAGCCTACGCCGATTTCATCCTCGGCACATATCATACCGAACGATTCCACTCCACGTATCTTCGATTTCTTGATCTTAAATTCGCTTCCGTCGGGGGCGTAGAGGGTAGTGCCGACGGTAGCGACCACAACAGTCTGTCCGGCGGCTACATTGGGAGCACCGCATACGATTTGTGTCGGAGTACCTTTGCCGTCGAGATCGACGGTTGTGATATGGAGGTGGTCGCTGTCGGGATGGGCCTCGCAGGTGAGAACTTTACCCACCACGATGCCGGCAAGGCCGCCGCGGATAGTCTCGACGCGCTCTATGGTGCCGGTCTCCAGGCCGATAGAGGTCAGGAGAGCGCCAAGCTCGTCGGGCGTCATGTCGAAATCGACATAATCTTTAAGCCATTTATATGATATATTCATCGTGCTTTGTGATGTTTATCTTTTGAATGTGCAAAGTTAGTGATTTTTATCGAAATATCACCTTACTCAAATTTCAGGTTCACTTCGACGGAGTATGGTATGTGCCCGAATAATTGACGACAGCAGGGCCGGTCAGTAGTATGTGCCCCTGATCAGAAATATCGAAGTCGAGATTACCACCCACCAGACGTACGACAATAGGCCACTCCGCGCGGCCGGTTGCCACTGCTGCTGCTGCTGCTGCACAAGCTCCCGTTCCACAGGCCATAGTCTCGCCGGCACCACGTTCCCACACGCGCATCGAAAGAGTGTGGGAGTCATCGACGCGCACAAATTCTATATTCGCTTTCTCGGGCCATATTTCGTGCTTCTCCAGTTCCGGTCCGAGTCCGGTGACGATGTCTCCGTCGAAATTATCGACGAATATCACGCCGTGGGGATTGCCTACCGAGACGGCGGTAACACGCACCTCTGTATCTTTGACCGCGACAGCGACGTCAATCATCCTGTCGCCATCATATCTTACCGGAATATCAGCCGGTGCGAATATCGGCGCTCCCATATCGACAGTAACAGTATCAGTCAAGCCATCGATACCGGTATGGACCTCTACGGTCTTGACTCCGCTCAAGGTTTCGATAGTGATTGTCTTACCTGTAGCTATTTTGTTGTCGTATACATATTTGGCCACACAACGAATACCATTGCCGCACATCTGAGCCTCTGTTCCATCAGCGTTGAAGATACGCATCCGGCAATCAGCCTTGTCGCTCGGCAGGACGGCGAGAATACCGTCAGTACCCATGCCGGTATGACGGCGACCGGCCTCTATGGCAATCTCCGACAGATTGTCGAGTGGACGCTCAAGGCAATTTATAAATATGAAATCGTTGCCGAGACCCTGCATCTTGACAAAAGGAATATCATCAAACTTGACAGTCGGTATCGCTGCACTGCCGTCCGAAAGCGAGCCCACAGCTTCGGCAAGATGGCTGAGACCTTCATCGAGGATAGCTCGCGGCACACCGATATTCATGCGCATGAATCCAGTACCTTCATTGCCGAATGTGCTGCCCTCGCTCAAGGCAAGGTGGCCACGCTCTACAATCAGTTTCACAAGCTCCTCACGGCTGAGACCAAGCTCATGGAAATCGAGCCAGACGGTAAACGACGCCTCGGGCCTGTAGAGTTTCACCAACGGCAGATTTTCAGCGAAATATTCTGCCGCATGGTCAACATTCGCCTGAAGATAGTCGAGCGCCTGGTCGAGCCACACACCACCGTGCTCATAAGCGGCCTGAGTGGCAACCATCGCAGTGATAGGCGGCGCATTGAACTCGCTGGCCGACAGCCATGCATAGAACGGCTCCCGCAACTTCGCCGATTTGACCACACACCAGGCACTCACGATGCCGGGGATATTGAATGTCTTCGACGGAGCACCGAGCGTCACCGTCACCTCCTCAGCTTCGGGCGATACCGAAGCGGTGGGGATATGACGGCGTCCACCGAGCATCATGTCGCCGTAGATTTCGTCAGAAACGAGCACGACCCCGTGCTCACGACATATCGAGGCTACACGGCGTAGCACATCCGCATCCCACTGCAGACCTATAGGGTTGTGAGGATTGCACACTATCATCATCGTCGGCCGTTCACTCTCCATCACACGCTCAAGGCCGTCGAAATCCATCACATAATGTCCTTCGCTGTCGAGTATGAGCGGATTGTTGACCACACGCCTACCGTTACCCTCGATTACCGAACGGAACGAATGATACACCGGCGGCTGTATCAGCACCCCATCGCCGGGGCGCGTGAAGTAATTGATACACAGGCTTAGACCCTTCTTCAGTCCTGGCATGAACGTAACCTCATTGTTATCCACATCCCACCCATGCCGGCGACGGAGCCAACCGGTGATGCTCCCCCAGAATTCTTCAGGGGGTGTGGTATATCCAAGGACAGTATGGTTCAAGCGGTTGCGCAGAGCCTCGATTATTGCCGGACAGGCTTGAAAGTCCATGTCGGCAATCCAGAACGGCAACAGGTCATGGCGCCCGAATTTGGCGTCCATTTCCTCAAATTTTGTAGCGCAGGTATCGTGTCGGTCGACCACACAGTCGAAATTGTACTTCTCTTCAGTCATAGTACTGCAAAATTACTAAATATTGGCCGCTATTCCAACGGTGTAGGGTACATACTCAAAATTTAACATCGAAATCCTGCCTCGGCAGATGCGCAAGGGCGACCCCGACAGCCATCGAACCTCCGTTAGCGAATGTCATGCCATATGGCATCGACTCTTTATAGCCCTTCCACGATGGCAAACAACGATAGTCGAGAGCTATCACATGCTTATCCGGATAAGCTTTGAGCCCGAACGACGGTTCTGCTCCACCATCGACTATTATCAACCCGGCATCGGCCGGCTCAACGAACACTGCACCGGGCATAGCCTCACCGACAGCTCGCTTGTACCGGTCAGCCCCCACAAGGGCAACCGACATGGGCCGCAAAGCCAGGACAATACGGAAAACCGTGCGGTAACATTCATCGCCGGGCATACGGAGATAGGCATAATAACCCATCTCCTGATGCAGTACCTCGGTGATGAAACGGTAGGCGAAAGGAGAGTGGATACCGAAACCGCGCCCGTGACGCCAACGGTTAAAAAGCTGAGACAACCCCGACAGCATATCAGAACAGACGCTCCCTGCGGCTCTCCACAAAGATTCCGGCCAGGACAAGAAGATAAATCAGCGTGACGCAGGCATAGGCTACACTCGACGAAACACGTATCGACGCCGGCTCGAATGTCATAGTCACCGTATGGCTTCCGGCAGGCAGTGCTATAGCACGCAGAAGATAGTTAACCCTTGCGATAGGCACTTCCTCGCCATCAACATCAGCTCGCCAACCCCAGGGGAAATAAACCTCGGAGAACACTCCGACACCACCCTGCGCGGTAGACGCATGATATGTGAGTCGGTTGGGAGTGTAGGACGTCAGATAGATAGTATCGCCCGGTGCGAGACTCATCCTTTCCGGCAACATGCCACGGTAGCGGCTGTCAGCCACAGCCTGGTGACTCAGGTCTAAAGTCGACGCATCAAGAGCGGCCATTTCGGCATCAGCACCGTCGGCCCAGCGCACCTCGTCTACGAGCCATGCATTACCCAACGCATTTTCATTGACCACCAGCGGATTGGCCGGATCGGCAGTAATGATATACTTGCCGTTAAGCATATCCACTACACGGTAGCCCGATTTGAGTCGGGCGCCGATTTCCGCCATCTTGGGGTCGTCGAGCAGACTGTCGCCGGCATACCATCCGCCTACACCGACCACCGGCGACAGACGGCGCTGGATAAGGTCTTCGTATCGGTTGAGTTTGGCTGCATGATATCCGCCGAGAGTCTTATGGAAATAAGATCGGTCGGCACGGCTGAAACCGGGTATATCAAGCACGCGGTAGTGCTGGGCCGTATCAGCAAGGATACGACGGTCTATATCGTCGGGAGTGAACACTATATGTCCGCCCTCACTGTCGGCCGGTCCAAACGAGCTGTGGCTCACATAACGCTTGTCCACATTATAGAGGTCGCCGAGTATCAGGACACCTACAAAAGCGACTGCATACCCCGGTTTGAGACTACCCTTGACATAGAGTGCCAGAGCCGCCATAGCGAAGAGGATAAACATCAGCGACCGCAGCGCATCTTCTTTCACCATACCCTTGCGGAGCGCTGTTATAGCATCACGGTTGGCTGGGTTAGATAGCGAATACATGTAGATATACTGCGATATCTGGTCATCGCTCGCGCCCTGCTGCTTACCCATATCGTAGAGCTGCTGCTGTATGCGTTCGGTCGTCGAACGGTCATTGCCGGTGATTGTATCACCGAAGACGCCCGGAAAAAGGAACGCTGCAGCACATATCACAACCGGCACACCGAAACCGACCGACAGACCGGTCCTGTATTCCTTCCACGCATCGCGCCCGGCTGTCATAACTCGCTCGAGGGCGAGGATGGCAAGAAGAGGCATCGTAAACTCAGCGATGACAAGTATACTCTCCACCGCCCTGAACTTATTGTAGAGCGGAAAATTATATATCATGAAATCGGTTATACCCTCGGCATTACGCCCCAGAGCAAGTATGACCGACACTATGGTTGCTGCCACAAGTCCCCACTTGAGCGGCCCACGCACCACAAAACACCCCACAAGGAAGAGAGCGAACACCAACGCGCCCACATACACCGGCCCGTTAGTACCCTCGGAGTCGTTGAAGTACTGGCTCATGTATTCGAGCAGGGGAGCCGACTCGGCATATCGGGCGGCATCCTCGAGGTCCGAAAGGCTCATTGCCACTATCTGACCACCCTCGGGCCGCGCCGATGCTCCTCCTTTGATGTTGGGCACAAGCAGGCTGAACATCTCGCTCCGGCCATAGCTCCAACCAACAATCTGATCCTTAGGCATACCTCCCGTCGGACGCTCGCCGACAACACCGGGAGTCGCCTCTTCAGGCGTAAGCTCCGACTGCGAGCGCTTCGTTTCCTTGGAGTATTCGTAGGTATTGTAGAGCGACGGTGCATTGGCGCCTACAGCCAAGACACCTGCAGCAAGTGCAAGACCGCTCACCACCAGCCAATCGCGCAATTTATGCCGGCGCACGGCATCGATGAGATAGCATACTGCGAGTATGCCCATCACCAGACCGAAATAATAAGTGATCTGGGGGTGGTTGGCGTTGAGCTGGAGCATCGCAAACAATGCCAGCATAGCCGATCCTCCTACATAGCGGCCGCGGTAAAGCAGCAACAGGCCGGCGATTGTAGGCGGTACATAGGTCAGGGCGAGGAACTTCCAGATATGTCCGGCGCCGATTATTATGATGAAATACGACGAAAAACCCCACGCGACAGCTCCGATAAGGGCATAGTACCAACGCATCCTCATCGTGAACAGAAGGATAAGGAATCCCATCATCATCATGAACAGCAGGTTCGACGGCGCCGGTAGGCCGAGACCATAGACCGTATTGAGCCATGCGAACAGACTGTTCGACGGATACGACGGGGAGATCTGGAACGTAGGCATACCACCGAACAGAGAGTTGGTCCAAAGTGCTTTCTCTCCGGTTTCGGCTTCGTACACTTCACCTTCGTGGCCATTGGCCGCGCCCTGCTGCATATCAGGTTGCCGCAAGCTGTTACCCTCGAAATTGTCGGGATAGAAAAACGCCACCGATATCACGGCAAGGATCACTGCCGACAGCACAAAGCCCCATACCTGCGGACGCTTGAAAAATTCTTTAATCTTGGTCATATTTCATATTTTTAGAGGGTGTTTAATAAGGTTTGTTATTAAACACCCTTTTACTCACTTTCCGGTCACGGTCTCGAAGATTGCCTTGGGTATACCTATATTGTTATTGAAACCCTTGAACTTTTCAGCACCGACACCAACGGCAAACACTGGCACAGGATTGCCAGTATGGCTGCCTGTTATGAAATTGAGACCCACCGCATCGTTATAGATCCCGAACACCTTCACTGCGAAAGCATCAAAACTTGCATAGAGGGTCTTCTCATCTGCCGACGAGTTACGGTTCTCGAAAATATCATCAAACATCTTTTTGAGCTCGCCCTCTTGCTTGTCGCTGATCTTGATATGCGTGAAGAAGCCGAGGTTCTCGCTAAGATAATCCTTCATATCCTGCCAGGTATACACCATACGGCTATTGCGCATTGCCTTGCAATACTCGCTGAACGCGCCCTTCGACACCTTCATATAGCTGATATTCTTCATATCACCCTTGCTCACGATAGCCATACCGCCGGTATCATGGTCGGCAGTCACTACGATAAGGGTTTCGTCGGGATGCTTCTGATAGAAATCGAATGCAACCGCAAGTGCCTTGTCGAAATTGAGCACTTCGACGACTGCCGTGCCGCCGTCGTTGGCATGGAGAGCATGGTCGATATGGCCGCCCTCTATCATCATGAAGAACTTATCGGGCGATGTCTTCTCAAGATGCTTCAGGCAAGTCTCGGCAACCAAAGGAAGGTCAAGAACACCCTTCACAGAGTCGACTGTGTGGCTGAAATCATTCCAGTCATACTGACCCTTGGGGTTGAGCAGAAGCACTTTGTCCGAGTTGATTTCTTTTATTCCCTCTGGGCCACGGACGATCTGCACCTTGTTGTCGGCGAATTTCTGCAGCAGGTCGGTATCCTTGCCGTCTTTCTTGAGACCGCGGAGACCGGCTCCGGCAAAAAAGTTATAACCCGACTCGGCCATCTGCGAGCCGATCTCATAGAACATGCCTCGGTTGGGCACATGGGCGTAGAACGCGCCTGGCGTTGCATCGTCGGGAGCCACAGATGTTCCGATACCGATACCGTAGCCCATCGCCTGCAGCTTCTTTGCTATCGAAGTCACAGCCACTGTATCCGGATCCATGCCGAGCATACTGTTCTTGGTCTTGAAGCCGGTCGAGAGAGCTGTGCCGGCGGCTGCGCTGTCAGTCACTTTCGATGAGGCCGAGTAGGTCATGCTCCAGCCAACCACGGGCATCTGCATCATCGTAAGTGGCTTGTCACTGTTGAGGACCGTACGGTTATATGTCTCTGCAGCGACAACAGGACCCATGCCCATACCGTCACCGATATAGTAGAATATATATTTCGGATTTTGGGCCGATGCCGAAAGGGCGGCAACGACAGCCGCTCCAGCGGCAAACATTCGCAGTTTCATGATCTTAAATAAGTGGTTTGGGTTTTATTATTTCAAGTATTTGGTCGATTATATGCCGGTCATTGGCCAGCCGGGGCACCTTGCGTTGTCCGCCGAGCTTACCTGTCGAGGCAAGCCACTTGTCGAACGTCCCTTGCGGCACCTCCACGATTTCAAGACGCCCAAGAAATATGTCAGACGTACGCTTGGCCTGATAGTCAGAGTTGACGGCCTGCAGATGCCTGTCGAGGATGTCCGCGAAGGCTTCTGCTCCACACTCCGGAGCCTCGGCCCATTCTATCGCCCACTGATGACGGCCCTTGTTGTGCGATGTCGTGTAGACCGGCGCTGCCGTATAGTCGGCAACCCTGGCACCTGTCTTTTCGCAGGCGGCTGCTATCGCGGCGTCAGCATTCCACACCATCAGCTCCTCGCCGAAGGCATTGATATAGCTGTTCGTTCGGCCGGCGATGCTTATCCGCAGCGGTTCCACACTCTCTATCCGCACCGTATCGCCGGGCAGATAGCGCCACAATCCGTTGCACGAACTTATCACAAGGCTGTATACTCGCCCCTGCTCAACCTTCCACGCCGGCAATGTCTCTCCGCTTTCCTGATCATGGAACTCGAAAAACACACCGTGGTCGAGCAACAGGCGCATACCATCTGTGGCTTCCGCTGTTTCCTGCACTGCGAAGAAGCCCTCCGACGCATTGTAGTTTTCGATATACCTCATTTTTGATGCATCGGTTATCGCCCGATATTGTTCCCTGTAAGGGCCGAAAGCTATGCCTCCGTGAAAAAACACCTCGAGACCGGGCCACACTTCATGTACCGTCGAGGCGCCAGCCTCAGCCAGAACACCTCGCAACACAGTGAGAAACCACGACGGAACTCCCGATATGTTTGTCACGTCGGCGCGCGAGGCGGCGTGGACAAGTGCCGGAAGCTTCGCCGACCAGTCACTCATCAGGGCAGTCTGCTTGTCGGGCACACGAAACAGGTTGACAAACGGATTTACCGCATCGATAAGGTTTGCCGATAGGTCGCCGACGGTCACGCCAGCCGGAACAGCGGCAAGCTCATTGGCGAAACTGCCGCCGAGTATGAACGCCTTGCCCGAAAAGATTCGGCTGTCAGGATACAGACCCAGATACGACGCCACCGCTTCGGCCGCGCCGGCATAGTGGTTGCGGCGGAGCGATGCGGCCGTCACCGGTACATACTTGCTCTTGCCGCCCGAGGTGCCCGACGACTGGGCGAAACGGCGGCACACGCCGGGCCACAGGATATCGCGCTCGCCGGCCACCATACGCTCAGCCTCGGCCCGTATATCCTCATACTCAGTCAGAGGCACACGGGCGGCGAAATCCTCGTAAGTCCTCATGTGACCCATCCCATAGCGCATCCCGTAGCGCGTCGAGGCTCCACGGTGCAGTAGCTCGCCGAGCACACCACGCTGCACAGCCTCTGCGCCGGACGGATTGCTCCAACGGGCGCGACGGCCGAGTAGATGGCGGAAATATGGTCGTGCGAGGGGGGTAAAGTCCATGTCGGTCAGTTTTCCAGCTCCTCAAGCACCTTCGCGAGTTCTTCTTCCGTACGTGTAAGCTTGCTCCGGCAATAGGCCAGCAGAACAGCCGCTCGCCGGGTGCGCGATGCAAGGGTATCCACATCGCAATGGTCGCCGCGCAACCCCTCGAGTATTCCCTCGAGTTCCGCAAGTGCATCTGTATACGATATGTTGAGGTCGGGTGTTTCCATCTGTTATTCCTTTTCTATGCAAAAGTAACAAAATAATGTCACCGGCCCTAAATAAAATATTGCAAATTTTTGCCATTCATTAAAAATGCCCTAATTTTGCGGTACTATGGAAGAGTATACAGCTACCGAACGCCCGGCTCCTGTACTTGCCGTCGTAATCCCTTGCTACAACGAAGAGGATGCTCTGCCGGCAAGCATACCGGTTTTGCTCGATATTATCGACAGGATGACTGCCGACGGCCTTGTCGACCCTCGCAGCTACATACTCTGCGCCGACGATGGCAGCTCCGACTCCACATGGAAACTGCTTGTCGACCGCCATGCCGCCGACCCTCGCGTCAAAGCAATCTCGCTCGCCCATAACCGGGGGCACCAGTACGCTCTCCTTGCCGGACTTATGGAGGTGATGGACCATTGCGATGCCGCCGTAAGTATCGATGCCGACCTGCAGGACGACCCTCTTGCGATTATCGACATGGTGCGCCTCTACCGTGCTGGCAGCGATATTGTCTATGGAGTTCGGTCAAGCCGCAAGACCGACACCATGTTCAAGCGCACAACCGCACACGCATTCTACTCCTTCCAAAAAGTAATGGGGCTCGAGACCATCTACGACCATGCAGACTACCGCCTCATGAGCAATTTCGCTCTCGGCCTCCTCGCCCAATACCGCGAGAGCAACATATTCCTCCGCGGCATAGTCCCTCAAATTGGCCTCCGCTCTTCTGTCGTGAAATACAGCCGTGCCGCACGTGTGGCCGGAGAGTCGAAATATCCCTTGTCGAAAATGCTCGCCCTCTCGATCGACGGCATCACTTCATTTTCCGCCCGGCCCATGCGATGGATTTTCTTCACCGGACTAATTTCATTCATCCTCACTCTCATCGTAGCCGTCTACGTCCTCATTTCCCACTTCTTCACAGCAACAAGCAACCCGGGATGGGCATCCATAATGCTGTCGATATGGGGACTCGGTAGCCTCATCCTCATTTCTATTGGCCTGGTAGGAGAGTATATAGGCAAAATATTCGTCGAAGTCAAAGGACGGCCGAGATACGCTATAAGACAACGATTACTCTGATCGACCACAACAATATCCTCCCTGCAGATGTTATTATTGTCATATCAAAGACATCTGCATGCTACGTTGCATAAACAAAATCATTACCATACTCCTCTCTGGAGTATCTCTGTCGGCAACCGGCGGATGCTCGATGATATACGACTACGACACCTGCCCCGACTCTTTCATCGTCCAGTCTGATTGGAAATATGCACCGCAAGCCTCGCCCGAAAGTATGGCTTATCTTTTCTTTCCTGATAAAGGAGAAGGCTGTTGGCGCTACGATTTCCCCGGCCGTCAAGGTGGCGAGGCTCCAATTCCCGACGGGAAATACCATGTATTGTCCTTCAACGACGACAGTAATGTCACCATCATATCCGACCCTGACTGCGGATACAGAGGCATCAAGGCGTACACATGCTGTAGCAAACTATACGAAAGCCTTGGCGGTGGACCCGACTCTCTCGGCAACCAACAGGTATCGGCCTGCCCCACCCAGCTGTGGTGCCAGGCGATAGACAGTATGCAGCTCTCCGCCAATGGTGTATACTGGAGCGCTCCCGGCAGCAAAAAACAGTCATTCTCGCCTCAGAAGATACTCACCGTATATCCTCGACCCACGATGGCATCTTACTCTTACGAGATTAATGATGTCTCCGGGCTCGACGGCGTGCGCAGAATGTGCGCTGCCATAAGCGGCATGGCTTCCGAGTTATCGCTATGCGACATGACACGGGCCGGAGCACCTGTCACATTACCGCTCAAGGCAGAAAGGAGTGGTGAAACCGATATTTACGGAGAATTTCTGACCGTCGGCACAATCAACAGTTCCACCGTTCCAAACAGACTATTGCTATATGTATGGCTCACCGACGGACGGAAATTCTCTTATTCTTTCGACGTCACCGGGCAGGCTCGCAACGCACCCGACCCCATGAACGTACACATAAAAGTCAGCGGCATCGAGCTTCCTCAGTCAACACCATCCGACAGCGACGGTGCTTTCGATGTGAATGTCGACGGATGGGTCGAAATAATAATCGACATAAATGCATGATTTCGTTTTATAAAATAAATAATTACTGTTATGAAAACCAAATTCAAGACTTTAGGCACATTAGGTATTGTCATGGCGATTGCTGGAGCTTCTGTTTCTTGTTCCGACGACGATACTACGGTCAATCCCGAACCCGACGGAGCGATATCGTTCGGTGTAACGGTTCCAAAAGCTTCGAGAGCAGAGACCACAACAACAACCACAATCAACAGTTTCACCGTGTACGCCTTTACAAACGACAAAATGTACATGGACGGAGTCAAAGTTAAACGTAGCGGTTCCAAATGGGGATACTCGCCGGTGATATACTGGCCGAGCAGCCCTGTGAACTTCTATGCATACAGCCCCGATATCTCTAACACTCCTTCTATGGGGCCGTCGGTCGACGGTGAAATACCCAACTACTCAAACAGCGGACAGGTCGACCTGCTCTACGCTGTAAACATCGGAGAGACTGCAAAGGCAAGCCCCGTGCTGATGAACTTCCGTCATGCAATGTCTCGCGTCGACGTCCTTCTGAGTTCGTCCAACGAAGCTCTCACCGTAAAAGTTGCCCACGTTTCGCTTAACGAAACCAACATGAGGGGTACATTCTCGTTCCCTAAGGCAACCACTTCGGCATCTCTGCCTCAGAACGTCGGCTCATGGAGCGATCTTAGCCAGCCCGTCAACATCCTCACATATTACTCGATGGAAGAAACCGATTTCGCCACCCTTACATCGACGCCTCAAAATCTCGCCGAAAACAATCTTGATGTAAGCTTCATGATTCCGCAGCCACTCGAAGAGTTGACTGAGACCGGCACCGGATACACCGGAAATGCTATCCAGGTCGACTGCGAGATTTTCGACTCAAAGACAGGTGCCAAGATTTGGCCTAACGCTGCCACGCCGACCCATCAGCTCGTCGCCGAGACCGGATGCGGTAAACTCATGTTCCCCGTCACCACCGCCTCTCTGAAAGAATGGAAGATTGGACACGCATACGTCTACAACATCAAAATCGACAATCCCGACGTCCTGCATCCCATCGACTTCGATGTAACAGTCGACCAGTTCAGTCTCGAAGCAACCGAATAACATTTCGGTACACTCTCAGGCAAAGTCATATCTACTTAAGTAAGTGGTGGAATAAACTAATTCTCACCACTTACTTATTTAAAATAAGTTAAGATGACTTTGTCTTTTTAAACCCTCCGCAACCGACGCTGTCTAAAAAGACAAACTAATAAACCCGAGAAAATGAGACACATCACATTGACCTTGCTGCTTGCTGCCGCCCTCGCCGGACAGGCAAAAGACTACAACAACCCCGTGATCGACCGCAGCGTACCAGACCCAACAGTCCTTCGCGACACCGACGGAACATACTATCTCTACGGTACCGAAGACATCCACAACCTACCAATCTACAAATCTACCGACCTCGTCAACTGGACATTCACCGGTACAGCATTCACCGAAGAGACTCGTCCGCAAATGGTTCCCGGTGGTGGCCTATGGGCTCCCGACATTCAGAAAATAGGCGACAAATACGTTCTCTACTACTCTAAGTCAAAATGGGGTGGTGAGTGGGAATGCGGAATCGGTGTAGCAACTGCCGACTCTCCAACAGGTCCGTTTACCGACCAAGGCAAACTCTTCACAAGCAAGGAAATCAATGTGCAGAACAGCATCGACCCTGTCCTATTCTCCGAAAACGGCAAAAACTACCTTTTCTGGGGTAGCTTCCACGGTATTTACGGCATCGAGATGACCGACGACGGACTCGCAGTTGCCCCGGGCGCTAAACCGATACAGATTTCAGGTGACCTCACCGAAGGAACCAACATCTTCAAACGCGGCGACTACTACTACCTCATCGGATCGGCAGGCTCTTGCTGCGAAGGCGACAAATCAACATACCGCGTCGTCGTTGCCCGTTCTAAAAACCTCTTCGGTCCGTACGTCGACCGTGAAGGACGCCCTGCAATGGACAACTACCTCAGCCTCATGATGACTCGCAGCAACAAAGTTGTAGGACCCGGCCACAACGCAAACTTCGTCAAAGACGACGCCGGAAACGACTGGATGCTCTACCACGGCTTCGACGCAGCAGCGCCCGAAAAAGGCCGTAAGGTATATCTCGATCGCATCGTTTGGGACGCCGACGGTTGGCCAACAGTCGCCAAAGGCCGCCCTTCCGAAAAAGCTAAAATGCCCAAAATCAAACAGTAACTAAGGAAGAAAATGCTCCGCATTTTCACCCCACAGTATCAGCAGTTAGAAGCGCGACGCTCCGCGTCGTGCAAAAAAGCCCCTGCGTCCAGAAACGCAGGGGCTTACAGCTTATAAAAAGATTATTACTTCACTGCAACCTTACGCGAGCTACCGTCCGACATACGTACGATATACACTCCGGCAGGAAGATCCTTTCCTTCTACGCGTACACCCGACAGATTGTAAACCTCAACCACCGTTGCATCACTTCCGGCCACAGCATCTTCGATACCATTCCATACAGGTACATCAGCATAGTTGTACTCATATTTAACCGTATAGTCCGGATTTACAATAGTCTTAGTCTTCAGCATACCCTTTTCATCATACGTCCACTTACTTTGATCATACGCTACTACGCGGCGCTGGTCATCAACCACAAGAGGTTTCATTTTTCCATTATCACTGTAGTCGCATACAAAAAGTATATTGGGAGATTGTACTATATATTCACGTCCCCAACCGTACTCAAGCGCCATTCCGCCGGCTTCTTCATTCCAGCGATAGTTCAAATGAACGCGCTGCTCTTCCTGCTCAAAATCGTCAAACGGACTTTTATAGACGAAATAATCATCGTTGATGTCGGCAGGATCAACCGGAGCAACATACTCGAAATCGGGTAACTCTACTACAAACGACCTCGAACTATTATACGGTTGCCAATCACCATTGGCTGCATTCCAAATGAAATTTTCGCTGCTTTCCTCTTTTTCGCTATTATACGAGATATACTTCGTTTCGCCTACCCACGCCGAGGCATTCTCATCCCAAGAATACACCTCGTTGTAGTTATAGCTCGAAGTCTCGCTATACTCATCTTTGCGTATTTCCCTGCGGTCATTGGTCACATTGCCGTTCTCATCCACGCGATAGTAGATCATCTCAGTCTTACCGTCGGCCAACAAGGTCTCGGTCGGCTCTTTCGACCAATTCGAGAACACCCAATCGCCATCAACATAATTGAAGTTCTGTGTCAGGCCACTTGCATCTGTAATCACCTTGCTACCGCTGATGTATCCTTCGTAGTAGTCGATATACCAATACTCCTCAGAGCCGTTGGCAAGATAGTTGCGGCCCGATTCTCCTCTCTTTTCAAACTTGCCGGGTTCTGACTCTTCATAGTATTCGCGTGTGTAGCTCTTTCCGTCAGCTTTATAAGTGTAGATATAGTAGTCTTCAAGTACATCCCACTCATAGCTATCGTAGCGTGTCAGACGGCCCTCTGCATCGAAAGTAAGCACATACTTGTCATCCGAGCCCGACCATACAGTAACAGAGCCTGTACATTTGGTCCACGATGAACCAGACTTCTTCTCCCATACATCCGGTCCATTTTCCTGCTCTACACAACGGAAAGCATCTGTCTCCTCATCCTGGGCATTATAGAACGTATAATATTCAATATCATTATCATCATCCCAAGTATTGGTGCAATACGATCCGGTCGACTCGTTGTAGTATATTCCATCGGTTTCACTGCCATCTTCGTTGGCAAGCCTATACGATATTTCCTCGCCGTCCTCATCCGTATAAACCTCCTTGACTATACGAGGCTTCACCCAGGTATACACCGACTTTTCAGCAACATCATTCATATCCAAGACTCCATCGCCGTTCTTGTCGCTGGAGCAATAGAACTCTGTTCGCACTTCGCCTTCCTTATAAATCCAGGGATCGTCATAGTTTGTCGACCGTCCGCTGATGTATGTCGTAGTCCAACCGGTCTCTAAGTTGTAGTTTTCGCTATTGGTAATGACCATATCGCCATCCATAGTCTCCGACCGACGTTCGCCATATGCGTATGTCACACTGTTATCGCCTTCGACACATGCATAATCGAAATTAAGACTACCTATATTTTCTCCGGCCTTATTGTAGTAATAAGTCCGTTCGGTCTGCTTGTACCAATTGCCGTCGCCAAGTTTGCGCCATTCGGTTCGGGTGATGAAATCTTCGCCGATGAAAGCGTCCTCTTTCCCATACTCGTCAAAATGGATCTGGAACCATTCACCAGTGAAAGGATTGCGCATATTGGCATAACCATAGCCCGACGCATTGCGGTTCTCTATCATATAACCGTCCTCATCGAACATTAACACATTGCCTCTCTCGTCCACTTCCACGGATACCATTCCGTTAGCATGGAAATTTCGGCGCGTGCTGAACATCTGGCCATCCATATTGATCTCCCTCAACGACCACACACGACCAGGCACAAGCCACTCATAGCTGAATTCATGATGGTTGCCCTGATCTGAGGTCCTGGTCTTCACAAATCCGTATTCATCATATTCCAAGGTCCAGTTGTATTCCGACGTATAACCACCGTCATACTCAAAAGTCTCCTTGTAGCTCGTCAACTTCGTCTGGGGCACCATGTCATCCGGATTGATTGTAATCTTCGCAGGTGCGCCTATCGTGCGCAACGCTGGCACCTCCTTACGTGCCGGTTTCACCATCTGCGACTTCATCGTCTTCTCTTTCGGGAAACCGGGCAGCGCAACCCGGGCTTCCGACACGCCGGCCGACACCAACGCTCCAAGGGCAAGTAGTAAAATTCTATTCATAGATAATAGTTAATGATTGGTTTTATAATGGTTTGATTCTCGTCAGACCTTAAAAATATGCTCGATGCAAAATTACAAAAATATTCATATACATCTCGGCGTATTTTCACTTTTAATGATTTTACCCTTGATTTTTAGTCCGGAAGACACACACACAAGAACCAACACTAAAACCTACCAAGGCCTCATCTTAAAAAAATTGACCTCCGCTCCGTAGCCCCCAAATTATAAAACCTCCAATGGCATAAAAAGAGTGCTGAATTTTTCTTTATGTGCCTATTAATTTGTACATTTGCGCAATAAAGCGTTTATCATGTCTCCTTATGAACAGATACAGATTCCTACGCTCATTTTTATGACCAACCATTATAGCCAACGAGAGGATGACCGAGGCTCTATACCATCATCATGCGTCGCTTTATCTTTTTTCTGCCGATTTTTATGGCCTTTACGGCAACAGCTCGCCAGATTACTCCCGACGAGGCTTTGGTTGTCGCTTCCGAATTTTTAGGTACCAATCCCGAAGCTCCGACAGAAGCGCCCCGGAAGGTCGTCGGTACTGTAGACAGATCCATGCCTTTTTATATCTTCAACGCTTCAGACAATGCCGGGTTTGTAATCATTTCAGGAGATACTCGAGGCAAAAAAATTCTCGCATACTCTGACACAGGCCATATCGACCCCAATAATCTGCCTCCTCAATTGGATTGGCTTCTCTCCGAATATGCACAAGAAATCAACTCTATCCAGCCGGCAGCAAAAGCCGACATCTCTTGGAGCAGTTCTTCAGCAAAGGTCGGCGAAGATATAAATCTCGAGACAGCCGCTTGGGGACAGCAGGCTCCGTATAATCTATTATGTCCTATCACCAACGAACATAAGACTACTCTGACCGGATGCACAGCCACGGCTATGGCAATCGTCATGAAATACCATAACTTTCCGGAAAGAGGCGTCGGCACACACAAGTACCATCAGGAAAGCTTCGATCTGACATCCGACTTCAAATGTGATTTTGGAGCAACGTCCTTCCAGTGGGATTTGATGCTCGACAGCTACACCGACCAATCATCCGAAGATGCAAAACTTGCTGTGGCAACCCTTATGAAGAGTACATCTATCTCTATCAATTCGCATTTCGGCTGTGGAAGCACCGGAGCTCACGCTTTAGATATCGTCGGTGCGCTCCGCAATCATTTCTACTATGATTATTCCTGCCAATCCTTAGCCAGAAACACCTTTACCGATGATGAATGGACAAGACTTATAGTTAATGAGATAAAACAAGGACGTCCGATAATTTATGAGGGACACTCTTCCGACAATATCACCGAAGGACACACCTGGGTCTTGGATGGCTACAGCGAGACAACCGGTCTATTTCACTTCAACTGGGGTTGGGACGGGAATTCGAACGGATTTTTCGCTTTGTCGGGGACCGGGGATAACGCCAATCTGTATCCCACTGATCAGAAGATGATCATCAACATCGCCCCCTCGGCAAATAATCAAGACAACTATTCACGTTTGTATATCGAATACCCTCATCGTCTTATCAACTACGACAGCAGCCGGAGAGGTGGCTTGACCGTTGATACCGAGAATATTGAGACCAGACGACCATTCAAAGCATCTGTCAACGACATTATCGTACCTCCTCTGACCGATGCTACAATCGGTTTGGCATTAGTGGACGAAAGAGGCAACGTGAAAGAAGTGTCGGGATCGAATGGTTTACATAACTCTTTAGACCGTTGGGAACATTTCAATGTCGTTTTCAATCGTACTTTTCATGGAGAGATAAAAGCTACCGACCGCATCCAGGTTGTAGAGTATACAGAGACCAACTCCGGAGATTATCAAAACGTCAAGTTTCTTACCGGTACTATAAATGCTCCGTCGAGTATACCGGTGACAGGTAACAAACCAAATGTAATCGATGTCAGGATTGAATGCGACGAAAACCTCTCCTTGTCTTTATTTGATTTTGGAACCGGTAATGAAATGCAATACCACTCAGGCGACGTCCTGAAGATAACGCCCGGAACCGAAATAAAATATGAGATTACCGCGAACGCCGCCAAACCGGATCACGGCATAACCTACACCGTCTATGATTGTTTCCAACGCTTCAATCAAGTGTCTATGACCGAATCAGAGGCTGATAAGGTTGTAGGTTGTTTCACGGCAAACAGTCAATCAACGACATTCACCGCCCGTTACCGTCGCCTATCGTCTGATGTATCCGTCTCGCTCGATACTCCGGGCAGCCTTATTGAACTGATAGACATGGAGGATGCGCAGGCAATCAGGTCAATGTCGCTGATCGGAAAGATTGACGCTTCCGACATCTGGTATATTGGAGAAGCTTTCCAAAGCCTTGAAGAATTAGACCTTACCAATGCAGAAATTGTCGCAAGCGATAATAAAACTACTCCCGATTTCGGTGATAATATTCCTTCAGTCCAGTCTGAAAATAAATTGCCTGAATATAGCTTCTATGGAATGATGCGGCTCAAGGCTATCATGCTTCCAGAATCACTGGAGACGATAGGGACTGCCTCTTTCATGGATTGCAACCTGTCGGCCTTGCGGATACCCGGGAATGTGAATATGGTATATGCATGGATGGCAAATGGCAATAAAAAACTGGATAGAGTCTACTGCAGCGCTCAAGTTCCTCCTGTCGTTTATTCCATTCCATTATTCGTCGGCACCTCATGTTTCACAGACGGCACGCTGTATGTACCGAAAGGAACCGTCGAGGCTTACCGTAATGCTCCTTTTGTATGGTGCGACTTCCCCAACATATTGGAAGAATGCAAAATAGCATCGATCGAACTTAAATCGGCAACACTTAACGGTACAGTCGGGGCTTCTGAGCAACTCGTTGTCACCATACTGCCAGAAAACGCTTCTTCCAAAGATTTGAAGTTCAGTAGCGACAATCCCGATATAGCTTCGGTAAATGTCGACGGTATCGTGAATTTTATCGCAAAAGGAACGGCGACAGTGACAGCTACGGCAACCGATGGCTCTGGCATTTCTGCAAGATGTGAGGTAACTGTAGAAGATAATTCCGGTCTTGAAGATACTCCGATAGATGTCGACTCAGATGTCCGGATATATTCCTCATCCGGCATACTGCTACATGAAGGTAAATATTCAGAAGCCGACTTAAGCCGAGGAATATATATCATCGAGACCAAGACCGGCCAACACAAAAAAATTATCAGATAGCAACTTATCGTTTATCTTGGCCGAACATCCGCCGGAGGGAGGCGAGGAATGCGGCTACGGAGCCACGGCCGGCGACTGGGATGCGTACTTCTGTGCGTCCTGTTGCCGGGTCGGTGACAACGAATTGATTGAGCAGCGTTTCGGTGGCTTCATCCGACGACAAGGCTTTCGTCAGAGCTGCGACAAACATCGCTCCGGCTTCCATCAGCTCACTCGCGTCGGGCACTGATACTGACTGGGCTTGCCCATCGCCGAGTATCCCGGTCAGAGCCTGCGTGATAAGGGTGAGTTTGTCGTCGTCGAGGGTTATCCGGTCGTCAACGCCGTCGAACACCTCGTCGAAAACACCACATCCGCTATCATCCGCGTCATTCACTGCCTCCTCTATCGTGCCCGATGCGATAAGATGCACGCAGAGCAACGGAACGCTACGTCCGGGTGAATATATGCAAGCCATCCGGCGACCTGCCATAGCCTGCCCGAGTGGCCGGTCGAGACTTATCGCTACCGAAGCGCAGCTGAGATCCGTTCCGGCAGCGCCCGTATCGGTAGCCAACATAACATGCACTGCCGGGTCGGCAGCAAAATCCGTGGCCTTGGCAGCTCTTACCGACGGTGGAAGACCTCCGTGAAGATAAGAATAGACAACGCCTTCGCGCTCGAGTTCCTCGCCCACGATACGCGCCATACGCTCCCATCGGGTGAGTACAACGATTTTATCGTTACCATTCTCAAGAGCATCTTTCACAAGCTGCACAGCCTCGGCCACCTTGGTATCAAAGCGCGAGCGCTGGTCGACGACATAAGTGCTGTCGCACACCATCCGCATCTGCCCCAACGAAAGAAGTAGACGCTTACGGTCTTTCTCGGAAAGGAAACTGTAGCGACGCCACTTCTCGGCGAGCTGCACAACTGCCGTCTTATTCTCATCGTAGACTGCCTGTTGCTCTTTTGTCATCGGCACGGGCAACACACGGTTGATACAGTCGGGTAGCTGTCCGGCCACATCAGCCTTGCTACGGCGAAGCATACGGCTCCGGATACGCTGCCTTATATCAGCAACAGAGCCATAGCCCGTGTCATCACCGGCCATCTGTTGGCGCACAAGCCCCGGCGCATATTGGTCGACAAAACGCAGTGCCGAATAAAGCTCTTCGGGCTTGTCTCCTATAGGCGTCCCCGACAGCACAACGGCATAATCGCTCCCCACGCGCCCTGCCGCCTGCACAATACGTGCGTTCCAGCCCTTCAGACGCTGCACCTCGTCCATTATCAGTATATCGTAGCGCAGCGGCCCAAGTGCATTTATATCGTTGGCAAGAGTATGATACGACACGATTTTATAGAATGCCGATGTCCCATATAGCGTGCGCCGCACGGTATGATGCCCTTCCACGACCGTCACATCACTACCGGTAAAACGATCTATTTCTTTCTTCCACTGATATTTGAGCGACGTAGGGCACACCACAAGAACCGAAGAAGCCATGCGCCGAGCTTTGAAAAGCTCGGCCGTGGCAAGCGCCTGAACAGTCTTGCCCAGACCCATTTCGTCGGCGATAAGGGCACGTCCGGCCCCGAAAGCAAAACGGATACCCTCCATCTGGAAAGGATACAATCGAGTGCGAAGCACCGACCCGATTTCACTGTCGTCCAAGCTTTCAGCAAGGTTGCGGCGGCGCAAAGTGTCGCGCTCGTCAAGAATAAGGGCAAGAGCATCGGAAGTGACATGAAAACGCGAGTCGAGCCTCTTGGCTTGCTCAATAAACGTCGGCAGCTCGCCCACCATGCCGGGCACGGCAAAGAGGTCGTCGTCGAAATACCGCATCGCTGCCATCGCGACAGCTTCAGAATTCGTCTGGCCGATGCGCAGCCTGAGCCGTCTGCCGCCTATGTAGCAGATATCTATGGCCGAATTGCGTGGCAGTTTGGGGTCTGGCGTCCGGCCGGCAGCCGAGAGCCACCGGGCAACAGCCTCAAGGTGCTTGCACGTACCAAGACCATTTGTGCGGAAGTCGGTGCAGTCGCATGAGTTCCAGCTGCTCGCTATGCCGTGGTATACGACACGGTACGAACGCTTTGTGGCAGTGTCGGAGACAGCGAACGTGCCCGGCACATTCTTGTCGGGCACATCGTTTATGACAAAGCCGCCATTTACGGCGGCTTTGGCTCGCAGTTGTATCTGCTTTCGGGTATCCATTAGACTCCGGAATGGAGTTACTTGATGTCGAGAAGCTCGACGTCGAACATCAGCGTCTCATTAGGCTTGATGTTGCCGTCGGGAGTTCCGTTTGCGCCATAGGCGAGGTTAGCAGGCATCACAAGAGTAGCTTTGCCGCCCTTGCCGAGAAGCATGAGACCTTCGCGGAAACCGGGAACCACACCCTGGAGGTTGAAAGTAGCAGGGCCGCGGCCTTCACTGCTGTCGAACACACTTCCGTCGAGGTGTTTGCCGGTGTAGTTGACAACAACGGTTGCATCAGCGGCAGGCTTGTCGCCTTCGCCTTCAACTTCCACGAAATATGTAAGGCCCGATTCGGCAGTCTGGGCACCGGGATGGGCTGCGATGAAGTCGGCTACAAACTCTTCGTCGGCAACGGCCTGGGCTGCGGTTTCTTCTGCGTTCTCGGCAGCTTTAGCTGCCTGAGCTTCTTCTACAGCACGCTGGTAGAGGTCACGGAACTGGCCATTGACTGCGTTGAGCTTACCGAAGTCTACTGAGTCGGCAAGGAAAGCGGCCTTGAAGTTGTTGATCACAGCCACACGGTCGATATTGATACCCTGCTCCGACATCTGGTTAAGCTCATTGGCCATCTGGAGCGCCACCTGCATACCCATACGGGTGTTCTTGTCGTCCTTGGCGCCCATCACAAGCTGAAGACCACGAAGGAAAGCTTCCTTATCGGCCTTTGTGGGGCTTTGATATTGCGAGAGTTCGGAATTGAGCATCGAACCTACATAAGTACCATAGACCGTCGAAACAGAATCGACAGCTGTCTTGGCACATGAATTGTCGGCACATTTGTCGCAGGCACTGAAAGCTGCTACCATACCGAGGGCGGCTACGCCCATCAGAATTTTTTTCATATCGTGTAAATTTTTAAATTTCAAGTGTTGTTATCTCAAACTGGAGCGCGCAATTGGGCGGAATTATACCTTGCACGCCGTTTTTGCCGTATGCCTGGTCGGCAGGAATTGTGAGAAGATATTTACCTCCGGCCCTCATGTTCAGCAAGCCGTCGGTCATACCCGGCACAAACTGCCCCACGGGACTTTTGAGAGGCTCGTCTGTCTCCGAAATCGAATCAAAGACAGTTCCATCGGGCAGACGTCCGATATATCGCATCGACACTATATCCGTCCGCTTGAGCATCGGGCCGGAACCGGCCTCAAGAGTCTCCACGACAGTACCCGATGGCAAAACCACTGCACCTTCGGCCTTGGCTGCGGCCTCGAGCATATCGGCGCTCTCTTCAACCACTGCGGCATTGGCGGCAGCATCGATAGTGGCGAACGCACGGTCCTGAGCCACGGAGTCATACGGTTCTGTGATGTCCTGGGCTATGAACCTGAGCACCGCCGCAGAGTCTACCTCAAGGCCTGTGGCGCGTATATCTGCCAATCCGTTGACGAATGCCATCTTAAACTGCGAAGAGAAGAATACTGCCACAGCGCGGTTGAGCGAATCGGCGCTACCAGGCCCTGCCGCACAGGCACCCAGAGCTGAAAATGCCAGAACCGATGCTAAATACAGGCGACGCATCAGTCTTTGGGGTTAACCTCGAGAAGCTCTACGTCAAAAATAAGAGTCTGGTTCGGGCCGATCACGCCACCAGCACCCTGCGGACCGTAGGCAAGCTGCGAAGGAATGAAAAGACGCCATTTAGCTCCGGGCTTCATCAGTTGGAGAGCCTCTACCCATCCGGGGATAACCTGTGTCACACCAAAGGTTGCAGGCTGGCCGCGGTCTACCGACGAGTCAAATACAGTACCGTCGATAAGTTTGCCGGTATAATGCACCTTCACAGTGTCGCTCGCCTTGGGGCTGTCGCCCTCACCGGCCTCGATTACCTCATACTGCAGGCCGGAGGCAAGAGTCTTTACCTCAACACGTTTGCCATTGGCGTCAAGGAACTCGGCGCCGGCCTTGGCGTTGACGTCTGCCATAGCGGCAGCGGCCTCTTCCTGCTTCTTCTGCAGAGCTGTGAAGAAATCCTGTATCGTGGCTTTGGCTTCATCGTAGCTCATTTTAGGCTGTGCGCCGTCGAAAACGGCAGCGACGCCGTCGGCGAAGTCCTGCACCTGTATCGATTCGATACCCGAGCTGCGGAAGTTGTTGCCCATGCTCAGACCGAGAGCATAGCTCAAACGGTCAAATTCTTTATTGTCCATGTCTTATGTGTTATATAATTTTCAATCAAAGGAATAACAAGCTTGCGCACCCTTATGTTTAGTCAAGCTTCAGAACTGCCAGGAACGCCTTCTGAGGCACTTCCACCGAGCCGATCTGCTTCATGCGTTTCTTGCCCTTTTTCTGCTTCTCGAGCAGTTTGCGCTTTCGCGAGATATCGCCGCCGTAACACTTCGCCGTAACGTCCTTACGAACAGCCTTGATAGTCTCTCGTGCTATGATTTTGGCACCGATGGCTGCCTGCACCGCGATATCGAACTGCTGCCGAGGTATCAGCTCCTTGAGTTTCTCGCACATACGGCGTCCGAAAGTCACCGCATTATCGACATGTGTGAGCGTCGACAGAGCGTCCACACTCTCGCCATTAAGCAGAATGTCGAGCTTCACAAGCTTGCTCTCGCGGAAGTCGTGGATATGATAGTCGAACGAAGCATAGCCCTTCGATATACTCTTGAGTTTATCGTAAAAATCGATCACAATCTCGCCAAGCGGCATATCGAAGATAAGCTCCATGCGGTTGCCCGATATGTACTCCTGCTTGACGAGCTCGCCGCGCTTGCCCAGACACAAGGTCATGATCGGACCGATATAGTCGCTCGCCGTGATGACAGATGCCCTGATATAAGGCTCCTCGATATGATCGATGAGCGTCGGATCAGGCAAACCCGACGGATTATGCACCTCGAGCATCTCGCCGCGCTTGTCGAACACATGGTAGCTTACGTTAGGCACCGTTGTGATCACATCCATATCGAACTCGCGCCCGAGGCGTTCCTGGATTATCTCCATATGCAGCAAGCCGAGGAAGCCGCATCGGAAACCGAAACCAAGCGCCTGCGACGATTCCGGCGTGAAAGTGAGCGAGGCATCGTTGAGCTGAAGTTTCTCGAGCGACGCACGCAGGTTCTCGAAGTCCTCAGTCTCTATCGGATATACGCCGGCGAAGACCATAGGCTTCACCTCCTCGAAACCGTCGATAGCCTCCGAGCAAGGACGGTTCACATGCGTTATCGTGTCGCCCACACGCACCTCACGGCTCGTCTTGATGCCCGAGATTATATATCCTACATTTCCGGCCGACAACTCTTTACGTGGCTGCATATCGAGCTTGAGGATACCGATTTCATCGGCATGATACTCCTTGCCCGTCGACACGAACTTCACAAAATCGTTCGTTCTGATAGTGCCGTTCACAATCTTGTAGTACGCGATGATACCCCTGAACGGATTGAACACCGAGTCGAAGATCAGAGCCTGGAGAGGCGCCGACGGATCACCCTCAGGAGCCGGCACACGCTCTATGATGGCACGCAGGATATCCGGCACGCCCATGCCAGTCTTGCCGCTGGCGCGGATAATCTCCTCGCGCTTGCAGCCCAGCAGGTCGATGATCTCGTCCTCCACCTCCTCGGGGTTGGCCGACGGCAGGTCACACTTATTGAGCACCGGTATGATCTCGAGATTATTGTCGATTGCCATGTAGAGGTTCGATATCGTCTGGGCCTGCACGCCCTGCGAGGCATCGACAATCAGAAGAGCACCCTCGCAGGCAGCGATCGAGCGCGACACCTCGTAAGAGAAGTCGACGTGTCCCGGAGTATCAATCAGGTTGAGAGTATATTTTTCCCCGTCGAGGGTATAGTCCATCTGTATGGCATGGCTTTTGATAGTGATGCCGCGCTCGCGCTCCAGATCCATATCGTCGAGCACCTGCGCCTCCATATCTTTAGCCGATACAGTGTCGGTATATTCGAGCAGACGGTCGGCCAGGGTAGATTTGCCGTGGTCGATGTGCGCTATTATGCAGAAATTGCGTATTCGTTTCATCAGTGTATATTTAGTGCAAAATTATGAAAAATCGCCCACACCACCAAATATTGTCCAAACACCGCATTTTTTGAAAAGTTACAATCTCCTACTACGCTGATTTTGCCTATTTTCTCGCCGTTTTTAAAAAGTTTTTACATTTTGTTTGCAAATTTAAATGTTATGATATATATTTGCGCCATCAACCCCTAACACACAAAAAACTATGAAAAAACTACTATTAATCCTAAGCGCGACTTTGTTACCGGGGCTCTTCGTAGTGTCGTGTTCTGACGGGGACGAACCGGAAGTAATAGAAGCGCCCAAGACCATAGAGCTTACTGAAGTGGAACGTCAGGCCATGACCAAGATAGGCGAATTCGACCTGAACCTTTTAGAAAAAATGTGTGAGAGTACGCCTGATGAAAATGTTGTCATATCTCCGTTCGGTACATCTGTGATTCTTACGCTGCTTGCAAATCAAGATAATGCATTAAAGCAGCAGGTGCCGGCGTTGTTCGGGTTCGCGACCTTGGATGAGTTGATTGACTACAACTCCAAACTGCTCAAACTCCTGCCTACTTTAGATAAAAACGCCACGCTCGATATAGCAAACTCGCAATGGTATAATCCTCAAACATCGGAAGCATCTAAACTCTTCGGCCTCGAGGCTTTTGGGAGGAATATACCGGATGATGCATCGGCATGGTCAGAAATGGATGAATGGGTCAGTAAGAAAACTAATGGACAGATAGATGAAGTTCCGTTTAATCCCGAAAGTAACCCATATGAAGTTTTCCTAAATTCATTATATTTTAAGAATGGGTGGACCACCCGTTTTGATAAAGCAAAGACAAAGAGAACTTTGTTTTATGGCAGAAACGGCATATCTGATGCAAACATGATGTACTCATCAGAAGAATTTAAGACGGCAAGAGGTAGATATTGCAAGGCTGCTATCTGCGATTTCGGCAACGGTGCATTTCAGGCTTTGTTTGTAATGCCTGATGCTCAAGAAATTGACAAAGAAGCGCTACATTCGATACCCGAACTTGTGTTTAAATACAATTCAGATCTCGGACTCCCCCGTTTCTCTTTGAGCCAATCTAAAAGTGATTTTACAGATCTTCTTAAAGATATGGGTCTTACCGCTCTTGCATCAGACGGACAAAGCAAAATTGAAGTACATCAATCTGCCACAGCAACTTTTGATGAGGATGGTGCAGAAGTAGTTGGCGTGACATCCGGTATTATTGAAGAAGTGGCTTTAATGGATGTGGTTATCTTCGACAAACCCTTCTACTTCTTTATCAAGGAAAAAAGCACCGGCACAACCCTTATCGCCGGAAAAATAATCGGCTTCTGATCATACTGATACTTATGAGAGAGTAGCGCCACGATGGTGCTACTCTTTTTTTTACTCAAGTGCCGCAACAATATGAGCGCCTCTCTCCATCATGAGTAGTGTTGCCCCAAGTAACTCCCAAACCTCAAACTACAGACATCCCAACTCCCACAAACCCACCAAACTACCCCTCTCAAAAAACTTTTTTTGTCCCTTTGAGCAAAATGTGCTAACTTTGTAATTAAGTATATTTTATAATTG
>DKVO01000025.1:0-32112 GCA_002491245.1 Porphyromonadaceae bacterium UBA7176
ACCAGCTGAGCTAAGCGCCCGAGACTATCTCGGATTGCAACCGGAGGGTGTCCCTCTCAATTGCGATGCAAAGTTACGCACTATTTTTGAATTGACAAATTTTTTTGAGGTTTTTTTTACGAAAAACATAAAAAAAGCCTCCCGACGGGGAGGCTTTGGATGTATTGTCGACAGGATTTAGATCCAGCGAGTGTATGCGAAGTCTTGACGGTGAGGAAGTTCGGCGTTTTTGGGATAGAGACGGAAACCGTAGCGGAATACGCCGGCGTCGTGAACTTTTGCGGAGAGTTCGAAGGTGACGATGTTTCCTTCCTGCTTCGCAATCTTGAATTGGTCGACGCGAGCAAGGCTTTCTTTGCCGTCTTCCTGACGGTAAACAACCATCTCGAGACCGAGGTCTCGGCCGATGCCGTTGGTGTCTACGACTATTTCGACATGGAATGGCTCACCGGTGAGGGTGCTGTTGAGTTCGCCGCTGTGACGAACGTCGAGTACTTTGATGCCATCCCAGGCAGCAGCCACGTGTTCTTTCCAGTCTACGATGTTCTTGGCTAAGGCGCAGTCGTTTGCCTGGAGACGTTTGCTGCGGTCGGCCTCTTTTGTGTAGAAGCGGCTGATGTAGTCTTCGATCATGCGCTTCATGGTGAAGTGGGGCGCGATATCGCCTATGGAGCCTTTGATATACTGGATCCACTTGGGCGAGTAGCCGGCGGAGTTTTTCTCGAAGTAGAGAGGAATGATCTCGTTTTCGAGCATTGAGTATATCGTGGCGGCATCGAGTTTGTCCTGCTGCGATTGGTCGGTGTATGTACGCTTGTCGGTGAGAGCCCAGCCGGCGTGCTCGTTGAAACGGTATCCTTCGTACCACCAGCCGTCGAGGACTGAGAAGTTGAGGACGCCGTTCATTTCAGCTTTCTCGCCCGATGTGCCGGAGGCCTCGAGGGGGCGTGTGGGGGTGTTGAGCCAGATGTCAACGCCGGTGACGAGTCGCTTGGCCACGATCATGTTGTAGTCTTCGAGGAAGATTATCTTGCCAAGGAACTGGGGCATGCGGCTGATCTCGGTGATGCGCTTGATGAGGCCCTGGCCGGCACCGTCGGCAGGGTGAGCCTTGCCGGCGAATACGAACTGGACGGGGAACTGCTCGTTGTTCACGATCTTGGCCAAACGGTCGAGGTCGGTGAAGAGGAGATGGGCGCGTTTGTATGTTGCGAAGCGGCGAGCAAAGCCGATGATGAGGGCATTGGGATTGATGCGGTCAACGATGTTCATCACTGCCGAAGGATCGCCTTGATTGGCGAGCCACTTTTCTTTGAAGTCGCGGCGAACGAAGTTGATGAATTTGTTTTTGAGCTGGACGCGCATGTTCCAGATTTTTTCATCGGGGACGTCGAAGATGCCTTTCCATGCCTGGGGGTCGTCCTGATGCTCGAATACTTGTGGGCCGAGCTCGTTCATGTAGAAGTCTTTCCACTCGCTTGCGGCCCATGTGGGCATGTGGACGCCATTTGTGACATATCCTACATGGCTTTCTTCCCAGCTGTAGCCTTTCCAGATGCCAGCGAACATCTTTTTCGACACTTCGCCGTGGAGCCACGATACGCCGTTTGCTTCCTGGCATGTGTTGAGCGCGAATACACTCATGGAGAAGCGTTCGTTAGTGTCGGGGTTCTCGCGGCCCATGTTCATGAGGTCGTTCCAGCTGATGCCGAGTTTGGCAGGGTATTCGCCCATGTATTTGCCGAAGAGTCCTTCGTCGAAGTAGTCGTGACCTGCCGGTACGGGAGTGTGGACGGTGTAGAGGCTTGATGCGCGGACGAGCTCGAGGGCAACATTGAAGCTGAGGCCTTTGTCAACGTAGTCGACCAGGCGCTGGAGGTTGAGCAGAGCAGCGTGGCCTTCGTTGCAGTGGTATAGCTGCGAGTTGATGCCGAGTTTGCGGAGCATAATCACACCGCCGATGCCGAGGAGGTATTCTTGTTTGATACGGTTCTCCCAGTCGCCGCCATAGAGTTTATGGGTTATGGGACGGTCGAACTCGCTGTTCATGTCGAAGTCGGTGTCCATGAGATAGAGCTTCATGCGGCCAACGTTGACACGCCATACGTGGGAGTAGATAATGCGCCCGGGGTAGGGTACTTCTACAATCATAGGACGGCCGTCGGCTTCCATGACCTGCTCGATGGGGAGCTGGTTGAAGTTCTGGGGCTCGTAGTTTGCTATCTGCTGGCCGTCGACACTGAGTGTTTGAGTGAAGTATCCGTAGCGGTAGAGAAAACCGACTGCTGTCATGTCGACGCAGCTGTCGGAAGCTTCTTTGATATAGTCGCCGGCAAGTACACCAAGACCGCCGGAGTAGATTTTGAGGCAGTTGCAGAGACCGTATTCCATCGAGAAGTACGATACCGAGGGGATGTCCTTGCGCATGGGTTTTGCCATGTACTCCTTGAAGTCGGAGTATACACGGTTGATCTGCGCCATGAGGATTTCGTCGGCGAGTATCTCAGCGATACGGTCGGAGGGAAGCTGCTGGAGCAGCATTACAGGGTTTTCGCCCGTTTTTCGCCACAGTTCTGGGCTAAGGGTGCGGAAGAGGGTTTTGGCTTCGCTGTTCCATACCCACCAGAGGTTTTTTGCGAGCTCGTCGAGGGGTTTGAGCTGATGAGGCAACTCTGCCTTGACGGTAATGTCGCGCCACACGGGGGCGTTGGTGTTGCTTACAGAAATTTTCATATGTAATATAGTATGATATCGTTTATTTTGCGGTACGTGCATCGCGGTTGTCGAGTGCGGTACAGTACGCTTGGTTGTAATATTTAATAAAGTCGGACCACTGTGCCTTTGAGGCTGTCGCCATAGCGGCTGTGCGTATGGCTTTTGTCTGCGCCGGTGTTTTGCCGGCTAAGGCGGCGATGTCGGCTGCTATGCAGTCGACTACTTCGCCATAGTTGCTGTCGTTGCGGTTGATGACTTCGACACCGCATGATTCGAAGCCTGTCCTGAAGTTTTCTTCGACCCACATTCCAAATCCGGCGAGGCTCGTCGTTACCGTAGGGACGCCGAATGCTATGCTTTCGAGCGGTGTGTAGCCCCAGGGTTCGTAGTATGAGGCGAAGACGGTTGCGTCGAGTCCGGGGAGGAGCTGGTAATATGTCATGTCGAAGATATCGTCGGTGCCGTCGAGATAGCAGGGAACGTATATCACGGTTACTTGCGATTTTGCGTCGTTTGCAAATCCAAGGCTGTGGATACGGTTGTTGACAGGGTCTTCGTTGTAGTTGTTGAGCCGGTGTGTTATAACGGGATCGGTGAGGCGTCCGTGCGGATTACCGTCGAGGCTGAAGCGTAGGTCGGAACGAGGACCTGCACACCAAGCCGGTACCATGATGTAGGCGAGAATACGCCGTCCGGGCTTGTCGGCAGCCAGTGTAGCCAAGGCATCGAGATAAACATCGAGACCTTTGTTGCGGTATTCGCATCGGCCCGAAGTTGCGACGATGAAGGTATCGTCGGTATATTCGTTGCCAGTGAGAGCCTCAGCAACGCTAAGAAGGCGCGAACGGGCGGCCTTACGGGCGGCTGCATAGCGCGTCTTTGCAGGCACGAAGTTGAGCTCGAAGCCGTTAGGAGTGACGGTGTCGGGTTTCCTGTCGAGAAGCACTTCTGCTTCCCGGGCGGTGACGTCGCTCACGGTGGTGAAGCTGTCGGCATTCCATGCGGCTGCTTTTTCGAGCGAATGCTTGCTCTGCATGTTCAACTCCTGTGCCATCTGATCTCCGTTGTATGCCTCGAGATAGTCGTAGAGCGGCTTTCCGTTTCCGCATATGCTACGGCCTATGCTTGTCGCGTGGGTGGTGAAGACGGTAGCTGCTTCTGGCATGTCGGCTTTTACTTCGAGCAGACCCATCGCTGTTGTCCATTCGTCGAAATGGGCCACAACCTTGCGAGGATCTGTCCCCGAAGCTTTCACAAAAGCAGTGATTAGTGCCGCCGCCGCACGGGCGAATGCACAGCCTTCGTCGTAGTCGCCGTATGCGTGGAGTGAGTCAACGCGGTATAAATCCCACATCCGGGCGTATGCGGCGTCTTTGGTGGCATACATGCCATCGAATTTTACCAGCAGCGCTATCGGTTTGCCGGGAATGTCCCACCGGCCTGCGCGTACATCAATTCCTTCGGGGAGCATGGTCTTTCCGAGAATTTTGCGCAGCACCGTGTGCGACTCGATGAAATAGGGCGATGGGTTTTCGGCCGTCCATACGTCAGGCCCGATGAAAATCACTTTGTCGCCGTATTGCTCCTTAAGGGTTTTCGCTTTGCTGGACAGCACTGTATAGATACCGCCAATTTTATTGCAAACTTCCCAACTTGTCTCGAAGAGCAAGTCTATTTCTTGAGTGCAATTGTCCATCAGTTATAAATGAATTTTGTAATTGAGGGTGCAAAGATAGCAAAATAAGCTGATATATGCAAATTATTGGTTTGCTGTGGCATAATCGCGCAGGAGGGTCTCCATTTGTGCTGCAAGTTTTTTTGCCGCTTCACCGGCTGCTTCGGCGTAGTTTTCGTCGGCGGAGGCGTAGATGATACCGCGCGAACTGTTGACGAGGAGGCCGCATTCGTCGATAAGGCCGTATTTGGCTACTTCTTCGAGGCTGCCGCCCTGAGCTCCTACTCCGGGCACAAGCAGGAAGTGACGAGGGGCTACGGTGCGTATTTCGGCGAGCTTGTCGGCCTGGGTGGCTCCGACTACATACATCATGTTGATCGGGCTGCCCCAGTGGCGGCTGCGTCGGATAACACGTTCGTAGAGAGGCACACCTTTGCTGTCGGCAACGGTCTCGAAGTCGCCGGCGGAAGCGTTTGATGTCAGGGCGAGTACGATACTCCATTTGTCGTCATATGCCAGGAATGGCTTCACTGAGTCTTCGCCCATATAAGGGTTGAGTGTGACGGCGTCGAAGTCGAGGGTCTCGAAGAAAGTACGGGCGTAGAGTGCTGCGGTATTGCCTATATCGCCACGCTTGGCATCGGCTATGATGAACTGGTCGGGATATTTGGTGCGTATATATGATGCTACTTCGGCCAAGGCTGCAATGCCGTCGGCACCGAGGCTTTCGAAGAATGCGAGGTTGGGTTTGTAGGCTACGCAGTAAGGGGCGGTGGTGTCGACGATTGCTTTGCAGAATGTTGCGACGCGTTCGGCGTCGGTGCCGGTTATGCATGCCGGGAGTTTTTTGATGTCGGGGTCGAGGCCTACGCAGAGGAATGAGCCTTTTCGGTAGATGTTCTCGACAAGTTCGGTTCGTTTCATAGTCGTTATGTTTTATCTTATAAAGTTTTCTTTGTCAAAAAAATATCGTTTTTCGTTGTTGCTTTCGATACATCGGAAAATTTCTTGAAGTTTTTCTTCATGTCCTTCAAATTTTTCCGGATGAGCTTTCGAGTATGCATATATCACACCGATCTCATGTTCGGTCATTTCCTTGTAAAGGTATGGCAACATGTTAAACGTTTTATGGAGTGACTGATGTTCGCTGATGAAGTCAAATATCAACAGGAGGTAATTGAAATAGGGGAACAGCCAAACTTTATGGCCGTCGAAATACTTTATCTGCCGGCCTGAGTAGTCGGCTATGTATTTCACTTTTTCGTCTGACTTTTTGAGCGATTTGTTCTGGTGTGAGAGCAACCTGTCGCGGAAAGAGTCGATTATTTTACCCCAGTCGCTTGTGGAGTTTTTATCTCGGATTTCTAAGGAAAAGTCCGGGCTGATGCCGTCTTCCCAAATATTAACGACATCGGAGTTTATTTCGCCGGATGTTTTGCCCCGGGCCAAGTGGTGAGATTGATAGAACTCGTTGTATATGGCTTTGTATTCATAAAAGACATAATGGAAGGCTCTCTTGCCTTTGCCAACGTTATCTATTGAAATGTTGTTTACTATTCTTCTGAATATGTCGAGCAGGTGGAAGTATTGGTTCTCGCATCGCTCTCTTGCCAAATCTGATTTCTGCCGTTTATTGTAGACGTACTGGACGTGGAAGGCTATGTAAGTAAGCAGTGCGGCAGCAATGGCTATGCACATGCTTATTACCGACAGTTTCGAGTTATGCAGTTTGAAATGGATGTCGGCGTTCTCGATAAATTCCTTGTGATCTTCTGCAGAAAGAGGGAACAGGGAGTCGAAGTCGAGAGCGTTGATGCTTGCTATGTCCTGCCGTGGCGATATGTAGAGATTGTACCATAAGATAATTATGGCAATAATGATAATGGAGATAATCACAGTTATCAGCAACCACTCTTTGCGAGGGCTGTAGTCGGGAGAGTCAGTTTTTTTCAAAATGTTGATAGTCTTGATAGTTAATCCAGTCACCACCCCAGTTAAATCCGTGGGATGTAAACAGTCGGTAGCATAAGTCGTCGTGGTCTATTTTGTGAGGAAAGAGTCTGCTTCGGGAGGCGAAATCCTTTCCTTCGGGAGGGTCGACAAATAGGACGGCTCCGGCGTCCTGTCTCACATAAGGGTTGTAAAGGGGGTTTATGTCGATGGCCATTCCGAGAGCATGTCGCGAAAGTCGGTCGGTTCCTGCGATTGTCCTGAAGTTGAAGCAGGATGAATTGTTGTGGGCCATCGACAGCTTGTCGTCGGCCATGTATTCGTCTATCAAGTGGACTCGTTCGATTTCGTACCTGGCATCGTATAGCTCTTTGAATATGGAGAGAAGATCGTCTGCAATAATCTTGTTGCAGATAATTTCGCCGGGGTGAGGCTTTTGGTCGAAGCCTATGTGGGTGATTGAAAGATATCTGAGGTCGTGTCGGGATATATATCGGTTGTCTTTGAAAGAAATATTGTAAATCCTTTCAAAGAGACTGTCGTCGATTATATAAGATTCAAATGAAGGGTGAGACATCAGATATGGCCAAGGTGGCGAATTACAGTTCTGCCGCTTTGAGCTTTTCGGCGTTTTCGGCTATCGTGAGGTGGTCGATTACATCCTGGATGTCGCCGTCGACAAATGCCTGTAAGTTGTATATCGTGTAGTTTATGCGGTGGTCGGTGATACGTCCCTGAGGATAGTTGTAGGTGCGTATCTTTGCGGATCGGTCGCCGGTGCTCACCATTGTCTTGCGTCGCGAGGCTATGTCGTCGATATATTTCTGGTGCTCTTTATCGTAGATGAATGTGCGCAGGCGTGAGAGTGCTCGTTCTTTGTTCTTGGGCTGGTCGCGTGTTTCTGTACATTCGATCAGTATCTCCTCGCTGACTCCGGTGTTGGGGTTGCGCCACATGTACCTGAGACGTACACCAGACTCAACCTTGTTGACGTTCTGTCCGCCAGCGCCTCCCGACCTGAATGTATCCCATTTTATTTCGCCTTCGTTTATCTCGACATCGAATGGCTCGGCTTCGGGCAGGACCGCGACTGTTGCGGCTGATGTGTGGACACGTCCTTGTGTCTCGGTAGCAGGCACACGCTGTACACGGTGTACACCGCTTTCGTACTTGAGCACGCCGTATACGCCATCACCTGTAACGGAAAGGACGACTTCTTTATACCCACCGGCAGCACCTTCGCTTGCCGAGGTTATGGCGACAGCCCATCCCCGGCTCTCGCAGTATTTGATATACATCTTGCATAGGTCTCCGGCGAAGAGAGCGGCCTCGTCGCCACCGGTTCCACCACGGATTTCGATCATGGCGTTCTTGCTGTCTTCGGGATCTGCCGGTATGAGCTGGAGTTTTATTTCTTCCTCAAGGCCCGGGAGGGCTTCAGTAGCGCTGTCGAGCTGCTCTTTGGCCATCTGGCGCATTTCGGGGTCGTTCTCGTCGGAGAGGAGTATATGCGCTTCGTCGATGTTCTCGGTCAGGCGGCGGTAGTCGCGAGTGAGGCTGACAAGGCGCTCGAGGTCTTTATATTCTTTGGAAAGGCGTACGTAACGCTTCATGTCGGCGATGACGGCAGGGTCGGTGATGAGGGTGCTGACCTCCTCAAACCGCGCTTCGATGCCTTCAAGACGCTGTAACAATGGGTATTCGGCCATAGTTTTAAATTTTTGCAAAAGTACGAAATTTCGGGCATATATAAAAGTGT
Organism: Porphyromonadaceae bacterium UBA7176; assembly: GCA_002491245.1. Taxonomy (GTDB): domain Bacteria; phylum Bacteroidota; class Bacteroidia; order Bacteroidales; family Muribaculaceae; genus CAG-873. The sequence goes on from DKVO01000025.1 coordinate 8,100, forward strand.
GTAATATGGCCTACATACAGGTTACAAAATCGTAACAAATGCAATTGTTTCAAGCTTGTGTAACAATTGTGTAACAATAAATTTTATTGTAAAATATTGTATATTAGTAAATTATATAATTTATACAAGATACTTTGTACATTTGTTAACATTAAAAATATTGCAGGCAGTGAAAAGCTGTGTAATTTTGAAACGTCGAACAAAACAAAGACACAAAAAACCTTTAAAAAATATTCGCTATGACATCTTCAACTTTCCAAGCAAACCTCATGAATCTTCAGGACAACCTGCTGAATTTCGCATATATGCTTACCTCTAACCGTGACGATGCATACGACTTGCTCCAGGATACGACGCTCAAGGCGCTCGATAATGAAGATAAATATGCTGAAGGCACCAACTTCAAAGGTTGGGTTTTCACGATAATGCGCAATATTTTTATCAATAACTACCGTCGAGGAATGCGTGCGGCTACGATTGTTGACACTACCGACAACCTTTATCACCTCAACCTCAGCCAGGACAGTGGTATTGAATCGCCGGAAGACAGCTATGGTGTGACTGAAATCACAGCAGCTATCAACGAACTCTCCGCAGACTATCGCGAGCCGTTCTCGATGCATGTCGCAGGCTACAAATATGAAGAGATAGCCGAGCGTCTCTCCCTCCCTCTCGGTACGGTGAAAAGCCGCATATACTATGCGCGCAAACAACTTCAGACAAGATTTGCAGATTACAGGTAATGTAATTGAAAAGGATAATGATTGGTTTATTATATAGGTTTTAATGATTGACCAAGGCCCCGAAGTGATTCGGGGTCTTGGTCGTTTATACCTCGCGTTTGATTATTTTTTGCAGCGTAATGGATTTTTACTTACATTTGCACCGTAAAACCAAACAGGCCCCATGAAAACAAAAATTCGTGGGGCTATTATTTTTTAATGTCATGATATTGCAGTTCGGAATATTGTTTGCCTTTCTTGCCGCAGGCGAGTTGGTAGTGTGGTTGACCGGCATCCCGGTGCCGTCGAGTATCATCGGTATGATACTTCTTACGGTCAGCCTGAAAGCCGGATTGGTAAAACCGGCTAAGATAGAACGTCTTGCCGATTTTCTGGTCCGCAATCTGGGCTTTTTTTTCGTCCCGGCAGGAGTTGGTCTGATGAATTGTCTCGGTATCATCGCCGATCAATGGCTACCGATAGTCGGGGCATCTGTCGGTAGCACGGTGGTTATCATCGCTGTGACCGGATGGACACACCGCCTGGTGCGCAAGAGTGTGTCGCGAAAGAAGATTGTAAAACAAGAATTACAGAAAGCTTGATCTTATGAACTTTGTGAACAATGAGATATTTCTCATCGCAGTAACTTTCATATCTTTCATCGGTGCCCAATGGTTACAACGCCGTTTTTGCATAAAGTTGCTCAACCCTATTCTCGTATCTATCATCGTCGTTATTTTGTTTCTCCGTACGTCAGGAGTCAGTTATGAGACCTACAGTGCCGGTGGCCGTTATATTGATTTCTGGCTCAAGCCGGCAGTAGTGGCACTTGGGTTGCCGCTCTACAGGCAACTGTCGTCAATCAAGAAACAACTGTTGCCCTTGTTGCTATCTGAAGTGGCCGGCTGTGTGGCCGGCATAGTGTCGGTCGTTGTCCTTGCCAGGCTCTTCGGAGCGTCCCATGAGATTGTCATGTCTTTGGCACCAAAGGCAGTGACAACGCCTATTGCAATGGAGATATCGGCCACCGTAGGAGGAATTCCGGCGCTTACGGCCGCCGTGGTGGTGTGCACCGGCATTTTCGGAGGTATGGCAGGCTTCAGGATAGTGAAACTCAGCCATATAAAAAGCCCGATAGCACAGGGATTGTCGATCGGCACGGCGGCACATGCAGTCGGCACATCTGCCGCAATGGAGCGAGGAGAACGCTATGGCGCATTCTCCTCGTTAGGGCTGACAATCAATGGCTTGTTGACGGCTTTGCTCGCACCATTTATCCTTGGGTTGATTGGGGCTTGACTGTAGGGCGATGGTTGTACCGGCTGTGGATGAACCATAGCATGACCAGAGCCGATAGTCCCGACAATACAGTGCCGACGATAGCCGATGAATCCGGTTCGCCGGTCGCCGTTATGGCCGCACCTCCGGCAAAAGCACCAATCGCGTTGCCGAGGTTGAAGGCAATCTGCACCATAGCGCCACCCATCAGCTCGCCTCCGGGTGAATACTCGAGCAGCAGCAGTTGCATTGGCGACGACAACGCGAAGAGGCAAGCAGCCGCCACCATGACGCTGATACCTGCAGCCCAATAGCTGGATATTCCGAAGTATGTAGCAATGAGTGATACAGTCATTACCGATGCCACCCAGAGGGCAGTGCGTTGCGACGAATATCTGTCGGCGAACACTCCGCTGATATAGTTGCCGAAACACATCGCTCCGCCAACAAAAATCATGAATACCGGTATGTATTTCTGCATCAATCCGGCTTTGTCCATAATCGGAGATACATAGGAATACATCGAGAAACATCCTCCCTGACATAGTAGTGTGAAGCCTATAAGTATCCAGGGAGCCGGATTTTTGAGAAACCTGAATATGCCCTTCACGCTGCTTCGGGCCAGTCCTCCCGTGTTTTTCACAAACATCGCGAGCATGACGAATGTAATTGCGCCCCATGCGGCGTTGAAATAGAATATCCAGCGCCAGTTGAAAGTGTTGGCGATAAAACTCCCGAAAGGTATCCCTACAAGATTTGCTATAGTCATACCGAGGGTCATGAGAGCTATTGCAGTGTTGCGCCTGTCGGGCATCAACCTGCTTGCGACAATCGAGCCCGTGCCGAAGAAAGCTCCGTGCGGTAGGCCGGAGATAAACCTTGCTGCGAGTCCGGTGGTAAATCCGGGGCTTACGGCGAACATTATGTTGCCGGCGACAAACACTGCCATCAACAGCAACAATATATGCTGCAGCTTCCAGTTGCGCAGAAAAATGGCCGACAATGGCGCTCCGGCACAGACGCCGAGGGCGTAGAGCGAAATCAGATGTCCGGCTTCGGGTATGGTGGTGTGCAGGTCACAGGCAAGATCGGGAAGTATGCTCATCATCACATACTCGGTCATGCCTAAACCGAATGTTCCGGAAGCGAGAGCCAAAATGCCTTTTTTCATTTTAGATAAACTCTAAAAAAACGGAAGCCGGCGTGCCGGCTTCCGTCGGTTATCTGGAGTATTGTATGATTAACGGGCGGCAATTACCTCCACTTCGACAAGCACACCCTTGGGCAGCTCGCGTACGGCAACGGCCGAACGAGCAGGGTATGGCTCGTTGAAATGAGCTGCATAAACGGCGTTCATGGCTGCGAAGTTTGCCATGTCGCTAAGGAATACGGTAGTCTTCACTACGTTGTCGGTTGTGAGGCCGGCCTCTGCAAGGATTGCCTCCACGTTGCGCATGGCCTGTTCGCTCTGGGCTTCGATACCTTCAGGAATGTTGCCTGTTGCCGGATCAATAGGAATTTGACCGGAGGCGTAGACGAATGTTCCGGTGTCGATAGCCTGGCTGTAAGGTCCGATGGCTCCGGGGGCTTTTGTTGTTGCGATTACTTTTTTCATAGTTCGTGTTTATTTGATGTTGGTATGCGGTCTATTAATGATGCTACAGGTATGGTGTCGGCTATTTCGGAAAATGCCTGGTCGAGTTTTTCGAAAGCCGACAGCACTTTTGGGAAATTCTGTGGAAATTTTGCGATGAAGTCGGATGTGCCGAGTTGATAAAGCTCGCGGCGCAATTCTCCCACAGTCAGTTGGTCAGGGTCGACGGCAAGTTGGAAGCCGAAAACCTCTTTTTGTCCGGGAATGAGCACGCGGTTGCATATGCCTGCCGTGCAAAGGCGGTCGGTGACGGTTGTGACAAGCCGTGCCGGAAGTTCGAAATTGTCCATCAGGTCGCGTGCCGTTGCCGGGCCGAGGCGGTGTACAAATCGGTAGGCTATGGTAGCCGTGATTGCGACAGTCACCTCGTCGCGGTAGCGGTTAGAGATCGATCCAACCTCGCGGTCGAGAGAAAATGCGAATACATTTTGCGACGAATAGCATATCACGGCGCCGGCCAGACAGATCACCCAAGCCAGCTGCATCCATAGCAGCAGGAGGGGGATGAATGCGAAAGAGCCGTAGATGGCATTATATCGTGTCACATACAGTGTGCCGGTGACAAAGAGCCATTGCAAGACAAGGAAGCCGATACCAGACAGTGTGCCGGATATGATGGCATTCTTGAACTTCACCTTCGTGTTCGGTATGAGCATGTACACTGCTGTGAAAAACAGGATTGTCATCAGGCATTGCGCGCCTTCGAGCAGTATCGATATCAGGGGCGTGAGGAACTCGAAATCGAAAATTGAGTCTATAGTCGAACTCAGCAGGATCGATATGCCTCCGGCGCATATCATCAGCACCGGCAGGATGAGCAGCATGGCTGTGTAATCGCTGAGTTTACGCCATATGCTGCGGCCGTTTTTTTGTCCCCATATGAGGTTGAATGTATCTTCGACGTTGCCAAGCAAGGAGATAAGTGTCCAAAGCAGGAACATGATACCCACACCGACGAAAATGCCTTCGGAGCTTTGCTGGAGGTAGGAGTCGATAAACCTCATGGAGTATTCGATCGCTACCTTTTGAGCCGGGAATAGCTTGTAGAGCTCGTCCTGAAGCATTTGTTGCATCCCAAATCCACGGCCTATGGCAAGCAGAAGGGCAAGAGCCGGAACGATGGCAAGCAGTGTGCGGTAGGTGAGGGCGCAGGCCTGGGTCTGTATGTCGCGGTTGAGAAACGAGTTGACCGACAGATTGAGGGTCCTGAGCACGTTGAGCCACCACGTGCGCCGCGGATCGCTCCATATACCTGTCGACAGATAGGTGAAGAGCGACTGGATGCGTGCGATAAAGTTTCGTTTTGTTTCCGTATCTTCCATATCATTAATAACGCTTCAGGAGGCCGTAACGTTGAGAGTGGACAAAGATACTCAAATAAACTGAACCGTCGGCTTTTTTTCTTTGTCTCCGTTGGTTGTAATCTTTATCGTGCCCGGATGATATACCGTCGAGTGAGTCTCGTGGCTGAAAGGAGTGATGTTGATGTGCCATCTGTCCATGTCGCGGAAGATCTCGACCAGCGACAGACCGTATTCAGCCCCGTCGGCAATCACATTCCTGGCCAACCAGCGGCCACCGTCATCTGATAGTGTCATTGGTGGTGCTGTCGTTGATTTCGACCGGAGGATAAAATCCGGCGAAGTCGGTTGTGTAGGTGCGGCGGTAGGTGTCGCGGTTGAGGCGTTTGCGCACCAGCTCCATACTGTCGAGGCGCAGTTCCGTCCCCGGGCGGTTGAGGGCCGAGAGGTAGCCGAACAGGCGAGTCGGGTGTCGGAGTGAATCGGTCTGGAGGTTGATGTATTTCCATCCGTCGCCGTCCGGTGTCTCGGAGTGCCATTCCACAGAGCCGTCTGAGTATTCAGCTCCGAGCATCCATTCCATCCGTTCGCCGGGGTTCGACACTTTTGCGCGCCATGTGTAGTTATCACCCTTTTGCCAGTTGTGGTCGCGGCCGAAGCTGAATGTCATTATGCGCGACGGCAGACGGTCGTGTATCGATATGAAGCGAGGATTGGGCCACACGTCCACAGAGTCACCGGCTATCGACAGGGCGTTGTCGGCGGCGATACGGTTGCCGGTTTCGAGCAGGCGTTGCTCGAGGATGGCGATCGTTTTGTCGTAGACCTCCATATAGTATTTTATGTTGCGGCCGTACCATGCTGTCGACGAATCGACCTGTTCCGACGTGACGCCATGACGCAGATACACCGACTGGCGCATGGTCTGCTTCAGTGAGTCGGTGTAGTAGCTCGACCGGTTCATCTCCACGACAGCTTCGGCCGTATGGATGTCGGCCATAAGCCGGGCCATTGCCGAGGGCTGTATGACGTCGGACGGCACTTTCTTGCACGCCGTCAGGAGTACCGTGCTAATCAGCAGTATCTTTATGAGGCTTTTCATCGTCGAGCGAGCGCTCCATGAGTTTGAAATAGAAGATGACGATAGCTATCATGCCGGTGCTTATGGCTACATCGGCGATATTGAATACTGGGTCGAAGAATGAGAACACATTTCCTCCGACAACAGGTATCCAGTCGGGCCATGTGAAGGAGAAGAGTGGGAAGTAAAGCATATCCACCACAAGTCCTTGCAGGATACCGCCGTATCCATTACCCCAGGACACAAACCCTGCAGTTTCGGGTGGGTATGGATTCGAGAATATCTCGCCGTAGAAAACGCAGTCGATGATATTGCCGAAAGCACCGGCAGCTATCAGGGCTATGCACACCATGTAGCCGACAGGTACGGTAGCCCGTTGGCACAGGCGGCGTATGTACCATACCAGGAAGCCGAACAAGCCGAGACGCATCACGGTGAGTATGTATTTGTTCAGGAAGTCCATGCCGAAAGCCATGCCGTTGTTTTGCACGAAATGCAGATGGAACCACGGCGTTATTTCCACGTCTTCACCTATGTAGAAATGGGTCTTGACCCATATCTTTGAGGCTTGGTCGGCCACAATTACAATAATGACTATGGCCCAGGCTATCCATGCGAGGGTCTTGCTGCGGTTTTTTGCGGCCATCAGTGCGAAGGATTGTTTTTTGCCTCTACACAGAGGGTGGCGTGAGGCACGGCACGCAGGCGCTCTTTGGGTATAAGCTTACCTGTGGCGCGGCAGATGCCGTAGGTTTTGTTGTCGATGCGTGTGAGGGCAGCCTTGAGGTGGTTGATGAATTGCAGTTGCCGCTCGGCAAGTCGTGCGGTTGCTTCGCGCTCGAGTGTGTTGGCTCCTTCTTCGAGGGCTTTGAATGTGGTCGAGGTGTCGGAAGTATCGTTGCCATTGTCGGCTCGCAGCGAAGCGACGAGTTCGTCGTAGAGCGCTGTGGCCGAAGCTATCTTTGACTGTATGAGCTGACGGAACTCTTCGAGTTCGGCGTCGCTGTAGCGTACTTGTTCACTCATTGTTTTAGTATATTGGGGGCGCGCCGGAGCTTGAAAATTTGCCTGGCGCGCCCCTGTGAGTTTATGATTTCTTTACGACTGCACCGAGTTTGAGGTCGTCGATGTCGAGGATCACTACTTCTGCATCATCGGCAGGAACAGCTACTTCGACATTATCAGCCAGAAGTTGGCCGGCGATATATGAGCCGTATTGTGCCACGACTTCCTCTACATTCTCGCCCGGAAGGAGGGTGAGGTTGATATGGTCGGTGATGTCGTATCCGCGGTCTTTGCGCAGACGTTGGATGCGGTTCACGATGTCGCGTGCGAGACCTTCACGGAAGAGTTCGGGCGTGATGTCGATGTCGAGTGCCACAGTGAGTTCTCCGTCGTTGGCTACAAGCCAGCCCTCGATGTCCTCGCTGATTATCTTTACATCGTCAAGGTCGACACGGGTCACATTTCCGTCGAAGTCGAGGTCGATGAAACCATTGCGTTCGAGGTCGCCGATCTCTTCGCGGCTGAGGTTTTTGATACGCTCGGCGGCCGTCTTCATGAGTTTGCCGAATTTCGGGCCGAGTTTCTTGAAGTCGGGTTGTACGCGCTTTACAAATACCTCGTTGTCGGCTGCCACGATTTCGAGAGCTTTGACGTTGACTTCGGCTTTTACCGTATCGGCAACCGATTGCAAGGCAGCCTCGAGCTCGGCGTCGTTGGCCGGAACAAGCATTTTGACGAGCGGTTGACGCACTTTGATATTGGCTTTCTTGCGGAGCGAGAGTACCAGCGAGGTCAGACGCTGGGCTATGTCCATGCGGCGCTCGAGGGCAGTGTCGACAGCCGAGGTGTCGCAGACAGGGAAGTCGGAAAGGTGTACCGATTTGTCGCTTTGTGTAAGGTCGCGGTAGAGGCGGTCGGCGTAGAAAGGCGCTGTCGGAGCCATCAGTTTTGCAACTGTGAGAAGGCAGGTGTAGAGGGTCTGGTAAGCTGCCATCTTATCGCGGTCGAGCTCTCCGCCCCAGAAACGCTTGCGGTTGAGGCGTACATACCAGTTCGACAGATTGTCGAGCACAAATGTCGATATTGCTCTTGCGGCGCGTGTTGGCTCATAGTTGTCGAGCTCGTCGGCGACAGTCTTGACCAGAGTGTTGAGCAACGACAATATCCAACGGTCAATCTCAGGGCGTTCGGTCAGAGGTATCTGTTCGCTTTCGGGGTCGAAACCGTCGACGTTGGCATACATCGCGAAGAAATTGTACGTGTTGGTGAGGGTCGAGAAGAACTTTCGGGCTGTCTCTTTCACTCCTTCGGGATCGTATTTGAGGTTATCCCAAGGAGAAGAAGTCGAAATCATGTACCAACGCAGAGGATCGGCTCCCGATTCTTCGATAGTCTTGAAGGGGTCGACGGTATTGCCTTTGCGTTTCGACATCTTCTCGCCGTTTTTGTCGAGAACAAGGCCGTTCGATATCACGGCTTTGAATGCCGGATGGTCGAATGCCATCGTGCCGATAGCGTGGAGGGTGAAGAACCAACCACGGGTCTGGTCAACGCCTTCGGCTATGAAGTCGGCCGGGAAAAGACGTCCGCTGTCAAGGCCTTCCTTATTCTCGAACGGGTAGTGTATCTGGGCATAAGGCATCGAGCCTGAGTCGAACCACACGTCGATGAGGTCGGCCTCGCGATGCATGGGTTTTCCTGTAGGCGATACCAGCACGATATCGTCGACATACGGACGGTGGAGGTCAATCTTTTCGTAATTATCTTTGCTGTAGTCTCCTGGCACGAATCCTTTGTTGCGGATGGGGTTCGATTTCATTATTCCGGCAGCTACAGCCTTGTCGATTTCGTTGCAGAGGGTCTCCACACTTTCGATGCAGATTTCTTCTGTTCCGTCTTCGTTGCGCCAGATAGGTAGCGGAGTGCCCCAGTAGCGGCTGCGGCTGAGGTTCCAGTCCTGAAGGTTCTCGAGCCATTTGCCGAAACGTCCGCTGCCGGTAGAGGCTGGTTTCCACTGTATCGTGTCGTTAAACTCCATCATGCGCTCACGGGCTGCCGTAGAGCGGATAAACCAGCTGTCGAGCGGATAATAGATCACCGGTTTGTCGGTGCGCCAGCAGTGCGGATAGTTGTGTACATGCTTCTCGGTGCGGAAAGCGAGACCTTGAGCCTTGAGCTCCATGCATAGACGCACGTTGAGATCCTCAGCCTTCGCAGCTGCAGCTTCGTCGTAGCGTCCGCCGAGGTTGAACTGTGGATCGTAAGCGTTCTTTACAAATTCGCCGGCATGTTTGCCATAAAGGTCTGTGTCGACGCACATGGCGATAAATTCAGGCGCAAGTTCGGCAATATCGTAGAATTTACCCTGAAGGTCTACCATCGGACGGGTCTCGCCGCGGCGGTTCACCATGAAGAGCGGCGGTATACCGGCAGCTTTTGCAACCTTGGCGTCATCAGCACCGAATGTCGGGGCGATGTGTACGATACCCGTACCGTCGTCGGTTGTCACATAATCGCCAGGGATCACACGGAAAGCTTCGTCAGCAATCTCTACGAAACTGTCTTTTCCGACAGTGAACACCTTTTCAGGGTGGGCTGCAGCATATGTCGATACATATTCAGGAGCGAGTTCTCCGAGTTTCTCGCAAGGTTTTACCCACGGCATCAGCTGCTTGTAGCGCATCCCCACAAGTTCGGGACCGGTGTAGCGGCCTGCTATGCGGTAGGGTACAACCTTGTCGCCCGGAGTGAAACTGTCGAGGTCGGCGGTTTCGCCTTCGCTCTTGAAGTATGAACTTACAAGTGATTCGGCCAGTACGACAGTTATTTTTTCGCCATTGTACGGATTGTAGGTGCGTACGGCCACATAGTCGATTTTCGGGCCTACGCACAGGGCGGTGTTGCTGGGAAGAGTCCAGGGAGTGGTGGTCCAGGCCATGAAGCAGGGACGACCCCAACCGGTCATTTCTGGTTTGGGTTCGACGATGTCGAAAAGGACGGTTGCGGTGAGGTCCTTGACGTCGCGGTAACATCCGGGCTGGTTGAGTTCGTGCGAGCTTAGGCCGGTGCCGGCTGCTGGAGAGTAGGGCTGGATTGTGTAGCCCTTGTAGAGCAGGCCTTTGGAGTGGAGGCGAGAGAGCAGCCACCAAACAGTTTCAATATACCTGTTGTCGTAAGTGATATACGGGTCTGTGGTGTCTACCCAATAGCCCATCATGTTTGTGAGCGTCTCCCATTCGCGGGTATATTTCATCACTTCGCGACGGCAGGCAGCGTTATAGTCGCCGACCGATATTTTCGTGCCGATATCCTCTTTGGTGATACCGAGAGATTTCTCTACACCAAGCTCTACCGGAAGACCGTGGGTGTCCCAACCGGCTTTGCGTTCTACGCGGAAGCCGCGCATGGTTTTGTAACGGCAGAAGAGGTCTTTAATCGTGCGCGCCATTACGTGGTGTATGCCTGGCATACCGTTGGCCGACGGCGGACCTTCGTAGAAAACAAACGACGGCGCACCCTCGCGCAGGGCCACGCTTTGCTCAAAGAGGTTTTCGGCCTCCCAAAGAGCGAGTATTTCTTTATTCAGCTCCGAGAGGTTCTGTCCGGAGCGTTCGTTGAATTTCTTCATAATCTTAATGCCTCGTAATGGTATTGAGTGGGAGAAGGGGCGTAAAATTTGAAAAAGGGTGTGCCGACGGGATAAACGCAGACACACCCTTTAGAGTATCGTAGTGATCGGAGTTGCGGCTTATTCGGCAGCAGCTTCGGTCTCTTCGGCGGGAGCTTCGGTAGCTTCGGCGTTTGCGGCTGCGGCGGCAGCTGCTGCTTCGGCTTTCTTCTTCGCTACGAGCTCGGCGATAGCCTTGTTCTTAGCGGCTTCAGCTTCAAGACGCTGTTTTGCCGACTGCTCGCGCTGCTGGGCCATAGTGGCTTTTGCGTTTGCGGTCTTGGCGTCTTTCTTTGCTTTCCATTCGTTGAAGCGGCGTTCGGCCTCAGCCTGGTCGAAAGCACCTTTCTTCACACCGCCCATGAGGTGGTGCATCAGCATTACACCTTCGTGAGAGAGGATTGAACGAACGGTATCGGTGGGCTCGGCACCGACGGTCACCCAATACAAAGCACGCTCGAAATCGAGTGTAATAGTAGCAGGATTAGTGTTCGGATTATAAGAACCTATCCTTTCAATAAATCTACCATCTCGTGGTGCCCTGCTATCGGCGATGACAATAGGATAGAACGCATAGTTCTTACGACCATGACGTTGCAGTCTGATTTTTGTTGCCATTTAATGTTGTTTGTATTTGGTTGTTTTTGTTTGCGACCGCAAAGATACGTCTTTTATCCGACATTACCAAACTTTTTTTGAATGTGGGTGTATTATGATGGCATTTTTGCTTTTTGAAAACAAAATTGCAATTTTGTGGGTGGAAACCCTATGGTTTCTGACATGAGAGAAAGCGTTTTTTGCTTTATCCTTCTGCCAAAATCGCCAAATTTTAACCACAGAGGAGAGAGCAGTCATGAAAGCGCCCTTGTCTTGCCGTGTATCCACTCCCCAGCAAGGGGATTGAAATATCGGTCAGGCGTGGGAGTGGACTGTTTATTCTGTGGTGGGCGTTTGGCGATGCCTGGTAGAGATAAACAGAACCTGTTCCACGCTTTTTTATTTGGTAATATTTTTCAGGGACAAAAAGAGGAACGGGACCCTTGGATAACTTTCCTGTTTATGGAATTGCATGTGGGCCATATGATAAAGGCGATTTTTGAGACGAAGCCTCGTTCGTGTACTGTTTCCTGGTTTGCTCGGCAACTGAATTGTGACCGTCGTAATGTTTACGATATATTTAATCGACGGACTATTGATACTGAATTATTGTTGCGCATAGGTCGCATTCTTGACTATGATTTTTTTGCTGAGATTTCGAAAAGATTGTATGATAAGTAGTTGTGAAACATCTTTTCACAATGTGTGTAGTGAAGTGTCTCGTTTTTGTTGTGTAGATTTGAATAGCTGATAATAATTTTGCATCTAAAGAAAAAGCCGAATCGCTTGAAAGGATGTAGGCATTATTATTTAAATAGACAACCATGAAAAAGTTGATTAAAGCTCTTTTTGGTATCGAGGCAACTGCAACAGCTATCCGCGGCAAAAAATCTTCAGGTACAGAAGATATTAGCTCCGCTTACAAGCATTGGCGTGCAAGCGCTACTCGCGGCGATTCTTCTTCGACTAACTAAGTGAAGTAAGACCAAGAAGGACTTCCTGCGTTTGCTTGGGGAGTCCTTTTATTATACATATAATTCTATGTATGTTAATATTACCAGTTATTTCAGAGGGAAGAAATACAGATTTAATAACATATTTGGTTATCTGAGATCATCACTAAGTCGAAGTGGTGGAGTGTATGCTTTAGCTGCTGATGACACCAAGTCTGAAAAGACAAGGAGATTTATGGATTTGGCCGAAAACCCATATTTGCTATCTCCTTCTGTATCGAAGGTTTCTGTTGATTTGGCTGAAATCCCGAAATACTTGTGTGCCTATGCAAAGCTTTTAGTGTGGGCTCATAAACATTTTTATCCGTTGGTATGGTGCTTGAGCCATCTTCGTTTTGGTTATTTTTCTTCTGCCATAGATGCTACAGATGCATTTTGCATGATTATTGAAGGTAATCAAAACGAGATGTGTCTCCCAAGGTCTGTGTTCGCTGCCACGATGTCAAGGCGGTTCAAGAAAGATGGAGCGATGTTTGTCGGAGTCTTTCATCCCTCGCGTCGTCTTCATGCCTGGGTTATCGAAGGCGATTGTATAGCTTATAGAAATGATTCTATCTGGATAAATTTTACTCCGGTAAGTATATTGATATAATGAAGATACACGAACCAGTTCCCTCTGTCTGTTTTTGGGATAATCAAGAGGGCCGATTTCTCGATGATATTTGGGACCGGCTTTACGGAGGGTTGTATAAAACTCTTGATATTGAGGCTTATATCAACAATAATCTTTTACCACCGGATAAGCTGCATCTCGAAAAACCGGTATTTGACGGGCTTACGCATGTTCTACCTGGCATGAAATGGTGTGGACGCTCATGTTCTCGGTCGTTGGATATATATACTCCGACGTATCGGCCAATGACGCTTAATCAATTTATTGATCTGTCTGCTGATTTTTTTGAATCTCTCGGAGCAAAAAGAATTGGAGTACATCTAAGTGGAGGGCTTGATTCGGGTATAATAATCTGTCTGCTCAAAACGCTGGGGATTGATTTTGTTCCTATAGGGCTTGTGTCCTCGACATATGAATTTCGGACAGAAAGGCGTATACAGCAAATTTTGCAAGCATATGGTAGTGACGGTATGCTGATTGATATTGAGAATGCTCCATTCTACTCTGGTCTTGATGAGATACCGCCACATCAGATGCCTTCGGCTGCAATCAGGTCAAACAGGAGTATGGACTTGCTTGCTTCTGCATTCGAAAAGAGCGGTTGTGATGTGGTGTTGACTGGGCAAGGTGGTGATTCGGTGTTTGTAGATCCGGTGGATAGTATGGAGAGTTTAGAGTTTAATATTGGTAATGAATTTGACAACCCGGAAGATTATGAGTTGTTTTATCGTCCGAGAGGTATTAAACTGATTTCATTCTATGGTCAACCGGATATAATAGATGCAATTTGTTCTGCCTCACTTGGTCGTAAAACTGATCCTCTTAAAATTTGGGCAAGGGCGTGGTTCAAACCTATTTTGCCTCGTGAGTTATCTGACTTTACTTATTTCGCAGATTTTTTTGGTCTTTCGATGTGGGGGCTTGAACAGGCTCGGCCGGCAATTTGCCGGCTGTTTGAAGATGCGTATGCAAAAAGTAAATCTTCTTATTTTTCGCCTGAAAATATCAAAAAGACTATGGCTGCCGATATTTTTTCTTTTGAGTATAAGGATTATATCCGCTTTTGTAGTCTGTTGTCTATCGCAGTGTGGTATCATTCATTATTCGAAAACCGTAGCTTGATATGATTGACATAATATATCCGTTTGATGATAGTGGTCGGGTTGTCGATATTTTTCGTGAAGAGGCGGCATGTATGGCTTTGAAGGGGTTTAATATATTGCCGTCTGCAGAGCTTGCCACACATCCTTTTATGTTCCGCGGCTATATGATGCGTAGACGTGAGGATTATCCGGAATCAACCTTGGGGGTAAATAATTACGATGCCTATCGTAAAACCTTGTTGATTAGCGAATATTTACACTGCATCAGTGATTGTACATTTCCTACTTTCATGGTGCCCCGATTGGAGTGTGAGGAAGTTGAGGCCCAGGTTAAGTCCCGTGGATGGAATAGGGCCTTTATCAAGCAGGATGCAAAATCATTATTTGCTCTCGGTGAGACAACTTCTGTATGGCCCGATACGTCAATAAAAGAGATGGCCGAAATTTATAGGGAATGGAAACTGTGTGGGCCTTTTGCTGTTAGGAAATTTATTGATGATCCGCAGATTTTTTATGATGAACAGCGTTATTGGGTCCTCAAGGGAGTTGCATATCATCCTTCAGGTGTGGTTCCTGACTTTGTGAAAGAAGCGGCTTGGAAGGTGTGGCTATTCTCAAACAGCTCTTATTTTACCGTTGATGTTGCCGGGAGTTTTGTTGTTGAAGTTAATCCTGGCGAAAGTTCTGATAGAGGTGGAGATAATTCTCCTGACTTTTTGGCTGAAGTGTTTGTCAAATCATTTCTGAAAGAGTGACCTGATTCAAAGAAACACGCCCGGCGTTGGTTTGCGCCGGGCGTGTGATGTTTTGGGGTATTGTCTTTTACTTAATTCCGTAGGCAGCGAGGTCGTCGACGGTGCAGTTGTCGATAAATTCGCAGTGACGTGTTACTTCAGCCTCAATCATGCGTGTGTACACTTTGGCGGTGTTCACGAAGCTTTCGCAAGTCTTGGCGCTCACAAGGAGGAGGTATGCCATGATGATGTCGCCGGCCATTTCGACGAGGCGACGGGCATTGAAGTCAAGATATGCCGGGTTGTTGAGGTCGGTGACTTTCTTGACTGCGGCTTCGTATTTGGCGGTGAGGGCAGCAAGCTTGTGGGCCATTTCGCCGAGTTCGCCGGCGAAGCCTTCGGCTGCGTAGCCTTTCATCATGTCGAGGTAGAGTCCGGTGGTGACGTAGCGGATGGCGGCTACGACCTGAAGCTGGGTTGTGCCTTCGTAGATCGAGGTGATGCGTGCGTCGCGGTAAAGACGTTCACATGCATAATCTTTCATGAAGCCCGAGCCACCGTGGATCTGGATGCAGTCGTAGGCGTTCTGGTTGCAGTATTCGCTGCCGAGGCCTTTTGCAAGTGGGGTGAGTGCGTCGGCGAGACGGCTGTAGTGCTTCATCTCGGCGCGTTCATCGGCAGTGAGGCTGCGTTCGCGTGCGATGTCTTCGTAAATCTTGTACATGTCGACGAAGCGCGAGCATTCGTAGAGGAGGGCACGGCTGGCATCGAGTTTGGCTTTCATGGTGGCGAGCATCTCGCTCACTGCCGGGAATTCGATGATGGCTTTGCCGAACTGACGGCGCTCAAGAGCATACTGGTATGCCTCACGGTAAGCGAGTTCGCTTACGCCGACGCTCTGGGCTGCGATGCCGAGACGGGCACCGTTCATCAGTGCCATCACATATTTGATGAGGCCGAGGCGGCGGTTGCCGCAAAGCTCTGCAGGGGCGTTCTTGTATACGAGTTCGCAAGTGGGCGAGCCTTTGATACCCATCTTGTTTTCGATGCGGCGTACGGTTACGCCACCATTACGCTTGTCGTAGATGAACATCGAGAGGCCACGGCCGTCTTTTGTGCCTTCTTCGCTACGGGCGAGGACGAGGTGGATGTCGCTGTCACCGTTGGTGATGAAACGCTTCACACCATTGAGCACCCATGTGCCGTCTTCTTTCTGAGTGGCTTTGAGCATCACACTCTGAAGGTCAGAGCCGGCGTCGGGTTCGGTGAGGTCCATCGACATGGTCTCGCCTTCGCATACACGGGGTATGTATTTGGCGCGCTGCTCGTCGTTGCCGAACTCGTAGAGGGTTTCGGCGCAGTCCTGGAGGCCCCAAAGGTTCTCGAAGCCTGTGTCGGCACGGCTTACGATCTCGGCAGCCATGATGTAGGGAGTGATGGGGAAGTTGAGACCTCCGAAGCGACGGGGCATGGCCATGCCCATGAGGCCGGCCTTGCGGCATACATCGAGGTTCTCGATGGTGGCGTCGGCGTAGTATGCGCGGCCGTCGGCGCAAGATGCGCCCTGGTGGTCGACAGCTTCAGCATTGGCTGCGATAGTGTTGCCGCAGATATCGCCTACGATATCGAGGACACGCTCGTAGTTGTCCATCGCATCGTTGAAGTCGGTGGGGGCGTAGTCGTATTTTTCGGCTTCGGTGTAGTTTCTTTCGCGGAGTGCAACGATCTTCTCCATCAGGGGGTGGTGGAGGTGGTGCTTGAGATCGGCGTTGTCTGTATAGAAATTAGCCATTGTTGCTTACTTGGAGTTTTTCTTGTAATACTTTATAAGTTTGGGCACGATCTCTTCCATGTCGCCGGTGATGACGTAGTCGGCGATGGTGTTGATGGGAGCGTTGGGATCGTTGTTGATCGATATGATGATCGAGCTTTCCTGCATGCCGGCGATGTGCTGGATCTGTCCGGAGATACCGCAGGCGATGTAGAGTTTCGGGCGGACAGTCACACCGGTCTGGCCGATCTGACGTTCGTGTTCGATGAAGCCGGCGTCGACAGCTGCACGCGAGGCGCCAACTTCCGCACCGAGGGTCTTGGCGAGGTCGAAGAGCAGCTGGAAGTTCTCTTTGCTGCCTACGCCGTAGCCACCGGCCACGATGATGGGTGCGTTCTTGATGTTAATTTTCGATTTCTCGATCTGACGGTCGATGATCTCGACTGCGAAGTCGGTGTCGTCGACATATTTTTTAGCATCGAGGTTGATTACATCGCCTTTGTGGTCGGCGTTGTAGATTTCTTTCTTCATCACGCCCTCGCGCACGGTTGCCATCTGGGGACGGCACTCGGGGTTGACAATCGTGGCAACGATGTTGCCGCCGAAAGCCGGACGGATTTGGTAGAGGAGGTCGGTGTATTCCTTGCCGGTCTTGACGTCTTTGTGACCGCCGATCTCGAGGGCGGTGCAGTCGGCGGTGAGGCCGCTGTGGAGGCACGAGCTTACACGGGGGCCGAGGTCACGGCCGATGCAAGTGGCGCCCATGAGGCATACCTGAGGTTTGATCTCGCGGAAGAGGTTGATCAATACTGCTGCATGAGGGTTTGATGTGTAGGGGTAGAGACGTTTGTCTTCCACTTTGTACACGACGTCGGCGCCGTAGGGGAATATTTGGCTTTCGATGCCGTCGAGCTTGTCGCCGATGACGAGAGCTTCGAGTTTGACACCTAATTTGTCGGCGAGTACGCGGCCCTTGGTAAGGAGCTCGAGGCTCACATCGGCTACTCGTCCTTCGTCGTATTCGCAGTATACTATGAGGTTGTTGTTGTCTGCCATAGCTTTATTTGATTGGTCGGGCTGCATCAGCCGATGGTGTGGTTGGCGATAAGTTCTTTGACAAGTTCTTCGATCTGGGCGTCGTCGTTGTCGAGGCGTCGGCTTTCTTTTGCAGTGAAGACTACGTTCTCGATCGATTTAACCTTTGTGGGCGATCCGGCGAGGCCAATCTGTTCGGGATCGGCTTCAACGAATGCTGCACCCCATTCAGCGATGTTGAGTTCAGGGTGCGCTGCGAGGAAGGCTTTTTCGCTGTCGGAGAGATTGTTTGCTTCGCTGGCAGATGCCGCACGTTTGTATTTCATCACGCGTTTTGCGTTGCGCGGACGGCACTCTGCTGCGCTTCCGTTGACTGTCACGACGCAGGGAAGAGGAGCTTTAACTGTCTCGACGCCATGCTCGAGGCGGCGTTTCACGATGATTTTGCCGTCTTCCACTCCAAGGATGTCTTCTGCGTATGTTACCTGAGGCAGGCCGAGTTTTTCGGCGATCTGGGGGCCAACCTGAGCGGTGTCGCCGTCGATTGCCTGACGTCCGCCAAGGATGATATCGCAGTTGCCGTGTTTCTTCACAGCCTGAGCCAGCGAGTATGATGTGGCGAGGGTGTCGGCACCGCCCAAGGCGCGGTCGGTGAGCACGATACCTTTGTCGGCTCCGCGGTACATGGCTTCACGTACAATCTCGGCAGCACGGGGGAGACCCATAGTGAGGAGGGTTACGGTGCTGCCGGGATGAGTTTCTTTCAGTCGGAGGGCTTGCTCGAGGGCATTGAGATCTTCCGGATTGAAGATTGCAGGCAGGGCGGCGCGGTTGATCGTGCCGTCTTCCTTCATTGCATCTTTGCCTACGTTGCGAGTGTCGGGCACCTGCTTTGCAAGCACTATGATGTTCAAACTCATAATTACTTATTTTGTTGTGTTTTACTAATTTCTTGTTTCAGCCCACAAAAGTAGTAAAAATTTGTTTGAGGGTAAAATAATTGGCCCAAAAGGGGTATTCGGGCAGTGTTAAAATTTCTTATCGGGGCATTGAGTTGTGCGATTTTTATAAAAATATTTAAAGCCTTTTGAACATGATGGCGCAAAAACTTGACAAGGGGTCGAAAATTTTGTAACTTTGTATTCTATACACCTCCGATATGAAATTTATCTTTTTGCCCATATTTTTGGTCGCTTTTTCTGTTTCCGCCCTTGATTTCGAAGGGTCGGCTCTTTCTCCGGTAGAGGTTTCGGCCGCGGCATCGACCGGTCTTGATGCCATTTATGTGGTGCCTGATGCTGATGGCGTCACGATGGTGTACACCGCCATGTCGGCTGTTTCGCCAGTGCGTTGGTTGCGTTACTCGGCGATGGGTGCGGCATATGCCGAGGAGGTAGAGCCGCGTCGCGAAGGAGCCCGACTGTCGTTGCCTTGTGCCGACGGTGATATGGGTTATGTGATAGAAGAGGGCGGCCGCAGCCGCTACTATTGGGTGATAGATTACAGTGGGCACCGGCTTGACCTGCAGTCGATAAGACTGGCGGATAATCAGGATTGCGACCGCACGCATATCGGTTTCGAAGGCCGCGCGGAGGAGCTTGAAGCCTATGCCCCGACAGGCCGCCGGGTTGCCGTGGGCCGAGGATTGGAGGTGAGTTACAACTCCTTGGCCTTTGATGAGGAGTCTTTCGCATACCGCCCACAGCCGGTGACTGAGACTCTTGCCGGCATATCGTCGGGTTTCAGTGTCGATGCTCCGTTGGTGAACACGGCATTCACGCTTACCGGCGACCGGTTTCTGAAAGCCTGGGGTAGCGAGCAAAGTGTGGAGACACCTGTTTTTGTGACTCCGAGGGTCGATGCCCAGACGAGGGCCACGCAGGAGAGCCGGGATGTGGATAATGAGCAGACTGATGGCTCCGGTGAAGGTCTTGGCGGTTCGGCGCCGTGTGATATCGTGTTTGAGGCGGCGGTGTCGGATGCGGCGGTGTTCCACGAATGGCAGATTTCGCGCACGCCAGACTTCAGCGAAGTCATAAACTCGTACAACGATACAGAGTTCAGCTATACGTTTACAGAGCAGGGGACGACATATGTTCGTTTTAGTGCAGACAATGAGTCGGGCACATGTCCGTTTGAGACGACTGTATATAAAATTTTCATAGGCGAGTCGAAGCTTGAGATCCCAAATGCATTCTCGCCCGGAACTTCGCCCGGGGTCAACGATGAATGGAAGGTGAGCTATAAGTCTATCGTCAGCTACCGCTGCAGCATCTTCAATCGCTGGGGTAAGAAGCTTTTCGAAAGTGATGACCCTTCTGTGGGCTGGAACGGTATGGTAGGAAACAAGGTTGTGCCCCCCGGCGTTTATTTTTATGTGATCAAGGCGGTCGGTGCCGACGGAGTGAAGTACGACAAGGCCGGCGATATCAATATCATTGGTTTCAAAGATAATACGACTACAAATAATTCAGATACAGAGTGATGAATATCAAGATATTACCCTTTCTTTTCCTCGCAATGGCCCCTGTGGCCTACAGCCAGAGCGGCCAACCGATGTTTTCGGAAGTTTATAGCCCGGATGTACCGTCATCGGTGAAGCTGTGCGGCAAGACTATAGACCTTGACCGTGCGGATATGTACGAACGGTATGACCGCGAGCTGAGCTCGATAGTGTATACCCACGGTACTACGATGCTTATCATCAAGCGAGCCAACCGCTATTTCCCTGAAATGGCTCCCATTTTACGGGAAAACGGTGTACCGGAAGATCTTCTCTATCTTGCATGTATCGAGAGTTCGCTCAACCCGAGGGCTTATTCACCTGCCAAAGCAGCCGGTTTCTGGCAGTTCATAACATCGGCAGCCAAGGAGTATGGTCTTGAGGTGAATGATGAAGTGGACGAGCGCTACAATCTTGAGAAGTCGACCCGAGCCGCCTGCCGCTATCTTAAAAAGGCATATGCCCGTTATGGCGACTGGCCATCGGCTATGGCAGCGTACAATGGCGGTAACGGCCGCATATCGCGCGAACTGGATTCACAGAATGCCGATACGTCGCTCGACCTTTACCTGACGGAGGAGACCACCCGTTATCCTTACCGTGTGATGGCGATGAAGACTGTGCTCGAAAATCCGGGCAAATATGGTTTCCGTCTTCGCGACGACCAGCTCTACCAGCCGCGTAAGTACAAGACCGTAGAGGTTTCGGGCCCTGTAGCCGACTGGGCTTCATGGGCTAAGGAACATGGAATATCGTATTCGATACTGAGGGAGGAAAATCCCTGGATACGAGCTAAGAAACTGACAAACAAAACCGGCAAGACATACAAGGTGCGTATTCCGACGTCTGAGTCGATGTCGCGCAAAGCCGCCGGCACTAACACATACAACAAAGCTTGGACCCGATAACGATGCCGGAAGAAAATCTGCTTGCACGGCCAGTGGCCGACGATGGTACGGAAGGTACTATCGAGGTGGTTGGAGCCCGTGTCAACAATCTCAAGAACATAGATGTGAGCATACCTCACCGCTCGCTAACGGTGGTTACCGGTCTGAGCGGAAGCGGCAAGTCGTCGCTTGCTTTCGATACGATTTTCGCAGAGGGTCAGCGGCGCTATATCGAGACATTCTCGGCTTATGCCCGTAATATGTTGGGCAAACTTGAGCGTCCGGAGGTAGACCATATATCGGGTCTCTGTCCGGTGATAGCCATAGAGCAGAAGACGATAAACCGCAATCCCCGAAGCACTATCGGCACCACGACAGAAGTGTATGACTTTCTTCGTCTTCTTTTTGCCCGTATCGGTAAGGCGAGGAGCTATGTGTCGGGGGCTGAGATGGTGAAGTATACCGACGAGAAAATTGTGGACCTCATACTCGAAAAGTATGACGGGCACAAGGTGTATATACTGGCACCTCTTGTAAAGAACCGCAAAGGACATTACAAGGACCTGTTCGAGCAATTGACGAAAAAGGGTTTTCTCAATGTGCGAGTCGACGGTACTCTTATGGAGATAACACCGGGGATGCGTCTGGACAGATATAAGAACCATAGTGTTGAACTTGTTATCGACCGCCTCAAGGTCAATGGCAAGGACCGTGAGCGGATATTGGCGTCGGTCGACAGTGCTCTTGGGCAGGGAGACAAGGAGATGCTCGTGTGCGAGGCAGACACCGGCGAGGTTGCTTACTACAGCCAGGAGCTTATGGACCCGGTGTCGGGTATATCGTACCATGATCCGGCACCACATAATTTTTCGTTCAATTCGCCTCAGGGGGCCTGTCCCCGTTGCAAGGGCTTGGGCTATGTCAATATAATAGACCGGGCCAAGATTGTGCCTAATGAGAAACTGAGCATACACGGAGGAGCACTTGTGCCGCTTGGTAAATACCGGGAGACCTTGATATTCTTGCAGATACGTGCGATACTTGAGGCTAACGGCTATACGATAAAAACTCCTTTCGGCGAGCTGAGCGATGATGTGGTGGATGAGATATTTAACGGAACCACGTCGGTTCCGCGTCTTGCCGACAGTGCTTATTCGGGCCTCGATTATTTCAGAACTTACGATGGCATAATAAAGTTTATCGAGCAGACGGCCGATGAGGACGGGTCGTCGAAGGAGAAGAAATGGAGTGGCCAGTTCGCCTCGCGCTGTGTGTGTCCTGAGTGCGGTGGTGCCCGTCTGAACAAGGAGGCGCTTCACTTCTATGTCGACGGCAAGAATATAGCGGAGCTTTCGGCCCTCGATATCGATGACCTTGCAGAGTGGGCATCGACAGTGTCGGAGCGCCTTGATGACCGCGACCGCAAGATTGCCGGTGAGATTATCAAGGAGATTTCATCGCGACTGCGTTTCCTTGTCGATGTTGGCCTGAGTTATCTTCAGCTCAACCGTGCGTCGGCGACTCTGTCGGGTGGCGAGAGCCAACGCATCCGCCTTGCCACGCAGCTCGGCAGTGAGCTTGTGAATGTGCTTTATATTCTTGACGAGCCGTCGATAGGCTTGCATCAGCGTGACAACCGACGCTTGATTGACTCGTTGAAACGTCTGCGAGACGCCATGAACACGATTGTGGTTGTGGAGCATGACAAGGATATAATGCTTGAAGCAGACTATGTTGTGGATATCGGTCCGGGAGCCGGCCGAAAGGGTGGCGAGGTGGTTTTCCAGGGTACTCCGGCCGATATGCTCAAGACGGAGACTGTGACAGCCCAGTATCTCAATGGCTCACGCAGGATAGAGACACCGACTGAGCGCCGCAAGGGTAACGGCAAGACAATCGTGCTCCGCGGCGCATCAGGTCATAATCTTCGTGATGTCGATTTCACTCTTGAGCTTGGTACGCTTACTGTAGTTGCCGGTGTGTCGGGCTCGGGTAAGTCTTCGCTTGTCAATGGTACTTTGCAGCCTATACTGAGCAAGTATTTCTACCGATCGCTTGAAGAGCCTCTGCCTTACCGAGAAATCGAGGGGGTGGAGAATATCGATAAGGTTGTGACTGTGGACCAATCGCCTCTCGGTCGTTCTCCCCGGTCTAATCCGGCGACATATACGGGAGTGTTTACTGATATCAGAAATCTATTTGTGGCTCTTCCTGAAGCTAAGATACGCGGATATAAGCCGGGCCGTTTCAGTTTTAATGTTTCGGGAGGCCGCTGCGAGGCGTGCAAGGGAAATGGCTACAAGACGATAGAGATGAACTTCTTGCCCGACGTGCTCATTCCCTGCGAGGAGTGCCGTGGTAAGCGCTACAACCGCGAGACTCTTGAGGTGCGTTTCAAGGGTAAGTCGATAGCCGATGTGCTCGATATGACTATAAACCAGGCCTGTGATTTCTTTGCCGGCATCCCGAATATATATAAGAAGATAAAGGTGTTGCAAGATATTGGTTTGGGATATATCAAGTTAGGGCAACCGTCGGCGACTCTTTCGGGAGGCGAGAACCAACGAGTGAAGCTTGCGACGGAGCTTGCCAAACGGGATACAGGCCGTACTCTCTTTATTCTTGATGAACCGACCACTGGATTGCATTTCGATGATATCAACACGCTGATGGCTATACTCAACAAGCTTGTTGACCGTGGTAATACGGTGCTTGTGATTGAGCATAATCTTGATGTTTTGCGCATGGCTGACCGAATTGTGGATATGGGTCCTGAGGGAGGTCGCGGCGGCGGCCGCATCCTTGCTCAGGGTACTCCTGAGGAGGTTGCGGCAGCTGATTCGCCTACGGCTCCGTTTTTGCGCGAGGAGGGGATTTTCTTCCTATGATTGTTTGAGGCACGCGCTTCGCGGTGCTTCTTGTCAAGGTGTGTTTAACCACGCATGTCGCTTCGCTCCATACGTGGTTAACTAAAGAGTCTCCGCTTTGCGGAGGCGATACTGGCTTTTTGGCACGATCCAGAGGATCGCGCTCCTATCGATGCACCTGC
>DKVO01000025.1:32450-71016 GCA_002491245.1 Porphyromonadaceae bacterium UBA7176
CCTATCGATGCACCTGCGATGCTGTGGGTGAAAATGGGTAGCATTTTTACCCTGTATGTGTGTCAGGCAGCGAAGATGAAGAGGATTGCGGCTGTGGCGAAAAGCATGACTGAGAGTATTACTGTTGTTATTACCGCTGCTTTTGAGGCGCCACGGGTGTTGAAGACTTCGGCAAATGCGCCGTAGGCCATGAGTCCGAATATGAGTACTATGCCGAGGAGTAGGCTTGCGGTAGCCCATATTGTAGCCCATGTAGTTGACCATCCGAGACTCAAGGGGAACATATCGAAATGTGATAATATCTGAGTTGAATCGAAGATGGAGTAGCTGACGGTTCCGGCAATGATACAGAACAATCCGCAGAGACAGCCGAATGCGACTATTCCAGTCAAGAGTCCTGCCAGCACAAGAAATGTTTTACCGATTGCTGTCAGGACTGTGACGAAAAAACTGCCATCAGCGTCGCCTTGATTCTGGTTGCCGATTATTGGAGAAGAAGCCAATACAGTCTGTCCGACGGTGTTTACGTTGACTGGTTCTCCTGTCATTTCGAGAATTTGTCTCGGAGTAGTAGCTGCCGGTATTATCATCCATGCGATGAGATATATGATCGTGAGCGGCCAAAAATATGTACATAAAGCCAGGGCGAGGTAGAGGATGCGCATGATATTGGCATTCCATCCAAGATAGGCAGCGAGTCCGCCGAAGACACCTCCCAGGACTTTGTTTCGCAGGTTACGATAGAGCCGTTTGCGTCCCGGAAGAGTGAATGTTATGAAGGGTTTGTGCTGGTCGTCGTCGTTGACCGGAGGAGGTGTTGAAGTTCCGTTTGCGGCCGGTTCCTCGCACAGGTCTTCGGGTCGTCCCATTGTTTCGATGACGTTGTTTACGTCGCTTATCACGATTACTCTTGCACCTGCACCGATACGCTCGGAGAACAGTTCGCGGATGCGGCTTTCGATGTCTCCGACTATTTCGGATCCTTCGTTACCGTGGAAAGTCTGGCGCAGTTGTTCGAGATAGTTGTTGAGCAGATTGAATGCGTCTTCGTCGATGTGAAAAATCTGGCCGTCGATGTTGGCCGAAAAAGTACGTTTCATTGTAGATTAATGTCGGGAGGTGTTACGATTGCAGATTTGGAACGCAGATGGTCTACGGTTCGGTTGATTTCGTCCCAGGAGTTCTGGAGCTGTTCGAGAAATTGCGTGCCGAGTTGTGTTATAGAGTAGTATTTCCGCGGCGGCCCAGCCGGAGACTCTTGCCATCTGTATGCGAGCAGGCCATCGTTCTTGAGGCGAGTCAGCAGAGGGTAGAGAGTGCCTTCCATCACTATCAGATGGGCTTCTTTCATCTTTGTGATGATTTCGGAAGCGTAGGCGTCGCCGTGGCGCAGAAGTAACAGCAC
Organism: Porphyromonadaceae bacterium UBA7176; assembly: GCA_002491245.1. Taxonomy (GTDB): domain Bacteria; phylum Bacteroidota; class Bacteroidia; order Bacteroidales; family Muribaculaceae; genus CAG-873. The sequence goes on from DKVO01000025.1 coordinate 33,856, forward strand.
GCAAAATTCGAGCATCCCCTTGCGCATTTGCGATTTTAGATTGTCGATGTTCATTGTTGTGATTGTAGATTGTTAGAGGGGTTTGCCTTAATTTTACGATGCAAAGTTAATGTGTTTTATAGTACCTTGCAATACATAGTACTTGGGAATATGGTGTATTTAACCATCTTTAACAGTTTATCCATATAAAAAAAGAAGGCTGCCTTAGTAGACAGCCTCTTGGTGGTAGAGATGAGTAATCGGTTAATCAGCGGCGACGCTTTGAGTTGCCTTGCTGCTGGCGTTGTGCGGCCTGAGCCTGTCGCTGAGCTTCTTCGAGACGAGCCATCCAACCGCTTTTCTTGCGTGGTTTACGAGCGTTTTCGAGGAGTTGCTCACGCACTTTTTTCTCGTCGATGACGTGGCGGAAGATGTAGGTCTGTATGATTGTGATGAGGAGCGACAGGAGGTAGTAGTAGCTGAGGCCTGATGCGTAATCGTTGAAGATGAAGAGGAACATGACCGGCATGATGTATTGCATCATCTTCATACCTGGCATTCCCTGGCTCGAGGGCTGGTTCTGCATACTGATGCGCATGTAGACAATATTTATGACTGTCATCAGGAGGCAGAAGAGACTCACGTGGTTGCCGTAGAAGGGAATGGAGAAGGGCAGGGTGAGGACGGAGTCGGGCGCCGACAGGTCGTGTGCCCACAGGAATGATTGTCCGCGAAGTTCGATTGCAGACGGGAAGAAAGAGAACATGGCGATGAGTACGGGCATCTGTAGCAGCATAGGGAGGCATCCTGAGAAGGGGCTTGCTCCGGCGCGGCTGTAGAGGGCCATCGTTTCTTGCTGACGTTTGAGGGCGTCTTCCTGGTTGGGATATTTTTCGTTTATCTCTTTGATCTCAGGAGCGAGCACGCGCATCTTGGCCTGGCTCTTGAAGCTCTTGAAAGTGAAGGGGAAGATGATGAGCTTGATGAAGATGGTGAGCAGGAGAATTATGATGCCGTAGTTGGTGATGAATGAGCCGAGGAATGTGAAGACTGGAATGACGATAAGGGTGTTGATCCACCTGAAGAGTCCCCACCCGAGGGGTATGAGGCGAGTGAGGGAGAGGTCGTCGTCGTAGCCGAGGGTGTCGTCGAGGCCTGAGAGGATGGGGTAGTCGTTGGGGCCGAAATACCAGTCGAAGCTTGCAGCAGTGCCGTCGGAGACGGTGTAGGGCAGCGAAGCTTCCATCGTCATGTCCTTGAGGCGGTCGGCAGTCTTGATGTTGAGCGAGGTGAGCCGGGCTGAGTTGAAGCAGTCGCGAGCGATTATGACGCTTGAGAAGAACTGGTTTTTGAATGCTACCCAACGGAGGCGTCCGTTGAGGTTTTCGGAGTCGTCGTCGTTGGAGCTGAGTTCGTCGACACCTTCACCGATATAGTTGTAATAAATGGCACTGTTACGTTCCTCGAAAGTGCGTCCGAGTTCGTTACGGGCCATTTTCTGGTGCCAGTTGAAGTCCATAGAGGCGGTGTTTGCCGGGAGTACGGCTGCCATGCCTTTCTGCACGATATCCATGCGGACAACATATGAATCTTTTACAAGGGTGTAGCGGATGCCCCACTCGGCGCCGTCGGCCGGAGTCATGGCGAAGTATACAGCGCTATCGCCTTCGGCGGTGGCGGAGAAGTTGAAGTCGCGGGTGTCGAGCCTCTGATCGCTTGTCCGGAACTGAAATCCATAGCTGTCGGTATCGTCGCGGAAGAGCATGATGTTTGCAGTGTCGCCACCGACTTCGGTCTTGTATTTTTTGAGTTCTACCTGGTCGACCTTTGCGCCACGACTTGCGAGTGTGATGCGGACGAGATCGTTTTCGAGGACATATTCTTTGTTCTCGCCTGACAGGTGACGGGCAAAACCGGCATATTTAGCGGCATTGGCGTTGAGCTCCTTTACCGCTTTTGCAGCATTTGCGAGAGCGCTCGCATCGAGAGTGGAGCGACCTGTGGCGAGTGCGTTTATGTCGACTGTTGATGTGCCGTCGGAATATGTGCCGGAAAGTCGGCCGATTGTGTCGAGGGCAAGGTTGAAACGGGAGTCTGTGAATGTGTAGCTGCCGTCGGTGTTGCGGTTGCCGAGAGACCGGACTGTAGCGGCAATCGCTGCGCTATCGCCAGGCGTGAGGTTGTATGCCTGGTTTGTTTCGGTTTGTTCGCGGTCGGTACGGGCTTGTTCGCGGCGTGCCGCTTCGGCGGCTTGTTGGGCTTCGTTCGGTTTGCTCAGCCAGAGGAAACCAAACATTACGGCTGCCATCAGCAGCAGGCCTGTGATCGTATTTTTATCCATAAGTTATTGTTTTTCGTCGTGATAAGCTATTGCGGCGTCGATAAAAGAGCGGAATATCGGACTTGGCGACAGAACTGTGCTTGAGTATTCGGGGTGGTATTGCGTGCCGAGGTACCATCGTTTCGACGGCATCTCGACCACTTCGACCAGATGAGCGGCCGGATTTTCGCCAACGCATTCCATGCCTGCTTCTTCGAATCGGCGACGGTATTCGTTGTTGAATTCGTAGCGGTGGCGGTGGCGTTCGCGTATGTGTTGTTGGTTGTATGCTTTGTGGGCCATCGAACCCGGGCGGAGTGTGCAGTCGAAAGCACCGAGGCGCATTGTGCCTCCGAGGTTCGATATGTTTTTCTGCTCTTCCATGAGATCGATCACGTTGTGAGGAGTGTTGTGGTCCATCTCGGTGCTGTTTGCGTCTTCGAGGCCGAGGACGTTGCGTGCGAATTCGATTACCATGCATTGCATACCGAGGCATATGCCGAAAGTAGGGATGTCGTGTTCGCGGCACCATTTCAGGGCTATGAATTTGCCTTCGATTCCACGTTGTCCGAAGCCCGGGGCTATTATTACGCCATCCATACCGGAAAGTTTGTCGCCAACGTTGTCGCTGTCGATTTTTTCGGAGTGGATGTATTCGAGATGGAGTTTATGCCCGGCGTATGTGGCGGCGTGGAAGAGAGCTTCGCTGATTGATTTGTAAGCGTCCTGAAGCTCGACGTATTTGCCAACGAGACCTATCGTGACTGTTTCGGTGGCGTTGTCCATCTTTGCGATGAAGTCGAGCCAGGGTTTCATGTGCGGCTCGCCTTCGACTGTAGTTCCGGTAATACGCAGGACTGTCTGGTCGACGTGCTGTGCGTGGAGCATCAGAGGGACTTTGTAGATGGAGTCGACGTCTTTGGACTGCACAACAGCGTCGGGGGCGACGTTGCAGAAAAGGGCAATCTTGCGCTTCATTTCTGGCGAGATTTCTTTTTCGGTGCGCAGAACGAGGATGTCGGGTTGTATGCCGACTTCCTGAAGAGCTTTGACGGAGTGCTGGGTCGGTTTGGTCTTGAGCTCGCCTGCAGCGGCGATGAAGGGGACGTATGTGAGGTGTACGCAGAGGCTGTTGTTGCCAAGCTCCCAACGCAACTGGCGTACGGCCTCGAGATAGGGGAGTGACTCGATGTCGCCGACTGTACCTCCGATTTCGGTTATAATAAAGTCGTAGTTGCCAGTGTTGCCGAGGAACTTGACGTTGCGTTTGATTTCGTCGGTGATGTGTGGCACAATCTGGACGGTCTTTCCGAGATAGTCGCCGCGTCTCTCCTTGTCGATAACGGCTTGGTATATGCGTCCGGTAGTGACGTTGTTGGCTCGTGAAGTGCGGACGTTTGTGAACCTTTCGTAATGGCCGAGGTCGAGGTCGGCTTCGTGTCCGTCTTCTGTGACGTAGCATTCGCCGTGCTCATAAGGGTTGAGCGTACCGGGGTCGATGTTGATGTACGGGTCGAACTTCTGTATGGTGATACGGAAGCCCCTGGCGGCCAACAGGCAAGCGAGGGAGGACGAAATTATGCCTTTTCCGAGTGACGATACTACGCCGCCGGTGACGAAAATGTACTTTGTTTCCACTGCGTACGGTGCTTTGTAAAATTAACGTGCAAAATTAGCAAAAAAAACTCAATCGGCCGCTTTCTTTACACAAAATGTCTTAACTTTGCAGTACAATTGTATAGATTATGACTGAAGCTAAAAAAGAAATAGTATTGAGCGGTATCCGCTCTACGGGTAACTTGCATCTTGGCAATTATTTCGGTGCGTTGCGTAAGTTTGTGGCTATCCAGGATGATTACGACTGCAATTTCTTTGTTGCGGATCTCCATGCCCTCACTACCAATCCGGACCCCCGTGAGCTCCACGCCAATGTGAAGAATATCGTTGCCGAATATCTCGCAGCCGGCATCGACCCTGATAAGGCTACCATATTCGTGCAGAGCGATGTGCCGGAGGTTGCGGAGATGTATCTGCTTCTGAATATGCATGTTGGCATAGGTGAGCTGATGCGTACGGTGTCGTTCAAAGACAAGGCGCGCAAGGCTCTTGGCCTTGGCTCGAACGAGGCTGAGAATGACGATGATTTTGCTAAAGAGATTGTCGGGCGCGATACCGGAAAGCGTGTCAACGCCGGTCTGCTCACCTATCCGACGCTCATGGCTGTCGATATACTTATCCAGAAGGCGACCAAGGTGCCTGTGGGTAAGGACCAGCTGCAGCACCTTGAGCTGACGCGTCGCTTTGCCCGTCGGTTCAATGCTTTCTATGGAGTGGATCTTCTGCCGGAGCCTTATGATTTCGACTTCGGAGGCCAGCCTATAAAGGTGCCCGGTCTTGACGGATCGGGCAAGATGGGTAAGAGCGAGGGCAACTGCATCTACCTTATAGATGAACCTAAGGCACTGCGTAAGAAAGTGATGAGGGCTGTAACCGACGAGGGCCCTCAGGAGCCTAACTCCCCGATGAGCGAGCCTGTCGCCAATCTGTTTACTTTGCTTGAGCTGACGTCGACGCCCGATGTCGTGGCTCATTTCCGAGAGGCTTATGCAGATTGCTCGATCCGTTACGGCGACCTTAAGAAGCAGCTTGCCGAGGATATACTCAATATCACGACACCGATACGCGAGCGTATCAACGATATCATGGCGGACGAAGATTATCTCCGCCGTGTCCTTGCCCGTGGCGCCGAACGAGCACGCGAGCGTGCGTCGAAGACTCTCGCCGAGGTGCGTGAGGTGATGGGCATACGTAAATTTTAACTGTAAGGCGAGGGCGATTGTCGGGCATGGTCGGCGAAAATCTACGTCTTGAACAGCAGACTGCGTTACAGCAACGGCTTAATCCACAGAATGTGGCATTGGGCAGGGTGCTTGAGATGTCTGTGCCTGAATTTGAGGATGAGGTGCGTCGGGAACTTGACGACAATCCGGCCCTTGAAGCAGTAGAGGCTGACCGTGAGCCGACTGAAGACTATGGTGAGAGCGCGGAGCAGATGCAGCTTGCCGACTATGCCGATGCCGACGATGCTCCGGCTTATCTTTCGGGTCATGGCCGCCAGACCGACGGCCACCATGTGGAGGCGGCGACGTATACGGCCGATGACGACGAGGGTATGGGTACGATACTTATGCACCGGCTTGCGGCAGAGACAGATCTTGGCGCAGGAGAGATGCGTATAGCGGCTCATATCATAGGAAATCTTGACGATAACGGTTATCTTACGCGTCCGCTGCGCGACATTGCCGACGATATTGCGATATCGGAGGGTGTATATGTGGATGATGCGGATGTACGCCGTGTTTTTGATGCGATACGTACACTCGATCCGGCCGGGATATGTGCAGTAGATCTCCGCGATTGCCTGCTTCTACAGCTCGACAGGTTGCCTCAGACAGTGGAGTCGCTGACGGCACGCGAGATTGTCGCCCATCATTTCGACCTTTTCTCGAAGCGTCATTTCGACCGTCTGCAGGCTCAGCTTGATATTCCGCGCGACGGTCTTGCCGCTGCTGTGGCCCTTATCCAGACACTCAATCCCAAACCGGCCTCGGCTCTCGGAGGCTCGGCGAACATAGACCGTGCACAGCATGTGTCGCCCGATTTCGTGCTCGATTATGATGCTGCTACCGATACATTCACGGTGAGTCTGCAAGGGAATATACCTGAACTTGCGGTGGAGGCTTCGTTCAGAGTTGATGAGCCGGTTGGCAAGCAGACGCAACGGGAGCGTCAGGCTTACGCTTTTATAAAAGAAAAGAGGAATGCAGCGGCGGCTTTCATAAAGCTTGTGAACATGCGGGCCGAGACGTTGATGGCAATCGCCAAGGCTATTGTTCGGCTCCAGCACGATTTCTTTGTCAGCGGCGACAAAGGAGATATCAAGCCGATGATTCTGCGCGATGTGTCGTCGCTGACCGGTCTTGACCTGTCGGTGATATCGCGTGCCACTTCGGGGAAGTATATACTGACGCCTCACGGGATGTACGCACTCAAGATGCTCTTCAACGAGCGTCCTGACGCCGATACCGATGTGTCGTCCCACAAGATACTGACGGCTTTGGCTGAAATCATAGAGGGCGAAGATAAACACGCACCTCTCTCTGACCGCGAACTTACTGATGCGCTTGCTGCTGAGGGTTATGAGCTGGCCCGGCGGACTGTGGCGAAGTACCGGGAGCGTCTCGGTGTGCCTGTGGCAAGGCTTAGAAAAGATTTTTGATTTGTATGACACAACCTGTTACCGATAAAAAAGCACTTGCAGCCGCCCATGTGGTGAGCGATCTGTTCAGTCCGTTGCTCGCACCGTCCTATGCCATGATACTGGCGTTGTGGTTTACGTTGCTGCGTTATCTTCCGTTAGGCGTTAAACTTATGGCCCTCGGGGGCGTGGCGTTTATCACGGCTGTTGTTCCGGCCCTGACGATATTTATCCTTTACCGCATGGGTAGGGTGTCGGATATGAGCATCAGCGACAGGAGTCAGCGTACGGTGCCTTACTGTGTGTCGATAGTATGTTATATCGGCGCCGGTATCTTCTTATCGTCGATGCAGGCTCCGCCGTGGCTCGACGCTTTTTTCTATGGAGCCGCCGCTGTGTCGGTAATATCGCTCCTTATCACGCGCTGGTGGAAGATCAGTGCCCACGCCGGCGGTATGGGCGGACTTGCCGCGGTATGCTACTGGCTCGGTCTTCATAGCCTCGTCGCGATGCCTATGGTGTGGCTGACCATTGCTGTGGCTCTTGCCGGTGTTATGGCTTGGGCCCGTCTGTATCTCCGTCATCATACGCCGCTGCAGGTGCTTGCCGGGGCTGTGTTATCTTTTGTGACAGAATACTTAGCTCTTACTTTCTTATAAAGTGAGTGGCGAGAATAAGTCTATATTATCCTTTATCTTTATTTAAAATATGAATTGCAGAGTCAGCATCATAATGGGCAGCACATCCGATCTGCCCGTACTTCGTAAAGCAGCCGATTTCCTTGAACAGATGGAAGTGCCTTTCGAACTCCGGGCACTCAGCGCACACCGTACGCCTGAGGCTGTGGACCGTTTTGCCCGTGAAGCCCAGGGCCGTGGTATAGAGGTGATCATCGCCGCCGCCGGTATGGCCGCCGCCCTCCCCGGGGTTATCGCCGCTTCGACGCCTCTACCTGTCATAGGTGTACCGGTAGCGTCGACACTTGACGGTATCGATGCTCTTTATTCGATCGTGCAGATGCCGCCGGCCATTCCTGTGGCAACAGTGGGTATTAACGGTGCTCTCAATGCCGCTGTGCTGGCAGTGCGCATCATGTCGCTTGCCGACAAAGATCTTGCGGCCCGTTACGATGCCTACCGCGAGTCGCTGTCGGCCAAAATAGAGAAGGCTGACGCCGACCTTGCCGCTATCAGCGATTATAAATTCAAGACTAACTGAAAGTATTTTTCTCCAATATTTATGGCCAATATGCCTTATCGCCGGCCTACCGTGCAGGTACATGTCGGTAATATCACTATAGGGTCGGGTGTGGATGTGGTGTTGCAATCGATGACAACTACTCCTACGCTCGATACGGAAGCTTCTGTTGCCCAGGTGAAAGCTCTTGCCGGAGCCGGGGCACAGCTTGTACGACTTACTGCGCAGGCTATCGCTCATGCTGCCAATCTTGCCAACATAGAGAGGCGACTTGCTGAAGATGGTTGTGAGGTGCCGTTGGTGGCCGATATACATTTTGTCCCGGCTGTGGCGATGGAGGCCGCCAAGCATGTGGAGAAGGTACGTATCAATCCTGGTAATTTCTATGATCCCGGTCGCACGTTCCGTAAGATGGAGTTTACTGATGAGGAGTATGCCGCCGAAATAGAGAAACTTGGAGAGAAGTTTGCTTCGTTTCTTGACCTTTGCCGACAGAATGGGACGGCTGTGCGTATCGGCGTTAACCACGGGTCGCTCTCCGACCGTATAATGAGCCGTTTCGGTGATGGTGCTGAGGGTATGGTGGAGTCGGCGCTCGAATTCATGCGCGTCTGCCATAGGGTGAATTTCAATGATGTGGTGGTGTCGATAAAGGCCAGTGATGTGTCGGTGATGACCGATACCGTGCGTCTTCTCGTGGAGCGTATGGCTGCCGAGGGCCTTGCCTATCCGTTGCATCTCGGTGTTACCGAGGCCGGTAATGCTCTTGAGGGACGTGTTAAATCTGCAGTAGGCATAGGTTCGTTGCTTAGCGATGGCATAGGAGATACGATACGAGTTTCGCTCAGCGAGGATCCGTGCAACGAAATACCGGTGGCCCGTTTCATTTCAGAGTATGCCGGAGAGAATGCCCGGATGAATTATGTGGCCGGTGTGCAGCGTCGCGGCCGTTGCGGTGGCCGTCGCAAGACTGTAGTTGCCTCCTGCGGTATTGGAGGCAATAATCCTGTAGGTGTGGTCGGTGATACTCTACATGTTACCGAAGCAGGTGTGGAGGTGTTGCGGATATCTGAGCGCGACAAGATAAGCCGCGCCAGAAGAGTGCTTGCCGAGTCGGGTGATGCTCCTGTGGCTATAGTGCTGGCGTATAATGGACTGAAGACTAAAGAAGAAGTTATTACGGCTGCAGCCGTAGACCTCGGGACACTGTTGCTCGATGGCTATCGTGATGCAATAGGACTGGAAAGCGATATGCTTACGGCGCAGGAATGCGTAGAGACATGCCGAATGATAATACAGGCATGTGGTCTTGCCAGATATAAGGCCGATATTGTAGCTTGTCCGGGATGCGGACGTACACTATACAATCTCCAGGAGGTGCTTGATACAGTTAAGCCTCGCTTCGAACATCTGCGTCATCTCAAGATTGCTGTGATGGGATGTATTGTCAACGGTCCGGGCGAAATGGCCGGAGCTGACTATGGCTATGTCGGCGGTGCGAAAGGTATGGTGAGCCTGTACAGGGGAGTGGAGTGTGTCCGTCGCGATATACCGCAGGCCGAGGCTCCAGATGTGCTCGAACAGATAATCCGCGAGGACGGTCAATGGACAGATCCTGAATGAGACTGCCAGAGGTACATAATCTGATTTTACCTTCGGGCTTGCGTCTTGTGTGCATGCACTACCGTGGTGCCGGATCTGGTATATTCGGTATTACAGTCGGTGCTGGCAGCTCTGACGAAGAGCCGGACCGCTACGGGCTTGCGCATTTGGTTGAGCATACTATATTCAAGGGCACTTTGCGTCGTCGCCCGTGGCATATCATCAACCGTATGGAAGCTGTCGGTGGAGAGCTTAATGCCTTTACAACCAAGGAAGAAACTACGGTTTATACAATATTTCCCCAAGGGTGTGCTCCTCGTGCGGTAGAACTTGTCGCCGACCTTGCCATTAATTCTCAATTTCCTGAATCCGAAATCGAAAAGGAACGCGAAGTGGTCATAGATGAGATTAATTCTTACCGTGATACTCCGTCGGAAGCTGTATATGACGATTTTGAAGATATGGTGTATGCCAACACTCCGTTGGGACACAATATTTTAGGTTCTGCAGAATCGGTAGCTCGTCTTGGTGGTGATGATTGCAGGGATTTTCTGAAGCATCATTATACAGTGGCTGATATGGTGGCGTTTTATTCAGGACCGCAGTCTCCTGAGCGTATTGCGTCGCTTGTCGAACGGTATTTCGCAGAGTTGCCCAAGGGTGCAGGAAGCAAACATGGTGTAGGATCTACGTTTACAAAAACAGTATCGGATGTCACGATCGAAGGTTTGCATCAGTCGCATACAGTTCTTGGAATTGAAGTCGGTGGAATATATGGAGAAAGCCGGTATACCGATGGACTCTTTGCCAATATGCTCGGCGGACCGGGCATGAATTCGCTCTTGAATGTTGAGTTGCGCGAACGTCGTGGTCTTGTCTATACAGTTGAAGCATCGGTCACACGCTATGCTTCTACCGGTCTGATGACAGTATATTTCGGGTGTGATCCTATGGATACGGTGCGTTGTCTGCGTCTGTGCCGAAGTTGTGCGTCAAGGATAGATTCGATGCCGATGGCGCAGCTCGACCGACGTCTGTCTGCGGCAAAACGTCAGTGGTTAGGGCAGTTGACTATTGGGGCGGAAAACCGCGAGAGCCGTATAATGGGAGCTGCCCGTTCGGTTCTTTATACCGGTACTACGGTAAGCGACAAGGACGCTGCAGAACGAATTATGTCGGTATCTGCCGACAGTATCAAGGCCCTTGCTGTGTCGCTCTCCGACCCGTCAATACTGACATTTCATCCTTAAGGCCTGAGATAGAAGGCTTGGGTGGCGAGATGGTGTAGGCTGATAGACCTTTTTCGGCTGGCTTCTTCGATTTTAGTGCGTAAGGTAGGCGTGGCGTCGGCTCCGATCAGTATTTTTTCGGGCTGGCAGATATCGAGTAAGGTATCGATGTCACCTTTATATCTGCCTCCGACCATGAGTATATCTACGGGTGTGTCGGGATATGTGTTGTCCACGGCATATCCGATTTTTATTTCATTTAAGGTTATAAGCTTTTGAAATGGGTTTATGAGTTGAGTCGCGGCGTCGATACCGTGAGCTCTGAAATAGGCATCCATAGCGATCGGTAATTTACGCTTTGAACAGAATATTTGGCAAGATGTGCTGTCTCGTATGATTATCTGGTTTCCGTTTTTGTTTCCTGCCACTATGATTTCGGTATCGATCCTTTCCGGAGGTATTGCGAGCAGAGGTATTGCAATAGCTGATATGACAAGCAGTGTTACCTTGAGTTTCAGGTTGTTGATGTTTATGGCTATGCCGCACGTGATGATTACAGCCGAGAGTCCGATAAGTGCGGCCGGCGACATGAATATGTCTGATAAACCACTGTCGAGGTTTATTGCCTCATCGCAAATGCGTACTATTGTATTGCTAAGATTATTGGCAACATGTGTCGCCCAAGACCATCCTGAGGCTATTGCTATTGTGGAGATACCGATGAAAAGTGGAAATATTAACGAAACGATGGCATTGACAGGTACTGAGAAAAGAGGCAGACGATGGAACCAATAGAGTATTATCGGAGCGGTTCCGATCATAGCGGCGAAAGGGACAGTTACGAATGAGCCGACAAGATAAAGTGTGTGTCGGCGTATGGGAAATGGATTCAGGCTATGGGCGAAAACGAGCAGGCCGAGGACTGCACTTACCGAAAGCTGGAAACCGATAGAGTATATTGCGAAAGGATTGATAGCGACTAATATTCCGATTGCAAGCGCGAGGCTATTGTATGGTGAAGCCTGTCTCTCGAGTAGCTTTGCAAGATAAAATGCAGTTATCATCGTTGCAGCTCTCAGGGCTGACGTTGCTGCGCCGGTAAGCGCAGCAAAGAGCCATACGCCTATGATAAGTGCGAAGTAACGTAATCGACCTGCATGGGGCCATATCTTTACCGGCCACAAAATGATGGAGAGCAGCCATGCCACTAAGCCTACGTGAAAACCGCTGACACATAATAAATGGGCGAGACCTGTAGCCCTGAAACGCTCTTTAATCTCTAAAGCAGCATCACCAGTGCCAAGCGTTGCCGATACAAGTAGAGATGATGAAAGCGGTGATAGGTGTGATGCATAACAGGCATCGGCAATACGTGTGCGCAGGCGTCCGAGACTGTATCTAAGGCTATTATCGATACCGATAATCTTGATATCATTATCGCGTACGAATATTGAAGCAGATAGTCTGTCTGCTTTTGACGCTTGTGCTGCCGCTCCCATATGTGGTATGGATGAGAGCTTGTCGCAAGGCTCGAAAACACCTGATACCGTTATGATGTCTCCTGGTTGCAAGTCCAAAGATTGTTCTGCTATGCCCAACCGGGCTTTGAACGGCTTACAAACAGTTCCGTTGACTTGGGTTACGTCGATTATCGCATTTATGTCCACACGTCCGTTGATAGCGTTTTCTACAGTCGCTGTGGCTGTGACGATGTTTCCGACAGGCGCAGACGGCGGTTGGTGATATAGAGCAGTGCAGGCTGATATGCATGAGCCGACGGCAAGGTATAAAATATCGCGTCCGGGCTTGGCTGCTATGAAAATAGCGGAAGACAAGACCAATAGTAAACCTACGGCTATAGCCCAAGGGCCGACCCCGGTAAAAATTATGGCAGAGGCAAGAGCCCCCACCATAAGCGGAAATGCAGGCAGCGAAGTACCGGGCCGCCGCATTGAATTATACTGTTTCGAGAACAACAAACAGCGACGAAACGCTGATGACTATCCACAAGGCTACAGCTTGCAGGAGAGGCTTGATGCCTACCTGTTTTATCGAAGCAATCGACAGGGATGCACCTATGCAGAAGAGCGTCACCACCATGCCGCGTTTGGCTATCCATACCATGAGGTCAGTGAATTGTTGCGGCAGCGGAATGTATGTGTTGATAAGCATCGCCAGGACAAAGATGAATATGAACCAAGGTATTGATATCTTCGACTTCTTGTCGCGGAAGATAAACATGGTGGCTATCGCCAGCGGAATTATCCACAGTGCACGTGTCAGTTTTATCAGCGTCGCTGTTTTCATCGCTTCCTCTCCGAAAATTTCACCGGCGCCCACTACTGATGAGGTGTCGTGAATTGCAATTGCCGCCCATGTGCCGAATTGTTGCTGAGTCATGTCGAACAAATGACCGAGAGGGGGAAATATGAAGAGGGCTATGGAGTTAAGGATAAAGATAACACCGAGTGATACTGCCATCTCGTTTTCGTCGGCTTTTACCACCGGTCCTACTGCGGCAATTGCGCTACCTCCGCAAATTGCCGTACCAGACGAAATGAGGTAGCTTGTCTTCCGGTTGATATGGAGCCAATAGCCTATAAGTACGCCGAGGCACATCACTCCAACTACCGAAACGACTGTGAACAGCATACCCTCAGATCCTGATCGTAAAGACTCCTGAAGGTTCATGTTGAAGCCGAGGCATACTACGGCTGCTTGCAGGAGGTATTTGGAGGTCTTCTTGTTGAACTTAGGATAAGGATTTGGAAATACAAAAGCGAAAATGAGACCGCACAGCAATGCTATTGGCGCTGATATCTGATGCAATCCGAACTTGTCGAACGGTATCAGTATTGCTGCAATGAGGGCGATGTAAACTAATTTGGCAGTAAGTTTCATATCGGTTTAAATATTATTATCGGTCCATATTCTGTATGCCGCTTCGGCTTGAGCCACAAGCATTTCACTTCCGTTTTTTACGTCAGCCCCCCTGGCGGCGCACCGGCGCATGAACTCAGTCTCGGCCGGATTGTATACAAGGTCGAAGCATTTGTGGCGTTCGGTCACCGCTTCGTAAGGGATTGGTGGACAACTATCAGTGTCGGGATACATACCCAATGGAGTAGTGTTGACTATTAGTCTGTTCTGCTCCATTATCTCAGGGGTCAGCTTGTCGTATTCAATAATGTCGATGGCATGTTTGCCACGCGACACAAACAGGTAGTTTATCCCGAGGCTTGCAAGGGCTGCTGCTACTGCTTTAGAAGCGCCACCTGTGCCCAATATCAATGCATCGGAAATTCCTGTGCCGTCAATAAAGGCTGATACCGACATCTTAAAACCTTCGTAGTCGGTATTGTACCCCTCCAAGGCTATGATACGTCCATCGTCAGCTCGTTTGATCTTGACAGCATTTACCGCTCCTATCCCGGCAGCTGTAGGGTCGAGCTTGTCGAGAAGAGGGATTATAGCTTGTTTGTAAGGCTTGGTGACATTAAAACCTTTCAGTTTCGGGTTCATCAGCACGAGGCCGTAGAGCGCAGCCGGATCGAGCGCCGAAAGATCAAAGTTTTCGTAACTTATTCCTTTGGCGTTGAAGAGCGCTTTGGAGTGTGAGTGCCCTAAAGGATGGCCCAATAAGCCGTATTCGGTAGTTGACAGTTCTGGTAGTTTCATCGTTGCAGTCCGGCGCTGTAGGTGCGCCAGCGTTCTATAAGGGCCTGCATATCGGCCGGAATTGGAGCTGTAAAAAACATATCTTCGCCAGTCTCGGGATGGCGGAAGCCGAGGGTCCGCGCATGAAGAGCCTGTCGGGGACAGACTGCGAAGCTATTGTTGACGAATGCGAGATAAGTTGATGACGAAATGCCGCGCAACACCTTATCGCCTCCATAGCGAGCATCGGCAAACAGTGGATGTCCGAGCGACTTCATATGGACACGTATCTGATGTGTGCGGCCTGTTTCGAGCACACATTTCACAAGCGATACATGAGCGAGCAGCTCGATGACTTCATAGTGTGTCACTGCCCTTTTTCCTTCAGGTCCGTCGAGGGGGAAGGTAGTCATTTGCAGACGGTCTTTAGGCGAGCGTCCAATGTTTGTTGCCACGGTTCCGGACTGAGGGTCGGGCGTTCCCCATACCATCGCTACATATTCGCGTTTTGTGGTCTTGTTGAAGAACTGACGTCCGAGGTTTGTTTTGGCGTCAGGAGTCTTGGCCACGACAAGCAGGCCAGAGGTGTCTTTGTCGATGCGGTGCACCAGACCGAGACGAGGATCATTGACGTCGTAGTCGGGAGTATCGCGGAAGTGCCAAGCCAGGGCATTCACGAGCGTCCCGTCGTAGTTTCCGTGACCTGGATGTACTACCAGTCCGGCCGGTTTGTTGACAACGAGTACATAACGGTCTTCATACACTATGTCGAGCGGAATATCCTGTGCCACTACTTCAAATTCGTAGCGCGGACGGTCCATTACCACCTGAACGGTGTCAAGCGGTTTGACACGGTAGTTACTTTTCACCGGCTTGCCATTTACGAGTATGCACCCGGCTTCGGCAGCCTGTTGCACGCGGTTTCGCGATGATTTCTGAAGGCGTGCGACCAGAAACTTGTCGACCCGGAGTAATTCCTGACCCTTGTCGGCCACGAAGCGGAAGTGCTCG
The DNA here is from genome assembly GCA_002491245.1 of Porphyromonadaceae bacterium UBA7176. Lineage (GTDB taxonomy): Bacteria > Bacteroidota > Bacteroidia > Bacteroidales > Muribaculaceae > CAG-873. The sequence continues at coordinate 49,109 of DKVO01000025.1, forward strand.
TAAAGCTCCGTGCCGTCTATTTCAACAACCGGTGTTTCTTCGGTGTTGTTATCGGTTTCGAGATATTCGGGGGTTGACATCACTCATCGGTAAATACGGGTTCGATAAACTCTTCGCTTTCTGCTGTGTCGGGTTCTGCGGCAGCAGCGTATCCAACTGTAAGCGTTACGGTAGAGGTAACCGGTATCACCGAACCAACGGACAGTGGCGTGTCGCCGTAGCGCGCGCCAACGACAAGGTCGTCGTACTCCGATGGTACTTCTTCGAGACGTATGTCGGTGATGCCTATACCGCGCAGATACGACATGGCCTGACGCGACGATACGTTTCCGGTCAGCGGCATCGATATGGTGACTTGTTTGGGAGTGAATGCTGTGACTGTAACGAATACCTGACGACCCTCCTTGACCACAGCGTCGGCTTTAGGCCACGACTCGACTACTGTGCCGGGAGGCATGCTGCGATCGTAGATGGAGTCTGAAATTTCGATAGTGAGCTTGTTGGCGGCAAGTATGCTCTCTGCCTCGGCATACGATTTCTGCTTAATCTGTGGCACTACAGCTGTAGAACCGTGAAATGTCCAGAAGTCGAGAAACACCAGGACGGCCCACAATATCAGCAGACCGGTACAGATTACTATAATCAGGTGAGACAGGAATGGGTGTTGCCTGTAGAAGTCGCGTATCGAAAATTTTTTGTTTGCCATGTCGGGGTATATATTGAGAGGGCGGAGGTTACACGAGTCGGTAGAAGCCTGCCGGCAAGGGGCACGAAAAATTCATGTCGCGCCTTGTCACAGGGTGTACGAAGCGCAGAGTACGTGCATGGAGACACAACCTGTGTATCGGCGATGGTTTGGCGCCATAGCGGCGGTCGCCGACGATAGGATGTCCTGAGTCTTTCATATGGACACGTATCTGGTTCTTGCGGCCTGTGGCGAGGCTGAGCTCGACCATAGAGTAGGGTGAGCGCGTCTTAAGTGTCTGATAGTAAGTTACGGCGAGTTGTCCTTCTTCTGGATTTTTTGTCGAGTATACCTCATGGGCGCTGTTCTCGGCCAGATAGCTGCGTATCTCGCCTTCTTCGGGCTCTATGGAGCCTTCGATTATAGCCACATACTTGCGCTCGAGCACCATATTGTTCCAGTTGTGCTGCAAAGTCTCCTTTGCCTTGATGTTTTTGGCAAACATCATCAGTCCGGTTGTGTCGCGGTCGAGACGGTGGACGATGAAAAGCTTGTTCCGAGGGTCTTTGCGCTTGAGGTACTCGCGCAAGATAGAGTACGCCGTACCGTCTTTGATCTTGTCGGTACCCATCGAAAGGAGTCCGTATCCTTTATTGATGACGATGATGTCGTCATCTTCATACACTATTTTGAGACGCGGATTTGAGAATGTCTGGAACTCGCGAGTGGTGTTGACCTTCACCTCTGTGCTTGGCGTGAGCTCGAAGTCGAACTGTGTCACCACATTGTCACCGGCCATTACCTGGCGGTGTTTAAGAAAGTCTTTCACCGTCGTGCGCTTTCGTTGGGGCATGACGGCGAAAAGGAAGTCGAGCAACTTTACCGGCAGACTTTCATATGCAGTGTAAGTTTCGATATTGTCGGGCCTGAATACTCCCGGCTGTGTGCCGGGCTTGGCGGCAAGGGGTTTGCGTGTCATTTTTTCTTTTTAGCAGTTGTGCGTTTAGGCTTTGCCGGTGCGGCATCAGCGTCGGCTATGATTTTCCTGACCTCTTCATATGTAAGCGTTTCCGGATTTTTCGTGCCGCGCGGCAATTTGTAGTTTTTCTTGTTGCAGGCAATGTAGGGACCGAATTTGCCGTTGAGCAACACTACATCAGGGTCTTCGTCGTATGTCCGCAATATTTTCTTTTCGTCGGCGGCTCGTTTGGCCACGATAAGCTCTATGGCGTTTTCGAGAGTCACTTCGGTCGGGGCGATATCTTTGGGTATCGACACGAACTTATTGTTGTGGCGCACATAAGGACCGAAACGCCCGATGGCCACCGACACCTCGGCATCTTCGAAGGTACCGAGTATCCTGGGGAATTCGAATAGCTTGAGCGCTTCTTCGAGAGTGATGTCGCTGATCGACTGACCCTTGAGGAGCGAAGCAAATTGTGGCTTCTCTTCGCTGTCGGGGCTACCTATCTGTACCACAGGGCCGAACCGGCCTATTTTCACACTCACGGGTTTGCCGCTCACCGGGTCGTTGCCAAGCAGGCGCTCGCCGAATTTGAGACCGCCTTGTTTTATTGTCATGGCTTCGTCCACGGCAGGGTGGAAGAGTGTATAGAATGCCGATATCTCTTTGTTCCAGGGTAATGTGCCGCGTGCGATCTCGTCGAATTTTTCTTCGATGTTTGCAGTGAAGTTGTAGTCGAGCACATCAGGGAAGTACTCGGTGAGGAACTCGTTCACAATCATGCCGGTATCGGTCGGGACGAGTTTACCTTTGTTCGCTCCAGTCATTACGGTGCGTTCTTCCTCTGCAATCTTTCCGGCGTGGAGCGATATGGTGTTGTAGGTTCTCGGAGAACCTTCATTCTCGCCACGTTCGACATATCCGCGTTGCTGGATAGTGGAGATTGTGGGTGCATAGGTCGAAGGACGGCCGATGCCAAGCTCTTCCATTTTCTTGACCAGCGAAGCCTCGGTATAGCGCGGTGGCTGCTGGGTGAAGCGTTCTGTAGCCTCAATATCGGTGTAGCGCATCGCCATACCTGTGGTCAGGCCTGCGTTAGGGTTCGGTTGGGCGGCGGTTTCATCGTCGTCGCTGCTTTCGGTATACACTCTCAGGAAGCCGTCGAAAACTATAGTCTCGTCTGTCGCAGTGAATTTATGTGCTACCGTAGGAGCGGTGATGTCGACAGTCGTCTTTTTGATTTCTGCATCGGCCATCTGCGAAGCTATGGCGCGGCGGCGGATGAGGGTGTAGAGCTTCTGTTCCTGTGGAGTCGCGTCATCGAGGATGTCTACGGCAGCGTAGGTCGGACGGATGGCTTCGTGGGCTTCTTGGGCACCTTTCGACGATGTGTGATAGTTGCGTACGTGGAGGTAGCGCTCGCCAAGCTTGTCGGTAATGAGTTTGCCCATAGCTGCTACAGCTTCGGCCGAGAGGTTGACCGAGTCGGTACGCATGTAGGTGATGTGACCGTTTTCATACAGGCGCTGGGCTACCGACATGGTCATCGATACCGGAAAACCGAGTTTGCGCGACGCTTCCTGTTGCAAGGTGGATGTAGTGAACGGCGGTGCCGGCGATTTATGCAGCGGATGCACTTCAATGTCGCCTACAGTAAATGCAGCATCGGCACATGCCTTGAGGAAAGCTGTGGCTTCGGCTTCGTTTTCGAGGCGCTGTGGCAGCTCGGCGCGCACGGCATGGCTTTCGTCGCCTTCGGGTACGAAGACTGCCGACACGCGGTAGTAAGGCTCGCTCTTGAATGCCCTTATTTCATTTTCGCGCTCCACGATGAGCCTAACGGCCACCGACTGGACACGTCCGGCCGAAAGTGTCGGTTTGAGGCGTTTCCAAAGCACAGGCGACAATTCGAAGCCCACAATGCGGTCGAGTACACGGCGCGCCTGCTGGGCGTCGACACGGGCCAGGTCGATGCTCCGGGGATTGGCTATGGCGTGGAGAATGGCGTTCTTGGTGATTTCGTGGAAAACTATGCGGCGAGTGTTTTCGGGCTTGAGCCCCAGTACCTCGTAGAGGTGCCAGGCGATGGCTTCTCCTTCGCGGTCTTCATCGGAAGCGAGCCACACTGTGTCGGCTTTCGAGGCGGCGCGTTTGAGTTCGGCTACCAATTGGGTCTTGTCCTCCGGTATTTCGTAGATAGGGCTGAAACCGTTGTCGATATCTATGCTGAAATTTTTCTTTTTCAAGTCGCGGATATGGCCGTAACTCGACATCACGCGGTAGTCGGGCCCGAGAAATTTTTCTATCGTTTTGGCTTTTGCCGGAGATTCTACTATTACAAGATTTTTGGGCGTGCTCATATGTTCAGTTTCCGTTTCAGTCGGCAAAATTAGTGAAAATCATTATATAATGTGTAATGCCGGCCCGAAAAAGTAACAAATGGTATAGTAAGAATGTTGTTGAGGGAGGATAGTCCCGACGGGTCGGTAAGGTTTCAGTCATCGACGTCTTCGTCGATAGGCGCCTGCGGTGCGCATTCGGCCAGCATCTCGTCGTATTCGGCCCATGAAGGGTCGTTCTCGGCATAAATTTTCAGTGGCAGCTCCGGTAGGTCTTTCAACGCGCGGTTGAGGTAAGAACCGAATACTTCGGTCGAGAAAGTGTAGAACACCCAGTTGCGCTCGCCCGAACCGGTGTATATGCCTGTCATTATGGCCGTGTTTTTGCCTTTAAGCTCTTTCTGCATGGCTTCGGTAGCCTGGTCGAGGAGTTCAGATGTCGCTTCATCGGGGAAGCCGTAAGCTCCTTCTGGAGTGTAGGGCATAGTGATTTCGATGCGGATATTGTTGCGTTCGCGCGAGCGGAACTTATCTACATCAAGTCTTCCGGTGACAATCACCGTGTGTCCGTTGCCGTCGTCGGCAGGAGTGGTAAACCAGTCGTTCATCAGGATATTGTATAAAAAAGCATGGTCGGAGTATAAGCCGGGTTATGTGGCGTGCGCGCTTTCCGCTGGCGGAGCTACGTCATGCCGTCCGTCATTTATCTGGCATCACTGCCGTGAGCAGTCTACCCCCCGGCAATGGACGGGCAGCCCTTGAATGCCGGTATACTTGACCTTGCAACCCATAATGTGTGCGGCGCGCCATGTCGCCGTGGCGCCCGGTGAGCTCTTACCTCGCCTTTTCACCCTTGCCTCCGGAGAGGCGGTTGTTTTCTGTCACACTGATCTACCGTTGCCGATAGCTTACCGTTAGTAAGTATGGTGCCCTTTGTTGCCCGGACTTTCCTCCCGTCCCTTACGTGGAGACGGGCGACGGACCCTCCGGCCATGCTTTGTCGTTTTTTTGTCAGATTACGCCTGGATAGCAGCGGAGGATACCGCGCTCCGACTTGCGGACGAAATCAAGTATCATGTCGCGCTCCTCGCTCTGGGGTACCTCGCGTTCTACGATTTCAATCGATTCGGTGATGTTTTTGCCGCTGTTGTAGAGCAGGCGGTACACTTCCTGTATCGTGGCGATAGTTTCGGCGGAGAAACCGCGGCGGCGAAGCCCGACAGTGTTGACGCCGGTATAGCTTATCGGCTCACGTGCGGCTTTGATGAACGGGGGGATATCTTTGTTGACGAGGGCTCCGCCCTGCATCATGATATGGCTGCCGATATGGCAGAACTGGTGGATAAGGCTGCCGCCGCCGATGATGGCGAAATCGTCGACCACAACTTCGCCGGCGAGTTGGCTGGCGTTGCTGATGATCACGTTGTTGCCCACGATGCAGTCGTGCGCCACATGGCTGTAGGCCATGATGAGGCAGTTACTGCCTACTACAGTACGGCCTTTGGCCGCTGTGCCGCGGTTGACGGTCACGCATTCGCGCAACACTGTGTTATCGCCTATTTCTGCTGTCGTCTCCTCGCCGCGGAACTTGAGGTCCTGCGGTATGGCACTTATCACGGCGCCGGGGAAGATGGTGACGTTGCTACCGATACGGGCTCCCTCGAGGATGGTGACATTGCTGCCTATGCGTGTGCCGGGGCCGATTTCAACATTACGGTCGATGGTTGTGAACGGACCGATAACGACGTCGTCGGCTATCTTGGCTTCTGGGTTAATGCTTGCTAATGGTTGATGCATGGTTGTCGGCTTACTTGTTTTTGACAATCTGTGCCATGAATTCACATTCGCACACTACTTTTTCGCCTACGAAAGCACGGCCTTTCATCACTGCCATGCCGCGGCGCATCGGGGTGATGAACGACACGTGGAAGAGTAGGGTGTCGCCGGGCACGACTTTTTGGCGGAATTTCACATTGTCGATCTTCATGAAGTAGGTCGAGTAGCGCTCGGGTTCGTCGACAGTGCTCAATACCAGCAGACCACCGGTCTGGGCCATAGCCTCTACAAGCAGTACGCCGGGCATCACAGGCTCCTGAGGGAAGTGTCCCTGGAAGAATGGCTCGTTGGTACTTACATTCTTCACGCCCACAATGTAGTTGTCGGTCTTGTCTATCACCTTGTCGACAAGCAGGAAGGGATAGCGGTGGGGCAGGTGGTGGCGGATGGCGTTGTTGTCCATCAGCGGCTCTACATTAGGGTCGTAGTTGGGTACCTGTATGTCCTGACGCTTGATTTCGTGGCGCAGCGTCTTGGCAAGCTGGGTGTTGATGGTGTGGCCGGGCTTGGTGGCGATCACACGGCCTTTGAGCGGACGGCCTATCAGGGCTATGTCGCCGATGAGGTCCATAAGTTTGTGGCGAGCAGGCTCGTTGGGGGCATGGAGAGGTATGGTGTTGATGAACCCGAAGTCGTTGGCATCGTGGTGGGGGGCACCCATGATGTCGGCCAGATGGTCGAGCTCTTCCTGAGTCTTGGGGTTCTCGTAGATCACGATGGCATTGTCGAGGTCGCCGCCCTTTATGAGGCCGGCTTTGAGCAATGGCTCAATCTCGCGAACAAATACGAATGTACGGGCCCAGGCCACGTCGGTGCCGAAGTCGGCGATATGGTCGAGGGTGGCATACTGGTTGGCGAGCACTTCGCTCTCGAAATTCACTTTCACGTCGAGGCTGAACTCATCGTCGGGCAGCAACATTAGTTTAGAACCTGTGGCAGCGTCGACAACCTCGACCTTATGTTTTACATAGAAGAAATCTTTGTCGGAAATCTGCTCTTTTACGCCTACGGTCTGTATGGCATCGAAAAATGGTTTGGCGCTGCCGTCGAGGATTGGCATTTCGGGGCCATTGACCTTGATGAGGCAGTTGTCGATACCGCAGGCATAGAGAGCGGCCATAGCATGTTCGATGGTACTGATGGTGGCGTCGCCTTTGCCGACAACGGTGCCGCGCTGTGTGCCTACTACATTTTCGGCAACGGCGTCGATAATGGGTTCGCCCTCGAGGTCGGTGCGCTGTATCTTATATCCGTGGTTGTCGGGGGCGGGGCAGAAAGTCGCTGTCAGGAAAGCTCCGGTATGAAGGCCTTTGCCTTCGAGGGTAAACTCTCCCTGGAGTGTGATTTGCTTCATTATATCAGATGGTTTTATTCTTCGGTATGGTGTTTTTCGAGTTTCGTTACCCGGTGGAGGAGTTCGGGAAGCTGGCGCATGGCGGCGGCTATACGGGCAAACTCGCGGCCGGGGACGGCTGGAGAACCCATGATGCGGCTGTCGGGGGCAACATTATTGGGTATGCCCGACTGGGCGCCTATGCTCGTACGGTCGCCGACGCTGATGTGCCCGGCGACGCCTACCTGGCCGCCGAACATGCAGTTGGCCCCGATTTTGGTCGATCCGGCGATGCCTACTTGCGAGGCCATCACGGTGTCGTGGCCTACCTCCACATTATGGGCTATCTGTATCAGATTGTCGAGCTTCACGCCACGCTGTATGTGCGTACATCCCATCGTGGAGCGGTCGATGGTCGTGTTGGCTCCGATTTCCACATCGTCGTCGACTACGACTATGCCGATTTGCTCTATCTTATGGTATACACCCTGCGCATCGGGAGCGAACCCGAAACCGTCGGAGCCGATTACTGCGCCGGCATGGATGACGCAACGCTGGCCTATGCGGCAGTTGTAGTAAATCTTGGCTCCTGGATATATCACGGTGCCGTCGCCGATGGTCACACCGGGGCCTACATAAGCCTGAGGGTATATTTTCACGTCTTTACCAATCTTTGCTCCGGCGCCGATATAGGCAAACGCGCCGACATAGCAATCCTCGGGCACTTCGACACCCTCGGCAATATGGCAAGGCTGTTCGATGCCTGTCGGCTGTGGCTTGATAAATTGCGCTGCGAGGTTGAGCAGGCCCGACAATGCTACATACGGGTCGTCGACGCGGATAAGCGTGGCTTTGACAGGCTCTTCTGCCACGAAATCGCGGCGCACAAGCACTACCGACGCTCCGGTGCTATAGATGTGGTGGGTATATTTGGGGTTGGCTAAAAATGTGATGGTACCCGGTGTGGCTTCTTCGATTTTGGCAAAATTACTTACCGTTACATCGCCCGGGCCTTCAATTTCTCCGCCTAAATGATTGGCTATTATTTCGGCTGTCAGCTGCATGATGTAGTATTTGTGGGGGCGAAGCCCTCCATTTCAATTCGCAAAATTCGTAAAAATTTTTGAATAAAGCCGCATCTTTATGCAAAAAAAGCTCAATACTCCAAGTTTGATGTCATAAAAGGAGCCTTAAAGGCATATTATAGGAAGAAAAAGCTCCGCATTTTACCACTTTGCATCGTTAGGAGCGCAACGCTCCGTCGTGCCAAACTACTCTCTCCGGGCACATGCCTCTCAATCCCAGGTATACTTCTTCTGCTTCCCGATTTTTGACCGGATTGATCGGCCAAGGCGGCGCAATGGATATGTAGCCGACAGCCACGGCAGGGTGAGCAGCAGCGTGCGCGACTTCATGGCCCTCATCGCCGGACGCCACATGGCAATGTCGAGCGTGGCCATAAGTATTAAAAGTATCGATGCGGCTATGCTTGCCTCAATCTTGGGCCATGCTATTACTGCACCGGCGATCGAGGCTGCCGCAGCCGCAAGCTGAAGCCATCCTGTAAGGCCGAAGACAATACGTGGACGACGGCCTATGTGGCTCTCCGTGAAAGCCCGTCGCAACACTCGTTCGCGGAACATTCGGGGTGAGTTGCCATGTCGGAGACGCACCATCGACTCCTCCGACAGCTCCACCGTCGTGTTGTCCGGCCGGGCAATCTCACTGATGAAGATATCATCGTCACCATAGTGGAGATTGAGCGAACGGGCGAAACCTTTGTTGCGGAGGAAAGCCTGTTTGCGGTATGCTATATTATATTCAGTTCCGCGGAACGGATGCCGGGCTATTGCCGTCCCGAGCCAGCGGATACTGTCGGCCGAGTGGTCGAATGCTCGGTGGCGTCGGCCCCTCGACGTATCTTCGTCAGGGTCGATGTAGGCATGGCCGAGCACAATTTCTGTCTTGCCGTCGCGCTCGAAGGGGCGCATCATGCGTTTGAGCCACAGCGGCGATTCTATGTCGGCGGCAGTGGTGGTTAGCACCACGATATCATATCGGGCAGCCTTGATGCCAAGAGTCAGGGCGAGTTTTTTGCGCGACAGGTTCACCACACCCTGAGGTGTGAAAGTGAGGTAAAGGTTGGGGTTTGAGGCGCGGAGCATCGACACGGTGTCGCGTACCTCTACCGACTCCCCTTCGTTCACAACTATAACCTCGAATGCCGCCGGATAGTCTTGTCTCAGTATAGTCGTCAGCATCGAGGCAAGCTCATCAGCATCGCCTTGCGAGTACACTATCACAGACGCCGGCAGATAGTCGGCATCTGCCTTTTCGGGGCGTTCATGGTCGGCGCGGCGGCGGTAAGCCGTTACCGTCCTTACGCGAAGAAGATATATCGTCGCAAGAAGTGCTACGCAGGCTAAAGCTCCTCCGAGAAGCCATAGCGACTCTACTGGGATATCAGTCGACAGATACATTTGAAGCTATGTATATTTATCCGAACTTCGATATTTTGCGGAGTTGCTGCTCGTTGATGATTTTGATACGGCGTCCATCGACAAGAAGCAATTTCTCTGCCACGAAAGTCGACAGTGTGCGGATAGCGTTCGAAGTCGTCATGTTCGACAGGTTGGCGAGATCCTCGCGTGCCATATAAATTTTCAGAGTGCAGTTGTCGTCCTCGTAGCCGTAATTGTCAAGAAGCACAATGAGAGCCTCGGCAAGACGGCCGCGGATATGCTTCTGCGTGAGATTTACTATGCGTGTGTCCGAGCCTCCGAGGTTATGCGACAATTCATGGATAAAAAACCATGCAAGCTTTATGTTGCCGTCAATCAGTGTCTTTACCAGACTCAGTGGAATAGCGCCGAGAGTCGACTGCTCGAAAGCCAAAGCACTCGACACATACGGTTCACGGGCGAAAAACGCCCGGTAGCCGAAGTATTGCACCGGACGGATAAGGCGGATGATCTGCACTCGGCCTCCAACGCCTTCCTTAGTCTTCTTTACCTTACCTTTGAGCAGTACCCATAGATATTCAGGTTGCTCACCTTCTGCATATATGAGTTGGTTTTTTTTGAAATTGTGTATCTGTAGATTTTCGGCCACGGCACGGCGCTCATCCGGCGTAAGAATTTGCCAGATTTCTGCCATGTCTTCATTTATTACTTTCTCGAGAGTTGCTTTTATCATATACGGGCCTTTAAAACATACTGTATAATGGTGTTTTATAACAGCAAAATTACAAAAAATATTCCAAACACCAAAATTAACATATCGTTTGGCAGTTTGTAGTTTGGAGGTTTAACAGTAACTAAGGAAGAAAAATGCTCCGCATTTTCACCCTACAGTATCGTGGCAAGCATCGACAGGAGCGCGACACTCCGTGTCGTGCCAAAAGTTCTTAGTTACTATAAAAAAATCAGCGCCGCGAATGCTCGCGGCGCTGACGTATATAGGGTGATGTCAAATCTTATTTAACAACAATCTTGGTGGCCTTGTTGCCCTGACGTTTGATAACAACCTGACCTGCAGCCGGAGTATCCACGCGCATACCTTGGAGGTTGAAGTACTCAGCCTTGGTGTTGTCGCTGCTGATTATATCTTCGATACCTGAAGTCGAAAGGTCAATTTCAAGATAGCTTGCGCCAACCAGCGCGTTGCCAGCTTGGTCTTGCCATGTATAGGTAGCCTCGGGCTCTGATTTAGTGGCAAATACGCAATTTTTGAATGTTACTTTACCGTCTTTATATGTCGAGAATTCGGTTATGCCAAGTTTATCTTTGTTTGCTATAACAGTTTCTGCCGGTAATTCGTTGAGAATAGTGCAGAAGCCTTCAAGATTGTAATTGATGTAAGCTCCATCTGCATCTTCAAGTCCTGAATAGATATAAGGATAAGCTATTACATATTCGGGGTTTTCTACAGAGAACACAATATAACCTTCGCCATTATTTTCGTCATCATTGATATCAGCGAGAGGGCTGTCGGTTTTTGTTCCGTAAGGGTTGACGATACGATAGAGAGAACTGTTGCTCTCATTCTGCTCAACCTCTACTTCCCAAGTGGTTTCGGTATAATCTGGTACTCCAAGATATCCTATGACTTGCCATCCATCAGTGAATGTACCTTTACCGATAGATTTCCATGTGCCTTCGGGCATACGGTCTGCATAAGGGATTTTTGCAGAAATTTCGTTGTCACCTGCGAAAATAAACCAACCTTTTGCAGAATTACCAATCGCGATAATCTCTAAGTCTACCATTTGTCCGGCAATGTTTCCGGTGCCTTCTGTTAAGGGAAGAGTAAGAGCGTTACCGTCGAATTTGAATGTGAAAGGATCACTTACTTCATTGCGTCCATTACCATCGGTATTCCATCTCATGTGGTAGCAATAAACCTGCATTTGATTGTATTCGTTGAAGCCAAGATCCTGATTTGCTGCTACAGTGAGAGTGGCGGTAGCTGCGTCATAGGTACCCTCAAGAGCGAAGGTATTACCTAAGGTCATGATAACTTTACCGGCGGCTTTGTCTGCGATTTCGATACCAACTACGCTTTTTGTAGCTCCTTGAGCTTGACCTGTCGCCTGATCAGTGAGATAGCTGTAGTATATCCAGTCATATTCACCTGCGAGTGCTTCGATCGAAAGATCGGTAGTTTCAGCGGCGTATGGTTTGAGCATGGCTTCTGTACCTAAATTGGGCAGAGTTACATGTTTTGCGATTTTGGTCGGAGCCTTGTAAGTGTCAAGAGCTTGAACCGGCTCTATGGCACTTGCGGAAATGATTGTCGCGAATGCGGCAACGATTGCGTAAAGTTTTTTCATAGAAACTTACTTATTGGATTTGACAATTAAGAAATGTGAGCGATAGGAATAGACCTATACTGGCGGCAAAGTTACAACAATTTTTTACTCCTGCAAACAAAAATTTCAAAAAAAATGATTTTTATAGCAAAATCCCATAAAAAAGTTGTTTTTTGCTTTATTTGTTGCGCTGATTGGTGTAGAAGTCTATGTATGCTTTGTTCACAAGCCGTGTGCCGCCTGGTGTGGGGTAGTCGCCCGAGAAGTACCAGTCGCCGGGACAGCCGGGTATGGCATCATGTAGTCCGTCGAGAGTCTGGAAGAGGATATCGACATCGGCGTGAATATCGTCGGGTCGTAACATCCAGGCCATTTCGGCTGCAATATCTGAGTTGCTGAACTGCTCATATATAGCCTTGACGGCGTTGTCGATCTTTTCGCCGGCCGGTTTGTCGAGCTCAGCGAGGCTGGCTGCATACACCTTGTCGAGCACATCGCCATGCCCTGTACGTATGAGCAGGTTCACGGCGGCGCGGAAGGCTGCAAGTTCGTCGAGATGAGGCATATCGATGCCGTAATAGTCAGGGTAGCGTACCTGTGGCGACGACGACACCACTATGATGCGGCGCGGACCAAGACGGTCGAGGATGCGGAGTATCGACTGGCGCAGGGTGGTGCCGCGCACTATGCTGTCGTCGATCACCACAAGGCTGTCAACCCCATAGCGTATGCTGCCGTATGTCACATCGTAGACGTGGGCCGCGAGGTCGTTGCGCGAGCTGCCCTCGGCTATGAAGGTGCGTAGTTTGATGTCTTTGATGGCGATTTTCTCAACCCGTACCTTCCGTCGCAGTATGTCGGTGAGGGCTTCGTCGGTCAATTCGCCTCGGGCGGCAAGCTGCGATATCTCCTCCTTGCGCATCCGGTCGAAGTGGCGGTTGAGCCCCTCCACCATACCGATAAAAGCAACCTCGGCAGTGTTGGGTATATACGAGAACACAGTAGTGTCGAACCTGCTGCCTATCATCTTGGTGAGCGCCGGTACTATATTCGCCCCAAGAGCCTTGCGCTCGCGATATATGTCGGCATCGCTGCCTCGCGAGAAATACACGCGTTCAAACGAGCATCGCCTGTTTTCGCCCTCGGGCAATATCCGGCGTATCTCAGGCTCTCCATTTCTGTCGATAAGTAGGGCGCATCCCGGACCGAGTTCTTCGACCTTATTTTGCTGCACGTTGAACACGGTCTGTATCACCGGCCGTTCCGACGCCACCACTATCACCTCATCGTCGATATGATAGAATGCCGGACGTATGCCTTTGGGATCGCGGAGAATAAACGACGACCCCGATCCGGTAGTGCCGCAGATTGTGTATCCGCCATCCCATGTCGCCGCCGGGCCGCTGATCACATTCCCCATGTCGAGTTCATCTTCGATACGGCGAGCCAGCTCCACACCTTCCATATCATCACGGTATTGGCGGTATATGCGGTGGTTTTCTTTGTCGAGGGCATCGCCAAGCTGTTCGAGCAGCAGCACCGTGTCGCTGTATAGGCGCGGATGCTGCCCTGTAGCCACGATATCATCAAATATCTTGCCAACATTGGTCATGTTGAAGTTGCCGCACAGCAGCAGGCAGCGCGACCTCCAGTTGTTGCGTCGCAGGAATGGATGCGTATACTCCATGCCGCTACGTCCTGTCGTACTGTAGCGTAGATGGCCCATATAGATTTGTCCGATAAAAGGAGTCTGAGAGTCTACGTCACATGCTTCGAGATTATCAAGATCGTGGGGTAGGCGCTCACCGACACGGGCGAAAATCTCGTCGATAGCCCCCGTGCCGAGGGCACGTTCGCGGTATACATATTCCTCGCCCGGACGGGCATTGAGTTTCACCACGCCTATGCCGGCAGCTTCCTGTCCACGGTTATGCTGCTTTTCCATAAGCAGATACAGCCGGTCAAGGCCAAAACTGTAGCTGCCGTACTTTTCCTTATAGTATTCCAACGGCTTGCGCAGGCGTATCATCGCCACGCCGCATTCGTGTTTGAGAGCCTCCATATGTCTGTGATTTGAAAACAACAGGAGCGCGGCTCAATTGACGCGCTCCTGTTATGAGAGGTTTTACCGGATGAAAAGCAGTTCGCGGTATTTCGGCAGAGGCCACATCTCATTGTCTACAAGGAGTTCGAGCTTGTCGATATGGTAGCGGATAGTCTCCATTGCCGGCACAACGTTGTCGTGGTAAGCGATTGCCTTCTCGCGTTCGTCGGCTATGCCATTGGCACGTTTACGCGCTTCAACCATTTCGTGTACAGTCTTGCGTATCACGTCGATATGGCCCGATATTTTTTCTATGGCCTCGAGGTCGCCGGCTCCGATCTGCGAGCCGCGTTCGCCAAGGAGGTCGCGCAGTTTGACCAGGTTCTCCACAAGAGTCGACTGGTAGCGTGTGGCCACAGGCACAATATGGTTAAGGGCAAGGTCGCCGAGCACACGTGCCTCGATTTGTATTTTCTTGGTGTAAATCTCCCACTTCACCTCGTTGCGTGCCTCAAGCTCAACCTTTGATAGCACCCCGGTTTTGGTAAACATCTCTACCGACGACGGTGCGAGATATGCGTCAAACATCCGTGGAGCCGAAGTCTCGCAGTCGAGGCCGCGGCGTAGAGCTTCCTGTTGCCATTCCTCGCTGTAGCCATTGCCGTCAAAGTGTATGTCTTCCGATTGCTTGATGAGTATGCGGACCTCCGACAGGATAGCGTCGGTAAGTTTCTCTCCGGCGGCGAGACGGGCTTCCACCTTGGAGTGGAAATCGGAGAGTTGTTCTGCCACAGCAGCATTGAGCACAATCATGGCCGAGGCACAGTTAGCACTCGACCCCACTGCGCGGAACTCGAAGCGGTTGCCTGTAAAGGCGAATGGCGATGTGCGGTTGCGGTCTGTGTTGTCGAGCGTGAGCTCTGGTATCTGCGACAGTCCGAGCGAATACTCGGCTTTCTTTTTAAGGTCGGATAGGTCGGTGGTGTCGCTCGACGCTATTTTAGCCAGTATATCGGCAAGTTGGCTACCGGTAAAAATCGATATGATTGCCGGAGGTGCCTCGTTGGCGCCTAAGCGGTGGGAGTTGGTGGCCGACATTATCGATGCCTTGATAAGACCGTTGTGGCGGTGGACAGCAGCCATCACATTAGCTATGAAAGTGATGAACTGGAGGTTGTCCATCGGGGTGCGGCCGGGGGCGAAAAGCATCGCGCCGCGGTCGGTGCCCAGGCTCCAGTTGTTGTGTTTTCCCGAGCCATTGATACCCTTGAAAGGCTTCTCATGTAGAAGCACGCGGAAATTGTGGCGTCGAGCCGTCTCTGCCATCACCGACATCAGCAGCAGGTTATGGTCGTTGGCCAGGTTTGTCTCTTCGTAGATCGGAGCGCACTCAAACTGGTTGGGTGCCACCTCATTGTGGCGAGTCTTCACCGGTATGCCCAGGCGGTGGCATTGTATCTCAAGGTCGAGCATGAAAGCCTCCACGCGCGAGGGGATAGCGCCGAAATAGTGGTCTTCGAGCTGCTGGTTCTTCGCGCTCTCATGACCCATGAGCGTACGGCCGGTCATCACAAGGTCGGGACGTGCGCTGTAGAGCGATTCGTCGACAAGGAAATACTCCTGTTCCCAGCCCAGATACGATATCACATGTTTGACCTCCGGATCGAAGTAACGGGCCACTGCTGTTGCCGCACGGTCGACACTGTTGATGGCGCGGAGGAGAGGAGTCTTATAGTCGAGCGATTCGCCCGTATACGATATGAAAATCGTCGGTATGCAGAGTGTCTGGTCAAGGATAAAAGCCGGCGACGAGATATCCCACGCCGAGTAGCCTCGGGCCTCGAAAGTATTGCGGATACCACCGTTGGGGAACGACGAGGCATCAGGCTCCTGCTGCACAAGCAGCTTGCCCGAGAACTCCTCTACAACTCCACCCTTGCCGTCGTGCACGATAAAAGCATCATGCTTTTCGGCCGTGCCTCCCGTCAGGGGGGCGAACCAGTGGGAGTAATGGCGTGCTCCGTTGTCGATAGCCCAGCGCCGCATACCTTCGGCAACTATGTCGGCAAGTTGTCGGCTGATAGGCGTCTTGTCTGTGATAGCCGTCTGGAGGGCTTCGTAGGCATCTTTAGGTAGGTATTCGAACATCTTGCGGCTGTCAAACACCAGTTCGCCATAATACTTCTCGGGCCGCTCCGAAGGAGTGGCTACGGCTACGGCCTTGCGGTCGAAAGCCTCTTCTACCATTTTAAATCGTAGGCTTGAAGACATATAAATAATTTTGTGATGTGTTGTCTAAAAGAAAAAGACCCGAAGGCACTCGCGGTGTCGTTCGGGCAGCATATATAGTCGCGCCTGAGCGCGGAAGGTTGCGTAAAAGGCAAGGAGACAACCGGCGGCGACTGCTTTTCCCCTTAGTAAAAGGGGCAAAAGACGGACTTGATGACTCCGGATAAGCGTTGGCGTCGATATTCATACCTGCGAGCTCTTTTACGGCCGCAAAATTACTAATTCATTTTCGTTTTTGCAAAAAATTCTGGTTACTTACCGGTTTTTATGACGCATGTATAGCTCTAACGTGAAAAAATGTAAAAGAAGCTAATTTTTTCGACATTTTTAGCTACCTTTGCATGTTCAAAAAAGATAGGGTATATTTACAAGCCCGCACGACCAATCACAAGCCAGTAATATGAAACTCTTACAGGAAAAGTTATCGAAATATACCACGCCGCAGGAAGCTAAGGCGGCGGGCATCTACCCATACTTCCGGGCAATATCGTCGGAGCAAGACCCTGAGGTAATCATCAACGGACGCAAAGTGTTGATGTTCGGCTCAAACTGCTACACCGGTCTTGTCAACGACCCTCGTATCAAAGAAGCTGCAATCGAAGCCACCCGTAAATACGGCACAGGTTGTGCCGGATCGCCCTTCCTCAACGGCACTCTCGACCTCCACAAGAAACTCGAGGCACGCATCGCCGAATACATCGGCAAGGAAGACGTCATGATCTATTCCACCGGTTTCGGTGTAAACCTCGGTGTCGTCTCCACCCTTACCGGTCGCGAGGATTATATCCTGTGGGACGAGCAAGACCACGCATCAATCATCGAAGGCCGTCGCCTGTCGTTCTCTAAATCGCTCAAGTACAAGCACAACGATATGGCTTCGCTCGAGAAACAGCTCCAGCAGTGCGACCCCGACAAAGTGAAGCTCATCGTCACCGACGGCGTCTTCTCTATGGAAGGCGACGTTGCCAACCTCCCCGAGATCGTGCGCCTCGCCAAGCAGTACAACGCATCTGTGATGGTCGACGAAGCTCATGCCATCGGCGTGTTCGGCAAAGGCGGCCGAGGCATATGCGACCATTATGGAGTCACTGGCGACGTTGACCTCATCATGGGTACATTCTCAAAATCATTCGCTTCGCTCGGCGGTTTCATCGCCACCGACAAAGAGATCACCAACTTCCTCCGTCATCATTCGCGTTCCTATATCTTCACTGCCAGCATCACGCCGGCCTCCACTGCCGCAGCCCTCAAGGCCATCGATATCATGATCGAAGAACCCGAATTGCAGGAAAACCTCTGGAAGCTCACCAACATGGCACTCGAAGGTTTCCGCAGCCGTGGATTTGAAATCGGAAACACTTCCACCCCCATTATCCCCCTCTATATCCGCGACAACTTCAAGACATTCGCCATCACTCGCGACCTCCTCGAAGAAGGCATCTTCGTCAATCCCGTCGTGTCGCCGGCTGTTGCGCCGCAGGACACCCTCATCCGCTTCTCGCTCATGGCGACACATACGCCCGAGCAAGTTGAGATAGCCCTCGACAAAATCACAAAAGTATTCCGCAACCACGGGATACTGTAATTAATACATAACTACTACAACCAAACCCAAAACTATGAAGAAGAAATTCATCTGCACCGTCTGCGGTTATATACACGAAGGCGACGAAGCTCCCGAAAAGTGCCCCCAGTGCGGCGCTCCCAAAAGCAAATTCAAAGAACTCGACCAGACTGCGCTCCTCCAGTTCGTTACCGAACATGAAATCGGTGTAGCCAAAGGTTGCGACGACGAAATGATTGCCGATCTCACCGCCCATTTCAACGGCGAGTGCTCTGAAGTAGGCATGTACCTGGCCATGAGCCGTCAGGCCGACCGTGAGGGATACCCCGAAGTTGCCGAAGCCTTCAAGCGTTACGCTTTCGAAGAGGCTGAGCACGCTGCAAAATTTGCCGAACTCCTCGGCGAGATGGTATGGGATACCCGTACAAACCTTGAGAAACGTATGGCTGCCGAAGCCGGTGCCAACGCCGACAAGATGCGTATCGCAAAACGCGCCAAGGAACTCAATCTCGACGCTATCCACGACACCGTACACGAAATGGCAAAAGACGAAGCCCGTCACGGACAAGGTTTCCAGGGTCTCTACAACCGCTATTTCAAATAATCAAGATCTTAACAGAAAAGAAAGGATGAGCCCGGCAGTCGGTGCCCATCCTTTTTTTAAACCCTATTTATCATGAAAAAACTGCTCGCCCATTTCTTCGTTGTATCTCTTCTCGTGTTGTTGCCATCGTGTGCGCAGCAGAAAAAGGCAGACAAAGGCGTCGACCTCGCCGACCCGTTCATCCTTTTCGATGGAGACACCTATTATGCCTACGGCACATCAAATCCCGACGGCATCGACGTATACACATCCTCCGACCTTGTGAATTGGAAACGGGCCGGAGTCGCCCTCGACAAAGAAGACTCATATGCCGACCGTTGGTTCTGGGCTCCCGAAGTATACAAGGTCGGCGACCGTTATATAATGTATTATTCGGCCGACGAGCATATCTGCGCCGCCGAAAGCTCAAGCCCCCTAGGCCCGTTCAGGCAGAAAGAAAAAGTACCCATGCTCGACCGCAAGACCATCGACAACACCCTCTTTGTCGACGACGACGGTACTCCCTACATGTACTTCTGCATCCTCGACGGAGGAAACAAGATATATGCTGCCCAACTCGAGCCTGATTACATCACAGTCCGTCCTGAAACTCTTACCCCCTGCATCGAGCGAAGCCAGGAATGGGAGACCGAGTCGGTCAACGAAGGTGCGACCGTCGTAAAGCACAACGGCAAATACTATCTTTCCTATTCCGGCAACGATTTCCGCAATCCTGCCTATGGGGTAGGGTATGCCACCGCAGAGTCGCCTCTCGGCCCGTGGACCAAATACGACGCCAACCCTATCCTTTCATTCCCTGAAACGGCAGAATACGGCCGTCTCGAAGGCGTCGGCCACAGTGCCATGTTCCGCGACAAAGACGGACAATTGCGCCTCGTCTTCCATGCCCACAACAAGCCCGGAGAGGTTCAGCCGCGGCAGATGTATTTCACTACCGTCAGCTTCTCCGACGACGGTATAATGCAACTTCCGGCCGACGATATCATCAAAGCCCAATGGGCAGAATAAAAACATTGTGGCGCGGCCCCAAAGAGCCGCGCCACACTATTTTAGGGGTGCGTAAGTTATCAGAACTTCGTCACATCATCGCCCGACTCCGAATCGTAGATAGCATTAAGAATACGGGCCAGACGTAGTCCGCCGCGCAGTAGTTGCTGCTCGATTACTGGAGTCCATGCAGCCACCTGATTGTAGCTCACTTTGGCTCCCTTGGGGAAATAATTGTACACGCGTTTGGCGATATCATAGGTCTGGCTGGCCCAGTCATCGACATTTCCGGCAACTTCTGCTGCCTCTGCTTCGGCGTTGAGGCGGTCAAGTTGGTTTGCCCACTCCGTATAGCTCCAGGCGTGGCCCGAATTCATGATGCTGCCGTCCCAGATTCCGTGGAGGTTGGCGTCACGTCCGAAAAACTGCACAGGAATTTTGTTGCCGCCCAGATCGCTCAGGTGGCCCATATGCATGGGCTGATGCATGTCGCCCACCGTATGTATAAGTATTTTAAGAGCCAGCACATTTTGGTCGCGTGTGGCTTTTTCGTCTGATAATATATGTATTTGTTCCCTTATGGCCGTCACAACATCGCCTGCCGGATTAAGCGGAGCGTCAGCATAATCAGTGCCGGCGTCAATATTTTTATAGTGCCATGTCTTCGTGTAGGCATATTCGGGAGTATGGCTGGCATTATCGAGCCAATTGGCCCAATACACAGGAGAGCGGCCGTCGAGAAGCGTCGCCACCGAGTCGGCCGCAGCCTTTGTCAGGTGGTTTTCAGCTATGAAGGCCACTGTGTCATGTCCCTTTTGGCTCCAGCCGAAAGCCTGTAGGACTGTAAAAACGAGACTAAATATTATTGCACTCTTTTTCATATTAAAATAGATTATGGAGTAATCAAAGGATGTTGGAAAGTTTGGAAGTTTGTTGTTTGACATAACCAAGGAAGAAAATGCTCCGCATTTTCATAGGAGCGCGACCCTCCGAGTCGTGCCACGGGTAGCATCGTCGAGCACCGGTCCGGCATCACCTCCGCAAGGCGGAGACTCCTCGGTTAACCACGTATGGAGCGATAGCGACATGCGTGGATACTCCCGGACTCGTGACAAGCACTGCGGAGCTGTGCCTACACAGACCGGTTGCGAGGCACGCACTTCGTGGTGTGGGGTAGCTTCTTCCTTCCCGGAAGTCGTGTCCGAAGCCGACAGGGAGAAAACAACAGCGGCGTTCCGCCTTGATTAGGCGCAACGCCGCTGTCGCTTTGGGATAATTCTGTGAAGCTTATGCTTCGGCTACAGGGACAATGTTGATAAACTTGCGACCGTTGCGACCGATTGTAAACTGTACTGTGCCGTTTACAAGTGCATAAAGAGTGTGGTCTTTGCCGATGCCCACGTTGAGGCCCGGGTGATGCACGGTGCCGCGCTGACGCTTGATGATGTTACCGGCTTTGGCGAACTGACCGCCGAAAACCTTCACGCCGAGTCGTTTGCTTTCTGACTCACGGCCGTTCTTCGAACTGCCGACGCCTTTTTTATGTGCCATAGTGTTTTCTCGTGTTTTGCTTGGGGTGAAACGTAGGGTTTAGGCGATGATGTCTTTGATGACAATCTTGGTGAAGTACTGACGGTGGCCGTTTTTGCGGCGGTAGTCGTTGCGGCGTTTTTTCTTGAAGACGATGACTTTGTCACCTTTTACAAGCGGTGTAGCCACTTCGCATACTACTTTGGCTCCTTCTACTGTCGGGGCACCTACTTTTACTTCGCCGTCGTTGTCGGCAAGGAGTACGCGGTCAAACTCTACGCTGTCGCCTTCCTTTACATTCTCACCAAGGTAGTGCACATACAAGAAGCGGTCTTTTTCGGCCTTGAACTGCTGTCCCTGGATTTCTACGATTACGTACATTTATACGATAATATAATAGTTAACCCGCTGAGGCGAGGGAATTTATTCTTAAATTCCGCTACTTAACCGAGCCTATTGCGGAAATTCAGCCCACAAAAGTACTGATTTTATTTCACTTTACAAAATATTTTGCGTCGGATTTTTCAACGCAATACCACACGTGTCACATAATTGCCCACACGCACTATCACAATACCACGTGAGTGAAGTGTCACTATATTGCGTCCCTCCTTAAGCTCATGTTGCTCCAACGCCATACCGGCAGGATTGTAGACTTCAAGGACACTTGCCTCTGCTACGTCTGCTATCAGTGTATTACCCTGCTGCATCACGCCAACACGGTTTGTCTCCGCACTTTCAATCCCGGCCGGGTCTTTGATTGTAACATACTGGGGGGCTGATTCTTCTGAATATACATTCGGACCCCACACCCCGTCTTCGTCCAACGAATACGACCATGCTTTGACCGTGTAGACGTAAATGTCGCCGATATTAGCTCCTAACCCGGTAAATACATAGTTAGTTTCTGCTCCTTCTGTGTT
>DKVO01000033.1:0-96352 GCA_002491245.1 Porphyromonadaceae bacterium UBA7176
CAACCCCGAGTACCGCTACGATGCGGCGGTCGAGGACCCTTACAAGATGAAACGCAAGATTATCCGCGGCGGCTCATGGAAGGATGTGGCCCACAATGTGAGGTCGGACCTCAGAATGTGGGAGTACCAGAACGAGCAGCGCTCGTATATCGGTTTCCGCTGCGTGCGCTCGCAGATAGGTTTTGCCAAGGGGCAAAAACAGAATAAGAAATAATTGTCTGCTCGCCAAGAGTTCAGACTGACCACAAATAAAGAACAATGGGAAAAGTAAAAGCATACCGAGGGGCTATCAGCAACTTTATCAGCAGCGAGAATGGCCAACGATTTTTTAACTTCGCCTATTCGATAGGCGCCGCTATCGTGATCTGGGGCGCGCTCTTCAAAATCCTTCACCTGCCGGGCGGCAATGCGCTACTGTCGATAGGTATGGGCACGGAGGTGCTGATGTTTGTCCTGACGGCTTTCGACCGTCCACCCAAGGAATATAATTGGGAGGATGTGTTCCCTGCCTTGCGCGGCGAGGAGGCAGCAGAGGTGCGCGGAGGTATCGGAGGCGCTGTACAGCCCGTAAACGCTGCTCCGGCCGGTATCGTCGGAGACGGAGCTACAGCCACTACACGCGACTGCTACGACAGCATGTCGTCGCTGGCCGAAGAGATGCAGAAACTTCATGAAGCTACGGGCGCGCTTAACAAAGTGTCGGAGACTCTACTTGAGAGCTACCGCTCCATAACAGAGAATTCAGGCGATATCAGCCGGGCCTCGTCGGGCTATGCCGAACAGATGACAGCCCTGCACCAGAACCTTGCCGGCCTCAACACGATCTATGAGCTGCAGTTGCGAAGCGTGTCGTCGCAGATAGATGCTATCGACCGCGTGAACCGCGGCATCAAAGATATCCGCGACATGTATGAGAAGAGTGCAAACCAAAGCGCACGCTACTGCGAGGAGACAGAGAAAATGGCCCGTTACATGCAGCAACTCAATGGTATCTACGAACGTATGATACAGGCAATGACGGTGAATATGTACCGTCCTGCCGCGATGCCCGACCTCGGCGGCATCGATATCAAGAGCGAACCGGTGGAAGCAGCTACCGAAACAGGCGAGCACCGTCAAAACAATGTGTAATACAAAACCAGGGAACTGACAAATGGGAGCTAACAACACGCGACTTTCACCCCGTCAGAAGATGATAAACCTGATGTATATCGTCCTGACGGCAATGTTGGCGCTCAATGTGTCGAGCGATGTCCTCGATGGTTTCACACAGGTTCACGAGGGCTTGAACCGCTCCAACAGCAACTACGGACAGCGCAACGACGCCGTCTACGGTGAACTCGAATCACTTGCCGAGCAAAATCCGGGCAAAGCCACAGCCTGGCTCGATAAGGCCAAAGAGGTACGGGCCTACACAAGCGGACTCTACAATTATGTGGATACCCTCAAGAAGGCTATCGTGGCCGAGGCTGACGGGGAAGACGGCGAGGTGGACAATATCGTCAACCGAGACGATCTGGAGTCGGCAGCGGTGGTGATGCTTGCACCGGGCAATAACCGTGGCGCACAATTGCGCACGCGTCTGGACGAATACCGTGATTTCGTGACGGCATTTATCCCGGACACTGTGAAGCGCTCCAATATTGCAGATGCACTGTCGACGTCGTCGGTCACACGCCGCGGCACTCTCACACCCCAGTCGTGGGAAGAGGCGCGCTTCGACCAGCAGCCTGTAGTGGCAGCGGTGACACTTCTCGCGAAGCTCCAGAGCGACATACTATATGCCGAGGGCGAGGCATTGAACTCGCTTCTGAGTCAGGTTGATGCCGGCGATGTGCGAGTGAACGAACTGTCGGCCTATGTGCTACCTCAATCGCGCCTTGTGATGCGCGGCAGCAAGTATTCGGCCAATATCGTGCTTGCCGCTGTCGACACTACCCAACGCCCGACGGTGTACATCGAGGGGCGTAAGCTCGACGATGCCCACGGGCTGTATGAAGTGCCGACGGGCTCTACCGGCGACTTCACCTACAAGGGATGGCTCGAGGTGCCCAATCCAGACGGGACAACGACACGCCGCGACTTCACATCGACGTATACTGTGATAGAGCCTATGGCTACGGTGTCAGCCACGATGATGAATGTGCTGTATGCCGGCATCGACAACCCGGTGAGCATCTCAGTGCCCGGTGTAGCGATGAGCGATATCTCCGCCACGATGAGCAATGGCAGCCTCACCCGTAAGGGCGACCAATGGGTGGCACGCCCGGGTCAGGTGGGCAGCGACGCCACCGTGACAGTGACAGCCAATATGGACGGCCGCCCGATACAGATGGCCCAGACTAAATTCCGGGTACGGAAGTTGCCAGACCCGACACCTTTCATAGCGTTTAAAGATGCCTCGGGCAACGTGGACCACTACCGTGGCGGCAAGCCATTCAAGAAATCGCTCCTGCTCGAATCGTCGGGACTTGAGGCAGCTATCGACGACGGATTGCTCGATACCCCGTTTACGGTGGAAAGTTTCGAAACGGTGTTTTTCGACTCGTCGGGCAATGCGATGCCAGAAGTCAGCGATGGAGCACGTTTCTCGCAGCGCCAGAAGCAGCAGTTCCAACGCCTTGGCCGCGGCAAGCGTTTCTACATATCGCGCATACGGGCGAAGGGCCCGGACGGCCTCACCCGAGACCTGTCGCCGATGGAAGTGATAGTGAATTAATAATCAAGAAGACAAACACAACATACGATGCATAAGATATTTAAGATAAGCCTTGCAGTGCTCGGAATACTAATGACGGTAGCCGAAACCTCCGCGCAGACCCAAAGCACAGGCAGCGCAGTGCGCCGTGGCGGCCGCGACCGCAAGGCGGAGCAAGCACAGGACGGCACAAAGGTGACGGAGCGGATGCAGAGTTTCTACAGCGACAACGATGCATCGCTGAGTGATGCCGACCGAAGCTGGATGCGTGTGATCTACCGCTCGCTCGACCTTGACAAGGACAAGAATGCCGCCCTCTACTTCCCTGAAGAGCCAATAGATGGCCAGGAGAACCTCTTCCGCATCATCATGCGCCTGCTTGCCGACAATACGTTGGCTGCATACGAGTATCTTGACGGCCGCGAAATCTTCACAGACCAATACCGCATCAAGACTAAGGATGTGCTCGATAAATTCTACATCCCCTATACCGAGGCCAAGGGCTCGACGGAGAAAAATCCGCGCTTCACGCTCGATCCTGTCGATGTTCCGTCGAATGAGGTGCTTTCGTATTATCTTGTCGAACGCTGGGAGTATGATACACGCAACAACCGTCTGCGTCCGGTAGTGGAGGCTATCTGCCCGGTGTTGCACCGGTCGGGAGACTTCGGCGGCGATGCATTGAAGTATCCGATGTTCTGGGTCAAGTTTTCGGATCTGCGCCCGTATCTTGCCGCCCAGTCGATATTTGTAGATGACGACAACAACCTGCCGACCTGCAGCTATGACGATTTCTTCACTCTGACGATGTACGACGGCGATATCTACAAGACACGAAACCTGAAGAACAAGTCGATGGTGCAGCAGTATCCGGACCCTGATGCGCTCAAACGCGCCCAGGACAGCATACAGACGAGTCTGGACAATTTCGAGAAAAAACTTTGGGTGCCGAGCCGCGAGGAGATGATTGCAGCCCGAGAGGCTGCCGAAGCTGCCGCAGATACCACTGCTTTGGAAACGACGACAGAGAAAACTTCGAACACCCGTGCGACCCGTCGCTCGGCAAAACGATCGTCGAAAGCTGCTCCGAAGGAAAAGAAGGTAAAGGAACGCAAACCGAAAGAAATCAAGTCGAGTTCGTCGTCGAGCGCCACGCGATCGGTACGGAGGCGCAAATAACACTTCGTCGGGGAGTTTGGGGTTTGGAAGTTTCCTCACTAAGGCAACTTACAGCCTGCTTTTTGGCACGATCCGGAGGATCGCGCTCCTATCGTAGGCTACCCTTTTGACGCAATACCGCATACAAGACAGAATAATGGACAGACGAGGTTTTATAAAGGGATTGGGAGCGTTGTGTGTTTCGTCGCTGCTGCCATCGGACATGTGGGCCAACGGGCCTGACAGACAGCCGGAAGCCTCCACTTTGTGGAAGGGTTTCAATCTGCTCAATAAGTTCAACCCCGACTGGCAAACGCCTTTTTCGGAACGCGATTTCGAGATAATGGCCGAGTGGGGGTTCAATTTTGCCCGTATCCCTCTTTCGTACTGGTGCTGGAGCAAGGCTGATGACTGGTACAGTGTGGATGAAGCGGTATTGAAAGAGATTGACAGGGCCGTAGAGCTTGGCAAGCAGTATGGCATACATGTGAACCTGAATTTTCACCGCACGCCCGGGTATTGCATCAATCCGCCACATGAAAAGGTAAATCTCTTTGAAGATGATGATGCGCTGAAAGCTTGTGCGTTCCATTGGCGGTTGTTTGCGGAACGCTACCGCGACTATTCCAGCGACGCACTGAGTTTCAATCTGATAAACGAAGCTCCGTCGGTAGCTGACGAAAAGTACGACCGTGTGGCCCGTCGGCTTATCGACACAATCCGCGAGGTAAGTCCTGAACGGACGATAATAGTGGACGGCATTGATGTCGGGGGCCGGCCGTTGATGAGCCTGACGGATACTGATAATATAATACAGAGCGGACGAGGGTATCAGCCTATGCTCATATCGCACTATGATGCCAATTGGGTGTATGGCGACGGCCCGATGTATTACCCAAAGGAGCAGTTGAGTTGGCCGTTGAAAGAGAATGGCAAGACTTACGACAAGGCTTGGCTCAAAGAGACGTTGGACAGGAACTGGACACCGTGGACGAAATGTGGCGGAAAGGTGCATATCGGTGAGTTCGGTTGCCATAACCGCACGCCCCACGATGTCGCGTTGGCATGGCTCGACGATGTGTTGCAGGTCTTCAGCGAAAACAAGTGGGGATGGGCGCTGTGGAACCTGTCGGGTTCGTTCGGAGTGCTCGACAGCGGCCGTGAAGATGTGGTGTATGAAGACTTCAAGGGGCATAAGCTTGACCGTCGTATGCTTGAGGTGTTGCTGAAGTACAGATAAGCCGGCTGTGGCTGCTTTTTTGGCACGATCCGGAGGATCGCGCTCCTATTGTTGGCTCTCTCTTGGCACGATCCGGAGGATCGCGCTCCTATGAAAAAGCGGATGATTTCCCGATTTTTTAATGGTAAGGTTGGGATATATGGAAAAAAGCATTAATTTTGCAGCAACAAACATCGAAAATATATTTTCCCAACCCCAAATTAACATTACGACTATGGCATACGTAATTACCGACAAATGCACAGGCTGCGACACATGCCGCCCTGAGTGCCCCGTAGAAGCTATCAGCGGCGAAGCAGGCGAACTCCACCACATCGATCCGGATACCTGCATCGATTGCGGTACCTGCGCAGGCGTTTGCCCCGAGGAAGCTATTATCCCGGGCGAATAATCACGCGAATACGATTAAAAGAAAGTGTGTCGAACTCATGCGGTTTGACACACTTTTTTCTTACACTTACCAAGACCATGAAATACGATATATTTATCAGCTACAGCAGGAAGGATACTATGGTGGCCGATGCCATCTGCAAGGCGCTTGACCGCAACGGTATCACTTATTTCATCGACCGAAAGGGAATATGCGGAGGAGCTGAGTTTCCGGCTGTTCTTGCCGACGCTATCATCGACAGTGAACTTGTCCTGTTTTTAGCCAGTCGCAACTCGTATGAATCGAGGTTCACGAACAAGGAGATAACTTTTGCTTTCAACGAAAAGCCGGGCAACTCCATCATCCCCTATATAATCGACGGCTCACAACTGCCACGCAACCTACGCCTTGTATTCGCCGACATAAACTGGCGCAATATCACGGAGCATCCGATAGATACGGTATTGATGGATGACCTAAGGACAATCCTGCATATAGATGCAAAGCCAGCGAATGCGGCTCCTGCTAAAGTAGATTACGGGATACTCCCGAGCGGATATTTCATAACCGATTCGTGTATCGGTTGCGGCACTTGTCAAGCAGAGTGCCCTGTAGAAGCTATAAGCGAGGGAGAAATATATAGTATAGACTGTGACACGTGCATAGAATGCGGCTCCTGCGAAATGGTATGCCCGGCGGAGGCTATCATTCGTAGATAAAACTTCTTTTTTGCGATGCAGTGGGGGTATTGATGTTCTCTCTAAATTGCTTCGTCAAGAAAAGCCTGGACTAACAGGCTTTTCGAGTCCAATATTAAAATATGCGCACCTTTTTTTGAGGAGTGGGCTGCTATTTTTGAAAATCGGCAGTCATTAACTGCCGATTTGAATAGCACTTTAATTATTGGCTGTGAGGATATTGAAGAGACTATATCAAAATAGTTACAGCCTCATACTTTGCGGAATGAACTTCCGGAGGAATATAAAGATTGCTTCCCAATCCTGATGATTTGAGAAAGTTGTTGTAGACACTAGTACATCTTCTAATCTAAGGTTACTGCTTAACAAATTTATGGGACATCTTACCAACGTTGGTGGGTTGCGCGGCTATCGTTGCGGCC
This sequence comes from Porphyromonadaceae bacterium UBA7176, assembly GCA_002491245.1. GTDB lineage: Bacteria > Bacteroidota > Bacteroidia > Bacteroidales > Muribaculaceae > CAG-873. Next base: position 6,587 of record DKVO01000033.1, read on the forward strand.
ATCGGTGGCTTGATGTTAAATAATTTGGCTTTGTGGTTTTGTTTGCGTAATTTTGCGTTGTAAACTATTTTACGATGACAAAGGAAGAAGAGTTGGCTGCGGTAAAGGCGGCCTACGATATAATTGATGGAGGCCGGATGCTTGACGATGCGGCGTTGTATGATCTTGCTGAACTCGAGACAGCAGAAGGAGTGAAGGCTTTGCTCGACACGGCTGCAGATCTGACACGTCGCCTTGGCCGCAATTTTGATTCGTGCTCGATAGTGAATGCCCGTTCGGGTCGGTGCTCGGAAGACTGCAAGTGGTGTGCCCAGGCCTCGCGCTTCCATACCGGATGTGCGACATATGATATTGTTGACCGCCATGAGGCACTTGCCCAGGCACGGCACAATAAGGCAGGAGGCATAAAACGCTTTTCGATGGTGGCGAGCGGCCGCTCAGTGAAGGGCAAGGCTCTCGATGAAATCTGCGATATACTAAAAGAGGTAAAGGAAACAACGGGAATAGAGACATGTGCCTCGCTGGGGCTTCTCAACCGCGAAGAGCTTGAGAAGCTGTATGCCTCAGGTGCACGCCGCTACCACTGTAACCTGGAGACGGCGCCATCGTACTTCGGGCACCTTTGCTCGACCCACACCCAGGATGACAAACTGGCGACTATCGCTACTGCCCGTGAGGTAGGATTTGCGGTATGCTCGGGTGGTATAATCGGTATGGGAGAGACTCGCCGCCAACGTGTAGAGCTTGCAATCAAACTGAGGGAGGCTGCTCCGGTGTCGATTCCTATCAACATACTATCGCCGATACCCGGCACTCCGCTTGAGAATACGCCATTGATAAGCGAGGATGAGATTGTGCGCACGGTGGCTCTTTTCCGCCTTGCCCACCCGAGTGTGGAGCTTCGTTTTGCCGGAGGACGCGCACGCCTGTCGGAAGAGTGCCTTGCCGAATGTCTGCGCGTAGGCCTCAACGGAGGTATTACCGGCGACTTACTAACAACCACCGTCTCGACCATCGCCTCAGACAAAGCGATGGTGGAAAAGGCCGGATATATATTCTGACGCCCTATGTTCCAGTTGACCAACAGGCTCATAAAGGAATTTGCCTCTCTCGACGATACTAAGGGGCGGCGGCGCACAGGGCTGTTTGTGGCCGAGGGCGGCAAGTGCGTCGGCGAACTGCTCAGCACTTTCAGAGCCAGATATGTGTTCGCGTCGCCACAATGGCTCGACGGCAAGGATGTTGTCGCCGGAGAGGTTGTGGAGGCTTCTCCAGCTATGTTGAGACAACTGACACGCCTGCAGGCCACACCTCAGGCCATAGCATTCTTCGAAATACCCGAAACGGGCGATATCCCGGAGGCAAAAGGGCTTACCGTGGCTCTCGACCGTGTGCAGGACCCCGGCAACATGGGTACGATATTGCGGTGCTGCGACTGGATGGGCGTCGACACTGTCGTGGCCACGACAGATACGGTAGATTGCTTCAATCCTAAGGCTGTGCAGGCTTCGATGGGGGCATTAGCGCATGTCAAAGTGTACTATACCGACCTCCCGGATTATCTCGACAGGACATCGCAGCCAGTCTATGGCACATTTCTCGACGGCGACAACATCTACGACCAAGCTTTGGGACAAGAGGGCATCGTAGTGATGGGCAACGAGGGCAGCGGTGTCTCGCCGGAAGTGGAACGCCATGTGACACGACGGCTCTACATCCCACCCTACCCTGCCGACAGCGTGCATGTGGAAAGTCTGAACGTGGGAATGGCCACAGCCATAGTACTGTCGCAATTCCGCAGCCGCAAGGCGTGATTCTCACCAAACAAAACCCCACCAAACCCAGACAGCGATGGCAAAGAAAGCGATGAAGACGATGTGGTTCTGCACCTCTTGCGGCGCCGATTCTCCCAAATGGACCGGCAAATGCCCCTCGTGCGGCGCATGGAACACTATGGTTGAGGAAAAAGTAGGCACCACGACGCTGTCGTCGGCCGTTCCGCTGTCGTCGAAAGGTCGCGGCAAGCCACTGCCGGTGAACGATATCGAGGCTGTAGACGAGCCTCGCATCCATATGCCATCGGAGGAGCTGAACCGAGTGTTGGGCGGCGGTCTTGTCAAGGGTTCGATAGTGCTTCTCGGCGGAGAACCCGGCATAGGCAAGTCGACTCTTGTGCTGCAAAATCTGCTGGCAATCCGCAACCGCCGCATACTCTATGTGTCGGGCGAGGAAAGCGCCACACAACTCAAACTGCGCGCCGACCGCATAGGTCGCGGCAGCGACAATGTGTATATCGTGTGCGAGACTTCTCTCGAAAACATATTTCACCACATCGAAGAGCTCGAGCCCGAGATACTTGTGGTTGACTCGATACAGACTATAGCTACCGAGACCCTCGACTCGTCGGCCGGCAGTGTCGGTCAGGTGCGCGAGTGCGCCGCCAACCTGCTTAAGTTCGCTAAAGATTCGGGGGTGCCAGTTCTGCTCATAGGCCATATCAACAAAGAGGGCACGCTTGCAGGGCCGAAGGTGCTTGAGCATATAGTCGACGCGGTGTTGCAGTTCGAGGGCGATCGCCAGTATATGTACCGCCTGCTGAGGGCAATAAAGAACCGCTTCGGTAGCACGTCGGAGATCGGTATCTACGAAATGGTGCAACGAGGCCTAAGGGAGGTATCCAATCCGTCGGAGCTACTTATGAGCCACAGCGCCGGCGAGCTGAGCGGCGTTGCCGTGGGCGTGTCGCTCGAGGGTATAAGGCCTTTCCTGATAGAGATACAGGCACTGGTGAGTTCGGCAGCCTACGGCACACCACAGCGCTCGGTGACGGGCTTCGACGGCAAACGTGTCAATATGCTCCTGGCTGTGCTTGAGAAGAGGGTGGGCTTCAAACTCGGAGCCAAGGATGTGTTTCTCAATGTGGCCGGAGGTATCAAGGTTAACGACCCGGCGCTCGACCTAGCTGTAATCGCAGCAATACTGTCGAGCAATGTCGACATGGCGATACCATGCGGTTGGTGCATGACAGGCGAGGTGGGACTCACCGGCGAGATACGCCCTGTGACACGAATAGAACAACGCATCACCGAAGCACAAAAACTCGGCATGACCGATATACTAATTCCCGAAGGCAACCTCAAAGGCTTCGACACCTCCAAACTTACAATCCGCATCCATGAGGTTGCAAAGGTCGCAGATGCTTTCCGGGCTTTGTTCGGGTAGAGGTCTGATAAACTTACAATAAAAAGAGCCGGTGGTACCGGCTCTTTTTATTGTGTAGGTCAACGACGTTATTTCACTGCAACTTTCACAACGAGGGTCGTGTCGGATTTAGCACGGACGATGTACAGCCCAGACGGCAGCGATATAAATCCGGCACTATTGGCGGCAGTCACAAGGCGGCCGTTGGTATCGAATACCTCCACTGAGCAATCTCCATCACACGTCACTTCAACACCTCCCACACAGGCTGATATACGAAGGGTAGAATTGGCGACCTCCGAGATGCCCGACTGTCCGATCTTGAGTTCGGCTACGTCGCTCCGTGCTCCGGTAGGTGCGAAAACTGCATATACGCCTACAGTGTGGACTCCGGAAAGAGGATCGGCGAAGGAATACGACGGCTCGGCAAGACCTGTAGCGACTTGCTTTCCATCGAGTTCGACATCGTAAGTCACACCGGTGTCGAGCGAACCAGGAACAACGGGCTGCCATTCTATGCTATTGGTTGCTGCATCGAAGCTGATAGTCTCGGCAAGGGGAGCATTGCTCTTCATGCTTATTTCGTCGAGATCGGTATCGGTAGCGTAGACATTGCTTTCGATTTCGGTGTCAACAAAGGCATGGGCAGCCACTACAGCTTCATAGCTACGGGAGGCCTGTTTTACGGTGATGCCAAAACGGCCGTCAGAACCTGATGTGCCATAGTACTCAACACCGTCGGATGCAAGCACGACCTCCGCACCGGCCAACGGAGAGATACCGTCGGTGACAGTGCCGGAAACTACCGGAGCTGTTTTGTCGAGTTTGATCAGGGCTGTCGGGAGGAAATAGGCCTGAGTGGGTTTGTCGCGTTTTACCGTAGCAAGGACATCGTCGGCCGACCAGAGGGTGCTACCACCGCGGAAAACGAGGAATGTCGCAGCAACAAAATCGGATGACTCATGCCCTACAATAAATCGCAGCGAGCCACCATCGTACTCGAAACTTTCGTCGAAAGGTATGATAAGAAGGCTATATTTATCGAATACCCGGTCGGTTGTACGGGCGAAGGTATAGTCTTTGCAAGCCACCCTGGTCATCTGCACGGTATCGGCGAATGCTTTACCGCTTTCGGGCATCACGGGAGCGGTCTTATCGGTATTCTCTACCCACATTTTAATGGTTTTCAATGGATTGCGTTCGGCATTAATGAAATAGTAGAACGAAACCGAAGCAATCTTGTCGCCCTTCTGCAGTCCAAGCTGAGAAGCGGTGTAGACAAACTCTGAATAACTGTTTTTGTCACCGGCACGCAGAGGGATGTTCGACATTTCATCATCGGTATTACGTGTGCCCACAAGGACATCGGTACTCATCTCTTCTTCAGCGATAGTGATAGCAGCAGGTTCGGCCTCAAACACTTTGTCGCCGACCTTTACCCGAGCAGAAACAACACTACCGGCCGATGCAGCGTGAGGGATAAAGGAAAAATCGAATTTCGAGGTCTTGCCACCAGCGTTGTCGAGAGCCTTGGCCTCGTCGCCTTCAACAAGTGCCACACATTTGCCGTCGAGCGTGAGCTCGAGTGAATATTCTCCTGAGGCGATAGCCTTCGGGCCAACATTCTGCAATGTCAGAGAGGCTGCGACCGGATAGTTTACCATGCCTGTAGCATCGGCAGAGAGGGAATGCATGTATATATCGTGCGACACATCGGCAAGCTGTCCTACCGCAATATTATCGATTTTGACATATACGCCTTCGAAGGCCAAGTATTTCTTACCGGCCGGGACGTCGAGCTCTACAAACGAGAAGATGTCGTATTCAGGCATCTGTGTATCGGTGTCTTTTGAGGAAATCTTGCCGATCTCTGTCCAGTTGGAGCGGTCGTCAGAAGCAAATACTTTCACATAGCATTCATAGTAGGTTGCACGGGTGGTGCGTGTGAGGGCAAAAAGGAGTCTTGAACCTGAAGCAATATCGATAGCCGGCAGTATTATTTTGCCGGCAGAGCTTGACAAGGTAGCAGACCGGAGAGAGCCATCGCTATGAGCAGTCCAAGCCCCAGCCTTTGGCATAATCCACCTTGCCGGGATAACATTATCTGCAAATTCTTCGGTAAAAGTACCCGGGGCTACTTTTGCGCCAATAATATTGAACCCGTCGATATCGCCATAGGTATTACTCTCGATACCGACCTTACCCGATACAGGTCTGTCGCCACCGATGGTGAGCATACCCGAGCGGCTTGCTCCACCTTCGATAGTGAGAGGCGCTTCGAGATCGAGCGTCACACCCTCGGGCAGTGTTATTGCAGAAATCTCGAGGGGCGCCGCACCTTTGTTCGACAGAGTGAGGTCGACACTGCTGCTGTCGTGGAAGAGGCCCATATTCATCGACGAGACAGACTTACCGCCTGAAGTAATCTCGAGCATGGGGACATATGCTTGTGCCGAAAGGGTGATAGAGGTGGAACTTATCGTGCGCGACACATTCTCGACGCATGTCACGCTGAGAGTCTCGCTCTTGGTTGGATTGGCAAGTTTATACGGCAGCGAGAAGTTTACAAATGTCTCCTCTCCGGGCAGCATGTCGATGCCCACCGGGACTGTGGCTACAACGTTTTGACTGATCTTCACCTCGAAAGAGAAATCTTCGTCAGCAGCGTACAAAGGAAGATTGCCACGGTTTGTGACACGGATAGACAATTTGAACTCCACATTACCTTCGCGGTCGGCTTTGACGCTATACTGACCGTCCTCGGCACCAAATCCGTTGAGCTGAACCGCCCTGAGTTGAGGGATCTCGGCTTTGTCGGCCGAGAAGGAGTCGAAATAGCAGTGTTCCATCCATAGGGCGACATACGTCAGCTCAGAGAGGTTGAAATCAACTTGAGTCCAGGTCTTGCTTGCCACCGACACCTCGCCGAGGTCGATCTGCTCACCGAGAGTGTAAGAGAAATCGGCGTTGCGCGTACATTTATAAGCCTTTATCTTTGGTATTGATGAAGCCGGCGTGCCTTTCTTAGATAGGAAAAACTGGATGTTGCCCTCTACCTGCGGAGTGACAATCATATCCTGTGTGGCATAAGTAGATCCGGTTTCGTCGTCCCATGTCTCCTGCCACTGCACGCTGAGGACATTGGTGTTGACCGAGCGTTCGTCTTCCATTCCGCCCAAAGCCTCGAGACGATAGTCGATAGCGCCGAGTGGTGTGTAGTCAAAAATTCGCCCCCAGCCGATAGCACTCTGGTTACTACCGGTCTGGACATTGTCGAAGCCTTCGAAATAATTGTCGACAATCTTGTAGTCGAGAGCTCCGGCAGAGGGCGCTGTCATCATCATGGACATGGCAGTCGCCATCAAAAGTAGAGGTTTCTTCATTTTAGGATAATTGGTGTTAGAGGTTAGTTTAGACATTGTGTCGTCGTACAAGCGACAAAGTTAGTGCAAATGTTTCTAAAAACAAGAAATACACAGCATTTTTTTTGCTAATTAAAACAAAACACAACCAAAATTCCACAAAAAAACAACCTCAAGGGTCCGGCTGCATCGGATGCAGCCGGACCCTTGAGGTTATAATGTATATATTCTGATTCTATTCTTTTCTGTACCGGGCAGTCAGGACTCCAACGACCCACATCATCACTCCGGCAGAGAAGGCGGATGCCATGATAGAAATGAGGAAGAGTTGCATCGGAGTGTCGCCGAGGAACCGGGTCGAGTAATATCCGCCAAGGACAGCAGCCACGACGGCTATGATGATGTCGAACCACAGCGACCGGCGTCCACCGGTGAAACGTGCAGCCAACAAGGCACACAGCACTCCTATCAATGCCCACAAGAACCATACGAGCAGCCCCACGGTCTGGGAGCTTACATGAAGCAGTGTTTCCATACTATGTGGTTTTGAGGATCAGCCTACAGGATAGTTTACTATGTATGGCGCCAGGAATGCAGCGACATCAGTGTTGCCTGTGAGATCGGCGAAGGTGAGCCAAATGATGAGCAGTATGATGAGAAATATGGCACCGATGGCAACCCATACGGATGTGCGGTTGGTGCGGCGTGTGCGAGAGTTCGACATAGGGGTAGTTTTTAATAATTGAAACTGTTTATATTTCAAACACACGTATGGCGATATTGTTTGACCACGGAGGATGAAGTTTGCCGCCAGAGATAAAAAAACTTGGATATTGCCGCCCTTTTTCGGTCGAAATCACTAACTTTGCACTACAAAAAGGATTATATACTAACTTAACGCATAATGTATCTTTTCGAGAAACTCACGGCCAATGCGCTTGCCGACCGCCAGCGTATTGTGTTGCCCGAGGGCCTGGAACCCCGTACCCTCACTGCCGCCGACCGCATTATAGCCGACGGACTTGCCGATATCATCCTCATCGGCAACGCCAACGATATCCTCAATATGGCCGGTGAGCTGCGCCTCACCAATATCGGCCGCGCCACTATCGTCGACCCTGCCGACGAGGCTGTCATCGACAAATACGCACCACTCTTCTATGAGCTGCGCAAATCCAAAGGCATCACGATGGAAGAGGCTCGCCTCACCACAGCCAATCCGCTCTATCTCGGCTGCCTGATGGTGAAAGCCGGCGATGCCGACGGTCAGGTTGCCGGAGCGATGAACACCACCGGTAATGTGCTCCGCGCGGCCTTTCAGGTGATCAAGACCATGCCGGGCATCAGCGTTGTATCAGGTGCGTTTGTGATGCTTCTCCCCGAAGGCTCGAAATATGGCACCAACGATATCCTTATCTTCGCCGACTGTGCCGTTGTGCCCGACCCGACCGCGAGCGAACTCGCCCAGATAGCCGTGGCATCGGCCAAGACCGCACGCGACATCGCCGGCATAGAGCCTCGTGTGGCACTGCTGTCGTTCTCTACCAAGGGTTCAGCCAAGAGCGAGCGCGTCGACAAGGTGATCGAGGCTACCGATATTGCCCGTCAGCTCGCCCCCGACCTTATCATCGACGGCGAACTCCAGGCCGATGCAGCGATAGTTCCGTCGGTGGCCACCGCCAAAGCCCCCAACAGTCCGCTCAGCGGCCGTGCCAATGTGTTGGTATTCCCCAACCTCGAGGTTGGCAACATCGCCTATAAACTTGTGCAGCGGCTCGGCGGCGTCCAGGCCGTGGGCCCCGTACTCCAGGGCCTTGCTGCTCCTGTCAACGACTTGAGCCGCGGTTGCTTCCCCGAAGATATCTACAAAACAATCATAATCACCTGTAATCAGGCAATCGGCCTTAAGAACAAATAATAAGTAAGTTATGAAAATCCTCGTACTTAATTCGGGCAGCAGCTCGGTCAAATACAAGCTCATCGACCTCGAAGGAGCAGCCGACACTACCCTCGCCGAAGGCGGCGTAGAGAAGATTGGTCTCCCCGACGGATTTCTTAAATACAAACGTGAAGATGGCAGCAAGGCTATCGACAAACTTGGCCACATCGACCACCTCCAGGCTATCAAGGCGATACTTGCCAAGCTGACCGACCCGACCGATGGCTGCATCAAGTCGTACGACGAAATCGATGCCGTAGGCCACCGTGTGGTACACGGAGGAGAGAAGTTCAGCGAGAGCGTGCTTATCGATGATGCCGTAAAGACCAAAATCCGCGAATGCTACGATATCGCTCCTCTCCACAACCCGGCCAACATGACCGGTATCGAGGCCATCACCGAGCTTATGCCCGATGTTCCACAGGTCGGAGTTTTCGACACCGCTTTCCATCAGACCATGCCGGCAAAGGCTTACATGTATGCCCTGCCGTATAAATTCTACACCGAAGACGGTGTGCGCCGCTACGGTTTCCACGGCACAAGCCACCGCTATGTGAGCGGCCGCGTATGCGAGTTCCTCGGCGTGAAGCCCGAAGGCCAGCGCATCATTACATGCCACATCGGCAACGGCGCCTCTATGGCAGCTGTGGTCGACGGCAAGTGTATCGACACATCGATGGGCCTCACTCCGGTCGAAGGTCTCATGATGGGTACCCGTGTAGGCGACGTCGATCCCGGAGCCCTCACATATCTCATGACCAAACATGGCCTCACCGCAGCCCAACTGCAGACCATCATCAACAAAGATGGCGGTGTGATGGGTATTAGCGGCGTGAGCAGCGACATGCGCGAGATCGAAGCTGCCGTAGCAGCCGGTCACGAACGTGCACGCCTGGCCCTGGACATGTACATGCTCCGCATCACCAAATATATCGGTGCCTATGCTGCCGAGATGGGTGGCGCCGACATCATAGTATTCACCGGCGGTGTAGGTGAAAATCAAGCCGGTCTGCGTGCCGACGTATGCTCTACCCTCGGCTTCATGGGCGTGGAGATCGACAAGGAAGTCAATGCTGTGACTCGCGGTACCGAAACGGTGATATCGTCGGCAAACTCGCGCGTCAAGGTGTGCGTGATCCCGACCGACGAAGAACTCACCATAGCCCGTGACACACGCGACCTGGTGACTGCCGCCAAATAAAAGTCGCACGATATATCTTAACCGAAAAAACAGGAGGAGTGCCTTCGCTGCGGAGCACTCCTCCTGTCTTTTTGCTAATATTCGCATATTTTCGTAATTTTGCGGTCAATATGTTCAATCCTTTCAAAAAAATACAGAATTTTGCATCTACGCTAAAGCGCCACCGCTCAGCGCCGCTGCATCTTGAATTCGTTGTCTCCGATTACTGCAATCTCAACTGCAAAGGATGTACCCACTACAGTCCTCTGGCCCCCAAAGAATTCGAGAGCCTCGAGCAGCTGGAGCGTAATGCCGCGCACCTGGGCCGCATCAGTTCGGGCGGAAAGGATCTGGACTCAGTGTACATCATCGGTGGCGAACCACTACTCTACCCCGGGCTTCCCCAAGCCATGAACATACTCCGGCAGCATTTTCCAAATTGCCGTATACTGCTCTTTACCAATGGACTGGCTCTGCCTCGCATGACTGAAGATTTCTGGGCTTCAGCGCACGAGAACAATATAACCGCAGCTATCACAAGGTATCCGGTTAAATTCGATTACGACGCAGCCATAAAACTATGCGAAGACAAAGGTGTAGCCTGCGAAGTATTCGGCGACCGCACCCTCAAAGATTCCTTTTTCCGTTTCGGCCTCGACCCCACAAAGAGTCAGAACAGACATCTGTCGCATTTCAAATGCTACAACTACGGATGCATATCGGTGATCGGCGACCGCATCTATCCCTGCTCGATCAGTGGCTGCGCAGGACATCTCAACAAAGCGGCCGGAAATATCTTCACCCACGAAGCCGGCGACTACCTCGAGGTTGAGGAAGTGAAAAGCCTCAAGCAGATCAAACGCCTCCGCGACCGGCCCGTACCATTCTGCGCATATTGCAAGATGCCACCCGACACAGTGCCTTACGGCCCGTCGAAACGCGACATATCTGAATGGATAGACAAATAACAAACTTACGATACAACATGAAAAAACTTCTTATCGCAGCAGCAATGACATCGCTCATCACAGCAGCCTCATGCAGCAAGAGCGCCGACACGGCTCCGGCCGACGATTTCGACTATACCGTCGACCGTTTCGCCGACATCGAGGTACTCCGCTACAAAGTGCCGGGTTTCGAAGACCTGAGCCTCAATCAGAAAATCCTCGTCTACTATCTTCAGGAAGCAGCCCTATGGGGTCGCGACATACTGTGGGACCAGAACTATGCCCAGAACCTTCCCATCCGCGACATGCTTGAAGCCGTATACACCAACTACGACGGCGACAAGAACGATGCCGATTACAAAGCTTTCGAGACATACCTCAAGCAGATATGGTTTGGCAACGGCATACACCACCATTACTCGACCGATAAATTCGTGCCGGCTTTCAGCCGCGACTTCCTCTCTGCACAGCTTGCCAAGCTGCCCGAAGGCGCAGCTCCGGCCAATGCAGAGGAACTTGTGGAGATAATCTTCAACCCGACTGTCGACGCCAAGCGTGTCAACCAGGCCCAGGGTGCCGACCTCGTCGCCACATCGGCATGCAACTTCTATGGCGATGGCGTATCGCAAAAAGAGGTAGAGGCATACTTCGATGGCATCAAGAAGCCCGGCGACCTCACGCCCATATCCTATGGCCTCAACACCCGTATCAAGAAAGTAGACGGCAAAATCGTTGAGGAGCCCTACCGCCTCGGCGGCCTCTACGGCGAAGCTATCGAACACATCGTGGCCAACCTCGACAGTGCCGCCGCATATGCCGAAAACGACGCCCAACGCGCCACCATACGCTCGCTCATCGACTTCTACACCACCGGCGACCTTGCCACCTTCGACAAATACTCCATCGAATGGGCCGAGGACACCGCTTCGCAAGTTGACTTTATCAATGGTTTTATCGAGAGCTACGGCGACCCTCTGGGTATGACAGGCTCGTGGGAGTCTATCGTAAACTTCAAAAACCTCGAGGCCAGCGGCCGTACCGAAATTCTGTCGGGTAACGCCCAGTGGTTTGAAGACAACTCTCCCGTCGACAGCGCATTCAAGAAAGAGAAAGTAAAAGGCATATCCGCCAAGGTGATCACAGCCGCCATCCTCGCCGGCGACGCATATCCGGCAACCCCCATCGGCATCAACCTCCCCAACGCCAACTGGATACGTGCCGCTCACGGCTCTAAATCAGTGACAATCGAAAATATCACCCAGGCTTACGACGAGGCAGCCCACGGAAACGGCTTCAACGAAGAATTTGTAATCGACGAACCCACCGCCAAACTGCTCGACGACTATCTCTTCATCACCGACAATCTCCACACCGACCTCCACGAATGCCTCGGACACGGCTCTGGCAAACTGCTGCCCGGCGTTGACCCCGACGGACTCAAGGAGCACGGCTCCACTATCGAGGAAGCTCGCGCCGACCTCTTCGCGCTCTACTATCTCGCCGACCCCAAGATGCTCGAAATCGGCTTGCTCGACAATCCCGAAGCATACAAAGCAGAGTACTACAAATACATCCTCAACGGCCTCATGACCCAACTGATGCGCATCGAGCCGGGTAAAGACGTTGAAGAAGCCCACATGCGCAACCGCAAGATCATCGCCGAGTGGGCATACGAGCACGGCAAGGATGCCGGAGTCATCGAACTCGTGAATAAAGACGGCAAGACTTTCGTCAAAATCAACGACTATGAAGCCCTGCGCGGCCTCTTCGGCGAGCTTCTTGCCGAGATACAGCGCATACGCTCCACCGGCGACTATGCCGCAGCCTGCGAAATGGTAGAGAAATACGGTGTAAAAGTCGACCCGACACTCCACCGCGAGGTACTCGACCGCTACGCCACCCTCGACATCGCCCCCTACAAAGGCTTTGTCAACCCGGTATACACCCCGGTCCGCGATGCCGACGGCAACATCACCGACATCACCGTAGACTACACCGAGGAATACCCCGAGCAGATGATGCGCTACTCTCGCAACTACCATCCCCTGCGCTGAAAGACTTCCGAAAGTGCTTGTTTAAAGCGTAAAAAGCCGACAACACACGAATAAAATTTTGCCAGACTGATTTTTTTTCGTACCTTTGCAGCCGGTTGCTTAAAAGCACCTTCAAATACACTTTATTAACTACCTAAATTTCCAAAGAATGCACTTAAGTTCTGAAGAAAAAGCAGAGATCTTCGAGAAGTACGGTAAGGGTAAGACTGACACTGGCTCGCCTGAAGCACAGATTGCATTATTCTCGGTCCGTATCGCTCATTTGACCGCTCACCTGAAGTCAAATCACAAAGATCATACGACAGAGCGCGCTCTTAAAATGCTTGTCGGCAAGCGTCGTCGTCTCCTCGACTACCTTATCCGCAAGGACATCAACCGCTACCGCGCCATCATCGCTCAGAAAGAGCTCGGTATCCGCAAGTAAGCAGCGCAAGTCCGAAAACATTAATCCCCGACCATACCGGCCGGGGATTTTTATTATCGCTATTTCAGATTATATCACCTACTCCTCTATTGTAGTATAGTCTTGTTCTTCAGCAACAGCCTGGCGCGGAGAAAGGGTAAGAACCGGTTTACCGGAAGCATCGCACAATTCGAGGCCTCCATCGGTAACTTTAAATGAGTTGACCTCACCGCAAGCTTTTAGGACTGCGTCCTCAACACTCATATCGGGGCACATCATCCGTGTCGCTCCCATCTGGGCAAGGCTCAGCTTGCCTTCTTCGGTAGCTTTCACATCGAACGAACCCAACACACGGTTACACCCTGCCAGACCGAACACACTGCCGTCAGCAGTATCAAAACCAAGATACGGTTGCTCTGCACCTTCTGTCAGATTTACCTTTTCGCCGTTGATGGCCACGATATCCCATTCTCCGGCAAGGTCGGCAGTTGTGGCCTTGTGCGACGTTCCGCACGATGCAAACCCCAGGCACATCAGACCTGCGAGCGCATAAACATATTTCCTTTTCATTTCTGTATATCTGTAAATATTTACAATAATAACAACAAAAACGCATTAACAGCACATCCACACTGCTAAAAATTGCTAAAACCGGAAGAGAGTTTGCTTATTCTTCAATAAAGCCTTGAAATTTAAATATTATAGTTACCTTTGCGATAGAGCCATATGATCGTAAAGATGCAGTTTCACTGGTTGCTTTTATATCTGCCCGTTCGTAGACGTCTTCTGTTTCAATATATATTCTTTTTTAGTGGCAAAATGATGAAAAATATCGTAATACTAATAATATTGTGTTCTGCCGCATTATGTAGTAATGGCCAGTCCTTTTTGACAAAATATCCGAAACTGACAAAGAAAAACATGCCTGCATTCTTTGCAGATTGGAAAACTTATTCAGATAGCATTAATGCAAGTAATATTATTGCGGATAGCGTATTGGATGATGTTATCAAACAAGAGACTGCTCTGTGTGGGATTGAAGAATGTGATAACAACATCATCCCAATCTTTAAAATACTACCCCGGTATATCATGGTCATGCGATATTATCTGGAGATCGACACAGTGATGGCAAGAATTTGTCTCGGATCTCCTGTGTTTAACTCCGATTTAAGAGCAGATCAGTTTGAGATCGACAGTATTACACCGATTTTGCCTCACGATGGATTGTATCTGACTACTGATATATATAAAGTATTGTCGAAATTTGTCGGTGGAGTGAGGAGTGGTAACAAGATAAGTCGAATAAAAAAAGGTAATGTCAACAAGATAAAGAAATATATCCCTGTTGACTATGGACACTGGGGTGGCTATTGGTGGTTCACTTCTTTTCCCACGATTACTAATATCTTTTACGCCAATAATCTGATTGCAGTTATAAGGAGAACAAGTTGGTGGACGGGCGACGAGATTTGGTATATAAATACCAATGGTAAATTTATCAGATGCTCGGAGCCGGTTTCAAGTTGGGTCGAGTAACGATTATGATTACAAACCTGCGATTCGCGCAGCAACAAAATATTTTTGCCCGGACGGGTATTTTTTTGTATTTTTGCACGAATTTAGGTTTATTGCGCCCATACGGCAGCAGCAAACCTCATAAATAACTATGAACAAGGGCAGAAGCAAACGGATATCCACCCTCGGGTCTCGCATGACAGCGATAGTCAGCGTGGGACTTGTGCTCGTACTCGTAGGCCTCGCTGCCATGTGCGGTTTCGCCGGGCGACGGCTCCAGGACGAAGTGCGGCGCAATATCGGTTTCACCGTCGTCATGGACAAAGAGTGTGCGGTAGAGCAGACCAACACCGTCAAGACCGCGCTTCTGTCGCAACGCGGCGTAGAGAGCTTCACCTACTCCCCGGCCGAAGAGATACTCGCACGCGAAAGCGAATACATGGGGCAGGATATAGCGGCAATCGCCGGTGGCAACCCGTATAATTCGGAATTCGATGTCAAGGTTCGCCCGGCTTATGCCTCGGCCGACAGCGTCGACGCCCTCTCGGCTATATTCGCCGACATACCGGGAGTACACGAAGTGACGGGCGAGAGTACCGTAATAGAAGGTATCGACACTATGGTCAGCCGATCCACGGCTATATTGTCGGCGGCGGCACTGATTCTCCTCGCCGTAGCCATAGCGCTGATCAACAACACTGTGAGCCTGTCGGTATATGGCCGCCGCTTCATAATACACACCATGAAGCTCGTCGGCGCCACTCCCGGATTTATACGCCGTCCGTTCATAATAGCAGGTCTGCGCGACGGCATCATCGCCGGCCTGGCCGCCGCGGCACTTATCATAGGGCTGCGATACTATCTGATATCCCTCGACCCTGCAGCCGAGGAATTTGCCGACCTGCATACCACTGCTATTGTATGTGCAGGAATGGTGGTTGCAGGTGCTGCGCTGACCTCGCTGACGGCATTGACTGCCGCGAACCGGTATCTGCGCGCGTCATACGACGAAATGTTTCTAAAGTAACAAAGATATAATGGCAAGCAAACAACACAAAACAGGAGCCGACCAATTCGAGCGCTCCTCCACGGGGATGCCTCTCGAAAAGAGCAACTTCATCGCGATGGCCATCGCCGGAGTCCTTATTGTAGCCGGCTTCGTACTGATGCTCGGAGGCAGCTCCACGCCAGAGGAGTTCAACCCCGACATCTTCAGCACACGGCGCATAGTAGTCGGTCCGCTGATAGCATTCATAGGCTTCGTGGCTATGGGTGCTGCAATAATCATCGACCCCAAACGCCTGCTCAAAGGCTTGAAAAAATAGACGATGGATATTATTGACGCATTGATCTTAGGTATCGTCCAGGGTTTGGCCGAATACCTGCCCATAAGTTCGTCGGGACACCTCGAAATAGGCCGACAGATACTTGGTCTCGACCTCGGTGGTGCCGAGAGCCTCCAGTTCGACGTCATGTTGCATGTTGCTACCGTACTCAGCACAATCGTGGTGCTATGGCATGAATTCAAGCCCCTGGTGATATCGTTCTTCACTTTCCGCCGCGACGACCGTTTCAACTACGTATGCAAGATATTGGTGTCGTGCATTCCTATAGGCATCGTTGGCGTATGCTTCAAAGACACTATCGAGACATTTTTCGGCCAGGGACTGTCGCTTGTAGGCATATGCCTGTGTGCAACGGCCCTGCTGCTGTCGTTCTCCTACTTTTTCCGCACCCGTCCTCTCGAGACCAACCGCCTTACCGGCCGGGTATACAAACCGCGCAACATCACCTACATCGACGCTTTTGTCATCGGTTGCGCTCAGGCTGTGGCCGTCTTGCCGGGCTTGTCACGCTCAGGCACCACAATAGCAACCGGCATACTTATCGGTGACAAACGCGAGCAAGTGGCCAAGTTCTCTTTCCTGATGGTAATCATCCCCATTCTTGGCGAAGCTCTGCTCGACATCAAGGATATGCTTGGTGTCGACGCCGCAGATGCAGCCGCCGGTGTCGCCACTCCCGAGATTGGAATTATGGCATTGCTCACAGGTTTTCTGGCATCGTTTGCGGTCGGCTGCCTGGCATGCAAATGGATGCTGGCCCTGGTCAATAAAGGCAAACTGATATGGTTCGCCGCCTACTGCCTTATCGTGGGCGCCATATGCATCGCTAAAGCTAACGGATTATTCTGATGAACTTTATCGACGGAGAAATATTATATATCGACAAGCCATTGGGTTGGACATCTTTCGACGCCGTGAAGCGCGTGCGTGGTGCTTTGTTGCGCAGGCTAAAGCTCAAAAAGCTCAAAGTAGGCCACGCTGGCACGCTCGATCCTCTCGCCACGGGTGTGATGATCGTGTGTACCGGAAAGGCCACAAAACGCATCGACGAGCTGCAGGCTGGAGTGAAGGAGTACATCGCCACGCTGGCTCTCGGAGCGACAACGCCGTCGTTCGATCTCGAGACCGAGATTGATGCCACCTATCCTACCGCTCATATCACCCGAGAATTGACCGAAAAGGTACTCAGCCAATTTATCGGGCGCATCGAGCAGGTGCCGCCGGCGTTCTCCGCCTGCAAAATCGACGGAAAGAGAGCCTACGACCTCGCCCGAAGCGGACAAACTGTCGACCTCAAGGCCAAAGTCCTCGTTATCGACGAAATAGAACTGCAGAGTTTCGCTCCCGACCAAATAACGATACGTGTGGTATGCAGCAAAGGCACATATATCCGCGCCTTAGCCCGCGACATCGGAGCCGCCCTCGGCAGCGGAGCGCATCTGACCGCGCTACGCCGAACACGAGTGGGTGATGTGACCCTCGACAAGTGCCTTAGCGTGGAGCAGGCCGCCGAACTGATCAAAACAGTAGAGATAGAGACTCCCGAAGACAACAACTAAACCAAGCATATACATAACAACACAAGTCCGAAACCCATCACCGGTACCGGACCGCGCAAAAATATGAAACTATCGCAATTTAAATTCAACCTACCCGACGAACTTATCGCGAGCCACCCACTGCCCGAACGCGACCAGGCTCGCCTCATGGTGGTGAACCGCCGCACCGGCGAAATCTCGCACCATATCTTCAAAGACGTCCTCGATTACTTCAACGATGGCGACGTGATGGTATTCAACAACACGCAGGTATTTCCGGCTCTGCTCTACGGCAATAAGGAGAAAACCGGCGCGCGCATACAGGTGTTCCTTCTCCGCGAGCTCAACGCCGAAAACAAATTCTGGGACGTGCTTGTGGAGCCGGCCCGTAAAATCCGCATAGGAAACAAGCTCTACTTCGGCGAAGATGACTCTATGGTTGCCGAGGTAATCGATAACACAACTTCGCGCGGCCGCACCCTGCGCTTCCTCTACGACGGCCCACACGACGAGTTCAAGCAGGCCCTGTTCGCCCTTGGCATGACACCGCTGCCTCCCTATATCAAGCGTGAGCCCGAAGCTTCGGACATAGAAGACTATCAGTGCATATTCGCAGAGAAAGAGGGTGCAGTAGTGGCTCCGGCCGCTGGCCTCCACTTCTCGCGCGGCCTTATAACACGCCTTAAGATCAAAGGCGTGAAAGAGTCGTTCGTAACCGTACACAGCGGTTTGGGCGCATTCCGCGAAATAGATGTCGAGGACCTCACCAAACACCGAATGGATTCCGAACAGATGGTAGCCGACCAAGAACTCGTCGACACCGTGAACGCCGCCAAAGACGCCGGTCGACAAGTCTGCGCCGTCGGCACATCGGTGCTCCGGGCAATTGCCACAGCCGACAGCATGGGAGGACATATGAAGACCTACACCGGCTGGACCAACAAATTCATCTTCCCTCCCTACGACTTCTCTGTAGCCTCGAGTCTCATCACAAACTTCCACATGCCCTACTCCACCATGCTGATGATGGTGGCCGCATTCGGTGGATACGAAACGGTGATGAAAGCCTACGGCGAAGCTGTCAAGGAAGGATACCGCTTCGGATGCTACGGCGACGCCATGCTTATCATTTAAATCTGACAGCCGACAGATATGCAACTGAAAGTAGGCATTATCCAACAGAGCTGCAGCGGACTTAAAGCCGAAAACCGCGCTCGCATCGCTGCCAAGATAGGCAGATTGGCTAAAGAGGGGGCACAACTGATTGTATTGCAAGAGCTTCACGACACCCAGTATTTCTGCCAACATGAAGACATCGAGCTGTGCGCCCTGGCCGAGCCTATACCCGGCGAAGCCACAGATTTCTACGGCGAGGTAGCGGCAACGAACGGCATCGTGCTTGTGGCGAGCCTCTTCGAGCGTCGCGCACCGGGGCTGTACCACAATACAGCCGTTGTATTCGACACCGACGGCAGCATCGCAGGCAAATACCGCAAAATGCACATCCCCGACGACCCGGCTTATTATGAGAAGTTCTACTTCACCCCTGGCGACTTGGGCTTCAACCCCATACACACATCGATCGGAAAACTCGGAGTACTCGTCTGCTGGGACCAATGGTACCCCGAAGCAGCTCGGATGATGGCTCTCGCCGGAGCCGAAATCCTCATCTATCCTACTGCGATAGGATGGGAAAGCAGCGATACCGACGACGAAAAAGCTCGCCAGCACGAAGCTTGGGTCACGGTGCAGCGAGGACATGCCATAGCCAACGGCCTTCCCGTGGTCGCCGTCAATCGTGTAGGATTTGAAAAAGACCCTACAGGAATGACTGCCGGCATACAATTCTGGGGCACAAGCTTCGTCGCCGGACCTCAAGGCGAATTTCTGTACAAGGCACCCGACGACAACGAGGCAGAAGCTATCGTCGATGTCGACCTCTCGCGCAGCGAGCATGTGCGCCGTTGGTGGCCATTCCTGCGCGACCGACGCATCGATGCCTACAGCGACCTCACCTTGCGCTACCGCGACTGACTCGCTCCCTACATAAACAATCGCTGATACAACAGCACATCCACATAACTCCGGCCGACGCGCAACCAAGAGCGCAGTCGGCCGGCTGTGCTATACCCGGCTGCCTCGAAGAGTGCGCGCGATGCCTCATTATCTACCGCCACTACCGCTGCGAGCTGATGCATTCCTATCGTCCGTGCAGCAAAGTCGGTAAGCAGTCCGAGTGCCTCGGATGCATAGCCCATGCCACGGTATCGGGCCACCAGGGCTATGCCGACAAAACCGCGACGGTCCCGGGCATCGAAATCGCTGATATCTATAGTACCAACAGCCGAGCCCGACTCGTTCTCCACAATGACAAGACGCAACTGTTTCTCGGCATATATGTCGGCATTATAGTTTTCGATATACTGCCACAGTTGCCGACGGCTTGCCGGAGCAGTCGTAAACGAGGCTGTAGCCCGATCGGGGTCATTTTCGAGAATGAAAAGAAGATCAAGATCGCCGGGCTCAACAGCTCGCAACGACACCTTTGTACCCCTAAGCGCTTGCGTTTTCATAATTCAAACGGTATACGTCCGGCAAGCGAGCGCGCGAGCGTAGCCTCGTCGGTATATTCGAGCTCGTTGCCCACCGACACTCCACGTGCTATCTGAGTCACCTTGACACCGGGAGCTTCGCGCCGCATGAGCCGGTAGATATAGAAATTGGTTGTGTCGGCCTCCACTGTGGCGCCGGTAGCGAGTATCACCTCATCGACACCTCCGGCTTTCACGCGCCGTACAAGCGAGTCGATCTGCAGCATGTCGGGGCCGACTCCATCGATAGGCGACACAAGACCTCCCAACACATGGTAAAGGCCTGAATACTGCCGCGTGTTTTCGATAATCATCACATCTCGGACGCTCTCTACCACACAGACGAGCGAATGCTGACGCTTTTCCGACGAGCAGATAGGGCACACATCAGTCTCGCTGATATTATGACACACCGTGCAATATTTTATACCCCTGCGCATATCAGCAATCGCGTCAGCGATTGTATAGGTGTCCGACGGGTCGCGTCTCAACAGATGGAGAGCAAAGCGGAGAGCCGTCTTGCGCCCCACTCCCGGAAGACGCGAGAGGGCCGACACTGCATTCTCGAGCAGAGTGGATGAAAATTCTTGTTCCATAAGGCAAATGTACGAATTTTTTTTCATTCGCGCCACCGGTAGCCTCCGGCGAGGCTTTAACGAATATTAAGAACTTAAAAAACAATTCGCATCAAAAAAGTGTTTATCTTTGCACACGAGAACAAAATACAAATTGTCAGGGAGGACTCGGCCGCCGCAAGGTGTGTACGGGCTTCTTTCTTTTTTATTGTATAATCTAAACCGTAAACTATGGCTATAACTTATATGACCAAAGAGGGCTACGACCGCAAGATGGAAGAGCTCAACTACCTCGAGACCGTGAAACGCCCCGAAATCAGCCGCGCGATAGCCGAGGCTCGCGACAAAGGCGACCTTAGCGAAAACGCCGAATACGACGCCGCAAAAGAGGCTCAGGGACTGCTCGAAATGAAAATCGCGCAGCTCAAAGAACTCGTTGCAAGCGCCCGTATAATCGATGAAAGCAAACTCACCACCGACGAGGTGCAACTCCTCAGCCGCGTGCGTATGCGCAACGTCGACACCGGAAGCGAGATGGAATACACAATAGTCGCCGACAGCGAAGCCGACACCCGTGCCAAGAAAATCGCAATCAGCACGCCCATCGCACAAGGACTCCTCGGACATAAAGAAGGCGAAGTGGTCGACATCACAGTGCCGGCCGGAGTGATGCGTTTCGAAATTCTTGAAATCGGACTCTGATCATGGCCTCGATATTCTCCCGTATCATAGCTGGCGAAATACCGTCGTACCGCATAGCCGAAGACGACCGCCACTATGCCTTCCTCGACATCAACCCGATTGCAGAAGGCCACGTACTGGTGGTGCCGAAGCATGAGGTCGACTACATCTTCGACCTCGACGACGACGAATACGCCGCCCTCACCCTCTTCGCCAAACGCGTGGCTATAGCCCAGCGCAAGGCAATCCCGTGCCGTCGCATAGCCGAAGCCGTCCTTGGCCTCGAGGTGCCTCACGCACACATACATCTGATACCAATCAACAGCGAGGCCGACGTCGACTTCCACCGCAAACTCAAGCTCACCCCGGAGCGGATGGAAGAGATAGCAAAAGCCATCGCCGACAAATTCGAATGACATGAAGCCATACTACATCTACGGTGCCTTGGCCGTAATGGCCGCGACATCATGCTCCCACGACTCCGGTTGGAGCATCAGAGGCAAGCTCGACAATGCCCCAGAAAACGCCACTCTGGCACTCGAGGCTAATAATGCAGGACATTGGTACGCTCTCGACTCCATCAAGGTCGACAAAAACGGCAACTTCAGCTACACCGCACCGGCCCCTCTTCAGGGACAGGATATACTGCGCATCACACTGCCCGGCAAAGGAAGCATATACTTCCCCATCGACAGCATCGACAAAGTGGACATCACCGCCGACGCCGGAACCTTTGGCACCGGACACACTCTGTCGGGCTCGGCCCTCACATCCGGAGTAGTTCGCGTCGACAGCATTGTAGCTTCCACCGACGATCCCATCGCCCTGCGCCGCGAACTCATCAACATCATGACAGCCGACACAACCGGCCTCATATCATACTATGCCCTTGGAAAATCTGTCGACGGCAAACCTCTCTTCGACCCTGCTGAAAGCCTCGGAAACCGTGCTTACGGTGCCGTTGCACAAGTATACGCTTCGCGTCGGCCTCTCGACCCCAAAGGCACAGCCGTACAGAAAGCCTATTTCGAAGGCCGCCGCAAACTCGGCAAAGTCAACGTCAATCAACAAGTGATAGAATTGCCCGAGACCGGCTTCATCGACATCGTCCGCTACGACGCACGCGGCAAGCAACAATCACTCAAGGAGCTGTCTCAGGGCAAAGTTGTCATAGTAAACTTCGCGCAATACGACCTCCAGGCTTCGCCGGCAATCAACGCCATGCTCAACGCCCTCTACTCCAAATACCACGACAAAGGCCTCGAGATATACCAGCTCGCATTCGACAACGACGAAGTAAGCTGGAGAGAGGCCGCTCGCAACCTGCCGTGGACAGCCGTATGGAACGCTCCTTCCGACGGACCCGAAGTACTCGCCCACTACAACGTCGGATCGCTGCCGCTCTTCTACATCATCGACCGCAACGGCGACCTCATCGAGCGCATCGAAACTCCTGCCGACCTTCCCGGCAAAGTAGCAAAGCAATTCTGAAAAATACAACTCCAACATTTAAAAAGGGTCCAATCTCACGATTGAACCCTTTTTTTAGGATTACCGGAAACGGAACACCTCCGGTAGACCTTCGACAATCTCCTTAGAAATTGCCATTTCATTTTTACTAACCATTATAACTTCACTGCAAAATTAGCACGAAAGACGGCTGTACAGCAGTCAATATAATTATCTTATCTACAAAAACAATACCTATTTTACGCATAGCGCTGATTTGACGGCCATTGTAATCACCGCAATCTCAATAATAATATAAACTCAAATTGTTTATATCAGCCTAATTTACTAAATTTGCACCTGCAATCAAACCACTTGGACATGCTGGTACGCTTAATTATCGTCATCATATCGGCTCTATCATGCCTCGCCGCCTACGCTTCGACCGAAGACAAAAACGACATGCTCATCGACAGCATCGAAGAGCATATCGCCCGGTATTCATATGTGAGACAACAAAAGAAAAATCTGCTCGACAGCATGAAATCAATGCGTGCCGGCATGCCTGCCGGCGAACAACGCATACGCCTTGGCGAAATACTCGGAAGGCGCTACATTTGCCATAATATCGACTCCGCCATGCTTTACTGGAGGCTCGCAAACCGCGAGGCCGAAGACATTGGCGACAAGGAACTGTCGACTCGCCTCCGGCTCAACCTACTGGCAGTCATGCCGCTAAGGGGCATATCAATCGAAGCTGTCCGCGAATTCGAAAAGATAGATCCTGCAAATTTCAGTCCCGAACTGAAACACTTGTATTGGCTCAATTACTCCGAACTTTACAACAACATCCAGAAACCCTATCCGCCGGGGATGATGAAAAACCGCTATCGCGAGAAAGCGGCCCTCGCCCTCGATTCGCTCCTTGCTTACTATCCACCCCAATCGCCTGTGGCAGCATTCATTAAATCATATCTTCACCTGCTGCGCGACGAAAAAAATATGGCGGCAGCAAGCTTCCTCGAATCACTTCCGGCTCTGGAACAGCGCCCCGAGTTATACGACCATGCGATCGCCAACGTAGTCGACTTTTACCGCGACCGACCCAATCATAAAGAACTGTACCTCAACTATCTCTACACACGGCTCCTGAGGCAGCTGCGCAACGGCGACGCCAAACCGAGAGTACTTGCCGAAGCCGGACAAAACCTCATCAACCAAGGTCACGACAAACTCGGGCAGCAATTGATGCTCCTTGCGATGCACACAAGCGAAAAAGAGCTCGGCCCCTACTCAAGCTTCGACTACTCGGAATACACCCCACAGTTCACACAACGCTACACCACAATACAAAAATGGTCTGTAGCCATCCTTGCCGTCATGTCTATCGCCCTGATACTCCTCATCATACGCCTGCGCAGGTACAAAGCTCGAGCATCCACACTCAAACACATCGCCACACAGGAAGAAAACGACCACAAAGCCGTAGTCGCAGACATGCTCAAAGTATCGGGCAACCTCTTGTCTATGGCCTTGTTCACAAACGAACAGCTTAAAGAATACAATCTCTTTATCAACCGCAAACTTAAAGCAGGGCAAGTCAAAGACTTATACCACGACATCCAGTCTGGTGAATATATCCGGTCACTGAACGACAAGTTCTTCGCCATGTTCGACGAATCATTTCTCGAAAATTTCCCCGGCTTCATCGACAGGCTCAACCAGCTCCTTGCTCCGGGGCGCGAACTTGCTTTGCTTCCTGGCGGACGAATGACACCCGAGCTTCGTATAGCAGCCTTCATGCGCTTGGGCATCAACGACAGCGCTAAACTCGCCCAGGTCCTCGGTCTTTCAGTCAACACCATATACACATACCGCAACAGATTGAAAGGACGGGCACTCGACCGTCAGAATTTCGAAAAAGACATCCAGACCATAGCCTTCTCCATCCCTCAGCCCTGAAAAACACCATCAATCAGCCTTCACGCCTAAATATCCATTTATATTACATTGGATATATAAATATAACTTAACGCTGAATTTCAATAATTTAACCAAATATTTGCTCTTAAATTATTTATATTTATCCTTGACTCACTTCATAACAGCCTTGGCTTATATTAACTTTGCATCGTAAATAATAAAACGGTCTAAGACATAGTACTCGCAGGTTTAAGGTTTAAGATTTTTGTAAAAAGGATTAATAGGTTTTTAAGATTTAATGTTAAGCAACAAGGCCACTCCGCGAAGGAATGGCCTTGTTGCTTTAAGTAAGATATTTATTCGTGGTTTTCGAGAAGGAGATTTAGCATCGCCTGACGGTCGGTAATTCTCAACTCATTATTGTCGAAATCTATCAGGCCGCGCTCTTTCATCGACTCCAGACCGTTATTGAACAAAGTCCTCTGCACCCCGAACAACGAACACAGATCGCGCTTCCGGCAACTCAGTTTGATATCGCTACTCCCCGGTTGGGTAAGAGCCACAATCCAGAACGCTATCCGCTCGTCAATCTCTCCCGAAGTCAACGACAATATACCTTCCACCGACTTCTGCGCATTCATCGACAGCGTATTGAGATAGTTGAACAGAAACACCGGATCTGTCGTCAGTATATTGGTATAGTCCGCTTTCGAGATCTTGAGTATCGACACATCATCGAGAGCCTCAACCGAGCAGGGATAAGACGTCACACGCCCGAACAGAAACTCCGGAGCAATCACCGCCGGTGCTTTAAGAGTCTGCCCCACAGCGAAGCGGCCATTGGCATTCACTGTCGTCAGACGCACCGAGCCGGCAATCACAAATGTCAGGTGCGTGCAATTCTCGCGCTCGCGTATAATCGTCTCTCCGGCAGGATATTTAAGAAAATGGAACTTGGCCTCACCCACGACATTCGAGATTGTCGTCAGCGACACACCCTTAAACAAGGGCAGATCCATCAACAGTTCAAAGGTGCTTGCCATATAGATGTCTCCTTGATTAATATATTCATATTTAAAACACCGTCAGCCGGCGTTTGTTCGTCTGTCTCGCCGCATTTTCAAGTAGAGCTGGAGCGAATTTATAGTGTTCTGCCAAGCGATATATGCCGCCGGACCCACCGAAGCTATAGGAGTGAGATAATTCACAGCCATCCACACGGCAAGCACAGTATTCTTCTGTCCGAGCCCCTGCGCCCCCGACACCTTGTGCCCGTATCGCGCTCCTATCCTGCGCCCAATATAGAACTGGGCCACACAAACTACGCCCGCTCCGACAGTCATCCCAACCATCTCCGGTATAGCCCCGGCTGGCTCCTTGAGAACAAAACTCACCGACTTGCCAACCACAAGCAACAGCGACACAGACCACAGATAGAAAGTTATCTTCTGCGCTCCGGCCACAAATGAATGCAACTTCGGCGCTGTGAAATACAGCACCCAGGCCAGTCCGAGCGGAAACACAATCATCGGCGCCACCTTAGCGGCGATAGACATGAACTCATCTAAAAACGAGATATCCCCTGTCGCGCCACACCACACAAACATCGCCGGAGCAAGCAGCGCAACCATGATATTGCTCACTATCGAGTAGCTCGCCACCTTACCGATGCTGCCACCGAGCATACCGGTCACAACCGGCGCTGCCGTAGCCGTCGGACACAGCACACATATCATAACCGACTGCGCCAACGGCAACCCGAGAGGCTTCAAAGCGACAAACACAGCAGCCGCTCCCACAGCCTGGATAGCAAGGAGACGCCAGATCATACCATCGACACGAAGCTCCGACGGCCGGACCCGGCAGAACGTGATCAGCAACATCGTGAAAATAAGATACGGCACCGCCCACTGCACGCGGTCGAGCTGGCCGTGGAAAAACACACCGCAGACCATAGCGATCGGAAGCATCCACGGCTTCAGACGCTGATTAAACGACGACAGACTCATCTCAGAACGGAAACAACAGAGGCAACACAAACACCATTATCACACCCAAAGCCAGCTGCAGCGGCAATCCCACCTTGAGATAGTCGGCAAAGACATATTGACCGGCCGGCATCACAAGTGCATTGGGCGGTGTCGAGAACGGAGAAGCGAAACACAGACTCGCCCCATATGTCACCGCAAAAAGGAACGGCAGCGGATTCACGCCAAGCGTAGCAGCGCTCTGAAGCGCGATCGGAGCTATCAGCACAGCCGTCGCCGTATTGCTTATAAAGAGCGTCATCACCGAAGTCGTAAGGTACACCCCGGCGAGTACCCACAGGGGGCCCAGGCTGCCCAGACCCGACACAAGACCTTCAGCCACACTGGCCGAGATGCCAGTCTTCTCGAGAGCGAACGACATCGGCATCATCGCCGCGATAAGCACCACGCTCTCCCAGTTGATTTTACGGTAGGCATCCTCCACATTGCGGAAACATCCCGTCAGTATCATCAGCACCGCTGCACCGAGCACACTGAATACCGGCGGTATGAAATCGAAAATCAGCATCGCTATCATAGCCAACATAATGGCCGCCGCCACCGGCGCCTTGTAGTCAAGCGTCACTTTGGCAGCCTCGGACTGAGGCTGACCAAGCACAACCCAGGCCTGCGACTCACTCCCAAGACTCGCGATTGCCTTCCACGAACCCTGCACCAGCATCACATCGCCGGTGCGGATCACAAGCGACGCAAGATCTGCCGATATGTATTCATTCTTACGGCGCACGGCTATCACATTCACCCCGAAGCGCTTGCGTATGCCTATGTCCGCAATCGTCTTGTTGATGATAGGCGATCCGGGGATCAGCACCACTTCAGCCAGGCCGATATCATAGAAATCCATCTTGTCGCCCGTCTCTATACCAAGGCCATACTCCCGGGCAAAAGCGTCCACCTCGCCCCGGTGGCCGCGCAGATACACCACATCGCCACCGTTGATCACCGTATCGGGAGTCGCCGCATACTGCTTGATCTGTTTGATGATACGGCGGCTCGTATCGCCGCTACGCACCTCAAGCAGATCTATCCCGAAACGCCGGCGCAAGTCAAGTTGCGCCACTGTCTTACCAACCACCGACGACCGGTCTGGCACCACAAGACGATAGAGGTCTGTCTTCAGTCCGTATTCATCCACAAGCTGCGCCAGTGTCTTGTTGCCGCGCTTCCCACTGTCGCTGCCGCCATGCTTAGGCCCTAAGAACCATTTGCTCAGCGGTATCAGCAGCAATGTTCCTACAGCCACACATATCAGACCGCCCGGAAGGAAAGTAAAGAACGAAAGAGGCGCATGTCCGGCCTCTTCCCACACCTCCGAGATCACAAGGTTGGGAGGCGTACCGATCAACGTCATCATGCCACCCATGCTCGAGGCGAACGCAAGCGGCATCAGGAAACGCGACACAGGCATATTGCTGCCGGCCGCCATGCTCACAACTATCGGCAACATCAGCGCAACCGTCCCCGTATTGCTCACAAACGCTCCGATAAAAGAAGTCGCTCCCATCACAAGCAGAAAAAGCTTTATCGGACTACCACCGCCAAAAGCAAGCAACTTAGCTCCTATAATTTTGGCAAGGCCGGTATTGAATATCGCTCCACCGACAACAAAAAGCCCTACCATCATTATCACTATCGGATTTGAGAAACCCGACAAGGCCTCGCCCGTGTCAAGTATACCTCCGAAAGCAAGCACAAGCAAAGCTATGAGCGCGACCATATCGGAGCGGAGACGCCCCCACACAAAAAAGACAGCCGCAAAAAACAATGTTATCAGTGTAAGTATCATCTTTTCTACCTTATTTCAGATTGCAAAAATACGAATAAGCGAGGGCAGAGCAAAATTTTTTTTGCTTTGCCGAGCGTGAGTATTTAAGACAAGCCGTCAAAAATACGAATAAGCGAGGGCAGAGCAAAATTTTTTTTGCTTTGCCGAGCGTGAGTATTTAAGACAAATTGTCAATAATACACAAAATCGACACATTAAACAAACAGGACGCCTTCTCACGAGGGCGCCCTGCAGCGTTTTAATTACTTAAAACAATTACATAACTAACATAAAACACATTTTCCTTTATCTTTACCGTATTCACGAAAACTCTCTGGCCGTTACACACGGCTCCGAAAGTTTCAACGAATATTTTTCAAGGTAACATTAAGTACTGACAATCTATACTAACCCTAAAATAAAAGTAATCGTGTATCTTTCTTTCGATTGCAAAGTTATGCCAAAAAAGTCACTGTCGGCATCAGAGTATGACACCGATATAAATATAAAAAAACTACCTAAATTATTAGCAGCTGTATATCAACTCATTATTATCAGCTTAAATCCAGCCGATATAAAAATCAATCAAAAACAGATATAAGTCATATCACCCCAATATTGCTTACAAGTTTAAAGCCCCAACCCTATTTACGCTGCAAAATTAATAAATTTTGGTGAATTTTCCTAATTTTCACAATATTAATTTAGGCCCATCAGTTCCACTTTCTCAAAAATAGGATAGCAAACAAAACCACTCCACGTTTGTTATCAATTCAACGGGACAGCTGCCACAGGCCGCAAACCGGTGTTTATTAATCTTTAAATAACCATTTTTTCTTATCGGTATTATGAAAAAATATCTTGCTGAATGTATCGGAACCATGTTCCTGGTACTTCTCGCCTGCGGAAGCGCAGTGTTAGCCGGCCCGTCAATCGGAGGACTTGGAATCGGTTTATGTTTCGGCCTCGTTCTCCTATGCCTTGTTTACTGCATCGGCAATATCTCAGGTTGTCATGTCAACCCTGCTGTATCATTCGCCATGTTGCTCACCGGCCGCATGAAATTCGGCGAATTTTGCGGATACGTCGTGTCTCAACTTATCGGAGCCGCTATCGGTGCTGGCTTCCTCTACTGGTTCGTCAACATGGCCCCCGGCTTCAATTTCGGAGGCATCACAGGCGACAGCAACCTCGCCACAAACGTACTCCAGCCCGGAGCCAATACCGCAATGGCACTTGTGGTCGAATGTCTGTTCACATTCTTCTTCGTGTTGGTAGTGCTCGGTGCCACCGACGCTAAAAAAGGCTTCGGTAAATTCGCTGGCATAGCAATTGGTCTCGCTCTCGGTCTTGTCAACATCGTCGGAATTCCTGTCGACAACTGCTCAGTCAATCCTGCCCGGTCATTCGGTCCGGCCCTTTGGAGCCCCGAAGCATGGCCCGATTTCTGGATCATGGTTGTCGGACCTCTCGCCGGCGCTCTGATTGCCGCTATTTGCTGGATTGCAATCTCTGGCAACCACAACAAAAATGCCGTCGAAGATTAAAGTGTCTTCAATATGATATCCTGAGAGTGCGTCGTCCATCGGCGCACTCTCTCATCATCTATAGGTGAAATTCAACTTTTTTGCCTATCTTTGCGCATAATTTATATCATACATACATGAAAACACCCGTATTAATACTGTCAGCAATGGCTCTATGCCTCAACATGCACGCTGGCGAACAAGTAAAATCTCCCGACGGACGACTTGTCGTTGACTTCGACCTCGCAAAAGGAGGCATACCGACATACTGCGCCACTTTTGCCGGCGAACAGATCGTAAAACCATCACACATGGGCTTCATCCTCGCCGACTCAACTAAGCTCGACCGCAACTTTGCCGTTACAGCCACCTCGCGTGGTAGCGAAGACGACACTTGGACTCCCGTTTGGGGCGAGAACTCTACAATCCGTAACCACTACAACAGCCTCACCGTCGACATGGCACAGCCGCGCCACGGCATTAAGATGAATATCGAGTTCCGTGTCTACGACGACGGTTTCGCATTCCGATACATCTTCCCTGAGCAGACTCGCAAATACCTCGTAATCGACGCTGAGAAGAGCCAGTTCGCAATGGCCGACGACAACACCGCTTGGTGGATTCCGGGCGACTACGACACTCAGGAATACGAATACATCAAATCCAAGATCAGCGAAATACCGGCATTCGCCAATACCAAATTTCAAGAAAACGCCTCTGCCACACTCCTTGATCCCCTCGGTGTGCAGACTTCGCTAATGCTCAAGACTCCCTCGGGAAAATACCTCAACATCCACGAAGCCAAGCTAATCGACTTCCCGGCCATGCACCTCAGCGTCGACGGCCCCGCACTAACATTCACATCCGCCCTCACTCCGGGTATCGACGGACACATGGCAACCATCGCCACACCCTTCGAGACCCCTTGGCGTGTCGTAATGACTGGCGACAAAGCAACCGACATACTCGCCACAAACATCATCTACAACCTCAACGACCCCTGTGCCCTCGACGACACTTCGTGGATTCATCCCACTAAATTCATGGGCATATGGTGGGGCATGATTACTGGCGCCAATTCATGGGCCTACACCGACGCTCACGACTTCGACCTCGCCACTTTCGACTATTCAAAAGCCAAGCCTAACGGTCGACACCTCGCAAACAATGAGGACGTGCGCCGCTACATCGACTTCGCCGCCGAGAACGGCATGGACCAGCTCCTCGTCGAAGGTTGGAACATCGGCTGGGAAGACTGGTTCGGAAAAGGCAAAGACTACGTATTCGACTTCCAGACCCCCTACCCCGACTTCGACATCAAGGCTCTCAACGACTACGCCCACAGCAAAGGAATCAAACTCATGATGCACCACGAGACATCCGGTTCGCCGGCAAACTACGAGCGCTTCATGGACGACGCATACGACCTCATGAACCGCTACGGCTACGACGCCGTCAAGAGCGGATACGTCGGCAACATACTCCCGGCCGGTAGCCACCACTACGACCAGCGCATGGTACGCCACTACCTCGACGCTGTAAAACGCGCCGCCGACAAACACATCATGGTCGACGCACACGAAGCTGTCCGACCCACAGGCCTCGCCCGTACATACCCCAACCTCGTCGGAAATGAGTCCGCTATGGGACAGGAATACCAGCACATGTCAATGCAACACTGCACCATTCTGCCCTTCACCCGTCTCAAAGGTGGCCCGATGGACTTCACCCCCGGCATCTTCGAGATGGATCTCGACAAGACCGCTCCCGGAAACACAACCGACAAAAAAGCCACCATCGCCAACCAGCTCGGTCTCTACATGACCATGTACTCGCCCCTACAGATGGCCGCCGACACCCCCGAGAACTACGCCAAGCGCATGGACGCTTTCCAGTTCATCAAAGACGTTCCCCTCGACTGGAGCATCAGCAAATACATCGATGCCGAACCCGGCGAATTCATCGTCGTGGCTCGTAAAGACAAGAACAGCGAAAATTGGTATGCCGGAGGCGTAAATGCCGAAGAGCCGCGCAACGTCGACCTCGCCCTCGACTTCCTCGAACCCGGCGTGAAATACGAAGCCACAATCTATGCCGACGGCAAAAAAGCTGATGCAATCACCAATCCTCACGACTACAAGATCAGCCACCGAAAAGTAACCGCTGGCGACACCATCAAGCTTCGCATGGCTCGCGGTGGCGGCTTCGCAATCGAGTTCAAGAAACTCTGACAAAATTCTCCATATTCAAATCAAGCAGGTCAGAAAACTCTCGTTTTCTGACCTGCTTTGCGTTTTAAATGCATCGACTTGACAAAAAGTCAACAACTTGTTGACTTTTTATCAAATACGCCAATATCAGCGTACCATAATCTTATAAGTCCTGTCGCCTACCGTGACAAGATAAACCCCGGCCGACACTGTCTTACGGATATCTCCTGTCGAGGCTACCATAGTCTGACCCGACGGTGCAAACACTCTTACAGCAAGCTCTCCGGCGCCGGACACCACTATATCACGGCCCTCCACATTCACGCGGACACCGTCAGTTCCGACCTCTTCAACTTCACTGCCACGTTTTACCGTCACTGGTTTCGAAGGCTCCGATTCTCCGCGGTCATAAACTGCTGTCACATGATAGAGATATTCATCTGCATCACGATTTTTATCTACAAACGACGGTGTGTCAAGAGGCTCGTCATTCACCTTATCTCCGTCGCGATACACATTATACCCCACATGGTGGAGTGTCGACTCGCCGCCGGCCCTGGCAAACGTGAAATCATCAAGCATGAGCATGAACGCTCCGGTCGAACAACTCCGTATCGCAAAACGCCTCGATCCTTCGGGCAGACGGAAGCCCATATTTGCCCATACCGGTGCATTATCGCCATCGCGGGTCGAAGGCACTGTTACAGTACCGAAACTTTCGAGTTTCACAAAATCGGACGGATCGACACTATTGCTTGCCGAATACCAAACCTCAATCTTTTCAGGATAAAGTGAGTTGTAACTGAACGCATAGAAATCTACCACCTGCTCGTGTCCGTCAAGTTCAGGCGATATAGCCCAGTCATCTACGGTCGAATCATCGTAGTTGTACATCGATGCAAGATACTTGGTACCGCTATGGGCCGCAAATGTCGCATTCCACGTTTCACTGTCCGATACATCAAACACCCAGAACGATGACGTCGTCTTTGCCGGATGACCGGGTATCTCCATTCCGTTGATACCTCCTATGCCTCCTTCATCAAGGTCTACAAACGTCCAGTCGCCATATTCATCAGCCCAGGGCGTACCGTCTTCAAAATCCGTCAGTTCGCCATCTGCCGGTAACGTTCCTGGGTCTGTCTCGTCCCACGACAAGGCAATATCCGTCCCGTCAAACTTTCCCACAAGCCCCGACACAGACGGATAGGTCGACTTGTTGCGCTCGACAACAGGTCCCTCCCATACATTATTTTCAGGCACTTCATCTGCGTCGGCCACAGCACACACCTTGAACACCACTCTTTCGCCGTCGGTAGGCTGAATTGTATTCTCAAACTTCACAACAACCTTCGCCGCCGGCTGCAGTTCACCCACAGTCTCTGTCGCCACAAGCTTACCGTTCTTGTAAAGTTCCACTTTTATATCCCTTGCCGTCAGCGCACCATCGTTGAGCAGCACTGCATTGACTTCTGCCTTCTCCCCGGCATTTACTATCGCCGGACCTTCGGCCGACACCACGGCCACATCATTACGTATGTCATCCGCAATATTTATCGCATCGATAAGAGTCATGGTCATCGTCTTGATCTCCGACTTGAAAACAAGTTGGATAGTCTTGCCGGCATAGGCCGAAAGATTGACCTTCATTTTGCTCCACTCGCCCGTCGGCAGATCCTCGCGCGCCGTCGACAGCAGCTCGGCTACATTTCCTTCACAGAGCACACTCACCGACACTGTGTTTAAGTCACTTTCGTCGACCCTAAAAGTCTTGAACGACACTACCGGATACTCCACCTCAGAAAGGTCAAACTTACCGGTCATGAACGAAGCCCAATCATCGACATTACTGCCTACGACAACAAAATATGCATCATCACCGTCGCTGGCCGGCACTCCGATTTCCGACGATCCTACAGCCACGTCTGCCCCTCCGGCCGTATTGCTCGAAATAATATAATCGGCAAACATTGCCTCGTCGGCCGATAGCACCGCAGGCACACCGTAAGGTTCACCTATGGCAGTGACAATCGATGCCGTGCCCTCTTCATTTTCTTCATCGCGGTTGATTGCAGTCACCTTTATCTGCACAAACTTCTGTTCTTCCGGTGCATCTGTGGCTGCAAATGTATAAGAGTTCCCGACCACCGGTTCTCCATTCACTTTCACCCACGTCGAAGCAGCCTCATCAAACTGCCATACGTTGTACGATAGATTTGCCGCCGAGATTGTGTTGCCGTAGATATCCTCGGGAGAGTCAGTCCACGAAACTGTCACACGACCCGTATTGCCTGCTTCAACCACCTTTACATTACCGGGGTTGACAGGCGCGTTTGGTCCGATATAGGCCGTCGCCGACACATAGCGTCCTACCGAGCCATCGGCTCCATAAGTGGTCACTGTGTATGTGTACTCACCCTTGACAGGCACATTATCGGTAAACGAACACTCCGAGCCGGCCGATGCTGTGAGAACTTTTACCTCCTCGTCGCCTCGCTCTATCCTGACGGTGACATCACCGGTGATATCATCCCCGGCAACGGTCTTGGTAGGCATCACAAACGAAACCACTGCCTTCAGATCTCCATCCGGAACAGGTGTCACTGCAAGACCGGTAATCGAATCCGGCGATGCTGTGCTCATCGCACCCGACACCTCATAGCCATTGATCTTCATCATCCACTGGTTTGGCTTCGACACCGCATGGAAGCCGATAGTATAGACTCCTGTTTCCATAGGGCGTACCCATCCCGAAACCGGTTCCACCGTCTGCCACTCAAGGTCGGTGGGAGGAAGCACCTCCATCGTCATCGCTTCGGCCGATGCCGCCTTTCCGGCCTTGATCTCGAGTGTCTCGATACCGGCCCAGGTCGAGAATGAGCCACACATGGCAGTCACTTCATATATCTTGCCGGCTTCCATCCTGAAGGCTGGCGTAAACATCCAGTCATCTCCCGTATTGGTTCCCGAAAGAGTGTAGCATGCACACGGGCCGGTTGCCGATTGGCTGCTGAATTTCCATGTCGACCCGTCATTGTTGACATCGACGATGATATATTCGTACATCGCATCCGCCGTGTCAAAATCATGCTTATGCGGAAGTGCATAGCTGCCAAGCCCGATCTTGTTCGACCACACCGGCTGCGATTGCCTACCTCCATAGACAGCTGCTACACTGTAGCGATAGATAGTATACTCTTCAGGCGCCTCGATAGATATATCAATCGACAATCCGTCAACATCTGCATCCACGGTTTCTCCGCTGGGTCCGGTGATTGAATAGCTCACGCCCTCCGCTTCAAAAAATCCTTCGTCAGCCGCTGTTGTCACCGCATCCCAACTCAGATGGGCGATACCTGAAGCCTCATCATACACAAGACTCACACCGCTCGGCGACGACGGTACTCCTTTGCCGATATAGCAGGACGCTTTCGCCTTGGGCGACACTCCGGCTTCATTCGAGCAGGTCAGTACAAAAGTAGTCATGCCCGGCTCTGCCACATCTGCAGTCCCTGAGGCGCTCTGTCCGGCCGCGAGAGTCCCCGATGCCACCACTGCCTCATTGGCCCAGATTTCCCAATCAAAAGTCGCCCCGGCCGCATCAGTATCATCAAACAGGCTCGAGGGCATCTCCACTGTATAGTCTACAGCCATCGCTCCGCCCGTACATCCAACGGTGAGAGTCGGCCTGTTGGGAGCCTTATCCGGCGCTGCTGGCGTGTACACATGGAGTCCTATCACATCCGACGACGGCACAAACTCCCTCAGAAGCACAGTCGATCCGGTCGCAAGGTCTATTTCACACAATCCACTCCCGGCCGACGTGCAATATGTCGCAAGAAACGTATTGTTTTCATCGTTGACGCATCCCCCGGCAAGATATTGCACCGGTAGCTCGGTCGCGGCAACCTCTGTCGCCTCGCCGGTCGACTTGTCCACCTTATACAACACCGACTCTTTCGATATTGCATAGAACTGGCCCTCCTTGTCGGCGCCGACGGCGATGAACGCCTTGCCGGGAACTGTGATATCCGCTATCTTCACCGATTTTCCGGCCTCATAGTCTGCTTTGGCCCATACATACCCACTCCCGTAGGAGTTGAAGTAACACCCGTACACATCGCCGGTCGTGGGATCCATCGCGCAGTCGGTACACGCTATCGTGATTTCGGCTCCGCTTTTCGTCCTGGTTTTCTCCCATGTCTTGGAGTCGTATGTGTAGACGGTCGTGTAGTAGCGGCCAAAAAACTCATAATAGTACACACCTCTGTACACTCCCTCGTTATTGTCGTAGCCATTGCCGTTGAAGTCCACGGATTTGCAAAGCGTGAAATCGCCCGTCGCGCCCGTCGGTACTGTGTAGATACCCGGCTGGGCGCTTGCGTCAGTCCATCCGGCCTGCTGTATCATATTGCCCCTGAGTGTTATTCCGGCCGCCACTGCCTTACCCGATGCCTTCAGGTCTTGACGCTTAACCATCTTACCGGGCGCCTCAGCCTTGAGGAAACCTCCGGCTCCAAAACCGGGCAAAGCCCGTATCAACTGCGTTTTCCCCTCTTCTCCCGAAAGTGCGCCTGTAAGCTGCATCGTCTTTCGGGAGTCTTTCATTGCCATCCCATCGGTTTTGGAATGGATGCTTGTGGAGCACAACAAAACTCCCATAAGCATGATCAATACTTCCCTTCTCATCTTGTATCTATTGGTGTTGGTTTATAGAATTGCGTTATCCATTACATCTCGCCACAAAATTAGTACATTTCAAATCAAATTGCAAGCCAATTTTCAATTTAATTTCTTTTTGCGACAAAACCAAACACTATTATTCTCCCTTAAGTTTTGTAATCTCACGCTTATAGGCTATCTTTGTATCATCATAAAAAATCGCGCCATGAAAAAATTTTTCTCACTGCTGCTTGTATTAGCTTCCTTGCAGTACGTATCCGCCCTCGAAAAAACCGTCGGCAGCCGGCTCGTCGGAGAAGTTTCCCTGACGTGCGACAAACCCGGCGACTGGACCTTTGACCTCGGCATTTCCGAAACCGACGGCAAAGAAGTAGTCACAGTCAGCATGAAAGCCCCCTCTCCTCAGACGCCTCCTCAGTTCACTCTCAACATACGCACTCCCCAGATCAGTGCTCCCAACATCTGGACTGTGCAGCAGTACGACCGTTGCCAGATCAAACCCGACTGGGGTGTGAATTACCGCTCGAACCTGGCAACCCACATGCCCGTCTTCACTTTCTTCAACAACGACAACACAAACACTCTCACCATCGCCGCAAGCGAATGTCTCCGAGAGATAAACAGTGCCATCGGCCTCCGCGAGGAGAACTGTATGCTCGATGCTCGCATGAGATATTTCCAGAAGCCCGAATCACCGATCGACAGCTACACCACCAAGATAATCCTCGACAAACGCCCGGTATTCTGGAGCGACGCTGTCCGTGAAGCCGTCGACTGGATGACGGCGGAGAGTGGTGTCAAACCCGTCGAGGCCCCCGATGCTGCCTTCGACCCCTTGTACTCGTCTTGGTATCAGTTCCATCAGAATGTTTTCGCTCAGCCGATCGAGGAGGAATGCCGCCAGGCAGCGGCTCTCGGCATGAAGACCATCATCGTCGACGATGGCTGGCAGACCGACGACAACAACCGCGGATACGCCTACACCGGCGACTGGGAGGTGAGCAAAAACCGCTTCCCCGACATGGCCGCACACGTCAGGAAAGTACACGACACCGGCATGAAGTACATGCTGTGGTACTCAGTGCCTTTCATCGGCCGGAAGAGTAAAAACTTCGACCGCTTCAAAGGCAAATACCTACGGGAAGACTATGAGAAAGGCTCCCTCGACCCTCGTTTCCCTGAGGTGCGCGAATTCCTTTGCAACCTGTTCGAAAACGACATGAAGCGATACGGATACGATGGTTTCAAACTCGACTTCATCGACAGCTTCAACACCGACAACGACCCGGCCTTGGCCGACAACTTCGCCGGACGCGACATCAAATCAATCCCCGAGGCAGTCGACCGCCTCATGAGCGACATCTACTCGCGCCTCAAAGCAATCAACCCCAACGTGCTCATCGAGTTCCGTCAGGCATACACCGGCCCGGCAATACGCCAATACGGCAACATGCTCCGCGTTGGCGACTGCCCCGGCGACATGCACGCCAACCGCATGGGCATCGCCGCATTACGACTCACTTCCGGCAACACCGCCGTCCATGCCGACATGCTCGAATGGAACCCTGGAGAAAGCCCCGAAGATGCGGCTCGCAACATCCTGTCGTCGATTTTCGGTGTCGTGCAGTACTCGCTCATGCTCCGCGACCTCCCCGAAAACCACAAGCGGATGATCACCCACTGGATCGACTTCTCTCAGAAACACCGCAACACCCTGCTCCACTCCTCTTTCCGTCCCTACAACCCCGAGTCGGGCTACCCGATAATCGAGGCCGAGGCCAACGATGAGAAGATTATGGCAGTATACCTGGTCAACACCGTCGTACCGGCCGGCAAAGTAGATAAACCGCTCTATATCCTCAATGCATCAGGCACTTCCGGCATCGTTGCCGACATCGAAGGAGCGAAAAAAGCCGAAATCTACAATTTGTACGGCAAGAAAGTAAACACAATCAAGATATCCGACGGCATCCGGCGCATACCCATCCCCAATTCTGGTTATGCCCTGATCAGATAACAGAGGCGTCACGCCG
This sequence comes from Porphyromonadaceae bacterium UBA7176, assembly GCA_002491245.1. Lineage (GTDB taxonomy): Bacteria > Bacteroidota > Bacteroidia > Bacteroidales > Muribaculaceae > CAG-873. Next base: position 45,559 of record DKVO01000033.1, read on the forward strand.
ACCCTATCCTCATTATATCCGCCTCAAAGTTCTCGCGATCTATCGCCCGGGCTTTGAGGCGGTTGCGGTATGAATAGATTGTATTGAGCGAATAATTGAGTATCTGCGCTATCCGTGGGCTCTCTTCTATGCCCAGACGCATGAAAGCGAGGATGCGCAGATCGGTATTGAGCACTTCGCCGGGGGCGAGTGTTATCTGAGCGTCCGGTCGCAGCAAAGCGTTGACCTGCTGCACGAAATCGGGATAGATATGGATAAACGCACTGTCGAACACCTCGTAGAACTAGCGGCTCTGCTCCTCTACAAATTTACCCGATTTGGTAATGCGGTAGAGATCGTCGGCCTGCCCGGCGGCAAGTTTGCGGACGGCAATTTTACAGAACTGGTTGAGCTTGTCCATATATATCGAGCAGAGTTGCAGGAACTGGCTTATATACACCTCCTTGGCCGTGTTGGCAGCCCGGAGTTTATTTTGCAGCGCCGCCATGCGCTGCATGTCGCGCCGCAGGACAAACAACAGTATTCCCAATACCACAAGCAGCAGCGACATCGCCGCCAACACATAATTGACCGTACTCCGGCTGCGCGCTATATTTCCGGCATGGGCATGTTCGATGATAGGCAAGGCCCTCGATGTCTCCACCATGCGCAAAGGAGCGCCACATTCAACCGCATTTTCCAGGGCCGACGACAGATACCTGTGAGCCCTGTCTATGTCGCCGTCGGCATAGACACCCGAGCCAAGCTCCTGAAGTGAAGCCACTTCGAGCGTGGCCGACTCCACATCAGCCCTGGCCGATGTGGCAAGATAGTAGCGTTAGGCTTCCTCATCGCCGGCATCGCGTGCGAGCGACGACATGTGGTGTGCGGCCCTGGCCAACAGTTTCGCCGGCATGTCACTGTCTGACAGCACTTCGCTCAGAAGCACCTTGGCCATCTCTGTATGACCCGAAAGGAAATGGAATTCGGCTTCATTGAACCGATATTCGGGACTTCCTTCCGGCAGTACCTCCAGCATACGTTTCTGCAGGTCGAGAGCCGCGGCCGAGTGCGAACCTGACACCTCCGGGTGATTTTTGAAAAAGGCAGCGATATAGCTGTGCATCTGACGGCCGCAATTGTAGTACGACGACAGAAGTGAATCAGGCACGGCCGACGAGTCGATACTGTCGAAAGTGGCCGTGGCGATATCGAAAAAAGCACTCAACGGAAGCAGAGAGGCCAGACGCCAGCGGAAAGGCATATTCTGCGGCTCGGGGAGAGATGCGCCACGCGAGAAATACATCAGCGCCGAGTCGTTATCGAAACCCGTGTAGGCATCTCCGATAGCCATCATCAGGTCATGACGCGAGGTATCGGCATCGAACACAGACTTCAGACTATCTATATAGCCTTGCCGTTCAGCCATATACTCACGCCGTTTCGCCAGCGATGCATCAAGCGCACTGTAGGCTTCGGCCACCTTGCGGCGGTCGATTGCCGAGGCAGGCAAGATGGATAATGCGGCCAGTATGACGGCGAGAAATCGGAGCATGGCAGCGGTCAGATTTCGAAACGTCGGCTTATCTCGTCATTATCTACCAACACCATCACCGTCAGACCATCGGGCGTATAGTCGGGCTCGGCGCAACGGAAGAGGTCGGCCACGATAGCATCCATTTCAGCCGCCGAAAGGTATTGGTGGCTCTTCACGGCACCGGCTCGGGCCATAGCCAAGGCAAGCGGTGCTTTGAATGCCGCAGGGTCGCTGTCGCCCTCCTGCTCGAGACGGTCGAGAACGGTCAATATAGCCTCGACCGGACTCACTCCCGACAGCGGAGCAGGTATGGCGGTGACACTCCAACGCAGCCGTCCGTTATCTTTCAAAGCAAAGCCAAGGGCTTCAAAATGAGCCATATTCGCAATCAGCGTGGCATTACGCGAGGGCGACAGTTCGAAATCCTCGGCGAACAGCAGATTTTGCGACGCGATATCGCCATCGGCAAGCTGTGCCATATATCGCTCGAAAAGTATCCTCACATGAGCCCTGTGCTGCGCGATGAGCATAAGTCCTTTTGGCGACGAAGTGGCGATGTATTGGCCCTGCACCTGCATACAAGTGGCCGAGGCGCGCTCCACATCGCCGGGTGCGAATATGGCAGTATCTTCATCGGCCGGCACGCTCACGGCAGCATAGGCATCATCGCGCTTGCGGCTGAAGCTCTCATAGAGTTTCTCCCAGTCGTCGGGCACGCTTTGAGCGCGGTAGCCGCTGTCGGCGCTGAAGCGGCGCGAACCGTAAGTCGTGGCCGGTGAGGCTTCTGACGATGGTTCAAAGGGATTATAGTCGCTGTTGAAGTCGTCCGACGGAGTCAGCACGTCCGCGTCGGGATTGAAAAGAGGGATATCGGGAGCATCGCTGTCGAAGTCGAGGGCCCCGGCTGCCTGAGTCTTGCCAAGAGTCTCGCGGATAGCAGCCTCGAGAATTTGGCGGATAGCAAGCTCATGCTCAAATTTTATCTCGTACTTCTGAGGGTGTATATTGACGTCGATGGTCGACGGGTCGACGGTGAAATTGATGAAATACGACGGTTGGGCATCGGCTGCGATAAGTTGCTCGTAACATCCCGTCACAGCCTTGTGGAAGAACGGGTGACGCATGAAGCGGCCGTTTACGAAAAGGAACTGCTGATATCCCCTCTTCTTGGCCGAGCGCGGAAGGCCGATGAAGCCTTCAATTTTCACCAACGGAGTGTCGGTGGAGATATGGGCGAGCGAGCTCTCGAGATTCTTGCCGAAGAGGTCGGCTATACGCTGCTTGAAACTGCCGCCGAAAAACTGATGCAGGGTAACGTCGTTGTGTATCAACGTGAAATCGAGACCGGTATTGACCAGCGCCAGACGCTCGAACTCGCGAAGGATATGATTGAGCTCCACACTGTCTTTCTTGAGGAATTTGCGGCGCGCCGGCATATGGAAAAAGATATTCTTCACCATGATGTTTGTACCCGGCACACACGACGCAGGTTCCTGACTCTCAAATTTCGACTCCGAGATGAGCAGACGAGTACCGATGCTGTCGTCGCTGCGCATGGTGCGCAAATCAATCTGTGCCACAGCGGCTATCGACGGCAAAGCCTCGCCACGGAAGCCCATCGTATGGAGCGAATAAAGGTCGGCAGCCGACGAAATCTTACTCGTCGCATGGCGTTCGAAAGCCATACGTGCATCTGTCGGCGACATTCCCGAGCCGTTGTCGACAACCTGTATCAACGTGCGGCCGGCATCCTTGAGAATGATGCTTATGGCCGTTGCGCCGGCGTCGACGGCATTCTCCACCAACTCCTTTATCACCGACGCCGGGCGCTGTATCACCTCCCCGGCCGCTATCTGGTTCGCCACCGAATCAGGCAGCAATTTTATCACATCAATCATTTAAGTAAGTAGCTCTAAAAGACAGCAGTGAGCTTACGGATATTTGCCAGACGCTGCATAAATGTAGCGTCCGACTTAGCCATGTGCATATTATAATCAGATTGCAGGTTCAACCATATATTGGCTGAAATACCAAGTGCAGCCTCAAATAGAAGTGCCAGTTCTGTATTTACAGCCCTCTTGCCATTGACAACCTCATTCAGCAACGATGGAGACACGCCGATCTGCTCGGCAAGTCTTGTCTGTGTAAGCTTGCGCTCCTCCAGCTCTTCCCTGATAAGCTCTCCTGGATGGGTAGGCACGAAAGGCGTCAGATTGTTGGCAATCATCGATGGATTTATGTTTGGTAGACTAATCATAGTTCAGTCATAATGATTTGAGAGTTCTACAATATTACAGACAGTCAGTATGGGCTGCTCCATATTCTCGGAGATCGAAAATTCTATCCTATATTGGTCATTCACCTTTATCGAGAACAAGCCCTTTTTATTACCTGTCAAAGCTTCAACATGGAGTGACTTGATAGGATACAAATCTTCTTTTCTCAAAACCGATTTCAGATAGTCGATTCTATTTTTGAAGCGTTTGACAATACTTGGTTGGAAACGATGTTTCTTATCCGAAGCTTTACCACTCTCATAAAGCTCCTTTAAATACTCTTTTTCAAATATTACAATCATCTATACTATCTAATGCCACAAAGATACAAATAGTTTCGGACATTCACAAATTTGTGAATGTCCGAAACATATAATCTCAAAGAATGGGATAAGTTTAGTACACGAGTTTGAAGTCGTCGACTATCATCGTTGAGCCGGGACCACCGGTGTAGTAGTCGCCATAGCGGCTTGCGGCGCAGACTACCACGATATTTTCGGGAGTAACGCCCTCGCGGAGAGTCTCGATTGGTATCGTAATCTCGATAAGGTCGTTGCCGGGAGTAGCCGCGGAGAACAGATGCTCGCCGTATGCTATCACGTTGGCATTCTCTTTCTTCAAACTGTAGTTGGCGAGGTCGGCAGTACGCACCACCACAGGCCAGGTGTATTTTTGATATGTCACCGTTGAGCCGTCGAGAAGGGCGATGTAGATAAGACCTGTATCCATATCGCCTTTGTTTACACCCGACGGGGTGCCATTACCTACCTTGGTGATAGCTACGGGATTATATTTCACCCATACCTTAAGAGCCTTGGGCGAGCCTTTCGAGAAGTCGAACGGACGGCCCCAACCAAGTATACCTTTGGTAAGGTTTTCAGTTCCCTCGAAATGACCGGTAAAGAGGTTGCCGGCGGCAATCACACCCATTGCGCTCTGCGTGTTGAGTTTGGCTGCATAATTTCCGCTGTGTTTTGGCGACGATACAGCCGAAGTCAAGGTCTTTCCGGCAATCTTGCTACCCCAGTTGCCTGAATCCCAGAACATGGAAGCCATGTCGGGGCACAAGGTAGTAACCCCGTCGACAGTACCCCAAGTCTCCATACCCGAGTTGGGCAGCTGCGGACCATCGAGGGTGGTGAATGTCATCACAGCACCGGTAAACTCTACTCCGGTTGTGGTGACGCAAGCGAGGGCGTATTCGTAGGTCGTAAAAGCTTCGAGACCATCGACAACGGCAGTCACCTCTGTTTCGGCAGGAATAGTGCCACGGCTTGCAGCAACAGCCTCCACAGTAGCCCACTCACCGGTTCCGGCAGCGCGGTATTTGAACGACGCCGACGCTACTTCCTTGGTAGTCTTGCCCGGGAGAATAGCTCCATGCATGGTGATTGATGAACTTTCGACCTCGAGAGACTGCACGGGAGCGTCGCTCACGACAATCTGAAGTGTCGCTGTCGAAGTCTTACCCTTGATGTCGGTGGCGGTGATAGAGATAGGATATTCGCCATCCTCAAGGGCATCGAGGAACTTGTCCTGGAACACGACCTTCATCAGCGACTCGCCTGTTGCGGCATCGCTGCGATCTTCGAGCAAGATGCCTGCCTCATTGACGGCTGCCTTACCCTCGGCACTCTGATTAAGGAAGTCGAAATCGTCGCCGCCGAGGATAGCTATGCTCTCAAATGCCTTGCTTTTCAGCACAAGGTTGCTCACCTTGGTGGCCGAAGAGACATAGACCGAACGCTGGCCGATAGTACCCTGCGAGCCCATGATGGGTTGGGTGATATCAAATCCATAGCCCTCGATTTTGGGAGCGGCCAATATCTCGATTTCGGTATCGACCTTTATCTCGGTATTGTCGACGATGATAGAGAACACAGCACCGCCGACCTCGTTGGTCACAGGAGTGTATTTTACCGTGAGGACATACTCTGTGGCCGGTTTGGCATTCTCAATCACACCGGAATATGTAAATTCGCTGCCGTCGATTTGCGTACCCTTGAGAGTGTATGTGAGGTTCTTGTCGGTAGAGGGCATCATGAAGTAGCCTTTCTGATCGGTGCGGCCCACAAACTCGAGGCTACCGCGGTCGTGACCCACGGTCATGGTGAAACCGGAGAGGACATCCTCGAGTCCCTCGGCGTAAGTGACCGAAGCGACAACGTTGGCGACGGTACATTTCACCGCCACCTCGGTATTCTGACCCTTGGCTACATCAAACTCCTCGCGGCCTTTGAACCAACGCTTATCGAACGACGCAGACACCGAGTCGCCGGCCCAGGCCTCGGCCACATAATGGCCGGTGACGAGCTTGATGACCGACGGCATGTCGGCGAGTTTATCGTATTTTCTAACAAGACCTTTAGATCCCGAAATCCATACCATGCAATTGTCGGCAAGGTCGTCGGTGGCGCGCGACACCACCTCGACATCGGTATTTACTGTCGGGCGGACAGAAACCGAGCCTTCGCCCTCGGTGAGCAAGGTATCTTCCTGCGAGCAACTTGCCGCAAGAACCAGCACGGCAAAGCCGGCAAGGCTGTAATATATCTTTTTCATTGTGGCTTAGTTTGCTGGCGAATTAAATTTAAGAACGAGTTCCTTGCTGTTTCCTTCGACATCTTCAGCCTTGACGATGAAGGTGTGGTCGCCGGGGAATGCAGACAAGGGCAGCATGAAATCTGTGATAGCGAACTCCACTTTTTTGGCACCAATCACAGCTGCTCCGGTGGGGAAATTAAGACCACTTAGACCCTCCTCGAGATCACCGGGATAAGCGAGATCAAAGTTAGTATCGAGGCCGATATCCATGAGAGCGTCTTTGTTAAGAGTCTCCGATTTAATAGTTACATATAGATGGGCAAGTCCCTTGTCGCTAAGGATGTTTACTACAGCACCACCGGTAAGAGTGCCGGGATTGTTCACTCCTTCAAGATCGATAGTCTCGCTCTTGAAATCAATCGGGTCGTTGCCGACCGGGGGATTGGGTTTGTCGGGGTCTTCCGGGCCGACGGGATCCTTGGGATCTTCCTGTCCGGGGCGGTCGCCGGGGATGATGTCGTCTTCGTAAGTCACGTTGCCGTCGATATCCTTATCGATGACGCCGGCGTCGATACCGATGCCTCCGTTTTCAACACCACCTATCGGTTGGGGCGGTTTGGGGCCGTCTTTTGTTCTAAAAGTGATGGCACGGTGCTGTCCGGCAGCGATATCGGTGAAAGGGAAGTTCTCCTCTACCATCGTGCCACCCATAGTGCCTTTAAACTTCACCACCATAGTGTTTGAACCTTCGAGAGCCTGGAAATATCCGGCACGGGTCTCGTCTTTGGTGTAGACAAGCTCGCCCTCGTCGTTTGCCACGACGGTAAATGTGGCGTCGTCGGTGAGGAGAGCCTTGAGGTCGTCGGTAACGGTGATCGTTACCTTGATGTTGGAGAATTTGCAAGTGATTGGGTCGACCTGAGTAATCTTGCCGGCCTCGATCTTGAAGTTCTGCTTGCCGGTGAAGTAAGGTTTCTCCCACTCGGCCTTGCCAACTTTGTGCGACTCGGCCTCGACAGTATAGTCGCCGGCCGGAAGAGCTACAATCTCGGGCATTTCGCCGAAAGTCCAAGTCTTTACGGGAACATCGGTCTCACCCGATTTGTAGATTGCGATAAGATAGCCGGAGGTATCAATCCCGGCACGGCTCTGCTCGGTCTGGACGAGTTTCTCGGCATCGTCGTTGTCGATATTCATGGTGCTGAGGTCGGCTTTGCCTTCGGCATCGACCGGTGGCTGCCAAGCGCCGTCGCACGATGTCAGGACCACCGCAGCCGCCACACACGCATATGTCAATATATTGGTTTTCATCTTAGAATGAATTGTTAAATTGATTAATAGACAAGCTTCAAGTCATCAACAAACAGCTCAGAACCGGTAAAGCGGCCGTTGCTCAGATTTGTAGCCTTAGGCGCTGAAAGATTGTCGTTGCTTGTGGTCAGACAGTCGGGATTGTTGCTCGACTTGAACACAACATAAATTTTAGAAGCCTTACCCGGCCTATCGGTATAGACCAAATCGACGGTCTCGGGCTTGTAATCAGCCGATGCCGTGAGATTTTTCTCAGCTGTTGCAATAGTATTCCCGGCGTTGTCGGTAAGCCAAATTTTTACATATCCATAGTCAGCGCTATTCTTAACACAGTAGTAGTAATAGAATTGCAGAGACTTCGGACGGGAAGCAAACCCATATCCGGAATAGTTGGCAGACTTTGTGTCAGGATTATACGATCCGAGATAAAGCTCTCCAGCAGTAATTTCTTTACTCTTGGAAGTACTTGTCGCACTATTATCACCCCAACCGACAGTTGATATCACCGCGGCATAGTTTCCGGAATGGGCTATTTCCTTATTTGCCGAGCCGTTTCTCACATCACGATCTTCAAAGCCAGAACCCGTGGGCCGAGTACCGGAGAACGCACAATAAGAAGCTGATTCCTTGTTGGCAATACCAATAAACTCTGTTCGTTTTGCGCCTTTGGATGTTGTGAGGGCGTTTAAAGTACCCCAGACAGTATTATTTCTATCTTGTCCGGGATAGTCTATCCACCAGTAGTCGGACTTTCTACCCTCGGGGAATTCGCGGTCCCACAACTCCATATCAGAATTGGGGAGCTGGGCGGCGGCTTCGGTGTTGAGGGTTATGGCGCGGCTTGATGAGCCGTTGATTGTCACTTTGACTTTGTTGGCGGCACCGGGGGTGAGGCCATCGATGTCGAAATAGCCCCCCTTGTCGGTTGATGCAACTTGCCTGAACTCACTGTCGTCCGGACCTTTGACAAAAAATTTGGCGGCACTCAGGTCGGGAGTTGAGCCGTCGGTGCCTGCCACGGTTACGTAGGCATGGGTGGCATAAGTGTCGTTTTCGTTGCCAAGAACCTCGAAATTAGCAAAATCGATGATGCACTTGCTTGTGACACCTCCGCAGCTTGCCGAGAGTTCGAGAGCGGTTTCGATCACCGGTGTGGTGATTGTGACGATATAGCTGTTCAAGGCGCGACCTGCGGCCTGCACGTCGATGATATCGAGTTTGCGCGATGTGCCGCTGGCAGCGTTGGTGTAGGAGAAGACAACTTTTTCGCGTACCTGCTCGGCGCTTCCGTTGAAGTCAAGGTTCACGCGGAGGTTCTCGCCCGGCTCGAAGTCATCGAGCTTGGAGAGCATCAGGTTGGGAGCTTCACTGGTGACTGTGAGCGTCATCGGTTCGCCGACGCGGTTGAGTTTGTCGGTGACGGTGACGGTGAATGTGCTCACGGGATTGTTGGCATCGGCCATGATGTGAGCGAGGACATCAGAGAAATCGATGATAGCCATCTGGTCGGGTTTGTTCCACAAACCTATGGCTTTGAGGCCGAGAGCGGTAAGACGCGAGTCTTCATTGCCGAGGAGTTCGACATCGGCCGGCCAACCCTGAGCCAGAAGCGAGGCCGACTCAGTGTGGAGGGCGACACTCTTGAGTCCAGCCATAGCCACGAGGCTCATTTTCGGCTTGGCGTCGGAACCGAAACCGGCGATGAAGTAGACAGGATTTGCGGGGTCGAAACCGTCGGCAGTCACCTCGGGAGCCTGAGAGGATAGAAGTTTATCGTCGAGGCTGATCTCAACAATCTCGGTTGCGAGGTTTTCGTCGAAAGTGACGGTGAGGACAGAACCTCCGACTTCGCCGTTGTTGACATCGGCTTTGATGTGGTAGTGGTATTTAGCCTCGGCTTTAACGGTAGCTACATTGAAAGTGGCTTCTTTACCGGCCGGGGTGGTGACCTTGACTTTTACGGTCACATCGCCCGGGGCGACATATACGGGGCGCAGCTCATCGGCAGCGACAGCAAAGGTGTTGCCGGCCGCAGTGGTGTACTCGGCGCTGTAGGCCTGCATGAAATCTTTGAAAGCTTCGGTGTATTCGATTGAAAACATCGCTTTCGAAAGTGTTGCAGTGAGGGCAACATTGGTTGTGCGGCCGTCGGCCACACTTATGTTGGTCGAACCGGAGAATGCCGGAGCTTCGAACCCTTCCACGGCGGCGTCGCCATAGAAAGCCTCGACGGTGTAGTCGCCGACAGTGAACGCCTGTCCGGAAGCGAAATCGGCCAGTTTGTCCCACGTTTTCTGATAGGAGCCGTCGGCCTTAGTTATGCGCAACGACAGCATATCCTTGGTAATGTCGCCGTACTCGGCACGCGACAATGGCTCAGACGAGCGCGAAGTCACCGCCTCAGTGTCGACATCGACCGCCGGATTGATGCATCCCTTGCCACTTCCGTAACCGCCCATTTCGTCGGAACAGCTTGAAAGCGCGGCAATAGCGATAGCACCAAATCCCATCATGACAGTCTTTTTCATCATGTAATTGGATATTGAGAGTTAGTAAATTCTTTTTCCATGTGCAAGTGTATGTTGCACCTATTTTTTCTATTAAAAAATATCGACAAAAGTACGATTTTTTTCGTTGTCAGCCAAAAATTTCTGCCATATTGGCCAATAAATTGGCTTTTAGCCAAACGATTTGTAAAAATCGCGACTACAAAAATCAACAGAGTTGCAAAAGCACGGATATATCCGGGGCGTGGCGCTGTAATTTTGCAATACAATAAACTAATTATCGGTACTTATATGGAACAGACAGACCCACCACAGCGCAAAAATGTACAGCTACGATGCGCGGTAGCAATGAGTGCCGTCGGCGCAGCCCTTCTCACAGCCGGGTTTATAGTGTCGCCGACGGGTGTGATCGATCCATCGGTTCTTGTAGCGTTCGGCGAGACCCTGACTTTCGCCGGTGCTCTCTTCGGTATAGATTACAAGTATAGGAAATGAGGTTGCCGGGGAGAGGCACGCGCTTCGCGGTGCTTTTGCTGTGGCGAGGCATGACCACGCATGTCGCTTCGCTCCATACGTGGTTAACCGAGGAGTCTCCGCTTTGCGGAGGCTTGGACTGGGCCTTGGGCACGACGCGGAGCGTCGCGCTCCTATCGATGCTTTCCGCGATGATATGGGGTGAAAATGCGGAGCATTTTCTTCCTATGTCAGCTATAGAGCCTATGGGAGAGTGAGGGGGACGGTGGTGGCTTTTTTGTTCTCTTCGGCGTGGCGGACGATGGCGTCAATGGCGAAGTCGAGAATGGTGTCGTGTCCGTCGAGGGCAGCCTTGGGGTCCATGTCGATTTTACCTCCGGGGGAGGGTTCGATACCGTTTTCGGTGAGGTTCATATCGGCGTCGTAGACAGGCGATGCGGAAAAGCGTACAGCCCAGCCTATCGGCATCTCGGAGGAGAAGGGCATACCGGAGCCTCCACCGGTGGTATCGCCCACGACGGCGACCTGTGGCAGCGGTTTCATGACTTGCACGAAGTTGTTGGCGGCGCTGAATGTGGAGCGGTTTGTGAGTATTATGACCGGTTTGAGCCACAGCACACCCAGGGCCGGGTCGTAATAGTATGGGTAGGGCTCGGAGAAGTCATCGTGACCGGGGCCGTCCTTATGACTGATGTATCCGGCCAGGATGCGGCTATCGATAAAATGTGATACGAGGTCTTCGACAGCTGTCATGTCGCCGCCACCGTTGTCGCGGATATCGATAATCATGCCGTCGGCTTCTTTCATCGAGAGCATCATGTCGTTGACAAAAGCATGGCCTACTCCGGCGGCAAATGACGAGTAACGAACATAGGCTACATTGCTGTCCTGAAGGAGTTTGTAGGACATCGCTCCGGATGTAGTGTAGTCGAAGCCCAAATAAGATTGCTGGATAAGGCGCCAGTTGAAGTTCTGCGGATAAGCACTCCACCAATCTCGGTAGTATGAAACGGCGAACCATGAAGATAGGTTCGTGTGCCCGTCGCGCAACTCGGCAAGCATATCGGCGCAGAGGTCGAAGAACTCTTTGAGCTCCATGTCGGGTTTGATTTTAGCGCGGTATTCGGCCCCGACAGCATCCCAGTCGACGCCTTTTTCATCGAAGAAACAATAATGGCGGTCGAGGGTTGTCCAAAGGGCATCGAAGTTGCCGTAGTAATCGTTGTCGAAGCTATCGAGTGAGTGACATGCCGGCAAGCCTGCACCCAAGGGCAAGGCAAGGGCCACCAACAGTAAAATTTTATGGAGTATCTTCATCATGGGCATATCAAAATCAATACAATGCACTGACATACCGGGCGTTGACATCGGGTTTGCGCGATGGACTCAACGAAATCCACTCAGATGCGATACCTACAACAGCTGTGTGAGCGATATGCCGGCCGACTATGCCGTTTGCCTTGGTGGAGGTTATTCCGCAACGGTAGCCGAGCCTGAGGATGGTGCGCCCGAGGGCGATGTCGGCAGTGAGGAGGTTGTTGAGTCTGAAATAGTTGCCGGGCCAGGCACCGTGGACGAGCCCCTTGTGGTTGCCAAGATATATCTCGAAATACAGCTCGCCATACTCCGGGGCGAAAAATATGCCGGTGAGTGGCATCTCTGCCAAGTAGCGCAGGGTGAGAGGCCGACCTTTGAGCGAAGTGTGGTAGACGGCTGCAGCTGTGATGCCTATATTCCATGCGGCTTTTGCTGCGACGGGATTGTTGCCGTTACGGGAAGCGTAGAGCACACCTACCTCGGCAGAAGTGTATCCGCCACCATAGAGAGACCATGCGCCGAAGTTACGGCGATATGACATGCTCCATCCGAGAGAAAGGTCGAGGTCCCACATGGAGGCGTTGCGCGCCGGGTTGTTGTAAGTCCGAGCACCATCGAGGCGTCCCGACAGGCGCATCACCCACCGGTCGGGGTCGAAGCGCATGGCCTGCATACGCTCGTAGGACAAGGCCAATGCCAAACCGGAGTAGCGCAGGGGCGACAGATATGTCTGAGCGATATGTGCAGAACCAGCCTCGAGACTGTAGACGGATACGACAGGACGCTCGACCACGACGGAGTCGGGCTCCGCAGCCTTGGCGGCGAAGACCACCGCTATGGCTGCGATGATATTAAGAATCTTTTTCATCGTCGAATAGCGAGGGCGTTTCGGCCTGAACGGCGGAGCCGGGAGCAGTATCAGCATCGTCGTCGTCGAGGAGATCGGTAACAGGCGCAGCCTCGGGTTCTGCGGTTTCTTCGGGCTCAGGCGCAGGGAGCAGTTCGACCGAAGCGAGGTCGTAGGAAGTGAGGCGTTTGCCGCGCGCACTGTATGATTTCACTCCGATATATGCTGCTGCATCGAGTTCCTGATCGACGCGGTTGCCGTCGGCGAAATGGAGGACAAGGACCGGAGCGACCTGGTCGGTGAGAAGGATGAGTTTAGAACGGGCGTCGTCGCCGACATAGCGCTGCCGCCGGGCACTATCTTCGAATGTGAAGCGCTTGATATAGGGGTAGCCTTGGCGAGCATCGTCGAGGACGGCGGTCCAAACAGTATCGGGGCAGTATTTCTCGATGCGCATGATGCCATCGTCGTAGTGGTTGGTGAGATCAAATCCGGTGGTCTGGAACTCACCGTTGTCGTAGACGACGAGTATACGGTCGGTTCCGGCGAATTCGCCCAGGTATGTTCCGCGGCCGTCGTAGTTGAGGCGCAGGACATCGGTGTCGAACCACACCTTGCGACCGCCAAGGGTAGAAGCACCGCGCTCTTTGAGAGAGAAACGCGACACCTCGTTTTTGGTGACGAGGTTGCCCATCGCACCGCGTCCTTTTATGGCAAGTTTGGCGAAGTCGACGTCGAAGCTTGTGTTCTTGAGCCTGAGTTTCGGTTTGAGGGCTACTTTGACCACCTCGGCCTCTCCATTAGGATTTGCAGTAAACCAGACGATGCGTGCCCCTACTGCCGGTGGCTCTCCCGGAATGAGGTTGTACTCCTTGTCGCGGCTCATGCCGGTGGCGGCAAATCGTTTCATGTAGTAGATGCCCCCACGACCGTTCTGATATATGACGTTGTAGATGGTACGACGGTCGTTGCGCTTGTAGACATTGATGTGGATCACTCCTTTGCCGACAAAAATCTTGTCGGCGACTTTTGTGATCTTATAGCGGCCGTCGCGGTAGAAGATGATGATGTCGTCGATAGAAGAGCAGTTGCATATGAACTCGTCTTTTTTCAAGCCGGTGCCCACAAAGCCTTCCTCGCGGTTGATATATAGTTTCTCGTTGGCTTCGGCAACGTTTGCAGCCTGTATGCTGTCGAAACTGCGAATGAGAGTGCGGCGAGGATATGCCGCTCCGTATTTTTTCTTGAGGTATTCGTACCACTCGACAGTAACCTCGTCGAGGCGGCCGAGCCGGTCGAGAGTGTTGTCGATGCGAGCGCGAAGATTGGCTATGTTGGCGTCGGCCTCGTCGCTGTTGAAACGTAGGATGCGCTTCATCTTTATCTCAAGGAGCTGCTGGATATCGTCGCGCGAGATGGGGCGGACGAAATCGGGCTTGAACGGTTCGAGCCTACGGTCGATGTGGTCGATTGCGGCATCGATGTCGCGAGCTTGCTCGTACTCCTTGTCTTTGTATATGCGCTCTTCGATAAAGATTTTCTCGAGGGAGGCCTTGAGTAGTTTCTCGCGGTCTTCGCCAAGAACAACGTTGAGCTCGGCCTCGATGATGCCGCGCGTTGTGCCGACGCTATGGCGGAGCACGTCGCTTACGCCGAGAAAGACAGGCTTCTTGCCGTCGATGACGCAACAGTTGGTGGATATGTTGACCTCGCAGCCGGTAAAGGCATAGAGCGCGTCGATGGTCTTGTCGGATGATGTGCCGGGGATGAGGTGGACGAGAATCGAAGCTTCGGCAGCGGTGTTGTTCTCGACTTTGCGGATCTTGATCTGTCCGCGCTCGAAAGCCTTGAGGATAGATTCGATCAGGTCTTCTGAGGTGCGCCCGAAAGGTAATTCGGTGATATTGAGCGTGCGCGAGTCGATTTTCTCGATTTTAGCCCTTACTTTGACGCTGCCTCCACGACGGCCGTCGTTGTAACGGGCCACGTCGACAAGACCTCCGGTGATGAAGTCGGGATAAAGTTCGAAATCTTCGCCACGGACGGCGGCTATGGCGGCGTCGAGTATTTCGTTGAAGTTGTGCGGAAGTATTTTCGACGACAGACCCACGGCGATGCCCTCGGCACCCTGGGCAAGCAGGAGGGGGAATTTGATCGGCAGCGTGACGGGCTCGGGTTTGCGGCCGTCGTAGCTGCGCGTCCATTCAGTGACCTTGTCGTTGTAGAGCACCTCGGAAGCGAAAAGCGACAGACGAGCCTCGATGTAACGGGCGGCGGCCGCCTCGGCACCGGTGAGGATATTGCCCCAGTTACCCTGAGTCTCGACCAGAAGTTCTTTCTGTCCGAGCTGGACGAGGGCGTCCTTGATAGAAGCGTCGCCGTGAGGGTGGTACTGCATGGCGGTTCCGACGATATTGGCGACTTTGTTGAAGTGGCCGTCGTCGATAGTGTTCATGGCGTAGAGAATACGCCTCTGCACAGGTTTAAGACCGTCTTCGATATTTGGGACCGCGCGTTCGAGAATGACATACGACGCGTATTCGAGGAACCATGTCTGATACATTCCGCGCAAGTGGTGGCGCACGACGTCTTCGGGCGATGTATACGGCGGTTTGCGACCGTGCGCACCGGCGGCAGGTTCATCGCCGTCGTTGTTGGTGTCAAGGTCAGAAGCCGGCTCTTCCGGCAGTTCTCCAATGGTATCTTCGATATGGTCGTTGTCTTCTGTCATCGCTGTGTATGGGCAAATGTTCCCCACAAATTTAGCGAAAATTTTTCAGTCTGCAAAATTGCAGAAACCTGCGACCACGAAGCAACGCTACATCTCCACGAGGTTTATTCCGTAACCGCCAACAAGCGGTTCGGTCCTTAAGGCAACCTGAAGGGCAGCCATCTCGACTTTTAGGGATTCCATTTCACGGGCCAACTCACTTTTATCCATAGTCAGCTGACGATCAAGCTTCTCATGCATCCGGCTAATATCGGTGTGCACGGTTGTTGTGATGTGGGTGCGGCCGTGGCAATCGGTCTTTATGACATCGACACAGCTTTCTTCGTCGCCTTTGTCGTCGGAGCTGCGCCAGTTCCTTATGACAGAGTTACGGGTGAGGGTGTAGCTGCTTGTGCCCTTGCTGTCGACGAATTTATAGGTGCGCTGGTCGCGCGTCTTTACGGCGCTCACAGATTTCTCGCGCTCGTCTTCGAAAGCCTTGGCGAGCTTACGGTAGTAAGCGTCGTTGTTGAAGTTGATGATCGTAGTGACGCGGTATAGTTTGTGTTTTTTTGCCGTTCGGCGTTCGGTGTAAGTGACGTCGACGTCGGAAGCCTTCTCCAGATCGTTGACGACCTGGTCGATTTTACTTTGGGCCTGCGCCATAAAAGCGATGAGGGCGGTGGCCAGGGTAAGGATAAGTTTGCGTGTCATATCGTCAAATATTTTTTTCGTACATTTCAATCAGTTTATCGGCATCGTAATAATCGGCGAGGTCGCAACCTACGGCATACTCCTGCGACACTCTCTCGATGCCTCTTGCCTCGCGGTCGGCAACATCGGCGAGGCTGTCGGCGAACTGCTCGGCAGCGGCAAGACGAGAATAAATCGCCTGTATGTCGTCGATCCTTTGTCCGCCGCTCATGATGTAGCTTCCACGATATGATGCGTAGACGCTGCTGTCGGCAGTGTGCCTGATATTGAAGACTGCTACCCCGGCGACGACAAGCAAGGCCAAGGCTGCGGCAGCGGCTGCTACCGAACGATAGGAGCGTCGGCTAACGGCCGGTGACATGGCGGCGTACCACCCGAACATGCCGCGGTATTGCTCGAGGTCTTCGGAGAGAGAAGAATGAGTGGCGAAGTATCGGTAGAGAATCTTTTCCTGAGTCGGAGTAGTGTCGCCATCGAGGAAACGCTCTATCAGCCTCCTGGCGCCGGCGGCATCGAGGCCGCGCGAGAGAAACGGTATCTTCATAGCGTTGGGTTTTGTTTAAAAATTTGTGCCACATGGCGTCGGGCACGGCAGAGGGCAGTGCGCACGGCACCCTCGCTCGACCCTAATAGAGCGGCTATCGACGCATTGTCGTAGCCTTCGATATGACGGAGGCGCAAGATGGTCTGCTGGCTGTCGGGCAGCATTGCCATGATGCGGTCGGCCGACTGCCGCCTCTGACTCTCGATGAGCATATCTTCGGGCGATGGGTCGCCTGGCAAGTTCTCGTCGAGAGCCACGATCAGGTCGGGCTTACGACGCCGTATCACATTGAGCGCCTCGCGCCGTGTGACAACCGAAGCAAAGGCCTCTACGCTGCGCAGGCCGTCGAGGCTGCCGCGTATGCTCCATAGTTTGAGCATGGTGTCCTGCACGACGTCTTCGGCATCCATCTCGGAAGCGAGTATACGGAGTGCCTGCGCCTTGAGACGGGGCGTGAGACTATGAGCTAATATTTCGAACTCTGCCGTGGTCATACATCTCTAAGACACGCCGGATAGAGATTTGTTACACCCGGTGTCAAAATTTTTTTGTTCCGCGGATATAAGCAAAGACCTCGCCCTGTATTTTCGAGCCCAAGATACGGTTGCCCCCTATGTAAAGGACAAGGGCCACGGCACACATGACCGTGAGCCTGAGCCATGCAGCGTCGAAAACCGAGGCGCACAGGAGCATGACGGGCACAATCACCAGGGTCTGCATAAGGTAAGGGAGCATATCGGCCACAAAGCGGACAAGTGGGATACGTGTACGCCGCACGGTGACAGCCAGCGAGAGGATCCATGTGGCTACAGTGGCCACCAATTGGCCGTAGAGAAGTATCCTGACGCCGTACACGGGGTCGCCTGGCAGACTCATGGCCATAAACGGGAAGGTGACGGCAAGGGCTGCGACAGCAACGGCATCGCGAACGATCTCAAGTCTCACGATGGCTCCCCCATGACCGAGGGCGAGAAGATAATTGGCGTAGAGAGAGTTGAACACGACGAAAACGCCACGGAGGAGGAGGAGCTGGAAAAGGTATACCGACGGGTCCCACTTCGCGCCGAAAAGGGTGTGGAATAGCGGAGCGGCCACGGCCATAAGGCCTATCATGGCCGGGAAGAGGAGGTAGGACGTGAAGCGGTTGATTTTCGAAATCATATTGCGGAAGCGGTCGGGGTCGTCCTGCACTGCCGAAAGAGCCGGCAGGAATGTGGAAGTGAGGACCTGCGATATAGAGCTGATACCCATCTTGCTCCATTTGTCGCTCTGGGTGTAATAACCCATCGCTGTCATGCTCACACTGTGGCCTATGAGAAAACCGTAGATGTTGAGAAACACGGTGTTGAGAAACGATGTGAACATCATCTTGGACCCGATGCCGAAATAAGACTTCAGTGCCGGCCATGAGAAGCGTAGCAGAGGCCGCCATCTCGTCGCTGTCCAAAGCACGGCGCTCTTGACTGCCGCGAGGGCCAAGGTCTGCCACACTATGGCCCATGCACCGTAGCCTGTCACGGCGAGCGATATGCCCACAACTCCGCCGACGACGAGGCCGAGCGAATTGGCCACCGCGACAAGACGTACTTCCATAGCTTTTGTAAGACGGTTGGCCTGCACTATGGACGAGGCATTGAGAATGAGCGACAGGAACATGACTCTCGACAGCGGTATCAGCCTCTCCTCGCCCTGGAAGCAGTCGGCAATCAGCGGAGCACACAGAGACAGGAGTAGATACAGAGCCGTGGCAACGCCGAGGTTGAACCACAGGACGGTGGAATAATCGAGTTTCGACACCCGTTTGCGCTGTATCAGGGCGTAGGCAAAGCCGCTGTCGACAAGCAGGGAGGCAAAAGCCTGGAAGATAAGCAGGACACCGACCAAGGCGAAATCGACCGTGGAGAGCTCGCGCGCGAGCACTATGCCAGTGACCGCATAGAGCAGCTGTGTGGCTACGCGGTCGGCCATGTTCCACTTGAGCGAACGAGCGGTGCGGTGTTTGAGCTCTTTGATGGCAGAGGTGTATTTGAGTGGAGTATCAGCGTTCGATTTCGTCGGACGAGTGGGCTTTCACGCCTATGCCGCGGTTTGCGATCTTGGCCGGAGTGGTAAAGTGATATATCTTGCCCGAGCCGGCACCATAGATGCGCAGCTGGTCGGACGGGTTGCAATAGACATCGCCCGAGCCGAAGACGTAGCAGTTTGCCTGCCTTACGGTAAGCGCCGATGCGTCGACAAGGCCGGCGCCGACATTGCGGAGCTTCGCTTTGTCGGCCTTACCACTGATAGATAGTCCCCCTTTGCCGGCAGTGACCCCGGCATCGACGTCGTCGGCATCGAGACCGTATATCTCGATAGCGCCATTACCTATCTGCTTGGCGTGGAACGAGTCTATATGGACAGGCTGATAGACACGGATAATGGAGTCGCCAGAGTTTTCGACCTTATGCAACGATGCGGAATATACTTTTATTCTCGGTAAGCCATTGATTGTTTTCTCGTCGGCGGCGCTGCGGACGGTGAGCCTCTCGGCCTTGTTCTCGAACATAATGCTTGCGGCTTTGTCGGGCGTACAGGAGAAGACTGCCCATCCGGCCGAGTCGGGTTGGCAGTAATAATCGACCGCCACACCGTCGACTACGGTGAGTTCGCTGAAATTCTGGACGTTGAGTTTGTATGCCGCAGACTCGTCGGCACGGAGGCCGGCAACGCAGCACAAGATGGTCAAAAAGATAAATATATGTTTCATGATTGCTGTAATGTAGGTATGATGTCGTTCTCTATCGAGTTGAGAACTTCGTTGAGTTCGTCGAGAGTCGCAGCCTGCAACATTCTGATCCTTGTAGGCCTGAAGTTGGGTATGCTCTTGAAGAGAGGAGAAGCTGCCAGGTGGCGGCGGATATGGAGTATGCCCCGGTATTCGTCGATGCGCTCGACACTCTCATGTATCTGCCGGCGTAGGATGGCGAATTTTTCGGCGACGGATATCTCTGCAGCTTTTCCGGTGCGGAGCCATGTGGTCATTTCCTTGAATATCCAGGGAGCACCTATCGAAGCGCGGCCCACCATCACACCGTCGACTCCCGAACTCCTGAAGGCCTCTACGAGCCGCTCAGGGGTTGTGATGTCGCCGTTTCCGATCACAGGTATGCTCAGGCGCGGATTGGCCTTGACGCGAGCGATCTCGTCCCAGTCGGCCTCGCCGGTATACATCTGCGAACGTGTGCGTCCATGCACTGTCAGGGCCGCGATGCCGCAATCCTGCAGCTGCTCGGCCAGGTCGACGATAATCTTGCTGTTGCAGTCCCAGCCGAGACGGGTCTTGACCGTCACGGGGATTTTTACCGCATCGACCACCGCACGTGTGATCTCGAGCATCTTGGGGATATCGCGCAGGAGTCCTGCCCCGGCACCCTTGCCGGCTACTTTCTTGACGGGGCAACCGAAGTTTATGTCGAGTATATCCGGGCCGGCAGCCTCGGCAATGACAGCCGCCTCGACCATAGGGCCAGGCTCGCGGCCGTAGATCTGTATGGCTGTCGGGCGTTCGCCCGGATTGATATGCAGCTTACGGGTGGTGGCGGCGATATTGCGTATCAACGCGTCGGCCGATACAAATTCAGTATATGTCATATCTGCCCCCTGCTCCTTGCAGATGAGGCGGAAAGAGGCGTCGGTCACATCCTCCATCGGGGCGAGCATTACAGGGCGCTCACCAAGGTCTACCGGTCCTATTTTCATTTTGGGCTTTTCCGAAAAAATCAGATGCAAAGATACGAATAAGTCGAGAGCAAAACCAAATTAATTTGACCAAGGCTACATTTCAGACTACAAATGTCGACAAATCGACGTATTTCCAACCATTTAAAGAGAGGCATACTGTATAAACAAAAAAAATTAACCGTCATCCCGACGATTAATCTTTTCACCTTAAATCTAATACCATGAAAAACTGATGCAAAATTATACATTTTATGTTATACAACATAATTTTCGGGCAGAAAATTTCACCACTTAACACTATTTAACTTAAAAGCGCCTCAATCGGTATCCACGTTCACAAATATCTTTAAAAAACTTTTTTTCACCCAAGTCTGAACAAAGATTAAAAAAATCTTGTTAATATTTCAACGCCGGCCAAAACGGCAGCTTCAACCTCACGAAGAGGTGAAAAATCTAAACAAGAATACAATAAAAGTCTAACAAACCCCTCAATTGACCAAGATGAAAACGAACGTACTATTCACCACCGCAGCCTGCTGTGCTTTCCTCGTTCCGGCATTTCATGCAAACGCCCAGGAAGAAGCTGTCGTCGTCGAAGAAACAGCTGTAATCAGTGAAGTTCCCTGCAAGCCTCATTATTACGTCGACAAGAAAAACAACTGGTTCATCCAGTTCGGCGCCGGTGCAGCCGTACCGTTCGTCGAAGGACGCAACAAAGCCGGCGACCGCGAAAGCAAATTCACAGTAAACTATAATGTCGGTTTCGGCAAATGGTTCTCACCCTACATGGGTTGGCGACTGTCGTTCCACGGCGGACCGCTCCACTACGAAAACCAAGGTATGAGCAAGTTCAAATATGTAAATGCCAACCTTGATTTCATGTGGGATATGTTCAACTCCCTCCACGGCGTCAACTCAGAGCGCGTGTTCTCCATCATACCTTTTGTCGGTCTCGGCGGCACTTATGCATGGGATTTCAAGGGTCCTGAAAACGTGACAACCCACGATGGCGGCGTCAAATCGAACTCGTGGACACTCCCGGTATCGGGTGGTATCCAGCTCCGCTTCCGTCTGTGCAAATATGTCGATTTCTTCGCTGAAGGCCGTGCCCAGTTCTACGGCGATAACTTCAACAACGTTGCATACGGACGTCCCGTCGACATCAACGTAACTGTCACCGGCGGTTTCGCGGTAACTTTCGGCGGCCGCGACTACAAGTCTTACAATCCTTGCGACTACCTTGGCTATATCGACAACCTCAACAATCAGGTAAATGACCTCCGCGGTGCCCTCGCCACCACATCGGCCGCTCTCGCCGCTGCCGAGGCTCAGCTCCCCTGCCCCGAGGTAGAGGTACAGGAAACCGTAGTGCAAGAAGAAGTAGCACCCCTGATGGCAACCGTACGCTTCTCGCTCAACTCGGCCCGAATCACCGACCAGGAGAAAGTGAACGTATACAACATCGCCCAGTGGATGAACAACAATCCCGACCAGGCTGTCGCTATCGTAGGCTACGCTGACAAAGGCACCGGCACAAGCGACTACAACATGAGTCTCTCTCGCCGCCGCGCACAGGCTGTCTACAACATGCTCACCAACGAATACGGCATCGATCCGGGCCGTCTCGCAATCCAGGCCGAAGGCTCAGACGAGCAGCCCTACGATGTGAACAACTGGAACCGTATCGTAATCTTCAACGCCCAGTAAACAATTATCTCCATAGCATAGCTTAACCGGGGGTGCCGAACAATCGGCATCCCCGGCTTTTTATGTCTTGATCAAATGACAGAGGTGAGTATTACCTGACAAATATTTTCTTGCCACCGACGATGTAGACTCCTCTTGAGAGCTGTCTGATCTGCTCAGGGGTGGCATCGGTCAATATACAACGGCCGGTGAGGTCATACACATCTCCAGTCTGTGTTTCGCCGCCGATCACGACATCAACTATACCGCTAAGGGAATTGTCGATATCCTTAGTCACAGTTTTCTCAAGGCCGTTAGCGGTCTTGACGCCGAAATCAACCTCGCCCTTTCCGTTGACAACTACAAGTCCGTGGTCAACCGATGCGATAGACTCATCCGAGCTCGTCCAATCAATCACAGTGCATGACCCTACGGGTATAAGACGGGCATTGACCATCGGCGGATTACCACCGATTGATTCGATGATGATATCGACCGGCTGATTATCAGCAGCGGCGTCATCGGCAAGCGTATTTAGCGCCATCTGCCCACTCTGTGCTGTCACATTCACGGTACAAGATACTTGCTCTCCATCGACAGTCGCTGTAATTTCTGCCGTACCGGCAACGCCCATAGCTACAACCAAGCCGCATTCATTGGCATATGCAACCGTCGGATCGGATGTACTCCACTTGACTTCACCTGTAGCACCGTAAACTCCGAGCTGGAATACTTCATCAGCCGCAATCCCGACTTCTGTGTGCGACAGCGCGACAGTACCGCTGACTGTCGAGATATTGACAAATTTATTCCAGGATTCTGCAGTCCGGTATTTTTCGAGCGACCGGGCCGGCACTATCAGCTCGGCAGTCGCATACACCTCATCACTGAAAATCCAAGATCCTAATGTCGGCGGATTTAATGCCAAGCATTGCACCTTACTTATATTGGGGCAATTGATAAATGACTCATCTTTTATTTCTACCATCGATTTAGGAATTGAGATAGAAGTCAGGCCGCTGCAATAGGAAAACGCAGCCTTACCTATCGAGGTAACACCCTCGGGAATGTCTATCGAAGTCAAAGCACTACAGTCATAGAAAGCGGCCTCACCTATAGAGGTAACAGAATTAGGTATCTCTATCGAAGTTAGACTACTGCAAGACATAAATATGCCATATTCTATTGATGTCACAGATTCCGATATTTCTACATATGTCAAACCACTGCATTCATTAAACGCAGCCGACAATATTTCCGTCACAGTATTAGGTATAACAATAGATGTCAAGCCACGACAACACCAAAATGCCCTATTCCCTATTGTCGTCGCTGTGTCTAAAATCTCAATAGACCCTTCAATACCACCGGGACAACATATCAAAACCGTTCGGTCTTTATTATACAAAACACCGTTTACAGAGCTATAAGTAGTGCTGCCTTCCGCAACCAATATCTCCTTTAAACCACTACAACCTACAAGCGCATACCCCAAGTCTGTTACTGAAGCAGGAATTGTAATAGACCTCATGTCATCGCAACCGTAGAACGCAGAACCACCTATCGAGACCACCGAATCAGGAATCGTCACAGATGCAAGAGAGCTGCACCCAGCGAAAGCCTGACCCGGTATCTCTGTCACAGAATTGGGAATTGCCAAAGAAGTCAAGCCGCTGCAATCTTTAAATACACCTTGCCCCATTTCCGTCACAGAATCAGGAATAACGACAGCAGTCAAGCCAGTGCAACCATTGAACGCATATTCACCTATCGAAGTCACGGAAGTAGGAATTGTGACACTGGTCAGGCCAGCGCAACCTGCAAATGCCTTTTTCTGTATCGATGTTACCGACTCGGGAATATTGAATGATCCTTCAAATGCCGGGGGACAACGGAGCAAGGTCGAACGGTCTTTATTGTACAGGACACAACCCTCAGAGCTGTAGGTTTCATTCCCGTCAGCCACAACTATCTCTTCTAATCCGTCCATACCCTTGAAAGCATCCTCGCTTATCGAGGCCACAGATGCCGGTATAGTGATTGATTTCAAGTTGTTGCAACGTTCAAAATGTTTGCCTAACGAGGTTAAGGATTCGGATAATGTGACAGAAGTCAGGTTGCTGCAACCGGCGAATGCATCTTCTCCTATCAAAGTCACAGAGTTAGGAATTTCAATCGACATCAGCCATTCACAACCCGAGAAAGCGAATTGTCCTATAGTAGTCAAAGATTCCGACAATGTAACAGAGTACAGACCACGACACTGATTAAAGGCTGCCTGATCCAATTCCTTTACAGAGTTAGGCAATACAACGGAATTTAAGCCTGTTTTTTCAAAGGCGGCCTCTCCGATAGAGACCACGGTGTTGGGTATAGTTACCGAAGATAATCCTCCACACCAGAAGAACGCCAATTTTCCGATTCGGGTCACCGTGTACGACTCTCCCTGATACTCGACAGTCTCCGGTATCACAATATCGCCACTCACCTGCGTTCCCGGAATAGGGAACTCGCTGGCTTTCACCTCGCAGGTCTTATCGTCCTCGCTCAGGATGGTGTAGTTTATACCATCGTAATTGAAATCGACTGCCGACAGACTGGCTGCTGCCGAAAGTAAAATAAGTAAAGTAATCAGTTTTTTCATTGTATTTTAAGATATGGTTAGAATAATTTTTGATTTGTCGTGATAGAAAAAACTGATTGCCCGGAGACGGTTCGTTGATACAGATATACAAAAAACGTGGACCGACTCTGTCTATCTGTCATTGAGGTCTTCGACTACCTACACCCAAATATACGAGTAAAGCCCACGCTTATGGCGTGAGCTTCTTCGCTTTACTCTTGGGTGTTTTGAAATTGTCGAAGTTTCAATGACAAGATATCAGCAAAAAAGCTTTTTCTATTATGTCCTGTAAGTCTTGCTCTTTACGAATGTTTAGTTCATTGGCATACTGATTTTGTTTTGTATCGCAAAATTAATCATAATTTTCACAAACACAATATCCTGACAAAAAATAGTTATCTTTGCTCCAAATACTGATAATGAAAGTTTCATAGAATACATCGCTGAACTTTAAAACTTATCACGATGAAAGAGATACATAATCGCCTTTCGGCATACGCATCTGCCACTCCTTCTAAATGGAGAGAGAAAGCAGAGGCCAGAATAGCCAACAAAGAATGGCTACGCTACTCTCAGCGTATTGCCATGATGATGCTTGATAAAATGGAGGAACTTGGTCTGACTCAAAAATCAGTTGCCGAGCGTATTGGTTGTTCCCAACAGTATGTATCAAGAGTATTGAAAGGCTCTGAAAACCTCTCTATTGAGACTATTTGTAAAATCGAATCCGCTCTTGGTCTTCAAATCTTAGAGCCTATATTCATCGTAAGGCAGTAACAGACCCTCCCGATTTTACCTCGCCAGGTTGAGGTTGAGCGACAGGCCATACGACGAGTTGGTGGTCGGGTAGGCGCTTGTGGTCACGATCGGGCTGTTGACCTGATGGTCGAAATAGGCCGAGAGTGTGAGGCGCTTGCTCAGGATATACGATGCGGTGAAATTGATGTTGAGTGTGTTTGTGCCGCTTGTCGGCTGGGTATAGTTGCTTTCGATGCGGCGGATGAGCGCCTGATTGTTTTGGAACGAGAAATCGGCGTTGACCGTCAGGTCGTTGCTCACACCGGTCTGCGATCCCTTCATCTTCAACACTGTGTTGAACCCCACAATCTTGTAACCGGCACCTATGGTTATGCCGCGCGAGGTGGCTTCCACCACTTGTCCGGCCGAGCTGTTGAGGGTCACGGTGCGCTGGTCGCGGTATTCGACATTGACCTTGAGGTCGTTTTTGAGCGTGGCCGTCACACCGATGAGAGGGGCGAAACGCTCATTGATAGCTACCGACGATATATTGTAGGGCGACGACGGTATGGGGCGCCCGGAGAGTTCATCGAGAGTGAAGCCGAGGTTGGTACCTCCGTCGGCACTGATCCAGTTAAGATACGACGAATACGACCCCACGGTGTACGTACACTGGTAGGCATGGTTGAGCGAGAAACTCTTGAAGATATTGCGCATGTTGCCCATGTTGATAAGGCCGTCGTAGACGATGCGCCAGTTGGGCAACACCGACGAGAAATCAGGGAACGGATTGAGCGTCTGCTTCGAAGCATTTGTTTTTGTATAGGCCGCCACAAAAGCCGGTATCAGGACATCGGACGACGTTTCGCTCACCGTCCCCGTCTCGGGCGAGAACTCATGACCGGCAAACGGACTGCCGCTCATAAATCCGGTCGTGGGATAGTACTTGCCGGCATACTGGGCCTCGACGCGCTGCCGCACCTCGGGTATATTGGCAAGGAATTGGGCGAACGCATCGGATTGATAGCCGTTTTTGGCGCTTGACGAGCGGAGTGCCGTCAATATGGCACAGTGGGTCTTGGTATAAGATCCGGAATACGATGTAGGCATATCGCTGTACATAAACTGCATCTGGGAGTTGCGGTTATCCGTACGGTTGAAGGTAAGGGTTATCTTCAGGCCCTTCACTGGTTCGATCACGCCCTCGATGTTGAGTTCGTTGGTCCTGGCCCACACCGCAGGAGAGGTCTGCCCGTCGTCGGTGATGAGCCAGCCACGGTCGAGAGCCTTGTGGATATAGCTCTCGTCGGTAAAGCCGAAGGCGAAATCAAGACCGGGCGACATCGGCCCATAGCTGCGCGACTGCCCGAAGATATTTCCTATGTCGGGAAGGAAAAGAGGCAGCGACATCGACTTGGTATTGCGGTAGCGCACCGACAGCGACCTCGGCGACATGGCAAAACGAAGGGCATACTCACCGATATTGCGCATCAGACTCTTCTCATCCTTGAGTATTTCGACGATGGTGAACTTGAGGTTCTGCTCGCCACGGGTGAGCACCTCCACGCTGTTGTTGTCGACCACGCGCGTAAGTATGCGCACCGGCTTATCGGTCGATGCATCCACAGCTGTCACCTTCACCTTCTTGTTGCGCAGATTATGCTTTATCACAAGCGTGGTGTCGGGTTTGAGCTGATACGTGCGTTCGAATTTACGCGCTTTCTTGGGCGCGGTATTAGTCGGTCGCTTGTTGGCGAAGCGCTTGTTGACCTCCTTGAGGAGCGTTATCTTGTTGTAGAACGTCTCGAAATTGATGCGGCCGTCGGCAGTCCATGCAGCCTGGTTGGATATGCTGTTACCCATCCGCTCGCCATCGATTGTGGCGCCGCGGTCCCAGCGGTAAGTGGCGTTGTAGCTCACATTGCCGGTCAAGAAGTCAAGGAAAGCTATCCGCGAGAACGGAGCCTTGTACGACCCGGTGAACGTCTGGTTGTAATTCCACGGCGTACCCATCGATTTGATACTCTGCCACACCGTATCTTTCCAGTCGCGGTACCTGTCAGGGAAAAGTTTCCTGTTGACAGCCCCGACTGTCTCCTCGATACGCGCCGATGTGTTGGAGTTGAACGACAGCTGCAAACTCTTGGTCACATTCCACGTCAGCGACAGCTGACGGTCCCACGTCCAGTTCTTGCTCACCGACACCGGCAGCTGGAACATCGCGTCGGTCTCCGACCGTGTCTGCTGCTCATAGTAGTAGCGGTTCATTGTGGTGAGGAACGATATGTTGTTGGGCAACCACTGCAACTCCCACTCACGCAGAAATCGCGCGTTCTTACTCTTTCCGCCAAGCTTCTTAAAGGGCTTGAAAGGCTTGATGAATGGTGAATAAGAGTAAGCCAGCGACCCTCGGTAGTCGTTCGTGTTCTCGTATTCGGTCGTGGGGTCGGTCTTGCTCTGCTTGGTAAACGAATAGTTCACGGTGAAGTTGGCCGGGTCCCACGGCATCGGGTTCTTGCTCTTCACATCGAATTTGAGACCCGATATCGAGAAATTCTGTATCGTTGACCGCTCGATTGCAAACGCGCTTATCGAGTCGCGCTCATGGTCGTTGGCACAATCATCGAGGGCATCCTTCAGCAGCACATCCTGGTCGAGAGGATTATATTTCGGCGAAGTCTTCTCCTTGGTCACAGAGTAGTATATCGGAGCTTTGAGCTGAGCTTTCTCCGGCAGAAAACGGCCCAAGTCTGCCTGTACAGCGATATTGTACTGCTCATAGTCGTCGAGGCGGCGCTCGTTGAGCGACTGGTCCACACTGCCGAAACCCGATGTCTCGATATGCGTGCCCATATTCACGGTGGCAACATCGCTCATGTTCAAAGTGGCATTGGCTTTCACCGCACTGCCGCCTTCTTCATTGAAATCGGTCACTTTAAGCTCATTGACCCACACGACACCGTCTTTTGTCGACGAAGCGTTGTTGCGCACACCGATAAGTATCACACGCACATCGCTCAACGACGGGTTGCCAATCACAGCCATTCGGTTACGCTCGTTGTCGGGGTCGCGTCCGGTGAAAAGCGTACCGAAGCCGACGCCGCTTTCCTCGTTGCGCTTGGCGCGGTTGCGCTCCTTCTTCAGTTCTATGAGCGACTGGAGGTTGAAGTCGAGGTAGTTCGACCGTGGCCAAACGATATACTGGTCCGATGACAGATAACGGTTGTAAGTACCCGGCGGAGTCAGCTCCAGCGGCACCTCGTACTCATAATAATTGCTCTTCACATCAGATCCGAGGCGCACAAACACCGACATCTGCCCCGATTGCAGGTTGGTGACGTTGTCGATCAGCGCCTCGGCATGGACCCACATCTGGAGGCGTTTGTAGTTACGCAGGTCGAGCTGGGTGTTGCGGTACACACCTCTCGCGTCGCCGGCCGAAAGGCCCGACACCTTCATCGACATCGACTGCTCGTTGAGCTGCGTGATCTGGCTTTGGCCGGGATCGGTGATGCGCGTCACACCGGGAGGCAACACATAGTTGACGGGCGTGCGTTCGGCATTCTCCTCTATGTTGACCACCGACATGTCGAGTCGGCCCGATGCCGGAGCGTCGCCGCGGCTGTTGAGATTGAAGTCGTAGCTGCGCCACTCACCGCGCACAAGCTCAAGGCTGCCGAAACGCAGGTGCGTTGTCTTCTTAAATCCTGTCATGAACAGACGCGCGAAACGTATCGTCGAGAAGTCTGATATATTGCCCACCACCTTCTCATATTCCTTGATAGGCACCTTGAACTGATACCACTCCACTTCCTGCTTCGACCCGTCACGCACGGGCACTATCGACACCTGCTTGTCGGTGATGAAGTTCCGGCCGACCACCAGGTCTTCGGGGCGTATCGATATACGGTACTGGAAGTATCGCTCGTATTCGTTGAGGGTATTGTCCTGGTTGATATCTTCCACATCGGGCACCGAGCGCGACGACTGGTACAGTGGGTCGGGAGCATCCTCGGGCGAGAGCGAGTTGCCCTCCACGCCATTGTAGCGCTTATAGCGCTCGATGATACCGAGCCGCTGCTCGTCGTAGTCGTAGCCACGGTAGAAGTGGTAGTTGTCGCCGGCAGGGTCGTTGAGAGCCGAGAACTTATCGTTCTGCAAAGCATCGAGGGCCGCACCCGAAAGTTTGGAACGGTACGATGTCACATAATCGCGGTATGTCGGGAACTCGAATTCCTGGTCGGTGTGCAGTCCGTCGAGGCCCACATCCTGAGCCAGTCGCGAGCCGGCGTTGTTGTCGAACGAATACGTGAGCGAATTCTGCTTCGACACCCGGCCCCACGCAGTCTCAGTAAGATACTGGTCGTTGCCGTCGTATGGTATACCGTTTTCGTAGCTCTTGAGACCGTCCTTGAGTATATCCTCGCTTATCTCGCCAAGGTTGAGATAGAGGTCACCACCCTCATAGTTGGGGTTCTCGGGGTCGAGGAAGGGGTTCATCAGCCAGAACTGCACATATTCGATATTGGTCTGCTCGAAGTTAGGGTTGTCCATGCGGCGCATGATACCTCCCCATCGTTTCTCGGGCATCATCAGGCGGCCGTTCTCGTCGATATTGTCACTGTCGAGGTTGTACGGACCGCGTTCGTCGGGATAAAACGACAGATTTAGCGTCTGTATATAGTCGGTCTCAGCATAGCCTACCTCTCGGCCGGGAAAAATCTCATACGTCTTCACCTCTCGCACATAAGGGTTCGACAGCTGCTTGAGGTCGCTCTTGATATATCCCGGGCACATCGACGAGTTGCGCATCGTGAAAAGACGGTCGATATAGTACCAGTTGATGAGGGCGCGGTTCTTGCCATAGGCCGGATTGTTGCTCAGGGCCGCTTCCGGGAAAAGAGCGTCGGCCGAAGGATCGTAGGGCGTCGACGCGAGGAACCACGAATAAGGCGACCGCAGGTCGATACCGGTCTGTGTGCTCTCGAAGTCGTCGATATAAGACGAACCCTTGTTCGACCCCGACTTCTGCGCATGTGGCATTATCCGTGCATACTCAGCCGTGAGGCTGAGTCGCGACGGAGCGGTGGCATTGACGGTCGGGATTTTGTTAAGCAGGTTGGTAAGCCACATGAACTCGCCGTTGTAGGCAAGGTTGAAGCCGAACATCGAATTATTGACCGTCTCGTCTCCGATATTCACTTTCTCGAGCAGCGCCTTTTCGGAGAAGTGAAGCAAGGTAGCGCCGAAGTTGAGGTTCTTGTTGAGCTGGTATTGGAGGTCGAGGCCGAGGAGAGTCTTGCGCTGCATCGAGAACAGACTCTGGTTTTCGAGCGTCACACTGATATTTTGTCCCGAGTCGATAATGCTCTGGTTGGTTATGGTCACTATTCCCATAGCATAATCGACCGTATAGTCGGAGTTCTCGGTAAGCTGCACACCTCCGGCCATCACAACCACCGACCCTCGCGGCACATTCATGGCATTGAGCCGTATCTGCGAGCCCGACGACGCCATATACTCACCCGAGAGTATGAACTTATTCTTGTCTGCATATTGCCGGGCCACCACAAGAGTCGAGTCATAAAGCTCCTGGTACACATACTGCTTGGCAAGCTCGGGATTACCTATTTTCTCTGCAAGGTGACTGCCGAAAGGCTCCACCACCGGAAATATCACCTTACCCGTCTGCGACATCACGGTGTAGCCCTCGATAAAGTCGAAGAAACCGTCGGGATTGCTCTCCTCGTTGCTGTCGATGCGGTCGAGGTTCATCACCTGGAGGAGTGGTTGGTTGCTCAGTCCGGGCACAGGCAGATAATTGATCTGGGTACCGGTAGTGTCGGAGAGATATTTGATATTGAGCTTGAACTTGGCCTTCTGCACCTGATAGCCGCCGAGCGAGTACACATTCTTCATCATAAGGTCCCACATCGGGAGATATGGCGAGTTGGTGGTGCTCTTGAGCATCTTGAGGTAGAGGCTCTGCTGAGTATCGGTTATATCGCCCGAAAACTCACCTACCTGGTACACCTGTCCATTGTATGTATACTCATATGCCACGGCGAGCACTTCGTCTGCTCCGAGCGCACTTTTTATCGAGATGTAACCCAAGGTCGAATTGAGAGTATATTCGTTCGACGACAGCAGGCGTGCGCTCTCCACCTTCTCATAGTCGCGTCCGCCGCTGATACCGTAGGCAGTCAGAGGTTCGAGAGCCTGCGTCACCATATTTATGTTACGGGCATCAGGATAATCGGCCTTGATAGTAGCCAGCAGATTGTTCGATCCGTTGGCCGGATTGGGTAGCGAAGGATTAGGTGTCCAGAAATCCGAGGCAAGATGACTGTCCTCGCCAAGGTCCATGAAACCTACAAAGTTGCGCGACTGGTCAAAATTGCCGTTTTTGTTGGTTATCCACACCTCGATACGGGTTATCTTCACACCCGACGACACAAACGGCAACTTCGACGCAAACCGGTCGTAGTTGTCGCGGAAATAGTGGGCAAGGAAGTAGTGACGGTTCTGGTCGTACTCATCAGCATTGACACTGAACTGCGTTGTCTGGGCGCCACCACGGGTATTGACTGTCTTCGATTCCGAGTTTTGCTGCGACACAAGGGCCGTGGCCGTAAGCTTGCCGAACTGAAGTTTCGACTTGATACCGAAGAGTGCCGTCGAGCCGCGGATAAGCGACGAACCTGTGGTCATCGACACATTACCGGCCTCGATGCTCTTCACAATATCGTCTTCCTGTCCCTCATATGCGAGCTTGAGGTTCTTGGAGTCGAAATCGAAGGTAGCGTCGGTATTGTAGGTCATGTTGAACTTCATGCGGTCGCCGACACCGGCCGATATCGTGGCCTGGATTTTCTGCTCGAAGTCAAAATATGTCTTGCGGCGTGCCGACAGCGACAGCGACGGATTGTCGGTCTTGTTGCTCTTGATACCGGTCTTTATCTGCACCGAGCCCTGGGTCTTCAGCGAAACACCGCCGGGACCGAAAATCTTTTCCAACGGGCCCAGGGCGAAGTTCATGTCAAGGATATTGAACGGCTGTTTCTCCTTGTCGGTCAGCAGTCCGGTATTGCGCTCTCGGTAATACTTCTGCATCGACTTGCGGAACTGCCAGTTGTTGTATTGCTCGGCTGTGAGCATGAAGGGCGTAGCAATATCGATGTCGCCAAGCCGCGTATGCACTATATAGCAACCTGTCTCAGGATCGTAGTCGGCTGTGGTGGTGATATTTCCGGGAGTGGCGAGGTCGTAGGCAAGTTCGTCGCGCATGAGGTCTTCGTAGCTCCGCGGTATCGACGGAGCTATCGGCATCGGCAAGCCCGACGAATCAGCAGCAGCCGGAGCTGGCATCGACGCAGGGGCTGGTGGAGGCAATTCAGGATGATAGAGACCTTGGCCGGATACAGACACCGACAACAACACCGACAGCACAGCCATCAGCGACATTGCAAGAATATGTATCGTCCGGTCAAATTTCATTTCGTCAGGCAGCTGTCGGATATGCTGCGCAGCGGCCGCCGGGGCCGCGCTCTACATCATCGACAAAGCCCGTTTTATTGCCACCTCGACCTTGAGGGCCGGGTCCTTGTCAAAGAGAGCCGTCAGCACCTTCTCGCTTTGCTTTCGCTCGAAGCCAAGCATCTGGAGGGCACCGAGAGCCTCGTCGTAGGCATCGCTTCGGGCTGCGGTCTGTATAGATAACGTTTCCGACACCCCTTTTATTTTATCGCGCAGATCGACAATTATACGTTCTGCCGTTTTCGCGCCTATACCCTTGATGCTTTTGAGCCTCTTCACATCACCACCGGCGATTACGGCTGCCAGTTCATCGCCCTGGAGCGACGACAATATGATGACAGCTGTGGCCGAGCCGACACCCGACACACCAATCAGCGATCTGAACAACTCGCGCTCGCGCTCGGTAGCGAAACCATAGAGCACCCACGCATCATCGCGGATAGCTTCGTGCACATAAAGCTTCGCGTCGGTCTCTCCCTCGAGGGCGCAGAAAGTAGGCAAAGTGATATTGAGCAGATACGCAACACCCCCGGCTGTCTCAATAGTCGCTGCGGCAGGTGTAAGCACGGCAAGTTTTCCCTTGATATATTCAATCATACCTGTCAAGTTGGGATGTTGGCGCGACACTCCGTGTCGCGCCGGACTCCTTATTTATTGTACGATAGCGCCTCGAGATAATAGGCTTTGACAGCCTTGCCCGAAGTCTCGCATTCGTGGCCGACCGAGTCGGCTGCGCAAGCCGCGCTATCGGGTGCTGCAATCTCAACTTCAGCTACAACACCTTTGACCGTCAACATCTTGCCCACACAATCGGGAGCGAAAGCACCACCCATAGCGGCTGTAGCCTGACACCGCAATATTACCGTAGAATCAGCACCGGCAAGGAACGCTTTCGTACCTCCGTGCTTGCAAAGATGCAGGCACAGGCCCTCCACTTCAACTGTATCGCCCGACAGCGAGCCGGCAACCGACATCAGAGAGTCAACACTCATCGTGGCCGGAGCAGACACGGCAGCGTCTTTCTTTCCGCAGGCGGCAAACATCAAGGCAAGCGCAGACGCGGCAACAAATAAAAATTTCATTTTCATTTCTAAACAAGCTCTTAAACCGACCATTCCACACCGTCCTTGGTGTCCTTCACTGAGAAACCTATTGCAGCCAGACGGTCGCGGATAAGGTCGCTGGTGGTCCAGTCTTTGTTTTTCTTCGCGTTGGAGCGGATCTCGAGAAGCAGGTCCACAGCATCACGGTAAGGTTTGAGACTGTCGGCCGAACCGCCGTCTCCGTCGACACGTATGCCCAGTATCTCAACCAGGAAAGTGTCCATGAACTTGCGCAGGAAATCGATGTCGGCCTGTGTGGCGCTTGCTGTATGATCCTTCACCTGATTGATCATGCGCACGGCATCGAAAAGCACACCGATGAGCACCGGAGTATTGAAGTCATCATCCATAGCCTCGTAAGCACGCTGTTCGAGAGTCGAAACATCGATTGTCGACACATCCGATGCCTTGAGTTCCTGCAGACGACGGTAGCCGTCGAGCATACGCCCGAGAGCTGTCTCTGCCGACTTGAGGGCATCGTTACCGAAATCGACAGTGCCGCGGTAATGGGCCTGGAGGATGAAGAAACGGATAGTCATGGGCGAATAAGCCTGCTCCAGAAGTTCATGAGAACCGGTAAAAAACTCGTCGAGGGTGATGAAATTGCCCAGCGACTTGCCCATTTTCTTGCCGTTGATGGTTATCATGTTGTTGTGCATCCAGTAGTGCACCGCTGGATGACCGCTATGGGCGACACTTTGGGCTATCTCGCACTCATGGTGAGGGAACTTGAGGTCCATGCCGCCGCCGTGGATATCGAAAGTCTCGCCGAGATATTTCTCGCTCATCGTGGAGCACTCAAGGTGCCAGCCGGGGAAACCTTCGCTCCAGGGCGATGGCCAGTGCATGATATGCTCGGGAGCCGCTTTCTTCCACAGCGCGAAATCGGCCGGATTGCGCTTCTCGCTCTGCCCGTCGAGTTCGCGCGTGGTGGTAAGGAGCTCATCGATGTTGCGGCCCGACAACTTGCCGTAGCCATAGTCCTTGTTGAACTTGGGTACATCGAAATAAACCGAGCCCTCGCTCTCGTAGGCATAGCCGGCATCGATAATTTTTTTGATATACTCTATCTGCTCTATGATATGGCCCGATGCATGAGGCTCGATCGAGGGCGGCAACACATTGAGCGCTTCCATAGCCTTGTGGTAGCGGCCCATGTAGTACTGCACCACTTCCATAGGCTCAAGTTGCTCGAGCCGTGCTTTTTTGGCGATTTTGTCCTCGCCGTCGTCAGCATCGTGCTCCAGGTGCCCCACATCGGTGATATTGCGCACATAACGCACCTTGTAGCCCAGATGTGTCAGATAGCGGTAGACGACATCGAACGTTATTGCAGGGCGTGCATGGCCGAGATGACCGTCGCCGTAGACCGTAGGGCCACACACATACATGCCGACACGTTTCTCATGCAGAGGTTTGAAAACCTCTTTTTGCCGCGACATGGAGTTATAGATAGTAAGCATTTCAGCAGTTTGGAGTATATTGTTTCGTGGATTGATTATAATGCGAAGTGCGATGCCGCAGGAATGCGGCGCCGCACTTCAGTTATCGCTTTCAGGCCTCAAATGGGTTGGGTATGCCGCCTTTACCGGGCATGGGATTTTTGGGCATCTT
Organism: Porphyromonadaceae bacterium UBA7176; assembly: GCA_002491245.1. Lineage (GTDB taxonomy): Bacteria > Bacteroidota > Bacteroidia > Bacteroidales > Muribaculaceae > CAG-873. The sequence goes on from DKVO01000033.1 coordinate 81,342, forward strand.
GCGCTCGATAGTGCCGAAAGTAGCCTCGTAGCGCTGCACATTCTCGCCAAGGGCCGAAAGAAGCGTCTTTGCGTTCTCGGGGGCCATCACGATACGGCTGAGCACCTTGGCCTGGGGCATATTGGGAGCCACAGAGATGAAGTCGAGGAAGAACTCGTTGGCGCCGTGCGATATAACGGCAAGGTTGGCATACTGGCCCGAGGCTACCTCGGGGCTAAGTTCTATCTTGAGTTCCTGCTGTTTGGGTTTGTTATCCATGATCAATCTTCTTTAAGTGAGGGTTGGGTTATTTTCAAAATATCTTTTGACACCTTTATGCCAGTGTTTGCATCTGTGTAGTGGACTGTCACACCTTTCACATCTTCGCGAGCCCATACATCCTTGATGCTGTACGAGAGGAAGAATGATGAATACTGCGAGGTCGAAACGCTTGTGTTCTTCTTGAATATCACATAGTACTGAGGTTTCTCAGAGTCGGCAGTCTCCCTGTCGAGTACAAGCTCGGCTGTAGCGCTACTGTAGATAGCCTTGGCATTGAACACGACATCGATATAGTCGCCCGAACGTTGTACGCCAAGGAGTTCGATGCCTTCTGAAGCCCAGTCATTTGTCTGTACGGCGCTGTACGGACGAGGCTCTCCTCCGAGACCGAATGTATTGAATGCCTGCAAGATAGTGATAGGTCCGCTCACATAGCGCTCGCCATTATCCGGCCAGTAACCGATCACGATACGGCTACCGACTTTCAATTCCGCCGGAAGTTCGACAGCCGCCGAAAGGTTTATCATCGGTGAGTCGCCCTGTCGCTGGAACGATACACGTGTACCACCGGGGCTAGTGTAGTCAAGTGTTACGATATCAGCAAAAAGATTGGCACCACCACCGCCACCGCCGGGATTATTGCCGTCGTTGCCGTTGCCGCCGTGCTCAGTACAGCCTGTAAATGTCGTTCCGGCCAACATGAGTGCGCCGATAAGAATGTTCGAGATTTTCATTGTAGATTCTGATAGTTTTTGTTATTTATTTTCTATGCCGACTATCTTGCCGTCGGCCATGCGTATTATTGTGTCCGAATCTGACGCGAGGGATTCGTCATGAGTCACTATTACAAAAGTCGTGCCCGTTTCGTCGCGTAGATCAAAAAAAAGTTTGTGGAGCGACACCCGGTTAGCAGAATCGAGACTTCCTGTCGGCTCATCGGCCAGCACTACCCGTGGTCCGTTGACAAGAGCTCGGGCTACGGCTGCCCTTTGGCATTCGCCGCCCGACAGCTCCGACGGACGGTGTGTGCTGCGTCCGATAAGGCCCAGTCGGTCAAGCAGCCGGGCTGCGGTGTCGAAAGCCTCGCGGCGGCTCTTTCCGCCTATCAGCGCCGGAAGGGCCACATTCTCGAGCAGCGTGAACTCCGGCAAAAGCTGATGGAACTGGAATACGAAACCGATATTGGCATTACGGAACGCCGACAGGCGCTTATCTGCCAGCGATGTCACATCCACTCCGTCATAGAGCACTTTTCCACCGGGTTCCGGCATGGAAAGTGTTCCCAATATGTGGAGCAAGGTTGTCTTGCCGGCTCCGCTGGGGCCTACAACGGCTGTGACCCGACCGTCGGCGATATCGAGATCGATACCCTTGAGCACCTCAAGAGTACCGAATTTCTTATATATGCCGCGTGCGCTCAGCATCCGCCGCAGCACCCTCCTTCTCCGCAAGAATGGTCGCCGCAGTCACCGTCGCCACAACCGCCGCCGCAACAGCCACAACCATGTTTCGGATTGAGTTCTTCCTCAGTGGCATCGCGGACAAGCAACACCTCACCGGTAAAGCGCACCTTATCCTGGGCAAGAGGATGGTTGAGGTCGATCACCACATCGGTCGGTGTCAGGTCGAGGACGACACCATCGATACGGAATCCGTCGGCCATACGCAGAGGTATAACCTCTCCGGGAGCAAACATATCCTCGTCGAACTTGCCGTCGACAGTCATGTGCTCACGAGGTATACGGTAGATTTCTTCCTGCGAGTAAGGGCCGAAAGCCTCTTCGGGATTTGCCGTCAGATCGAATTTGTAACCGGCTTCTTTGCCGGCGAGAGCTTTGTCGAGAGCCTCGATAAAGCCCGGTGTAAGACCGTCGATCACACGGTCGGGATCGTCGGGTGTCACTTCGTGCATGAGGTCCTCGCTACCATCTTCGTTGACACGGTAGAGTCGATAAGCTATCTCAAAATATTTTCCTGGTTCTATTTTCATTTCGTTGTCGTATTTTTACAGGCCTTCGAAGGCCTTATGTATGGATTTAGAGATTATTGAGCCACTTCGCGCACCTTCAGGCGGTCGCCGGCATCTTCGACTATCGAGCGGAAGTAGCGCTCGTTGTAACCACCGAACGTGGGCTGTACCGGCATACCGTCGGCACTGCGCTCGAAAGCGCCGTCTTTCTCTTTCTTGATATTGCCGTCGAGATACTTCACAAACAGGTAATCGCCCAACTCCTTGTAGCGTTTGGTCACGTTTTCGGCCGATGCATCGGTCAGACCATTGAGCTGCTCGGCTGCCGATGCGTAATCCTTGCCGATGAGGTCGACACTCAGCCGGCCCACCTCGGCACTGAGACCGTCTTCAAGCTCGCCCTGCACCCGGCGGATATCGGGTATCATCTGGCTGTAGCGGTTATAAGCCTGGTTGGCCACATAATTGTTGACCCAGAACATCGAGTCCCACGACAAGGTGAGCAGGTCGGCTGTCTTTTCGTCGAGCGAACGTGGCACGGTAGTATTAGCCGAGAACACAGGCACATATACACACGTATTGGCATCATCGACACCGAACCACAGTATGCCGCGCATGGCTTCGTGGCGGTCTTTGTTCATATCTGCCACAAACGAGAAACCTGTCTGCTGTGTCGCTATCGCACGCTCATGGGTATATGCCTGACCATCGACAACATACTCCATCGGACGCCAGCGGTAGGGACAGTCGAACGGGCCGGCGCCGATATCGTTGTTCATATCGAGATGTGTGCCCTCGAAGTGGTCGCGCATCATATCCTTGAGATCCTTGGCCACAAGAGGTTTGGCAGGCTTTACCCAAAGAGGCATCGGCTCACCACGGCCTTCCATGATCCAAGGTATGTACTGGTCCATCGAACCCTCGGGGGCAAATCGATTGAAGTAAGCCCACACACGGGCATCGCATCCGCGGAGCGCACCGGCATCGGTGACAGCATAAGCACGCGAGAAATCGAAATCCTCGTCCTTACCCGAGAAATAGCCCTGCTTGCGGGCGAAGTCAATCACATCGGGCGAATAGATGGTCTCCTTATCCTTGAGAGGGAATTTGTGGATACGGGCATGGTTGGCATGGCCCGAAATATATCCGTCGGGAACACGACGGGCTACCCACACGGCACCTTTGTCGGCCTTACCCTTTCCGATAAGCTCCATCACCCACACTTCGTCGGGGTCGGCGATAGAAAACGATTCGCCCGACGATGCATAACCGTAAGTCTTCACAAGATCGGTCATGACCTTTACTGCCTCCTTGGCCGTCTTGGCACGCTGGAGGGTGATGTAGATAAGCGAACCGTAGTCGATAAGGCCCGAACCTTCGAGCTCGGGACGGCCACCCCATGTGCTCTCAGCTATGGTGAGGCCATGTTCGTTCATATTACCCATAGTCGAATAGGTGTGCTTCACCTCGGGTATCTGGCCGAGATGACGGCCGGTATCCCATTCCACCACATCGCGCATGGCACCGGCGGCATGGTCGGCGGCAGGCTGGTGGTAGAGAGCGCCGTAGAGCGTATGGCTGTCGGCGGCATAAGTTATCATCGACGAGCCTCCGGCTGTGGCGCCGGGGGCGGCTATGAGGCTGGTGCAGGCCAGCGCGGCGGCGCTTGCTATCGACAAGGCGCACACGGTGAGTAATCTTAAGTTCATATCTATCCTAACGGCATTTTTATACTTTTATTATCTTTTTCATCTCAGGATACCAAATATATCCTTCTGTTCCGGGTCGACCCAGGCGGCGGAGCAGCTCTACATAGCGACTTACCTGGCGGTGGTGGCCGGCACGAACCTCGGTGGTAAACTTGTAGTCGACCACTGCCACAGACCCATCCGGACGCACAACAACACGGTCGGGACGGAACGATTCGTCCGATTCAGGCACATATATCGACCGCTCGGCATACACCTTGCACGTCGGGTCGAACCATGCGTCCACCGTCTCCCCCCCGGCAGCGATGGCGTCGAGGAGTATTTGTCGGTACGACTTAGCTTCGGCTTCGTCCACATCCTCGCGGGCGCACTGGCGGTCCAGGGCGCGGTCGAGGTCGCCGACCGTGCGCATCGATGCAAGAATGGCATGAAGGTTGGAACCGCGCCGGGCTGCTTCTTTCATCTCAGGTGTACCCTCGAACGCCGGACAAGAGTCAAAAATCTCCTTGTCCTCCTCTCCACCGATGTCGAGGTCGGCCGAAAGCACATCATCGATGCTCACCAGCTCACGTGTATCGGCCCGATACACGACTTCATACTCGCCGGCATCGACACAGCCATCCTGCACGGCATATTCCTTTTCTGCCAGAGTAGGTTGTCCGAGGGTATATGTCTCCGTCAGGGAGTCGAAACCGGCTGTCAGATCGATGGTATGCTCAACCGCCCGGCCGGTATCAGGCGACAGGAAAAGACCGTGGAGGTCAGCGCCCATATATTGCATACGGGTATGTATTATCAGCTCTCGCGAAGCACGTGTAAACGCCACATAAGCCGCGTTGAGGTTGTCGGTAATCTCGGCCTTGCGGTCGTCGGCGAGCAGCTGCGCCACCGGAGAAATCTCGGGGTCACGCAAAGGCGATGAAGTCGACACCGCGACACGGAGCAGCGGCGGCTTGAGATCTTCGGCAAATTCGCTGAAACCGTCCATCGGGATCCACACCATCGGCTCTTTGTAGTACATGCTCCAATCACCGAAGGGGATGTGGACACAGGCACGTTCGAGACCCTTCGATTTATGCACCGTCATCACTTCCACAGCATCGAGGTCGGCCGATGCTTTGATTGCCCACCGGTCGATATTGCGGTCGTAAGCGGCGATGAAATCGGTAAGCGATGGCTCGGCACTCTCGGCCTGTTTGACGGCGAGATCCTGAAGTGCAGCTATATAAGCATATTCATCGCGACGCTGTGCAGGACTGAGTTTATGAGCTATTATGGCCTCTATCAACGCCACGAGGTTGGCCGGATTTTCGGCCCGGACAGCATCGACCTGCTCCTTGAGCACCCCAGCCGCCCCCTCGCCCTCGCGCAATGCCGCCTCGAGGGCATCGGATGGAGTGTAACCTTCCGCCTCGAAGTGGTTGTAGCGCGTTATCATCAGCACCACATCGGCATGAGATGCGTAAGAAGCAGCTCCATCGGGACGTACTACCGGGCGACTTTGGTACGACCTCGCCACAAGTTTCAGCATACTCATCACTGAGCGCACAGCAGCGCTGTTGCGCAACAGGAGAGCCTCTGACGACAACACCTGTATCTCCGGATGTCTGGACGTCAGATACTTCACCACAGCCGCTGCCTCTCCACGGTAGCGGCATAGCACCATGATATCGGCCCAGCGGTACCCTGAATTATGTTGCCTCAGGATGTCGGTCGCAAGTTTTTCAAGTATCTCTTCGTCGGACGGCACTTCGGCATCGGGATGGAAATGAATCTGCACGAAAGCCGGCAGTTTATCGTATTTATTCGATGGAGTCTGCACCACATTCGTGTAGTACGGCGCATCGAACACTCCTGTGAGCCGACGGAAGACAGTGTTGTTGAACCTGACGATATCGCCGGCGCTGCGCCAGTTGGTATTCTCACCCGGAGAGTTGCCGCGCACTACACTGTGGTCAGGAAAATCTTCGGCCTGCACCTTGTGCCCCAGCAATTCGCTGTCGGAGTTACGAAATCGGTAGATCGACTGCTTCTCGTCGCCGATTATCAAGTTGTCGAAACCATACGACAGGCTATTGCCCACAAGGGGTTTGAGATTATGCCACTGCACTCCCGAAGTATCCTGGAACTCATCGATAAGTAATGTCTCGAGTTTCATGCCGAGGCGCTCGTAGATAAAAGGCATCTCGGCATCGGATATTATTCGCTTGAGCAACTCTCCGGTATCACTGAGCAATACAGTGTTGCTGTCGCGAAGGAATTTTTCAAGCGCTTCAAGAGCCATACCGATGAAGTCGAGCGTACCGAGGGAGTCGAGCAGGGTCTCGTACATCTTGCGGCGACGGTACGCACGCGGCAACTCTTCACAAAACTCACGCGCAAAATCGAGGACAGGCGCCATGCCCAGAGCATCAGCATATCGGCGGTATTTAGCTGCCGTGCCGAATATGTCGCAGTCGTCATGGCCGGGTTTGAATGCCTTGGTATCGAATGTCCGTGAGTTTATGTCGGGCTTGGGCAATTCGAGTAGGGCAATACGTTTATGCACCGCGCCAAACACATCGTCGGGCAGTCCGGCAGCCTTCAGACCGGCAGTCACGGCGCGTCCGAGTTCCCGGCTGCGGTCGTAGGCGCTGTCGATAGCACGGCGCAGTGCCTTGTCGAAAGAGTCGATACGCGATGCGTCGGCAAGGTAAGACCGCAGTCTGATCGAGTACTCACCGAATGTCTCGTCCATCGACTTTTCCATAGTCTTGGCAAGCGTGCCGATAAGACGGCCGTCGCGTTCGAAAAAGTTGAATGAATGTCCGTCGCGCACTTTCTGGAGTGTGAACATGCTGATCCAGTCGATCAGCCTGGTCGCTCCTGGTGGCGAGGCATAGTTTAGCTCGTCGAGCATCAGTGATATGCTCTGCCCGATTGCATCGTGGGCGTCAAGAGCAAGCTCATAGTCGCCCTGACGGTCGACCTCGCGCGAGAAAGCACGCAACACGCTTTGAAAAAAAGAGTCTATCGTACTCACATAGAAGTTGCTGTAATCGTAGAGCAACTCGCCAAGGGCAGTCGAGGCAGCCTGACGCAACTCCTCGGCAGTGCAGCCGTATGCTTCGGTGAGACGTCTGCCATAGTCCGACCCGAGGACTTCGGGCGAGGCCAAGGCGTCGATCTGCCTCACTATACGCCGCTTCATCTCATCGGTGGCAGCATTTGTAAAGGTCAGTGCCATTATACAGCGGTGACGCCTCGGGTGGCGTCGGCCTCCCGGGGCGTATTTGTCGCTGTTGAGACAATAGCTTCCGTTGCGGAGCTTGAGTCCTAAGAGCGTCTTGATGTATTCATAAGCCAGGGTAAAGGTTTTTCCCGACCCGGCCGATGCCTTGTAGATCGTCAGCATAGCTCTTCCGCCGGTTTAAGGTCCGGAAGCGCCCTTGACGCGCTTCCTGATGCCGGTTACAGTTTGCCGTCGAGTATCTTGATCTTGTCTTCGATATCGCGGATATCAGCTTTGAGGCGCTCGATACGGCGCTCGAGATCGCGCAGAAGCGAATCGCCGTTTTTCGATTTGGCAGACAGGAAACCAAGGTTATTTTCGTATGTGCGCAGGTCGTTGCGACGGTTATCGAGGGCGCGGACCAGACGCTCGCGTTCACGGTAGAGTTTGTCGTTGTCTCCTTCGAGCGAATTGACGTTAGCCACGAAACGCTCACGACCGGCACGACGCTCGGCAAGCGCGAATTTATCGCGCACGGCATCGATGGCCGAGCGGTATGCCTCATAAAGTTTGTCTTTTTCGCGGAAAGGCACATGCCCTGTTTCGCTCCAGCGCTGCTGCAAGTCCTTGAGTTTCTTCAAAGCGTCTTCTTTCGTCATTTCTTCCGACACGATGGCAGAGAGCATTCCGATTATCTCACGTTTGATACGGAGGTTATCGTTCTCGACCTTGCGAGTACCACTACCGGCTTTCTTCTTACAGTCGAAGAAGTGGTCGCAGGCTTCGGTAAAGCGTTTCCAGAGGCTGTCGCTGTATTTCTTGGGAACGGCACCGATAGTCTTCCATTCTTTCTGCATCGCCACGAACTCTTCAGTAGCCTGGCGCCAATCGGTGCTGTCTTTGAGAGCTTCGGCACGCTCGGCAAGCTGTTGTTTACGGGCAAGGTTGTTGCCAAGTTCTTCGCGCGTGGCACGGTAAAAGTCGGCTTTAGCAGCGAAGAAAGCGTCGCATGCCTGACGGAAACGGGCGAAAAGTGCTCGGTTCATCTTCTTGGAGGCGAAGCCGAGATTTCGCCACTCTTCTTGCATGGCAACGATGGTGCGTGTGGTCTCGTCCCATGCAGCAAAGGTGTGGAGGGTGCTGCAGTCGATGGCTTCAATTTTCTCACAAAGGGCGGTCTTGGCTGCTTCATTCTCAGCTTCCTGTGCCTTACGTGCCTCGAAGAAAGCCTGGTAACGCTTGTTGACCTCGGCCGATGCCTCGCGGAAACGCGACCATATCTCCTCTCGCAACTCTTTGGCCACGGGACCGATCTGACGCCATTTGTTGTGAAGATCCTGAAGACGGCGATAGGCCGATATCACATCTTCGTCGGCGACAAGTGCAGCGGCTTCGACGAGCAACGCTTCCTTATCCTCAAGATTTTTCTTGAAGTCGTAGTCGCGCAACTCTTTGTTTATCTTAAGATTGTCGGAATAATGCTCGCGAGCCTCCTGGAAACGCTTCCACACTGAAGTCTCCTGCATAGGGTCGACATCGCCGATAGCGTTGAACTCGTCCTGGAGCTCGCGGTAACGGGGGAATGTGCGGTTTACATTGTCGGTATCCTCGGCAAGGGCATTGATTTCGTCGATAATGGCGTTTTTACGCTCGAGATTGGCAGCCTTGAGAGCCTCCTGTTCAGCCACCCATGCCGATTTTTTTGCCTTGAGACGCTCAATCATGAGCATGAACTCGCTGTCGGGCTGTACGGCCATTTGCTCGCTATCGGCATCAGCTGCAGGTTTATGGAGCATAGCATAGCGTTGGCGCAGGCGGCGGATATCGTCGGCAGCGATTTCAGAAGCATCCTTGGCCATGAGGGCCACGGCTTGAGCCATAAGGCTTTCGTCGCTGTCGGGCCGGCGGTCAGCAGCAAGTTCGGCATCTTCTTCGCCTTCGGCCATAATCTCCTCGACCTCCGCGGCGGCGTCTGGGTCGGGGGCTGCAGTTACAGCCGCGGTCTCCGGGGCCGCAGCTTCGTTAAGGGTTAGTTCTTCGGCTTCCCCGCCGGGAACCAAAGAGGGTTCTTGCATGTCCATAAATCTGTAGTAATAAGGTTAAAAACGACTTAAGTTGTCAAAGTCGCCCCAAAAGTACAAAAAATATTTCTAAATACTCCAACTTTCATCAGTGAAAGTTGGAGTTTGATTGTTTAACTGATTATTTATCACCTACAAGCCCCATACCCTTGCGCAAAGCCTGCTCATTGAGCGGTATAAGATGATGATGACGCTCGGGGAGAGTCTTCTTGAGGCCACGGAGAACTGCATCTATACCCACCACCGGACGGCAGGCAAGAAGAGCTCCGAGAAGTATCATGTTGTAGGTCTTGGAGTTCTGCAGTTCTATAGCAGCTGTCATGGCATCGACAGACACCACCGTGATGTCGGTGCGTCCGGGCAAGCGATGTATGCCCGAAGGGTCGTAGATGAGCGTACCGCCGGGCTTCACCTTAGCCTCGAATTTATCGAGACTTTGCTGGTTGAGCACCACGGCAGTATCGTAGCTGTCGAGCACAGGCGAACTGATCGGCGCATCAGACAGAATTACGGTCACGTTGGCCGTACCGCCACGCTGTTCAGGACCATAGGAAGGCATCCAGGTCACTTCAAGATTGTCCATAAGCCCGGCATATGCCAGTATTTTGCCCATCGACAGCACTCCTTGTCCGCCGAAACCGGCAATTACTATTTCTTCTTTCATAGCTTACTTGGTTTTGCTTTCGACGTCTTTGAGGTCGCCGAGGGGATACTTCTCAAACATGTGCTCTACCATCCATTTGTTGGCTTGGTCGGGAGTCATTTTCCAGCCGGAATTGCAGGTCGACACAATCTCGACAACCGATGTTCCGCGGCCGGCCAAAGCATTCTCAAAAGCCTTGCGTATGGCCCTCTTGGTCTTGTTTACAGCCGCAGGGGTATGGACAGCCTGACGTGTGACATAGCATGTACCGTCGAGCTGCGCCAGCAGCGGCGTGATAGCCAGAGGATAGCCATTCAGCTCGGCCTGACGACCGTAAGGTGTGGTGGCCGTCTTCATGCCCAGAAGAGTGGTCGGGGCCATCTGGCCTCCGGTCATACCATAGATCGCATTGTTGATAAATATTATCGCGATGTTCTCGCCACGGTTGCATGCATGTATAGTCTCGGCCGTACCGATTGCCGACAAGTCGCCGTCGCCCTGATAAGTAAACACGAGACGGCCGGGGTTGAGACGGTTGGCTGCGGTGGCAAGTGCTGGTGCACGGCCGTGGGCTGCCTCAATCCAGTCGATGTCGATATAATTGTAAGCGAATACGGCGCAGCCTACAGGAGCTATGCCGATGGTGCGGTCGGCCACTCCCATCTCATCGACAATCTGGGCTACAAGTTTGTGCACAACGCCGTGAGAGCAACCGGGGCAATAATGGGTGTGTACGTCGCAGAGCAGCTCCGGCCGGCTGTAGACTTTGTTCTCGGGGCGGATTATTTCTTCTTGTGTCATAGCGCCTTAGAGTTTAAGTTCGTCAAAATTTGAAGCCAAAGCGTCGAGAATTTCGACAGGATTGGGTATCATGCCGCCCATACGACCGAAGTGACGGACCGGCACTGCGCCTTCAACCGCAAGGCGTACATCTTCTACCATCTGGCCAGCGTTGAGCTCGACGGTGAGCATACCCTTGACCTGCTTTGACAGTTCAGCTATACGAGTTGTAGGGAAGGGCCAGAGTGTGATGGGGCGCAGCAAACCAATCTTCAAGCCCTTGGCACGGGCGTCTTCGATTGCCTTGAGGCATATTCGCGCTATAGAGCCGAAAGCGACAACAAGGTAGTCGGCGTCGTCGGTAAAATATTCCTGGTAACGCACTTCGTTTTCCTCAATGCGACGGTATGTTGCCTGGAAGCGCTCGTTGTTCACTTCCATTTTGGCAGAGTCGAGTTCGAGTGAAGTGACGACGTTCTTATGGTCACGGTTGCCACGGCCGCATGCAGCCCAGGGACATTGAGCGCGCACTTCTTCATCGGTGCGTCGCGGACGTTGCTCGGGAAGGATCACTTTTTCCATCATCTGTCCCACGATACCATCGGCAAGTATCATCGCCGGAGTGCGGTATTTGAACGACAGATCGAAGCCTAATGCAACAAAATCGGCCATTTCCTGCACCGATGCAGGCGCGAGGACGATAAGATGGTAGTCGCCATGACCACCACCCTTCGTGGCCTGGAAATAATCGGCCTGCGAGGGCTGTATGGTGCCGAGGCCGGGACCTCCACGCATCACATTAAGAATAAGAGCAGGCAACTCGGAAGCTGCCAGATAGCTTATGCCTTCCTGCTTGAGACTTACACCTGGCGACGACGACGAGGTCATGACGGCTCGGCCTGTGGCGGCACCACCGTATACCATGTTGATGGCGGCCACCTCGCTCTCGGCCTGAAGCACTACCATGCCGGTAGTCTCCCAAGGGCGCAGTTCGGCCAAAGTCTCGAGGACCTCGCTCTGAGGCGTGATAGGGTAACCGAAGTAGCCGTCGGCGCCGTAGCGGATAGCGGCATGGGCTATAGCCTCGTTGCCCTTCATCAATTTTACTTCTTCCATATATAGCGATGTAAAATTCTTATTAACAGACAGTTGTTTATTTTTCAACCACCCTATACACCTCGATGCACGCATCGGGGCATACTGTAGCGCATGCGGCGCAACCTATACATTTATCGGGATTGACGACGCTGGCATAGTGGTAGCCGCGGTCATTCACTTCCTGGGGCTGGAGCTCAAGCACGTCGGCCGGACAGGCCACGACACAGAGGTCGCAGCCTTTGCAGCGCCGGGCGTCGATTGTCACCGCTCCGTAAACTTTTGCCATATTTTATGAGGGTTTAATAATGTTTCATGGTTGAGCAAGCCAAATATCGCTGTCTTCTCAATCGCAAAAGTAAGAAAAAAAACAGTAACTCCAAACGCAAACACAATTTTTTGTCAATTTTATCGTACCTTTGCATAAACAACAATATACACTCCCATGCACCGCTTTTTAATAGCATTAACCACCATGATCACGGTTATGGCTGCAAATGCCTTCCGTGTCGACACTCTCTTGGTTCACAACAAATGTTTAGACACTTCAAACGAAGTAACTGTTGTAGTGCCGGAGAACAACGGAACTCAGAAATTCCCGGTCGTGTACCTCCTCCACGGCTACAGCGACAATAACCGCTGCTACATCGACCGCATAAAAGGTCTCGGCGAGATGTCCGACCGCTACAAGATGATATTCGTCACTCCCAACGGTCGCGACAGCTGGTACTGGGACTCCGACTCGATAAAAATGGAGACCTTCATCGTCAAGGGTCTCGTTCCGTATATCGACAAGATATATCCTGTACTCCCCGGCCGCGAGAACCACGCCATAATGGGCCTGAGCATGGGTGGACACGGATCTTTCTACCTCGCATTACGCCATCCTGAGATATGGGGCAACATAGGCTCGATGAGCGGAGGCCTCGATCTGCTCCCGTTCCCGACAAACTGGAATCTTCCCAAAATCCTTGGCTCGACATCCGACAAAGATCCGGAGAAGTGGAAAGCACACTCTGTCGCATACATGATACCACAAATAAAAGCCGGAAACTTCAACATCATCTTCGACTGCGGCAGCGAAGACTTTTTCGCTGAAGTGAACGACAACATGCACCGAGCACTCCTCGAAGCCGGCGTACCGCACGACTACATCTCACGCCCCGGCGGACACAACTGGCAGTACTGGAACAACGCCCTGCCATACATCCTACACTACTTCGACACTAAGTTTCCACGCTGACAAATGCAACTGCAACACCTTGCCATAACCGACTTCAAGAACATCGGCAGCGCCACCCTCGACATGTCGCCCAAGATAAATTGCTTCCTGGGCAACAACGGCATGGGTAAGAGCAACCTGCTCGACGCCATATACTACCTCGGCAACTGCCGCAGTTTCACCGGCGCCACCGATCCCATGCTTGTGCGGCGAGATGCTCAATTCGCAGCTTTGAGAGCCACCTACAGCCGACGAGGCCTCGACGAAGAGCTACAGGCTGCAATCAGGCCGGGACAGCGAAAGATATTCAAACGCAACGGCAAAGCATACCAGCGCCTGGCCGAGCACCTCGGTGCTTTTCCGGCCGTACTTCTATCGCCGGCCGACATGGACCTCACCTCTGGTGAGCCTGCCGAGCGCCGCCGCTTCATCGACCGCATAATAGCCCAGCGCGACAGCCGCTATTTCGACGCCCTGGTGCGCTACAACGGCGCTCTGGAGCAACGCAACCGCCTGCTCCGCGACGAAGTGACCGACGAGGGTATCTACGAAGCCCTCGAAGCCCAGCTCGAAGTTGCCGGAGAATACATCACCGAAAGACGTCGGGCCGACATAGCCGAACTCGAAGCCATATTCACGCCTTACTATACGGCTATTTCCGACGGAAACGAAGACGCCCGTATCGAATATATCACCGCCGAATACCCCGGCGGACTGGCCGAACGACTGGCAACCATGCGAAAGCGCGATCTTGCCCTGCACTACACTGCATCCGGCCCTCACCGCGACGATATAGCAATGACCGTCGACGGTATGCCTGTACGGCGAACCGCCTCGCAAGGACAGACAAAGACTTTCACCACCGCCCTGCGTTTCGCCCAGTACGAACTGCTACGGTCGAGCCTCGGCATCAAACCACTGCTGCTCCTCGACGACATCTTCGACAAACTCGACGCCGGCCGGGTTGAACGCATAATAGCCCTTGTAGGCAGCTCCGACACATTCGGACAGATTTTCATCACCGACACTAACCGCCGCCACCTCGACGAAACTGTGGCGAGTCTCGGCGCCACGGGCGACTACAGGTTGTGGCAGGTCGAAAGAGGCATATTCACTCCCACCGAAGCATGAAACGCGCCCAACCGCTACAGATAGGTCAGATTATCGAAAAGATGATCAACGACACCGGCCTGCGCCCCTCGCTCGAACGCCGTTCGGTAGAAGCCATGTGGCCCGAAGTGGCAGGCAAACACATAGCTGCATACACCCGACGGGTGTATCTCGACGGAAAGATACTGCACATATACATCGACTCGGCGCCCTTGAAAGAAGAACTCGGATACCTGCGCGAAACCCTTGCCAGCCAAATCAACCGGATAGCAGGCCGACGCGCGGTAGATAACATAATAATCCACTAAAAATGAAAGACCAGCAATTACCTGAGATAAATTTCCGCCACCGGATGCCGGTGCAGATACGCTTCAACGACATCGACATGTTCGGCCATCTCAACAACTCTGTCTACCTCCAGTTTCTCGACATGGGCAAATACGCCTACTTCCGCCAGTTCATGACCGACACATTCGGCAGCGAACCCACAGCTCCTGTCGTGGCCAACATTAACTGCGACTTCCTCGCGCCCACGAAAATCGATGAAAAAATCGAAGTGCTCACCGCAATCACCGATATCGCCGACAGCTCGATGATACTCGACCAACGCATTGTCAACACCCGTGGCGACATAAAATGCTCGGCACGCACCATAATGGTCAACATCGACCTCGCCACCGGTCGCCCCACCACCGTCAGCGACACCTGGCGCCAACGCATCGCCGACTACGAGAATGCCTGACTCTCCGGGCTTGAACGGTTTGAAGGTTTGGAAGTTTGACAGTAACTTAGACAAGGACCACGCCTCTGCGGAGATAGAACAATTGAATAAAAAAGCGAAGCCTGACGTTTGTCAGGCTTCGTGCTTTGGGGATTTCTGAAGTCGGGGTGACTAGACTCGAACTAGCGACCTCACGCCCCCCAGACGCG
>DKVO01000033.1:96644-123892 GCA_002491245.1 Porphyromonadaceae bacterium UBA7176
CCAACTGAGCTACACCCCGTCTTTTTCAAAAGCGATGCAAAGTTACAGCTTATTTTTATATTCTCCAAATTTTATCACCAAATTTTTATATTTTTTTGTAGCATCGCCACGCAAAAGAGCCGACTAAGACCCTCTCCACCTTATTATATACACAAACATGTTTTCTAACATCTCCCGACACCCTCCGTTTTAACATTCATTAGCCTTATTTCAAACCTGCGTTCACTTTTAATGTTTAACTTTGCGGCAGAATACCAAACATACAACACAACATGGACACACAAATAGACTGGGGCAAGCTCCCCTTCGGCTATTATCCCACCGACTACAACGTCCGCTGCGAGTTCCGCAACGGTCAGTGGGGGCCCATCGAAGTATCGCAATCCGACACTATAAACATACACATGGCCGCCACCGCCCTCCACTACGGCCAGGAAATATTCGAAGGCCTCAAAGCCTTCAGGGGCAAAGACGGCAAGATACGCATCTTCCGTCTCGACGAAAACGCCAAGCGCCTCCGCGAATCCGCCAAAGGCCTGCTCATGGAGCCGGTTCCGGTCGAACTTTTCGAGGAGATGTGCCTCAAAGTCGTCAAGCTCAACGAGCGCTTCATCCCACCCTACGGTAGCGGCGCATCGCTCTACCTCCGTCCGCTCGAGATCGGACTCAGCCCGAGGATAGGCGTCAAAGAAGCCGACGAATACCTCTTCATGATCATGGTCACTCCCGTAGGTCCATACTTCAAAGGCGGCTTCAAGAACACCAACATCTGCATCATGCGCAACTTCGACCGCGTAGCTCCCCTCGGCACCGGCCGTTGGAAAGTCGGCGGCAACTACGCAGCCTCGATGATGCCCACCCACCTGGCCCACGAAAAAGGATATTCGGCCGTCCTCTTCCTCGACCCCAAAGAAAAGAAATACCTCGACGAATGCGGCCCGGCCAACTTCTATGCCATTAAAGACGGCAAATACATCACACCCAAGAGCGACTCCATCCTGCCCTCGATCACAAACATGAGCCTCATGGATATCGCTCGCGAGATGGGAATGGAAGTCGAAGAGCGCCGCATAGCCGTCGAAGAACTCGCCGACGTATCCGAAGCCGCCGCCTGCGGCACCGCCGCCGTATGCTCGCCTATCGGCGAAATCGACGACCTCGACACAGGCCACAAATACATCATATCGAAAGACGGAAAACCCGGCCCCGTCACCACCGAGTTCGTTCGTCGCCTCGACGCAATACGAAACGGAGAGGAACCCGACACCCACGGCTGGTGCACAATAGTAGAATAATCATGGACTGGCAGGCCGAGATCGACCGCCACTATCCGTCAGGACGCGAGGTCCGCGACATACTGCTGCTCCACAGCCGCAGTGTCGCCGACCTCGCCCTCAGTATAGCGCGTCAAAAACAGCTGCCGCTCGACAGCGCTGACATCGAAACCGCCGCCATGCTCCACGACATCGGCATAATAGCCACCGACGCACCGGGCATCGACTGCCACGGCAGCCTGCCCTACCTCGCCCACGGTGCCGCTGGTGCCGATATGCTGCGTGCCGACGGCATCGACGAGACCTTCGCACGCGTAGCCGAACGACACACGGGCGCCGGACTCACCGACGACGAAATCGCCGACGCCGCACTCCCCCTCCCCTCCGGTCGCACATACATGCCCGAGACACTGCTCGAAAAACTCATATGCTACGCCGACTGCTTCTACTCCAAAGGCGGCGACATGACACGCAAGCCCCTCGATCGCGTAAGGGCTTCGATGCAGCGCTTCGGCCCGGGCATAGCCCGGCGCTTCGAAGACCTCCACAAAATGTTCGGCTGAACGCAAATAACATTTTGAAATTCAGCAAATTTTTCGTAACTTTGCAGCCGGAAATCGTAAGACTCCACTTAATCAATTAATTATCAACCTAAAATGCAGTACGAAACCGTTTTCATTTTAACTCCCGTTTTGTCTGATGCCCAGATGAAGGAAGCGGTAGAAAAGTTCACAAAAGTACTCACCGACAACGGTGCCGAGATTGTGAACTGCGAAGAATGGGGCCTGCGCAAGCTCGCTTATCCCATCCAGAAAAAGTCCACCGGCTTCTATAGCCTTGTAGAGTTCAACGCCGATCCCAAGCTGATCCGCAAACTCGAAACCGAATTCCGCCGCGACGAGCGCGTTCTCCGTTGGCTCACTTTCCGTCAGGACAAATACGCCGCTCAGTACGCCGCTAAGCGCCGTGCACGCCGCGCAGCTCAACCTCAAGCTCAACCCGTAGAAAACAAGGAGGACTAAAAAATGGCACAAGCTCAATCAGAAATACGCTACCTCACACCCATGTCGGTAGACGTCAAAAAGAAAAAATACTGCCGCTTCAAACGTTTCGGCATCAACTTCATCGACTACAAGGACCCCGAATTCCTCAAGAAATTCCTCAACGAGCAGGGCAAGATACTCCCCCGCCGCATCACCGGCACCTCGCTCAAATTCCAGCGCCGTGTAGCCCAGGCCGTAAAACGTGCCCGTCACCTCGCGCTTCTCCCCTACGTTACCGACTTGATGAAATAACCTGTAAGCCGACTCAACTATGAAAATTATTCTCAAAGAAGACGTCAGCGGCCTTGGTTACAAAGACGACGTCGTTACCGTAAAAGACGGATACGGCCGCAACTACCTTATCCCCACAGGCAAAGCTGTCATCGCCAGCGAATGGGCTCTCAAAGTCCTCGCCGAGAACCAGCGCCAGCGCGCTCACAAACTCGCCAAAATCAAAGCCGATGCTGAAGCTCTCGCAGCTCAGCTCCAGGGCATTAAGCTCACTATCGGCGCCAAAACTTCGGCTACAGGCACAATCTTCGGTTCGGTAAACAACATCCAGATCGCAGAAGCCCTCGAGAAACTCGGTCACAACATCGACCGCAAGCTCATCGAGATCAAGCAGGCTGTAAAAGAAGTCGGCGAATACGTAGCAACCGTCAAACTTCACAAAGAAGTTGCCGTAGAAATCCCCTTCGAAGTAGTAGCCGAATAATCTTCGGTCCGACTATAACAGACACAACTCTGAAGCTGTCCCACTCCGGGGCAGCTTCTCGTTTTTTATACGGCACCGAACTCGCCGATAAGTAAGTGGTGAAAAAATAATTTGGCATTACACTCGAAATATTCGTATATTTGGCGGTGCAAATAAACCGCCCGGCACCCGGACGTGTTATTACATCACCCCACAATCATACCGCGATGAAAGAAAACCAGATAAACATAAGCCTCGTATCGGTCAGCGAAGTGCCCGGAGCAACAGTCATCAACCGCAGCGCGCTGCGCCGTCTCGGCCACGAGACAGTGAGCGTCGACATGAACGTGCGCGTCATTCCCGACGTCCAGCACAACATGATAAGCCTCGTCGTTTCCTGCTCATACATAGCCCCCATAGGCCTCGTGCGCCAGCGCCTCCTGGTAAGCTCCGTAATTGCCACATTCGAGATCGAAGACCTCGCCGAAAACATCGTGATGCACGGCAGCGAAGTCGTCGTGGCAGGAAAACTCATGATGACCATGCTCGGAATAGCCGTCGGAGCACTGCGCGGCATCGTGGCCGTCCACACCAAAGGCACAGCCCTCCGCCACCGTCCGCTCCCCATTATCGACCTCACCGCACTGATGGCGCGCCTCAACTACGGCAAATAGTCCTCACTCGCGGTAATCGTCTCGCGCCACCGGAGTCATCTTCAGATGAAGGTGGCCGCCGGATGTTATACGGTCGAGAGGAACACTCAATGAAGTCAGCCTCTCGCCATCGAGACTCGCCTCTCCCACATACACATTTTCATCCGAGTTGTTCTCCGTCGTTATCACAAATTCCCGACCCTTGTGATAGTCGGGCGACAGACGCAGCGTTATCTTGTCGAACTTCGGGCTCCCCACAGCCATGCAGGGATTTTGCCCTGCAAGACCCTTGACATCGAAAAGACCCATCGACGAAAGCACATACCACGCCCCGAGCTGCCCCTGGTCCTCATCCTGACCGTAACCGTATCCATGTATACCGTCGACACCATAGAACCGGTCGAGAATAGCACGTACCCACTTCTGCGACAGCGACGGACGGCCGGCATCGTTGAAAAGCCATGAGATATGCAGGCACGGTTGATTTCCCTGATTATAGAGAGTCTGCAACCCGGCAAAAGCCCCGACCTCGGTGCCACCGCTGAAAATCTTGTCTTGCGACACGGTAAAAATACTGTCGAGACGCTCCACAAACCGCTCGCGGCCGACCTTCGCGATCAGCTCTCCGGCCTGATGCGGCACATAGAAAGTATACTGCCACGCATTACCCTCCTGGAAACCGCGCCACACCTGCATCGGGTTGAAATCGCCGATAAACTCGCCGTCGGCCCTACGCGGACGCATAAAACCCGTCTCCTCATCGTAGATCCTTTCCCACCCACGGGCAAGATAATCGAGCTGGGCGCAACAATCAGTCTTGCCAAGACTTTTGGCAAGCTCTGAAGTAGCCCACGAACTATACGAATACTCGAGGGTATGCGAGGCCGAAAACATGAACGACTCACCTATACCATCGCCCGAGTCGAGGTGCGGCACATAGCCATACTCCACAAACCGGTCGGTATCAGACTTGCCGGCGCCGAGCGGACGGTTTTCGCCGCACAGCTCGTTCTTGACACACGCCTCCAGAGCCATCTCAGTATCAAAATCACGTATTCCGGCATGATACGCCCCCGATATTATCACCGGCAGGAGATTTGTACCCACTCCCGACACATAGCGCGAGGCAGCCAATCCATCGGCAAGCCAGCCACTGTCGGCAAACACCCGGAGATGCGTGCTCACATAGTCCGAAAAATATTCGGGATAGGCAAGTGCCCACACCTGAGAGAGGTTCCACTGCGCGCCCCATGCCGCGTCGGTATTATAGAAATTATGCTCCGGCTTACCATCAGCACGCATAGGAATATACCCGATGCTGCCGTCATTTCGAGGATAAGCTCCGTTGACATCATTGGCAAGCCCTCGGCCAAGGATAGCGTGGTACAGACCGGTATAAAACTTCACCTTGTCGGTTTCCGACGGCGTCTCCACTGCAATCCGGCCAAGCATCTCCTCCCAAATCTCGGCCGACCGTGCGGCTACCGCATCGAAATCGAGCGACCGGCTCTCGGCAAGACGGTTAAGACGCGCATTATCGACCGATGTATACGACAACCCCACTTTCACCGTCACCGGAGCCGACTCCTCCTTGATGTCGAACGTCATGTAAAGACCTGCTCCCGGCCCTTCGGCAACACTTGCTCCAGGGTTTATATTGTCTCCTGTAAAAGTGCCTGACGATGTCGGACGACGGTCCACCGTCGCCGAGAAGTAGATCGGCACCTCCGCTCCGGCCTGATATTTATTGACATACTCTGGCTTGGTCACCACAAAGCCCTCCACCGAGCCATCGAAACGCAACTCCACCCTCGCATCAGCCACAGCACCACTCTCGCCCTGACGGTTGCCGATGTCGAAAAGTATATGGTTATCAGCCCCTTTGGTAAAAGTAAACCGTTCATAAGCCGTCCGCTCGGTTGCGGTCAGCTCAGCAAGTATGCCATAGCGCTTCAGCACTACAGAATAATAGCCCGGACGCGCCGTCTCGTTACTCCTGTCGAAAAACGAGCGGTAGCCGCGACCCTCCATATTATCCACTTCGCCGGGCACTGTCACAAGCTCACCCTTGGTCGGCATAAGCGAGATACCGCCAAGCTGGAACTCATGGACACACGGAAAACCCTCGATACTCGACTCGCGGTAGTCGTAGCCCGATGCCTCCCAGCCCTGTTCATTTCCGAGATGCCCGTTGGTCGATGGGCCTGGCTTGGCCATGCCGAAAGGCAACGCTCCGGGGGCGATATGGAACCAGCGGCAGTGGGCCGTACCTATACGGGGTTCGACATACTGGCTGAAATTACCGGCCGACGACACAAGTGCGACACCTGATAATATGAGTGCAAAGAGCTTACGGCATGTTATCATCATTCTTTCATTTATTCTGTAATACTCTGCAAAGTTAAGACAAAAAACACCAAAAGCCAAACACCCTCCGGCTTGCAAAAACCACACCAACGCGAAAAGATTATTTTGCCATCCGCGTTTTTTTGCGTACCTTTGCACGGTCTTCCATACCCGGGGGCCTCTGTTTATGTCACCCCATAACCCACACATTTATGCAGGCGAGTACCGAAGCCCTTCTCATTCTTGAGGATGGCACGATTTTCCGCGGACGCAGCTTTGGCTACGAAGGATCTGCGGCCGGAGAAGTGGTGTTCAACACCGCTATGACCGGATATCCCGAAAGTCTTACCGACCCTTCATATGAAGGTCAGATTTTAGTAACCACATTCCCTCAGTTAGGCAACTACGGCGTTCCGCCGGCCGACGGCGACGACGCCCTCAAAGACTTCTTCGAAGGCTCGCGCATTCACTGCCGGGCAATAATCGCTCAGGACTATGCCTTCCACCACAGCCACTGGCTCGCCGAGCGAAGCCTCGCGCAGTGGCTCAAAGACGAAAAAATCCCCGGAATATACGGTATCGACACTCGCGCGCTCACAAAACACCTGCGCGAACACGGATCGATGCTCGGCAAGATAATAATCGGTTCTGAAGATCCGGGATTTTACGACCCCAACGCCGAAAACCTCATCGCCATAGCATCGTGCGACAAACCTATGGTATTCGATGCTCCGGGAGCAGCTCCCGTTGCGCTCGACGGTACACTCGAGCCCGACAGCCAGGGACGACCCACCGTCGCACTCGTCGACTGCGGCATCAAACACAACATCATCCGATGCCTCCTCAAAAGGGGTGTGAGAGTCGTGAGAGTACCTTGGGACTACGACTTTAACACCTTCGCCTGGGACGGTCTGTTCATCAGCAACGGACCCGGAAACCCCGACTTCGCTACAGCGACAGTCGAAAACATACGTCGTGCCATGACTGCCGGCAAACCGATATGCGGCATATGCATGGGCAACCAGCTCCTTGCCAAGGCTGCCGGCGCAAAAACGTACAAGCTCAAATACGGACACCGCAGCCACAACCAGCCGGTGCGTCGCCTCGGCACAACCCAGTGCTTCGTCACTTCTCAGAACCACGGATTTGCAGTCGACAACGACACCCTGCCGGCCGACTGGGAACCGCTGTTCATCAACATGAACGACGGCACTAACGAAGGCATCCGACACAAATCGATGCCATTCTTCTCTGCCCAGTTCCATCCCGAAGCTTCAAGCGGTCCGCGTGACACCGAATTCCTTTTCGACGAATTTATAGCCCTGCTCAAAAAATGATGACCCTCGAAAAAAAGCCGCAGAAAGTCCTCCTCTTAGGTAGCGGCGCACTCAAGATAGGCGAAGCCGGCGAATTCGACTACTCCGGCGCTCAGGCTCTCAAGGCCCTGCGACAGGAAAACATTACAACAGTTCTCGTAAACCCCAACATCGCCACAGTACAGACTTCCGAAGGCATGGCCGACAAGATTTACTTCTTGCCTGTCACCCCATACTTTGTCGAACGGGTCATCGAAAAAGAGCGTCCCGACGGTGTTCTGCTCGCTTTCGGTGGACAGACCGCCCTCAACTGCGGCGTAGAGCTGTGGAAGAAAGGTGTATTCGAAAAATACGGCGTAGAAGTCCTCGGCACCCCGGTTCAGACAATCATGGACACCGAAGACCGCGAGCTTTTCGTCGAGCGTCTGCGCGAGATCGATGTCAAGACTATCAAAAGCGAAGCCGTCGAAACCGCTGCCGACGCGCTCATCGTTGCCAATCGACTCGGCTACCCGGTCATCGTCCGTGCGGCATACGCCCTCGGCGGACTCGGTAGCGGCTTCTGCGACAACGACGACGAACTCGTTGCGCTCGTCGAAAAAGCCCTCTCATTCTCTCCTCAGGTACTCGTCGAAAAATCTCTCAAAGGATGGAAAGAAGTCGAATACGAAGTCGTTCGCGACCGATTCGACAACTGCATCACAGTCTGCAACATGGAAAACTTCGATCCCCTCGGCATACACACCGGCGAGAGCATCGTTGTCGCTCCTTCGCAGACTCTCAGCAACGACGACTACCACTACCTGCGCTCTCTCGCCATCAAAATCATACGCCACGTTGGCATCGTCGGCGAATGCAACGTCCAGTACGCCTACGACCCGGCTTCGATGGACTACCGCGTTATCGAAGTCAACGCGCGCCTGAGCCGCTCTTCGGCCCTTGCTTCAAAAGCCACCGGATACCCCCTCGCCTTCGTTGCTGCCAAGCTCGCCCTCGGATATGGCTTGTTCGACCTCAACAACAGCGTCACTCAATGCACCTCGGCATTCTTCGAGCCGGCGCTCGACTACGTAGTGGTCAAGATTCCGCGTTGGGACCTCGGTAAATTCCACGGCGTAGACCGCCACATCGGATCTTCGATGAAATCGGTCGGCGAAGTCATGGCAATCGGACGCACATTCGAAGAAGCGATCCAGAAAGGTCTCCGCATGATAGGTCAGGGAATGCACGGATTTACCGAAAACCGCGAGATATCAATCCCCGACGTCGAGGCTGCACTCAAAGAACCTACCGACAAGCGCATCTTCGTAATCGCTAAAGCATTTAAAGAAGGATACACCGTCGACCAGATACACAACCTCACAAAAATCGACCGCTGGTTCCTCTACAAGCTCCGCAACATAATCGACACCTCTGCTGAGCTCGAGACTTTCAACGATCTCGCCCAAGTGCCCGACATGCTTGTCCGCATAGCCAAAGAGCAAGGTTTCAGCGACTTCCAGATCGCTCGTTCGATATTCAAAGACTCATTTGCCGACGACACCGACGGCTACATCCTAAAGGTTCGCAACCACCGCAAAGCCCTCGGCATAGTACCCGTTGTAAAGCAGATCGACACCCTCGCTGCCGAATATCCGGCGGCGACCAACTACCTCTACCTCACATACAACGGCACCGAAAACGACGTTGACTACCGCGGCGACAAAAAATCGGTCGTAGTCCTCGGTTCGGGTGCATACCGCATCGGCTCTTCTGTCGAATTCGACTGGTGCTCAGTCAACGCCCTCCTCACCGCAAGGCGAGAAGGATGGCGATCGGTAATGATAAACTACAACCCCGAGACCGTATCGACAGACTACGACATCTGCGACCGACTCTATTTCGACGAACTCACCTACGAGCGCGTCATGGACATCCTCGAGATGGAATGCCCCCACGGCGTAATCCTCTCTGTTGGCGGACAGATACCAAACAACCTCGCCACTCGTCTCGACGCTGCCGGCGTAAACATCCTCGGCACAACAGCCGCAAGCATCGACCGCGCCGAAGACCGAAACAAATTCTCCGCTATGCTCGATAGCCTCGGCATCGATCAGCCGCGTTGGCGCGAACTCACCGACTTTGCCGACATCGAGGAATTCGTCGAAGAAGTAGGATACCCCGTCCTCGTCCGCCCAAGCTACGTACTTTCGGGTGCTGCAATGAACGTTTGCTCAAACCCCGACGAACTACGTCGCTTCCTCAAACTCGCCGCAAACGTATCGAAAAAACACCCCGTAGTCGTTTCCGAGTTCGTCCAGTACGCCAAGGAAATCGAGATGGACGCCGTCGCCGACCACGGAGAAATCAAGGCATACGCCATTTCCGAGCACATCGAATTTGCCGGTGTCCATAGCGGCGACGCAACCATACAGTTCCCTCCGCAGAAACTATATGTCGAAACAATGCGACGCATCAAAAAAGTATCCGCCGCAATTGCGAAAGCTCTCGACATTTCCGGCCCGTTCAACATCCAGTTCCTCGCCAAAAACAACGACATTAAAGTAATCGAATGCAACCTCCGCGCTTCGCGAAGCTTCCCATTCGTCTCTAAGGTCCTTAAAATAAACTTCATCGACCTCGCCACTCGCGTCATGCTCGGCCTCCCTGTCGAGAAACCGGCCAAGAGTGCTTTCGACCTCGACTACGTCGGCATCAAAGCCTCGCAATTCTCATTCTCGCGCCTCGGTGGAGCCGACCCGGTGCTCGGCGTCGACATGTCGTCCACCGGCGAAGTCGGATGTCTCGGCGACGACACCGACGAAGCCGTCATAAAGGCCCTCCTCGCAGTTGGCCTGCGCATACCTCACAAGGCCGTGCTCATGAGTACAGGCTCCCCGAAACAGAAAGCCGACATGCTCGAAGCCGCACACCTCCTCCACAAGGCTGGTCTCACAATATACGCCACCGGTGGCACATGCCAGTATCTCAACGAAAACGGCATACCGGCCATCCGCGTATACTGGCCATCGACGCCCGACCAGATGCCACAGGCACTCGACCTGCTCCATGAGCGCAAAGTCGATCTTGTGGTCAACATGCCCAAAAACTTCACAGGCACAGAGCTTAGCAACGGCCGTAAGATACGCCGTGCGGCAATCGACCTCAACATTCCCCTTCTCACAAATTCAAGGCTCGCATCAGCATTCATAAGAGCCTTCACAAACCTGCCGCTCGACAAAATCGAGATAAAGAGCTGGGACGAATATTAAAAACAACCATAGGCGCGACTTGGGGTCGCGCCTATGGCATTTAATAGGAGCGCGACGCTCCCCGTCGTGCCAAAGGTCAGTATCGAAACCTCCGCAAAGCGGAGAATCCTCTGTTAACCGCCAATGGAGCAAAGCGCGTGCCTCCCCAAGCATCATTAGGAGCGCGACGCTCCCCGTCGTGCCAAAATAGCAGCATCGCCAATAACACCGTGCCTTCAGCCCGATGATATTCCCCCATTTTTAACATTATGTCAGCTACTACGCATTACCTTACTATTTTTAACAATTATCTACAAATTTTCAGCACCAACTCAAAAAGACCGTAACATCCTATCTACTAAGCAAATTCACCATCAAAAACCCACCACACAGCCAAACATGCCAAAAAACCATGTTGCAAAACATAAAAAAAGATTTGGCAAGTCCGCAAATACTCCCGACCTTTGTACCGCAAACCTAAAACAATCTTTTTTACCTTAGAAATTGTACCTATTGGAAACCCATAAAAAGGAACTGCGTGAGCAGTTCCTTTTTATATTACCACCATACCACCAGACAGAAAAACTATTTTTATCTCACACACGTTATCAATAGAAAAAGCCATGTCCAAGAAAAAACTCATCATAATCGGCGGAGGATTTGCCGGACTGAACCTCGCAAAATTCGCCGACAAAAACATATGGGATATCACAATCGTTGACCGCAACAACTACCACGCCTTCCCACCACTCTTTTATCAGGTAGCATCTGCCGGTCTTGAGCCGGCGAGCATCAGCTTCCCTCTCCGTCGCGAACTCAACGCTCGACCCTACCGACATGCCCGATACCGCATGGGAAACGTCGAAAGCATCGACGTGGCCGCTCATACAATCACTACCCAATTCGAAACCATTCCATACGACACCCTTGTCATTGCTGCCGGAACAACAAACAACTACTTCGGCATTCCCGACCTCGAGAAACGTGTATTCTCGCTCAAAAGCGTACCCGAAGCAATCCGCTGCCGAAACGAAATCCTCGACCGGCTCGAACGTGCAGTCTTATGCAAAGACCCGGCTAAACGCAAAAGCCTGCTCACGTTCGTCGTCGTCGGAGGTGGACCGGCCGGGGTCGAGATTGCAGGTGCTATAGGGGAGATGAAACGCTTCGTCATAAAGAAAGAATATCCCGGAATAGACCCCGACGAAGTGAAAGTAATTATCGTCGAAGGAAACGACGCTCTGCTCAAAGCGATGGGTAAGAAAGCAGGACACGACGCTATCGACGGACTTCGCCAACTATGTGTCGACGTTTGGCTCGGCAAAACGATGGAAAGCTACGCCGACAGGATCGCTACATTCACCGACGGAACAACCGTCACAACCGACACTCTCATATGGACTGCCGGAGTCACCGGTCAACCATTAATCTTCAAAGGCGCTGACATAAAACCCGGACATGGCAACAGGCTCGTCGTAGACCGTTTCAACCGCCTCATAGGCGCCGACGACATATATGCTATCGGCGATATCGCTATAATGACCGACGAAAAATACCCTCACGGACACCCTCAGGTCGCACAAGCAGCCCTGCAGCAAGGCAAAAATCTCGCCCTCAACCTCAGCCGCACCCAAGACGCTATGACTCCGTTCTCATACCGCGACAAAGGCACTATGGCAACTATCGGGCGCAACAAGGCCGTCGTCGACACCGGACGCCTCCATCTCTCCGGCCGCTTTGCATGGTTCGTATGGCTCTTCGTCCATCTAATGTCAATCTTAGGTATGCGAAACAGGGCTGTTGTGCTCATAAACTGGATCTGGAACTACTTCACATTCTCCTCCGGCCTGCGCCTCATCATGCGCCCCAAGCGCTATCCGGTGCGCGCCTACTGGTCTGAATAGCCCGACCTGCCCATCCAGGCTCCAATCTCAGTAAAGCCTGAAGCTCACCCCGAGTCCCACATAAGGCTGCACCCCTCTGGGTGTCATGCCCACTCCTGCCTGTATTCCGACCGACCATCGCCGTAGTCTGGGAGTCGCCACCGAAACCCGACGCTCCATCACCAGACTGTCCAGCCGCGGACGGTAGCCGCTCACCCATGCCCTATAGCCATCGCCGATATACTCGGCCTGCTCCCGGGGCAACTCCACCGCAACACTGTCGCCTCCCTCGATTACCGCTACAGACTCCGCCCTAAGCCACACTGTGTCGGTGGCCAACGTACGTATCACCATCACCTCTGGCTGTGTCACCCTCACGGTATCGGTCCACCTCTCCACCACAAGTTCTCTTTGACGCATCTCCACCATACGTCCGGCACTGAAGCCTATGACAAAAGCCAATATCGCGACCACAAAAAACTTACCCCACATAGTACCTCTCCAAAGCATCGGCATGAAGAGCAGCTACTGAAGCCATACCCTTGCCCGACAACAGAAATTCAACATCATCCTTATGGTCATGAAACATATTCTCCGTCAGCACAGCCGGGCACCGCGTGTGCCTGCAGATATAAAAACGGCCCTCATGATATCCGCAAGGAGGTGTATGGCGGTTACCTCCTAAACCACGACCTATAGCCTCCTCCGAGAGAAGACGGGCGAGACGCCGGGCACCTGTCGAAGCCCCTTGGGCCACCCATGCGCTCCATCCCGACGCCGTGCCCCACTGTCGCCCGTCACCCGACGCATTACTGTGAAGCGAAACCAACACTGCCTCAGGATACCGCCTGTACAGCATATTGGCGCGTCGGCAACGCTCCACAAGCGCAACATCACACTCCTCGGGCACAAGAAGCTCCGACGCAATCCCCCTGCGTTCAAGCTCCGCCTCAAGTAGCGATGCAACATCGCGCGTCCATCGCCATTCCCGATAGCGGCCGTCTGGGCTACATTTTCCGGGCGTATCACAACCATGCCCGTTATCAATCATCACAAATGCCTTCATAATATTTCGCTCAATTAAGTTATCTTCACTGCTGCAAAATTACCTCCGCCGGCACCCCCATTATCCGCCTTTTTTCAATTCTTTTGCAATTTCACTCCGACAAAAACGCCATTAGATTGTTTCTAATATACAGCGGTTCAACCACGATTCACTTTCAATCCCTACAATTCACTGCATTATGAAACCCATCATCCTCTCCATCATAATTTGCATCCTCGCCGGCATCGCACCCATCAAGGCGCAGATACCCGACTCAGCCACTATCGATACATCTGCCCTCGCTCTCTGTCGTAAACTGCAGTCCAAAAAAAATCCACCCTCGATCTACGGCCTGCCATACTCTCTCACTCGCAGCGAACCAAACTGGCACCGCATGTGGATCAACACTGCAGTCCTATCGGGTGCATTCGTCTCAACCCTCCTCGTGCTCGAAATGTTGCCCGAAGACGCAACATCGTGGAACCGTGCCGCTCTCCAGAAAGACCCTCCCCAGAAACGCTGGTTCCAGAACGTCTTCAAGCGCGGACCCGAATGGGACCGCGACAACCCCATCTTCAACTACATCCTCCATCCATATGCAGGAGCCGCATACTTCATGTCGGCACGCTCGTGCGGATTTAACTTCTACCAGTCACTCCTCTACTCCGCCGCCATATCCACTATCGGATGGGAATACGGCATCGAAGCATGCATGGAGCGGCCATCGATCCAGGACCTGTTCATCACACCACTCGTCGGCAGCGCAATCGGCGAAATGTTCTACAAAGTCAAACGCCACATCGTCGCCCACGACTACACCCTGTGGGGTTCTCGCATTATCGGCAATATCGTCGTATTCCTCGTCGACCCGGTCAACGAAGTCGTAAACATCTTCCGCGGAAGCGACACCCGCTCACTCCACTTAGGCAGAAAAGAAACCGGCATCACCTCATCACTCATCCCCACAATCGGGAACGGCCGTGCCGGCTTCACCTTCACTTGCATATTCTAAACACCGATACACAAAAAAAAGACCGTGTCGCCCTTACACAGTCTCGATAATCGCTAATCTCTTCCGGACCTTGCCCGAAGAGTTCTTGTTGGCTTATTGAGCAGCTTCGGCAGGAGCAGCAACCTCTGCTACTTCTGCTACTACGGTAGAGTCGCCGAGGCTATCTACAACCTCTGCTGCGGCAGCTACTTCTGCTACTTCTGTGCAAGCGCTATCGCATGCTTCTGCGGTAGCTTCTGCTGCTGCCTCCTTGTTTCCGCAAGCGAAGAACGACATGCCGAAAACTACAGCAAACATAAGAACTAACTTTTTCATCTTAGAATGATTTTAGTAATAAAACATATGTACTTGAAAATTGGTGCAAATTTACGCCCATTTTTTGAACTGCAAAAGTTTTTTGCCAAAAATTTCACATTTATCGCGACATTTTTAACATTTCATACAGTCGGACCAAAAACAGGCATAAAACCGAGGACGGCCAAATAAACATTTTTTTGCAGTTTCCCGGATTTTCGCTAATTTTGTCAAAAATTAAAGGGCTAACATTCTCAGTCGCCCGATTTTAATAGGTACAAATCAACAATTTATGTCACTAAGTCCAGCAACGGGCACCGAACTCGCCGGCCGTGCGATGCGCAAGGCCGTAGACTTCCACCCAAAACTCTTCCATGCTCTGCGTCATTACAACGCTGCAAGACTCAAGACCGACATCATAGCCGGTATCGTCGTAGGCATCGTCGCACTTCCTCTCGCCATCGCATTCGGTATCGCATCAGGCGTAAGCCCGACAATCGGCCTGGTCACCGCAATCATCGGTGGCTTTATGGTATCATTTTTCGGCGGCAACTCCGTCCAGATTGGCGGCCCAACCGGTGCATTTATCGTCATAGTATACAACATCATAGCTCAGTTCGGACTCCACGGACTCGCCGTCGCCACATTCATGGCCGGCGTATTGCTTGTGCTCCTCGGCCTATTCAGGCTCGGCACGGTGATCAAATTCATCCCCTACCCCATCGTGGTCGGTTTCACAGCAGGTATCGCCCTCACAATATTCTCCACCCAGGTCAACGACTTCCTCGGCCTCGGCCTGCGCGACATCCCCGGACAGTTCATACCCAAATGGGGATTGTACTTCCAGTCGCTGGCCAACATTTCGCTGCCAACGCTGGCCACGGCACTCGTCTCCCTGTTCATCATCGTGCTCACGCCGAAGATTTCGAAACGCCTGCCCGGCGCACTGATTGCGATCATCGTGGTCACTGCCGCATCATACTTCCTCGCAATGGCTTTCGACTGGTATAAAGTCGAGACTATCGGCGACCGCTTCGGCACAATGGCCACCGACATCCCCACACCACACGGCTTCACCCTCAACATGGCCACGATAAACATGCTCCTGCCATCAGCTTTCACTATTGCTGTCCTCGGAGCGATAGAGAGCCTGCTGTCGGCCACTGTAGCCGACGGTATCACCAGTTCGCGCACCAACAGCAACACCGAGCTCATCGGACAAGGTATCGCAAACATAACCGTTCCGTTCTTCGGAGGCATACCCGTCACCGGTGCCATCGCTCGCACCATGACAAACATCACCAACGGTGGCCGTACACCCGTCGCCGGCATAGTCCACGCGCTCGTCCTGCTGCTCATCTTCCTTTTCGCCATGCCGCTGATCAACTTCGTGCCTATGGCCACACTCGCAGCCGTGCTCATGGTGGTGGCCTACAACATGAGCGGATGGCGCACCGTCGTATCTCTCTTCCACGCACCCAAGAGCGACATATCCGTACTCCTCGCCACATTCATCCTCACCGTCATTTTCGACCTCACCATCGCAATCGAGATGGGCCTCCTCCTGGCTATTGTGCTGTTCCTCCGCCGCGTGACAGAGAACACCGAGATAAAGGTATACTCCGAGCAGCTCGACGTTGCGGAAGGCACCGACCTGAGCCAGCATGAGGTCCTCGACGTAGCCAAAGGCGTAGGTGTATACGAAATCGATGGTCCTTTCTTCTTCGGCGTCGCAACAAAATTCGACGAACTCATGCGCTCTGCGCTCGCCGAAAAACCACTCGTCCGCATAATCCGTATGCGCAAAGTTTCATTCATCGACGCCACAGGCCTCCACAACCTCGAGGTGCTTATCCGCTCCTCGCAGAAAGAAGGCATACACATCGTCCTGTCCGGCGTAAAAGACAACGTCCGCACTGTGCTCGAACACGCCGGCATCGACAAACTCATCGGCGCCGACCATATCTGCGACCATATAACCAAAGCCGTCAAAATGGCCAACATCATCGCCACAGCAAAAAAATAATAACCGTCAGCAAACAACAAACGGGGCATTTTCTGTGACGAAAATGCCCCGTTCGCTTATCTTATACAGCCCTATGCTTTAGCCTTAAACGCAGCAGCGTAGGCACGCATCTGCTTGAGCATCGCAACAAGGCCGTTGCTGCGCGTCGGCGAAAGGTGCTCGGCAAGGCCGATATCATTTATGAAATGAAGGTCGGCCGACAGAATTTCGTCGGGAGTATGGCCCGACAGCACATCGACAAGCATCGAGATGATGCCCTTCACGATTATCGCGTCGGAGTCTGCCCGATACTCCACCGTCCCGTCAGCACTCAGTTCGGCATCAAGCCACACACGGCTCTGACAACCTTCGATAAGGCGGTCGGGCGTCTTTAGATTTTCGGGCAGCGGAGGAAGGCTGTTACCCATATCGATTATACAGGCATAGCGGTCCATCCAATCGTCGATATCGGCGAACTCTTCTACAAGTTCCCTCTCTTTTTCTTCAATAGTCATCAGTAGCGTTTTTCTTTATAGACAACATTAAGCACCGTCTCGCCGACAGCCTTGAGAGTCTTCGTGTCGATGTAGTTTATGTCATCGTCGACAGTATGCCATACAGGCGGAAACGATTGGGTCTGGTCGTTGAGACACTCGATTATCACAGTCGTCGGTATGCCGGCACGGGTAAGGAACACATGGTCGTCGGTCACACCACCACCCACACGGCGTATAAACCTGTCGTTATGATTGATATTTTCAGCCTCGCTCCACACCTTTATTGTCGGGTTGGCAGCATTGGCCTGCGAAAAATATTCATAATAGAAACGGGCGTCACGGCCGCCTACCATATCGAGCAAAATACCGTAGACAGGCAGATTTTCGGGATGGTAAGGAGGCATACCTTGCTTGATCCAATATTGCGAACCGAGACACCAGGTATCTTCATTGTCCGAGAAGCCTTTGTCATCGCCATAATCCTCTGCATCGATAAACATCAAGTCGACACCTACATTAGGGTCCTTTATCGCCAGATTTCGTGCTATCTCAAGGAGCACAGCCACACCCGAAGCACCATCGTTGGCCCCGGGAACAGGCTTGGAATGATTGCCGGAGTCGTGATCTTTATCCGCCCACGGGCGCGTGTCCCAATGCGCGGCAAGCAATATGCGCCGCGGAGCATTGATGTTGTATCCGGCTATAATATTGGTTATGGGCAATTTCGTGCCGTCATAAGCTGTCACGATGCCATCCTGTATCATCAGGGAGTCGGCACCGAAACCTTCCAAACGGTTTATTATGTAGTCACGGCAGGCACGATGCCCTTCGCTGCCCGGCACTCTCGGGCCGAAGGCCAACTGCTCAGTTATGTAACGGTAAGCGCTGTCGGCGCTGAATTGACCGAGTATCTGCGAGGTCCGGTCGGGCTGCTGCTCAGCATCGGATTTCGTCTTTTCTTTCCCCACACACGCGGAGTTTATAGCGCCGAGGAGCATCGCTCCGGCGATCATGACTATCCATTTTTTCATAGCTATGTTTTTCGTCACAGCAAAGTTACAAAAAAGCAACAAACCCGACAAATTTTAAATACAATATTTTTGCGCCCACATGAATACAGGCCGGAACGGCATGCACCGTCCGGCCTGTAACAATATGATTTACAACAGATAGATTACTGTTTCTCAGATTTCTCCTCATCATCCTCGTCTTCACTGCCACTGCCGAAAAGACGTTCGTAGTCTTCGTCGCCGGTGTAGTGTGGACGGTCCTCGTCATCATCCTCATCCTCCTCCGGCGCCTTTTTACGGGCAAGGAGGATACTGAGCTCAAACAGCATGTAGATCGGCACAAAGACAACCATCAGGGTGAAGGGGTCGCCGGTCGGGGTGATGATTGCCGACAGCACAAGCAGACCCACTACTGCCTGACGACGGTAATTCTTCAGGAAGTCTGAGGTCACAAGGCCAATTCGCGACAATACCCACACCACAAAAGGCAACTCGAACACAATACCCATCACGAATATCAACATCAAGAAATTATCGATATACGAATTGAGCGAAATCATGTTGGTAATCTCCGCACTGAGGTCATACTGGGCCAGGAAGCGGAAGGTAAACGGAAAGACAACGAAATAGCCCAACGTGCAACCGATATAGAACATCGGCACACCAAAAGCGAGCAACACCACCACACTGCGGCGTTCATTGTCATAAAGGGCCGGGCGCACAAAACGCCACAGCTCAGCGATAAGATAGGGGAATATGAGAAGAAACGCAAGACAGAACGACGTGCTGATATGCGTCGTGAACTGCGACGCAAGCTTAACATTGATGATATCTACCGAAAAATCGCTGCTGAAATCAGGAAAGAATGTACCATCTCCGCCAAGCCCGTTGAGCCATCGGTAAAGCACGAAATCGCTCGTTGTCGGAGCAAGGATCACGTTGTTGAATACATACGGCATGACGCAAAAACACACGCCTGCAAGAAGCAGATACACTACCACCACTCGCATAAGCACCCATCGGAGAGCCTCGAGGTGCGACCAGAACGACATTTCTGAATCTTGTGTTGACATAAGAAAAACAGTATCGGAGAGAGTTTTTAAAGGATATTTTGGAGTAAACCTTATTTAGCCACAGGATAGCTGGCCTTTACAAACGGAGCTTCGATAAGATAATCGGCGCTCTCTTTGGCACCCTTCTCGGCACCGTCGGTAAACTTCTCGATTTCAACGAAGAAGTTCTCGACACCGGCTTTGTCGGCGTTATTGAAGATAGCGTCGAAGCCAACCATAC
Organism: Porphyromonadaceae bacterium UBA7176; assembly: GCA_002491245.1. GTDB lineage: Bacteria > Bacteroidota > Bacteroidia > Bacteroidales > Muribaculaceae > CAG-873. The sequence continues at coordinate 116,240 of DKVO01000033.1, forward strand.
CGCTCTGACCAATTTCGCGGCGGTCTTTGATATGGAGCAGACGGAAACGGCCGGGATATTTGTTGAAAAGATCAACCGGAGCCTCGTGACCCATCATGGTCCAGTACACGTCCATCTCGAAGAACACGTTTTCGGGATCAGTGTTCTCGATCATGTAGTTGAGCATAGTCTGATCCTCTACTTTCTGGAACTCATGCGAGTGATTGTGGTATCCGAACTTGAGACCCTGCGCGGCGGCACGGCGGCCAACTTCGTTATACGACTCGCAGATAGCCTTGAGTGTCGACAGGCTGTCGGGAACATTCGACCAGGGCACAACGACATACTCTATGCCGGCAGCCTTGTGGTCGGCCAGGGTTTTGTCCCACCACTTGTAAAAGTCTTCGGTATTGCCCGACACAATTTCCTCTTTGGTGAGAGTGCGTCCGGTGTGCGACGAAAGAGCCTTCACGCCGGCAGCATCGGCAGCTGCCTTGAACTCTTCGGGGGTAAGACCGTAGAACTTGCCGTTCTCATGGTCGTAATTGGCAGCTTCGACAGCGGTATAGCCCATCTTGGACAAGGTGTCGAGCAGGGCCGGAAGGTTGTTTTCATAGGCCTGACCCGGCTCAAGAAGCTGACGCATCGAATAGAGCTGGATGCCGATTTCCTTTTTTTCGGCGGCATCGCTGCCCGAGCACGATGTCAGCGACATAGCGGCCACGAGGCCTGCTGCTGCCATCAACTTGATATTTTTGAACATAGTTTTAAGTCCTTTTATGTTTGACAGAGTATAATATTGCGAAAAATGACGGGATTTAAAAATCGTCGTTTTTAAATCCCGTCAGAGAGGTTCTTTAAGTTACAATTATTCGCCGAGGGGTTTCACACGGATATTGCGGTACCACACATCGTCGCCGTGGTCCTGAAGGCCGATGTAGCCTTCGTGATTCTCGCCACCGAGGTTGTTGAGAAGCTCGAATGCGAGGGGCCATTTCTCCTGGCTGAACTTGCTGTTCTGGAGGAGTTCGGTCCATTGCGGAGTCCAGAGGTGGTATTCAACCACGTTCTCACCGTTCTGCGAGTGAACTACAGTGCCTTTGTATACAAGGATTTTAGCCTTGTTCCATTCGCCGGCAGGATTTTGGTTCTGGGGCTTGGCAGGGATCATGTCGTAGAGCGAGGCCGACTGACGGTTGCCGTCCTTGCCGAGCTGAGCATCGGGGTGGTTGGCATTGTCGAGAACCTGATACTCGGGAGCTGAGATGTAGATAGGCTGAAGCTGCTCTTCACCCTGGTCGTTCTTGGCCATAACTTCCTGAGCGAGGAAGAAGATACCCGAGTTACCGCCCTTCGAAACTTTCCATTCGAGTTCGAGCTCGAAATCTTTGAGTTTGTTGGCGAAGATAAGGTCGCCACCGTCGCCGGTCTGGGCTTCACCGCCACCTGAACCGTTGAACTTGATAGCGCCGTCTTCAACTACCCAGCGACCGGGCACGGTGTCACGGCCATAGCCGCGCCAGCCATTGCCAAGGTTCTTGCCGTCGAAGATCACATAGTAACCGTCGGCGTCCTTGGGGAACGAAGTCAGGTCTACCTGCTCTTTTTCGAGGACTGTGTAAGCAGGAGTATTTGCTACTGCTGCATCGTCCTGAGCCTCAGCTTCAGCTTCGGCTGCTTTTTTCTGTCCGCAAGATGCCATAAGTGCAAGTGCGATGGGTGCGATGAAAAGAATTTTTTTCATTTCTGTCTATTGGTTGGTTTTATGTTATGCCGGCATCTCGGGAAGGTTCCAGCCAGAGCGGTAGTTATGCTTGATGAGCTCGGCTGCAAATTCCTGTGCGTTGACGGGATCGGTCCAGGTCTTGTCGAACGAGGGGTGACCGTTGTGGATTGTGAAACCGTCTTTGATAACGGTGCGGAGAGTTTCGTCCGGACCGATGTTGGTGAACACCATGTTGTCGCCATCCCATTCGAGGGTCTTGTTGAGGCCCTGGAGACGTACTGCGAGGACACCCATAGCGATCATTTCGTTGAAAGGACCGGCTTCCTGGAATGTCGAGGTAAGCTGACGACGGTTAGCCTTGTCTTCCTTGCAAGCGCCTACCCAGTCCATTTCGTGGCTGGTCTTCACGCGGCGGTGTACCTTCGGAGCTTCGGGTTTGCGGCCTGAGAGCAGGAAGGGGTTCTGACCGTAGCAACCGCATACGAGGGTGTCTTTGGTACCGTGGAAGATGGTGAGACCACCGCCTTCGCGCATAAGTTCCATACCCTGGGGGAAACCTTCGGGACGATCGGGCATCATGCCGCCGTCGTACCAGTGGATTTCAACTTCGGGCATACCAACCTTGGGCATGTTGTCACGGGCAGGGAAGATCATCTTCACGTGCTGTGCCTGAGGTGCGCAAGCGTTGAGAAGGAGTGTCGACGAACCTTCAACTTTGGTAGGATAGCCAAGTTTGAGGGCCTTGAAGGGCTGGTGGAGGATGTGGCAGGCCATATCGCCGAGGGCGCCTGTACCGTAGTCCCACCATCCGCGCCAGTTCCAGGGCTGATAGAGTTCGCTATAGGGGTTTACTTTTGCAGGACCCGAGAAGAGATCCCAGTTGAGGGTCTTGGGGATTTTGTCTACCTTTTCGGGGCTGTTGAGACCCTGGGGCCAGATAGGACGGTCGGTAGCGCATTCTACTTTGTATACCTCGCCGATCTCGCCGTTCCAGATCCAGTCGCAAACGGTAGCTGTGCCGTCGCCCGAAGCACCCTGGTTACCCATCTGGGTAGCTACGCCGGTCGAATCGGCAAGACGGGTGAGAAGACGCGACTCGTATACCGAGTGGGTAAGAGGTTTCTGGCAGTATACGCCTTTGCCCATAGTCATGGCGTCGGCGGTAACCAGTGCGTGTGTATGGTCGGGGGTAGCGATGATGACAGCGTCGATCTCGTTGCCCATTTCATCGAACATTTTGCGGTAGTCCCAGTAGCGTTTTGCTTTAGGGAACTCGTCGAACACGCCTTTTGCATATGCCCAGTTGACATCGCAGAGACCTACGATGTTTTCTGTATTTTTCACTGCATTGATGTTGGCATGGCCCATACCGCCGATACCTACAGCGGCGATGTTAAGTTTGTCGCTCGGAGCGACATGTCCGAAGCTCTTGCCCAGCACCGTGTTGGGGACTACAGAAAGACCCAGAGCGGCGGTAGCGCCTGTCTTCAGAAACTGACGTCTTGAAATTCCTGACATAAGTTCGTGGTTTAGATGATTGGTGTATATTGGTTTATTTATTTGTTTCTTCGCCGGCTTTCTCAATATCTTTCTCGATATTGTTCACGCCTTCTTTGAAAGAACGGATACCCTTGCCGATGCCGCGCATCAGTTCAGGTATTTTTTTGCCACCGAAAAGCAGCAGGACAATGAGTGCGATGATGATGATCTCACCGCCGCCGAGATTGCCCAAAAATAGGAGATGATTAGTCATATATTTGGTTTTGAATTAGGTTTTAATGTGTTGTTTGCTTACGCAGCAGGCCATAGCCGTCGGTCATGGTGGCGCGGCGGTGATGGATCTGCTCGAGCTCCTCGGCCGTTCCACGGACGGGAAGGTCGTTCTCACGGGCGTTGGCAAGGCATTTCCAGGCAAACTCCGATGCCTCGGCTGCCTCGCGGAATGTCGGCAGATGGCGGCTACGGACGCCGCTCTCTATCGACTCTGCCATATGCTCTATCAGCGTGCCGATATTTTTGCCACCGTAAGGACGCTCGATGCGCTCGGTACGCGTCACTCCGTGAACCTCCACAACTGCGGTCTTGAAGTCGTGGCTCATGCGCGCGATACCTTTTGTTCCGATAAGCTCCATATAGGAGTTGTGGGTCTGCACGGCCGAAAGCTGACCATACACGTGACCCTGAGTGATATCGAAAGCGACACCGTTCTCAAACGTGCCGTGGGCTTCGAGCCACCAGGGATCTTTATAAGCCCAGAAACGGACTGCCTGGGCATGGTAAGTCTTGAATTTGGAACCTACAATAGCGTGGGCGGCATCGCAGTAGTGCATACCGCAGTCGTGGAAGGCCGGACCCTCGGCTTCATGACCTTCACCGGGCGACAGACCGGGAGTGTTGTGACACAGGCGCACTACGGCAAGATCGCCGAGCTCGCCCGATTCGGCAGTGCTGATAAGCTCCTGCAGATACCATGAGTTACGCAGATACAGGTTGACAGTTGCGATAATGGGGGCACCCTCGACAAGCGAGACAGCCTTCCATTCGTTCTCGGGTGTATCGGCTATAGGTTTTTCGGATATTATATGCTTGCCGTTGGCAACGGCCTTCTCAATCTGGCGCAGACGGGTGTCGGCCAACGCCGACAGCACCACCACATCGATATCGGGATCGTTCAAGACATCATCTTCGTCCGTGACCAGTTTAGCTTCTGGCGCACGCGAAGCAATCTCCGCGTGACGGGATGTATCCGGCTCGCAGATAGCGCTCACATGCCAACGCTCGCTCTTCAAGAATTCATTCAGGAAGAACCCGCCCATGCGGCCCAAGCCTACTATTCCTACTTTTAGAATTTTCATTGGTATTATATACTGATTGCCCGATTTTCGTGATTATATTTTTGGTAACGCAAAATTATCGCTTATTTTGTTTTCTCATATGTCCTTTTTTAGTTATCTTTGTCGGAAATTCACAACAACATCGACTCTCTTCCCAAAACATGGAAAAAATCATCAACGAAAACACCTTCATCGACGACAGCTGCACCCTCTCTTTCGGTTGCTCTTCGGAGTTCAACAGCGAAGGTAACGTATACCATATCCACCCCGAGATGGAACTCATGGCGATGGAGTGCGGAAGCGGCCGCAGAATAATAAACGAACACATCGAAGCATTTGAGAACCTGGATGTTATCTTCGTCCCCGGCAACGTTCCCCACGACTGGAAAGTAACCGAAGCGTTAAACCCCAGGAGCCACAGTTTCTTCAACAGCTGGTGCCACTTCAGGCGAGAGCTGATATCACGCATGGGAGCGGCCTTCCCCGAGTTCAAGTCGGTAGCCGATTTTTACCTAAATTTAAAGCAAGCCCTCAAAGTCACAGGCTCGTCGGCACGCAAGGTATTGCTCCTCTACAAAAAATTTCAGAACTTCTCTGGCTCGCTGAAACTTTGCGAACTGCTCACCCTCCTCACCACCATCTACGAAAACAAAGACTACGAATTTATCGGCAGCCCGGCCGTCAACGAAAGTGCCGACAGCCGCGCCCACAACCGGTTTGCGGCAATCAACAAACTCGTCACCGAGCACTACAGCCGGTGCATAACCCTGAGCGAGGCCGCATCTGTGGTGGGGATGAACCCCACCGCCTTCTGCAACGCCTTCAAAGCTTCCACTGGCATATCTTTCGTTCGCTTCCTGACCCTCTACCGGCTCCAGGTGGCAGCACGCCTGCTCCGCTCGACCGACATGTACGTAAGCCAGGTGGCATACCATGTCGGTTTCAGCGACGCGCCCCACTTCACACGGCTCTTCAAAAGAGAATACAAAATGTCGCCCACCGCCTACCGCAACGCAAAACACTCTTGACATAATCTGAAAAATTTTCATTACCTTTGTGGAGAAAAAAACGGCACACGCCGTATCTTCTTCAACGGAAACACCCACCGACGATGATCACCACAGAATTTGTCGGGGAATGTCTCGACATCCTCGACCTCAAATACAACCTGCTCGACAACGGAGCCATCGCCGTAAGCTTCTACGACGAGGATACTTTCCCATATCAGATCGTCACCATGATACGTGTGGAAGAAGGGCCGATGATATCGTTCAGCACAAGAGCCGTCGACTACCACCCCCAGGGCGACCTGCTGGTCATGGCGAACCGCCACAACTGCCGGTCGCACACTCCCTGCTGCTACATTGACAGCGATGGCGATGTGACAATGGACCGGGTATATGTGATCGAAGGCGACGTTTCGCCACACTACATTCTCGAGAACGTCATACGGCCATCCATATTCCTGCCCCTCGACGCTTTCATATGCTTCGAGATGACCGACGAAGAACTCAACGCCAGGCTCAACGACCAAGACAACGACAATGAATAAAGAACAAATACGAAGTCTGCTCGACCATCTCGGGGTAGCATCGCGCATCGACGACGACGGCGACCTCGCCGTGACCCTCGAGGCCGACAACACTTTTCCCCACGACGTCACCATATGGATACCCGTCGAGGACGGGCGCAGGCTGTCGTTCATAGCCGCCGCTTCTGACTTCCATCCGGAGGGCGACCTCCTGCTGATGGCAAACCGGAACAACCGCCGCCGCAACTACCCCACCGCAGTCGTCCGTAAAGGTGAGATAAGGATGGAATACTCCTTCCTGATCACCGAAGAGGTCTCCAACGACTTCCTCACGTCGTGCCTCCGGCAGCAGATCTCGGGAATATGGGCAGCTTTCTCCGACTTCGAGAAGGAAGACAGCGAATAAACACAAAAATTACGAACCAAAATAAAACTGAACCGCTATGACTGTTGACAAAAACCTCATCCGCAGTTACCTCGACGAACTCAATATCTCCACTCGCATCGACGACGACGGCGACATGGTCGTCGTACAATCGGCCGACGAAGATTTCGGACACGATGTCGTGATATTCGTCATGGTAAACAACAACCGCGTCAGCTATGCTGCCGGCGCTCCCGGATACGAACCCGAACAAGACCCCTACTTCCTCGCAAACCGTCACAACTGCCGCCGCAACATGCCCACCGCAGTCGTTCGCGACGGAAACATCCGCATGGAGTGCTCGTTCCTCCTCGACGAAGAAGTATCGAAAGCATACATCGTCGAAAACTGCATCAAAATGGTCCTCGGATCGATCTGGCAGGCATATGTAGGCCTCGAGAAAGAAGACTGAGCCTAATAACAGGTATACAGAAACCAAAGGGTGGCGCTGCAAAAGTGAATTTAATGCAGCACCACCCTTTCTATTTCATACCCTGCGGTCAACCGCTCTGCCTGTAATCGCCGGGCTTCATGCCCACACGCCTCACGAAAGCACGGTGGAAACTCGAGTGACTCGCGAAGCCACACCGCTCGGCGATATCGGCGATAGATACCTCCGGCGCATCACGCAGAAGATGCTTGGCCTCTTCCATGCGCAGACGACTCACCATGTCGTTGAAACTCTCGCCGAGGCCCTCGTTGAACACTCGCGAAAGATAAGTGCGGTTGAGAGGCACCACCGCCGACACATCTGTCAACTTGAACGACCTGTCGAGATAAGGCCGGTCAGTCTCCATCCAACGTCTCACATCATCGGCATACTGAGGAATACGCGCTTCGAAACTATCCTCCGACACAGGAAGTTCTACAGTTTCAGACTCTACAGGACGACGGAACATACCGATAAACAACAAAATCAGCAACCACAACACAAACACGACAATCGCCGTAAGTCCGGCAAGTTCGGCAGGAAGCAATGTCGCATATATATAAGGCATGGAAGCTGGAGACTCAATGAAGTTATAAACGCATCTTTAATTTCTGATAGGTTGCCTATCTTCAGGCAACCCTGAAAATCGACAGTTGCAAAATTAACGTTTTTCGGCCTATCAGCAAGCAACTTGCAGGGCCGGGCAAGCTCAAAAAAAAAAAAAAAAAA
>DKVO01000033.1:124165-140087 GCA_002491245.1 Porphyromonadaceae bacterium UBA7176
AAAAAAAAAAAAAAAAACAAAATTTTTGTTAAATGCCGAACAAAATGCCCCTCCCGGGCGTTAGGATTAAAATTTTGCAAACTTGCAAAACTTTAACTACCTTTGCGCCCGTAACTAACAGTAATATTATGAAATCTCTCAAAACGCTCATCATCACACTCGCACTCATCATCTCCCTTCCTGCCGCAGCCCAATTCCGCTGGGGTCCGCGCATAGGTACAGAAGTAAGCTCGATGCGGCTCAACAAATCAGTATTCGACAACGACAACCGCGCAGGCTTCACCGGAGGCCTCATGTGCGAATTCACAGTCCCGGTAGTTAACATCGGCTTCGACCTGTCGGTAATGTACGTACACCGCGTCAACAACAGCACCGCGCTCAACGGCAATGTAGAGAACGAAAACCTCGTGGCCGGCAAGAACTTCAAAAGCCGCGACTACATCGAGATACCCCTCAACCTCAAATACAAGATCGGCCTGCCCCTCATCGGCAAGATCGTGACACCCTACATCTTCACCGGTCCGAGTTTCTCTGTTCTCACCTCAGGCAAAGCAATCTCGGCCGCATACAAAAACAAGTCGCTCGACGTGGCATGGAACTTCGGCCTCGGCCTGCAGCTCTTCAACCACCTCCAAGTGGGAGCTTCATATGGCGTAGGCATCAACAAATCGGTCGAATTCATCGGCATCGCCAACAACACCAACCCGATCGAAGGCAAAAACAACTACTGGACCATCACCGCGGCCTGGCTGTTCTGACACATAGACAACAAAACCATATAACCCGAAATTCAATCAGAAGAAATGAGACTGATTATCGAAAAAGACTACACCGACGTATCGCGCTGGGCCGCCAACTATGTGGCAGCCCGCATCAACGAGGCTAAACCGACCGCCGACCACCCCTTCGTGCTCGGATGCCCCACTGGCAGCTCGCCGCTGGGCATGTACCGCCGTCTTGTGGAGCTTTGCAAAGAAGGTAAGGTTTCCTTCGCCAACGTCGTGACCTTCAACATGGACGAATACGTCGGTCTGCCGCAGGAGCATCCCGAAAGCTACCACTCGTTCATGTGGAACAACTTTTTCAGTCACATCGACATCAAACCCGAAAACGTAAACATCCTCGACGGCAACGCTCCCGACCTCGAAGCCGAGTGCCGCCGCTTCGAAGAAAAAATAGCATCGTACGGAGGCATCGACCTCTTCATGGGCGGCGTAGGCCCCGACGGACACATCGCTTTCAACGAACCCGGCTCGTCGCTCACATCGCGCACACGTGTCAAAACACTCACCCAGGACACCATCATTGCCAACTCGCGTTTCTTTGAAGGAAACACCGACCTTGTGCCCAAGACAGCTCTCACAGTAGGCGTAGGCACTGTGATGGACGCCCGGTCGGTGATGCTCATCGTCAACGGCTACAACAAAGCCCGTGCACTCCACCACGGCGTCGAAGGCGGCATCAGCCAGATGTGGACGATATCGGCACTCCAGATGCATCCCAAGGCTATAATAATCGCCGACGAAGATGCCTGCGCCGAACTCAAAGTATCGACATACCGCTACTTCAAAGACATCGAGAAAGCCAACATCGACCCCGACACACAGCTCTGACAGCAAAGCGGCACTCCGTGCCGGACAAACAATTCAAAGGGTGAGAATGCTCCGCATTTTCACCCTTTCTTTATACCTCCGGTAACGCGCCACTCTGCCAATGCCCGTAGGAAACGGGGGCCGAAACGCGCCGCCTTCTTCTCGCCAACGCCGTTCACCTCAAGCAAACCGAGCATATCTGTCGGGCGGCGACGCGCCATATCGAGCAATGTCGCATCCGAAAACACAAGATAGGGAGGCATTCCGCAAGAGCGAGCCACCTCGGTCCGCACCGACTTGAGATATTCAAACAGACCGGTATCCGCATCAGGCACTCCGGAGCAAGCCACCGCGGCCTGTTCTTTTTTCATCTTGTAGGACTGGGGCGGAGGACACACCGACAGCTCTATCCGCTCAGAGCCACGGAGCACACGCATCCCGTAAGGCGTCACATTAAGCCTATTGCCTCGCTCATACGCCATCTCGAGCAGACCCAACTGGAGCATCTGCGTGATATAATCGTTCCACTCTTCATACAGCAGATCTGACCCGACTCCAAACGTCGGCAGGCGGTCGTAGCCGGCCAGCCGTATATCCGACCGCTGCGCACCGCGCAGGATATTGACAAGCATCTTCACCCCCACCTGCTGCCCCGTGCGCATCACGGCACTGAGAGCCTTCTGGGCAAGCACTGTGCCGTCGAAGCGCTCAGGCGGACGGCGGCAGTTGTCGCAGTTGCCGCAATCGCAGCTGCGCTCCTCGCCGAAGTAGCTCAAAAGGATACGGCGCCGGCACACACGGGCCTCCGCATAAGCCTGCATACGGGCAAGCTTCTCCATGTTGACCTCGCTCTGCCCCGACTCTGATGCGAAATTACGGCGCATCACCACATCGGCATATGAATAGAAAAGTACCGCCTCGGCAGGCAAACCGTCGCGGCCGGCACGGCCTATTTCCTGGTAATAACTCTCTATATTCCCGGGCATATTGCAGTGCACTACCCAGCGGATATTGCTCTTGTCTATACCCATGCCGAACGCCACCGTCGCACACACCACACGCACGTCTCCGGCAAGAAAAGCCCTGAGCGAACGGTCGCGCTCCTCCGCCGTCATCCCGGCATGATAGCACACCGACCGCAGACCGGCGCCCTCGAGCGCCTTGCACATACTCTCCGCCCCCTTGCGCGACAGGCAATACACCACACCTGAGTCGGACGGATAGCGACGGGCAAGATCGGCGATAAAGCGTATCCGCGTACGTTTGTCGGGACTCACATACGCACGCAGCGAAATATTAGGTCTGTCGAAAGAGCCGAGGTAGCAATACGGCGAACGAAGCCCGAGCTGCGACACGATATCAGCACGCGTCAGACGGTCGGCCGTAGCAGTCAGTGCCACCACTGGGACTCCGGGGAAATTATCTCTCAGCGCCGACAGCGCCGTATAATCAGGCCTGAAATCATGCCCCCACTGCGATATGCAATGAGCCTCATCGATTGCAAACAGACTCACATCCAACATCCTGAACCGCTCCACATCGAGCAGCAAGCGCTCCGGCGACACATATAGCAGCTTTATACGCCCGGCCGACGCAGCAGCAAAAATACGCCTGTTTTCCTCCTCGCTGCGGTTGGAGTGGATGGCTGCAGCCGGAATGCCGTTGGCTACCAGCCCTTGCGTCTGGTCCTGCATCAGTGCTATCAGTGGCGACACCACGATACCGCACCCTCGCTCAGCAAGAAGTGCCGGCAATTGGTAGCAAATCGACTTGCCGCCTCCGGTAGGCATGATCACGACAGCATCGCGGCCCGAAGCCACCGCCTCAATAACCTCATACTGTCCCGGCCGAAACGAACGGTAACCGTAAAACCGCCCCAGCAACGACAACGCCCGTCCTCGCAACTCAGTCATATCACCACCCATAACTAATTATCTAATACACCAACGGCGCGCACCGCTATCCGGTACGCGCCGCCGTTTATCTGTCGGTTGTCGATTATTTGTTGAGGGTATCCTTAACGGCGTCGTTAGGTACCATTTGCTCCTGGAAGGTATAGGCACCGGTTTTGGGTGACTTCACCATCTTGATTACCTTGCTGTAGGTGCGGCCTTCACCTTTCTGAAGTGAGGCGACGGTTTTCTTTGCCATATCTCAGTGTCTTTTTATTTGATTTCTTTGTGTACGGTTACGCGCTTAAGGATAGGGTTGTATTTCTTAAGCTCAAGACGCTCTGTGGTGTTCTTGCGGTTCTTGGTGGTGATGTAGCGGCTGGTGCCGGGCATGCCAGATGCCTTGTGCTCGGTGCATTCGAGGATAACCTGCACGCGATTGCCTTTTGCTTTCTTTGCCATTGTGCGTTGGGGTTATTATGTGTTAGAAACCGATGATCTTGATGTCAGAATCCTGAAGGTATCCCTTCTGGGCGGCCTGGCGCATCGCGGCGTCGAGTCCAAGCTTGTTGATGGTACGCAGACCGGCGGCCGAGATGGTGAGGCTGATCCACATATCCTGCTCTACCCAGTAGAACTTCTTGTTGAAGAGGTTTACATTGAATTTGCGCTTGGTGCGACGCTTCGAGTGCGAAACGTTATTACCCACAATCGCTTTTTTGCCCGTGATTTGACAAATCTTTGACATGGCTGTTAATGGTTTATCGTTTATTGCTTTTATTTTAACATCAAGAGATTGGGCGCTCCGGCAATTCTCATATCGCCCGGCGGGTGCATCTTTTCCCGCGGGCTTTCTTTGCCTGCACCGCAATTCAGCGTGCAAAGTAACGCATTTTTTTTCATTTGGCCAAATATTTCCTTATTAATTTGATAAAATCACGCTTTTTACCTAATTTTGCAGCCTCAAAACAATCCAATAGAGTATGCAAAATATACGCAACATCGCCATTATCGCGCACGTCGACCACGGCAAGACCACGATAGTGGACAAAATGCTCCTCGCCGGCAACCTTTTTCGTGAGAACCAGAACGCCGGTGAGCTGATCCTCGACAACAACGACCTCGAAAGGGAAAGAGGCATCACAATCCTATCTAAAAACGTATCGATAAACTACAAAGACTATAAAATTAATATAATCGACACCCCGGGACACGCCGACTTCGGCGGTGAGGTCGAACGCGTCCTCAACATGGCCGACGGATGTCTCCTGCTCGTCGACGCTTTCGAAGGTCCGATGCCCCAGACAAGGTTCGTCCTTCAGAAAGCTATCGAGATCGGACTCAAACCGATTGTCGTGATCAACAAAGTCGACAAACCGAACTGCCGCCCCGAAGAAGTGCAGGAAATGGTGTTCGACCTCATGTTCAGCCTCGACGCTACCGAAGAGCAGCTCGATTTCCCCACCCTCTACGGATCGGCAAAGCAAGGATGGATGAGCACCGACGTCAACAAACCGACCGACAACATCCTGCCTCTGCTCGATACCATTATCGAAGCCATCCCAGGTCCTGAAGACAACCCCGGCGAGACCCAGATGCTCATTACATCGCTCGACTACTCCAAATATGTCGGACGCATCGCCATCGGCCGCGTTCACCGTGGCGAGATCCGCGAAGGACAGGATATCGCCCTCTGCCGCAAGGACGGCTCAATCTCAAAACAACGCATCAAAGAACTCCACACATTCGAAGGCATGGGCCGCAAGCGCATCCAGAGCGTGACCAACGGCGATATTTGCGCTGTCGTAGGCATCGAAGGCTTCGAGATCGGCGACACAATATCAATCCCCGAGAACCCCGATCCACTGCCGCGCATCGCAATCGACGAGCCCACCATGTCGATGACATTCACAATCAACGACAGCCCCTTCTTCGGCAAAGACGGCAAATACGTCACCTCGCGCCACATCGGCGACCGACTTACCGCTGAGCTCGACCGCAACCTCGCCCTCCGCGTCGAAAAAGGCGTCAACGAAGACGTCTGGACTGTCTACGGCCGTGGCGTCCTTCACCTGTCGGTCCTCATCGAGACCATGCGCCGCGAGGGATACGAGCTCCAGGTCGGACAGCCTCAGGTAATCATCAAGGAAATCGACAGCGTCAAATGCGAACCCGTAGAGCTCCTCTCGATCAACTCCACCGAAGAGTCGTCGTCGAAGATGATCGACATGGTCACCCGACGCAAAGGCGAACTCGTGGCAATGTCGACCAAAAACGACCGCGTCCACATGGAGTTCCAGATTCCGTCGCGAGGCATCATCGGTCTCCGCAGCAACGTCCTCACTGCATCGGGCGGCGAAGCCATAATGTCGCACCGCTTCCTCGAATACCAACCCTGGAAAGGCGACATCGAACGTCGCACAAACGGCAGCCTCATCGCTATCGAATCAGGCACAGCATACGCTTATGCAATCGACAAGCTTCAGGACCGCGGTCGGTTCTTCATCTTCCCCCAGGAAGAGGTATACGCCGGTCAAGTCGTAGGCGAGAACGCTAAAGACAACGACATCCCCGTCAACGTCACCAAGAGCAAAAAGCTCACCAACATGCGAGCTTCAGGTGCCGACGACAAAGCCCGTATCGTCCCTCCCGTGGTCTTCTCGCTCGAAGAAGCCCTCGAATACATCAAAGGCGACGAATACGTCGAGGTTACTCCTCACCACATACGCCTGCGCAAGATAATTCTCGACGAAACCGAGCGCAAACGTGCTAACCGCTGACACAAAATGCCAGTAATGTCCCTTAACCTCCACGGCAGGCTTGTCGAATTCGACAAGCCTGCCGTGATGGGTATTTTAAACGCCACTCCCGACTCTTTCCACGCCGGTTCGCGCGCGCTCGACACTGAAAGCATAGCCCGTAAAGCTCAGCAACTCGTCGCCGACGGCGCCGACATGATCGACATCGGCGCATACTCCTCGCGGCCGGGCGCATCTGAAGTGCCACCCGAAGAAGAACGGCGCAGGCTCGGCATCGCACTCCGCGCAGTGCGGGATGCTGTCGGAGGCAACATCCCGGTCTCTGTCGACACCTTCCGGGCCGACATCGCCCGGTTTGCCATCGACAACGGAGCCGACATAATCAACGACATCTCTGGCGGCACGCTCGACCCGGATATGTTCCAGGCCATCGCCGACCTCAATGTTCCATACATCCTCATGCACATGCGTGGCACACCGGCCACGATGCAATCCATGACAGACTACACCGACGTCGTTGCCGACGTCATAGCCGACCTGTCGCACAAACTCTACTCCCTCCGCGAGCTCGGCGTTGCCGACATAATCATAGATCCCGGCTTCGGCTTCGCCAAAACCTTGGAACAAAATTACCGCATACTCGCTCGCCTCGACGACTTCAACATATTAGGATGCCCCATACTCGCCGGCATTTCGCGTAAATCGATGCTCACACGGCTCCTCGGCATCGATGCCGCCGACGCGCTCACAGCAACTGCCATAGCAGGGGCTCTCGCAATCGAACGGGGTGCCGCCATAATACGCGTACACGACCCTAAAGAAGCCGCCCAATCAATCGCGATAATACAAACCTTAAACGCCAACGCCTAAACTCTCCGCCGCCATGCTCGACTTCGGTATTAAAGACGCTATCGACATACTGCTCTTCGCAGTACTCCTCTACTACATATACCGGCTCATGAAAGAGTCGGGCACTATCAACATCTTCTACGGAGTACTCGCATTCATTGTCGTATGGGTACTCGCTTCCGAAATCTTCGCCATGCGGCTTATCGGAACCATACTCGACAAATTCATGTCGATCGGGCTTATCATACTTGTCATCCTGTTCCAGGAACCGATAAAACGCTTCCTCGTAGAGCTTGGCAGCCAACGCCGGTGGCGCTTCCTCAGCAAACTCTTCCACCATCACAAAGAAGAAATCGACAACAAAGCCCTCGCCTGGATCATGCCGATAGTATACGCTTGCATGAGCATGAGCAAAAGCAAGACCGGTGCACTCATAGTGATAGAACAATCAGTTCCACTCGACAATTACGCCGCATCAGGCGACCGCATCGACGCTCTCATCAACACACGCCTGATCGAAAACATTTTCTTCAAAAACTCACCTCTCCACGACGGCGCACTCATCGTAGGCCGCAACCGTCTGCAGGCTGCCGGATGCATACTCCCCGTTAGCCACGACAGCGACGTGCCTCGCACACTCGGCCTTCGCCACCGCTCAGCGCTCGGCATAGCCCAAGCCACCGACGCACTCGCGATAGTGGTAAGCGAAGAAACAGGCAACATATCTGTCGCCCACCGCGGAAAGCTTTCGACCCGGCTAAGCTCGACCGAGCTCGAACACCGGCTCAACGCTATCGCGATAACATCAGCAATCTAAGCAACGTCTATTTTTCGACCACGTAAGTCTTTTTCTCCGGGCCTACTCCCGTAATGGTCAGCGACTTCCACGATTTCGGCAAGCAAGGGCGGATCTGCTCTATGCCATTGTCTGTAAACCTCAGGCCACCGAAACCACTCAGCACCACCTGCACCAATCCTCCGGCACCCGTGCAGAAATAAGGATTATTCGAGTTGGCCGATTCCGAAAGTACCCCGAAAGGAGGCCGCTTGTTGGGCACAAACGCCTTGTGGAAAAACTCATAAGCCTTGTCGGCATTACCAATCTGGCTATATAGCACCGCAAGTATCGAATTACCCATCGCCGGGCCATTGCCATCGATCTTGCCGGCATAGTACTCCACATCAGCGAAAATCCTGTCCGGATCAGTCACAATACCGAGCGGATATGCGAGCAGGTTCACGTCAGCTTGCTTCACAATCTCCCCGGCATATTTCGAATGCTCCATCGTGATTCCGTCCTTATCGTGATAGAATCGTATTCCGTCCGCAATCTTCTGCCAGTCTGCATCAGGTTCGGCGCCGACAGCCTCTGCCGCTTTCACAGCATACTCCAGCGCTCGCTTTGCCGCTCCGTTGGTAAACGCGTTATCATCTACATTCGGCGCATATTCATTAGCACCGACCACATTCTTTATCGAATACGTTCCGTCGTCATTCAAGGTCGCCCTCGACTTCCAGAAGTCCGCTATATTCTTCATCACATCATAGCCTTCCTCGCGAAGCCACTTCAAATCGCGTGTCACTCGATAATAATTCCAGAACGCTATAGCGATATCAGCTGTGATATGATGCTCGAAAGTACCGGTCAAGCACCATGTCGGCGTCGCCTCCTCTCCCGAGCGGTCCGACTCCCAGGGGTACATAGCCCCGGCGAAGCCATAATGCCGTGCCCGGCGGCAAGCCTGCGGCAGACGGTCGGTACGGTAGTCGACACACGAGCGGGCCATATCCTGGTTCAACATCAGCAACGGCGGATACATCCACATCTCCGTATCCCAGAAAACATGTCCGTTATATCCCGTCACCGTCGACAGGCCCATTGGGGCAATACTGTTGCGCGTACCCTCTCCACCAAAACTATAGAGATGATACAACGCCAGACGCACGTCGCGCTGTGCCTCATCGTCGCCTTCGATTATAATATCGCCCTGCCACAATCGGGCCCATTCCTTCTTATGTCCGTCCACAAGCTCATCAAGGTCCGACCGGAGGGCAAACACAGCCATACGCTCAACATCGTCGTCCGGACGCGCAAACTCAACCGAATTGGCCACAGCGCCCACAAGCGCGAACTCAAACGGTTCGCCCTTGGCGAGGCTCACTGTAAATTTCATCGCCGTTACGTCACTGCCGGCATCTTCGCCCACAACTTCCGGGCGCACCTTGCCGGGAAAAAGGAAAGCGCTGGCCGAAGCCACCTCTACACTACCGTCATCAGTCACCGCCGTCGAAGTCATCGCCGGCATGAGATGGCTGCCATCCCGGTGATTTTTAAAACGTGTGCTGCGATTGGTAAACTCTTCCGCAAATTCGGTCACATTCGCCACCTCCAGATCGATATCGCGAGTCGGTGTCACGGTCACAACCACCATTCCCATATACGGAAGATTGCGCATCGCCATAGTCTCATACGAGATTTCCGCTCCATCGACAGCAAACGACGTCGTCATCTTGGCCTCCTTCATGTCGAGCACCTGACGCTTGCCCGAAACATTCCGGACATCGACACCCTTACCGTCAATACTCAGGTTGAGCGACAGGAACTGAGGACCACGGGCAATACGGCTCACATCGGCGTGCCGGCGCGCCATATACACATTATTGAGTATTATATCGTTTACCTTAAACGGCACATCCGAAGTCACGATACCGATACTGCCGTTGGCGAGCGTCACCCCGTTATATCCGTTGAAATCTTCGGCTGTAATACGCCAGTTATCCGTCTTGGCATCCGACCGAGAAGCACTCCCCGTCAACACACTCAGCATCACAACCGATGCCGCAAAAATATTCCTTAGCTTCATATTCAACCCGGCTGGTCCGCAGCCGCCCTTAAATAGTTGTTTTTTATTAGAATTCCTTACTGTTTCTCGCTCTTGAGCTTGAAGCCCATATAGATGCCATCGTACGAATTAAGCATCGTCGTAAGAGTCGACAGCGTCTTCACATTCACCTTACTCGATATCTGAGTCAGTATATTCACAAGCTTCGTTGCATCAAACGTCAGATTGAGCGTCTGACCGGCCTTGGTAGCATGGGCCTTCATTGAGCCGAGACTCTTTCCGCCCAAAGCATTGAAGTTAAACACAAGTCCTTCGTCGCCTTCGCCCTTCTCCACTGTGCCCTTGAGCGTCACAAGGCCAAGCTTGAGCACGAAATTATGGCTCTCGTCAACCGTCAGCTCTGTCTTGTTCAGTTTCAGACGTTGATAGTAAGGTGTTAGCTTTCCCTCCACCACCGACGACGCGCCGGCGCCACCGAGATTTTTCAACACATTATCGCTCTCGAACGACACCGCAGGCGAAGTATACTTCCACACACCCACAATATCGTCCACACCGAAACTCTTGCTCTCCACAGCCTTGCCTATCAGACCTCCGATCAACTCCTTGGGGTCTATCGCCGAAGCGCCAAAAGCCACGGCAAGCGCAACAAGCGCCAATATAATCTTCTTTGTTTTCATAAGTAAGTGGTGGAAATTAGTATATACTATAATTTGTTGTTATCGGGTTAAGTATCGGTTTTACGAAGATTGAGTTATGAGGTGCCATAATGATTGATGAGTAAGACTGAGAATTAAGTCGGGAACGATAAAGGATAATATAAACTAATTTTCACTACTTACTTACCACTTACTTATCTCATTATCCAATTCATGCATATCGGTATCGTGGTCATCCTTGATCTCCGTATCGATTTCCTGCCACTGCGAATTATTCGACTTGAACTCAGGCACCATATGCTTCATCTCTGTCACTATATTATGCGACCGGCACGTATCCAGCGCAGCCTGCAACAATTCGAGATGCTTCTCCACCTCCTTGTAATCATAGATACGCACACGCGCTATCATGATCTTCTTATGGTGTGTCGCCAAAGTATTCTCCTTCTCGTTCAGAAGCTCCTCATAGAGCTTCTCGCCGGGGCGAAGACCGGTCTCCACAATCTCTATATCCTCGCCCGGACGAAGGCCCGACAGCGAGATCATACGCTCCGCCAGATCCCATATCCTCACCGGCTGACCCATGTCGAAGATAAAGATTTCGCCACCATGACCCATACACCCGGCCTCCAGCACAAGAGAGCAAGCCTCTGGGATAGTCATGAAATAACGGATTATATCACGGTGCGTCACCGTCAGCGGCCCGCCCTGCTCTATCTGCTTGCGGAAAAGAGGAATTACCGAGCCGTTGCTGCCAAGCACATTACCGAACCGCGTCGTGATAAACTGCGTCGTCGGCCCGTCTGTCATCCCTCGGCGGTAATAGTACAGCGACTGCACATAAATCTCGGCGATACGCTTCGACGCTCCCATCACATTGGTAGGATTTACAGCCTTGTCCGTCGAGATCATCACAAACTTCTCAACACCATACTTCACCGCAAGATCCGCCACATTCTTGGTGCCGAACACATTCGTCTGCACCGCCTCCGCCGGATTTCGCTCCATCATAGGCACATGCTTGTAAGCCGCCGCATGGAACACATACCTTGGACGGTACTTCTTGAACGCATGTTCAACTCGCTGACGGTTCGCGATATCGGCCACAAAAAGATGTATCCTCACTTCCGGATAATCCTGCTCCATCTCAAGCTGCATATCATGCATCGGAGTCTCTGCCTGGTCGAGAAGGACAATCTCGCCGGCGCCCATTTTAGCCACCTGACGCACAAGCTCGCTGCCTATCGAACCGGCAGCACCGGTAATCATCACCGGCTGACCGTAGATAAGACGGCTCACTTGCGGATCGTTGGTCTTTATAGGATCACGCCCGAGCAGGTCCTCTATTTTGATATCATGAACATGAGTCGACAGCGTAGGCATCGACTTACTGTTCACATCAAACTCCTCTATCTGATTGAGCATCAGTAGATGTATATGATTTCTCAAGAATACATCAGCCACCCCCGACCGCATAAGGTCAAGCTGGGTCGACAGGAACAGCAACGTATCGCACTTATAGTGATCGAAAACCTTCGCAACAGTATCCGGATGAAAAATCTCCATAGGCATACCGTTGACATTATTTGACTTACCCTTATCCGGCGCCAGACTCAACAGCGCCACAGGGTCGAAACGGCCGTCAAACTCATTCTTAAGCGCCGACGCAAGGAAAAAAGAATTGATTGCCGACCCAAGCACAATCACACGCTTCTTGACCTGCACCGTGCCGACAGCCATCACATAGAACTCCTTGACAGTCAAACGCATCAGCAGCATCAGTGCAAATGCCGTCAGCCCGACAGTCAATATATTCCAGAAACTGAAATAAGCCCGGCCCGACACAAAATAAGTCGACACCGACACAAGCGACAGAATACCCGACGCCACTGCAATAAGAAGCACCAGACGGTAAGTATCCTCTATCACCGACAGACGGATGATATAGCGGCTCGTGCCCAAGATAAATATGAGCAAGGCATACACCGCAAACTCCACAAATGCGCGGACAACAGGCATAGACAACACACTGTTGCCATAATACTCGTCTGCACCGAAAGCAAATGTCAACCAGCAGCTAAATGCGATAAGAGTCATATCGGCCACATATACCATCCACGTAGGGCTGGGGCGGTCGAGGAAAGTCTGTACAAGGCGCGACTTTGCCAACGCCTTCAGTATTTTGTTCTTCATCAACAGAAGTATGACAGAATATTTCGAAGTTATCGTTTTGAATGGGTTAGCAAAGTTAACTATTTTTTAGACTTTATACAAATAAATCCCCCCTCATTTTATGTCCGGAACAAAAATGGGGGGGGTAATCACTTAACTATCAGTGTGTTATTTTTCAAACATCAGCATCATCATGCGTGAATAGGTGCGCGAACCTCCGGGTCGTGCCAAAGGTCAGCATTGCCCCATCACCGGCGGCAAGCATACTCCTACAGCCTCTGCGTATTATAGAACTCCAGTATCCGGCCACGCAGTATCCGCTCATACTTCGCCTGCACAGCCTGCGCCAGCGAATTTGCATAATCGTTCTGAGCCTTCTCCAACTCCGTACCGTTGGCACGGCCCGTCTCATACTTCACCTTCATCGCTTCGAAAGCAGCCTCGCTGCTCGCCACCGCTGCCTGCGCCGACTCCTGCTTCTTCACTGCCCCGACTGCCTGCGTATGGGCCTGCATGATAGCCTTGTACAATCGGTTACGGGTATCATCATTCTGCAACCGTATGCTCTCCTGCTGCAGCCGCGCCCGTCTCACACTGTTACGCGTCGAAAAACCGTCGAAAATCGGTATACTCAGCGAAAAACCTATGCTCTTAGCAAAATTATTACGCATCTGGGTCCCGAACGTCTCATTCTCGAAGCCCGACGTCTTGTAGTAATTCGTTCCAAGTCCGGCGCTGAACGACAGCGTAGGTATATACCCCGACTTAGCCACACTCACACTCTTCTCTGCAGCCTCCTCCTGAAGACGCCCGGCACGGATACTGTGGTTATACTGCATCGCATTGGCAAACACATCGCCGGGATCAGGCAGCAGACCACCCTCATCTCCAAGCGGAGCAATCTCAAACTCCGACGCATCAGGCAGATTTAAAAGCTGCGCAAGGTCGAGATGCGCTATCACACTGTCATTCGCTGCATTCGTCACCGACAGCTCAGCCTGCGCAACCTGCGCCTCGGCCTCCTTCAACTCAAGACCGGCCATACGCCCCGACTCAACCATCGCCGACCGACGCGCAAGCTCCGTTTGCGACAGCTCAAGATTTAACCGGGCCACCTGCAGCATCTCTCCGGCATAAAGAGCCTGCAGATACTGGCTGATAACATTCAGCGTCACATCATCCTTAGCTGCCTCCACCTGCTCGAGCTGAGCACGTAGAGCCGTCCGCGAGTACGACAACTGACGCACCGCACGCAAACCCTGGAAAATAGGAAGACTGAAATTAGCTCCGACCGAGAACGACGACGTATTCCTGTTCGCATACGTATTGTCGGCCGTCAGGCCACGTCCGAAATTGAAACTCTGCGACCCATAGGCCTGAAGTTGCGGCAAAAATCGGTCCTTGGCCTCAGTCACCGCCAGTTCGCCTTCTTCAACGCTCACTCGCTGGCTCTTGATGTTGATATTATGGTCTATAGCATAGTACACACACTCCTCAAGAGTCCACGTCTTAGCTCCGGCTCCGATACTCAGAAGCACAAGCAGCCCTGTCAACAAACCTCTCATCACTGATCTATTTTACCGGCGCGCAACACCGCAGTGCTGTCAACACCCTCTTTCACCTCTATATTGATACCATCGCTCAATCCTGTCTTCACCGCACGGCGCTCATACACCGCCTTCGGCACGCTGTCGGTCATCACATACACAAACGTGCTGTCGCCCTCGAAAGTAACCACCGACTCAGGCACCGTCATCACTCCATTGGCGCTCTCGAGTGTCACCTTGGCGTTGGCCGAATACCCCGAGCGCAGACCCGACACATCGTCAAGCACAAGCGCTGCCTTGATTTCAAACGTATTGGCACCACCGCTGTCGTCACCCTTCGGCGAGATATACTCTATCGTTGCAAGGGGATGCACCTCTGGCATAGCACCGATAGTGATATCCATCGGCATCCCGACACGGAGCTTACCAACCTCTGTTTCATCAACCTTGCCCTTGAAGATCAGTTTGTTCATATCAGCTATAGTGGCCACTGTCGTGCCATCGTTCATCGTATTGGCCTGGATCACAGAGCTACCCACCTTCACCGGCACATCAAGGATCAGACCCGTTATCGTCGCGCGCACAAGTGTGTTGCTCTCCTTTGCATTAAGCCTCGACACTCCTTCGCGCACAATATTGTAGGCGTCACGTGCCGCCTCAAGTTCCTCCTTGGCCTTCTTTAAATTCTTCTCCGATGTCTCGTACTCCTCGCGCGAGATAACATCCTTGCCATACAGTTCCTTGTCGCGGTTAAATTTGAGAGTCGCGTCGCCAAGTTCGATTTCTGCATTGGTCACTCGCGTCTGGGCGCTCGACAGCTGCGATGCCTCAGGTATCACCTTGATTTTGGCTATCACATCGCCCTCGTTCACAAGGTCGCCGGCCTCTACTGCTATCTCGCTGATAATACCCGAGATCTGAGGCTTGATTGCAATCTCGTCGCGAGGCTCTATTTTTCCTGTCAGCACAGTGTTGCGCTCGATCGTCTGGCGCGACGGTGTCGCTGTCGCATACACATCCTCTTTCTTCTTCCCATTATTGTACAGGAACACGAACGTACCGGCAAAAACCGCCGCTACAAGCACCCACACAGCTATTCTCAGTACTTTTTTCATATCTTTTAAGTTTGACAAATTTCTTAAATTTGTAGTTTGGAGGTTTGATAGTTTGACAATTGGTTATTCACTTCTCAATACTTCAAACTTGGTATTAGACTTCTTCTCAAATTATAAATCAGTAGGGATGTTTCATTTACTGACTTCTTTATAGACTGCATATCTGTCTCTGATAAATATCCGAGATCTTTAGCGATATCCAATTGACAATAAGCTTCCATCAACGAGCCGTAAGCAATATCGAGAAAATGAACCTTTTCTTTCACCGATGTACGTCCGCTCTGTTCTGCAATATTTGATGGGACTGATATTATTGACCTACGCAACTGGTCGCCCAATACATATTTTTCTTCATGCGGAAAATTACGTACAAATCCATAGACAAGCTTCACCAAATTTCTGGAAGATTGGTAGGCTGTCAGCTTTTCAAATGAATATATCATTAAATCAGTCTTTTTATTTTTATATAATTTAGTAGGGTGTTCAGTTAGTTG
>DKVO01000031.1 GCA_002491245.1 Porphyromonadaceae bacterium UBA7176
TTACATCATGCCGCCCATGCCACCGGGGATGTTGGGGTTGGCAGGAATGGCTTTTTCTTCTTTCTTGTCGGCGATGACACACTCTGTGGTCAGGAACATACCGGCGATTGAAGCTGCATTCTCGAGTGCTACACGGGTTACTTTGGCTGGGTCGATTACACCTGCTGCAAGGAGGTGCTCGTAAGAGTCGGTACGTGCATTGTAGCCATAGTCGCCTTCGGCTTCACGTACTTTCTGAACTACCACAGCGCCTTCTACTCCGGCGTTGGAGGCAATCTGACGAAGGGGCTCCTCGATAGCGCGTTCTACGATAGCGATACCAGTCTGCTCATCTTCGTTGGCGCCTTTAAGCTTGGCCAGACGGTCGAGACAGCGGATGTAGGCTACGCCGCCGCCGGGAACGATACCTTCGGCGATAGCGGCACGTGTTGCACTCAAGGCATCGTCAACACGGTCTTTCTTCTCCTTCATCTCAACCTCCGAGGGTGCGCCAACGTGAAGAACAGCTACGCCACCCGACAGTTTGGCAAGACGCTCCTGAAGTTTCTCGCGGTCGTAGTCGCTTGTGGTCGACTCAATCTGAGCCTTGATCTGTGCGATGCGTGCATCGAGGAGTTCCTTGTTGGAGTCGCGGTTTACGATGGTTGTGCAGTCCTTGTTGACAGTCACGGTGTTGGCGTGGCCGAGGTCCTGCATAGTAGCGGTGGCAAGGCTCATGCCCTTGACTTCTGAGATAACGGTGCCGCCGGTGAGGATAGCGATATCCTCGAGCATATCTTTGCGACGGTCGCCGAAGCCGGGAGCCTTCACTGCGCAAACCTTAAGGCTGCCGCGCAGACGGTTTACAACGAGACCGGCAAGTGCATCCTGATCGACATCCTCAGCGATGATGAGCAGGCCGCGGCCGCTCTGGGCTGTGCCTTCGAGGATGGGAAGAAGGTCTTTGAGGTTCGAGATCTTCTTGTCGTAGAGGAGAATGAAGGGGCTCTCGAAGCTGCATTCCATCTTCTCTGCGTCGGTGATGAAGTAGGGCGAGATGAAACCACGGTCGAACTGCATACCTTCTACAACCTCGATGTTGGTCTCGGTGCCTTTGGCTTCGTCGACAGTTATGACGCCTTCCTTGTTCACTTTCTGCATCGCCTCAGCGATGAGACGGCCGATAGTCTCGTCGTTGTTGGCCGAGATACGTGCAACGTCTTCGATTTTCTTGAAGTCGTCACCAACTTCCTCGCTCATGTCCTTGATGCCGGCCACTACTTCAGCCACAGCCTTGTCGATACCACGTTTGAGGTCCATCGGGTTGGCTCCGGCAGTTACATTCTTGAGGCCTACAGCCACAATAGCCTGGGCGAGCACAGTGGCGGTTGTTGTGCCGTCGCCTGCATCATCGCCGGTCTTCGAGGCAACCTCCTTGACCAGTTGAGCGCCCATGTTCTGGAACTCGTCGGCCAGTTCTACCTCACGGGCCACAGTCACACCGTCCTTGGTGATGTGGGGTGCGCCGAACGCACGCGAGATAATCACGTTGCGGCCTTTAGGGCCAAGAGTTACTTTTACAGCGTCGGCAAGAGCGTCGACACCTTTTTTGAGCTCGTCGCGAGCCTCTATGTTGAATTTGATTTCTTTTGCCATTTTACTTATTTTTTAGCCTGAGGCTTGGTCTTGTTATTTTTCGATTACAGCCAGTACTTCGCTCTGGCGCATGATAAGAGCCTTGTCTTCGCCGAGGTCAACTTCGCTGCCGGCATATTTGCCGTAGAGCACTTCGTCGCCGGCCTTGAGTACCATAGCTTCGTCTTTCGTGCCTTCGCCTACAGCGATAACGGTGCCGCGGAGGGGTTTTTCTTTAGCGGCGTCGGGGATGATGATGCCGTGGGCTGTCACTTCTTCTGCTGCAGCGGGCTGGATGAGGACGCGGTCAGCAAGCGGTTTGAGTTTCATGATAGTATTTGTTTTGTTGTTATATTCGTTTTTCTTCCTTTATGCAAAAACTGAGCCAAAACCGATTTTGTCAGTCGCGACTGACATTTTGTCAATCCGAAAGACATAACGCCACCCACGGCCCCAAAGTTCAATCGCACGGCAGATGCCTGATGACCGCCATTTATTATAAAAACTTTGAAAAAGCGGCAAAAATCCCCTATTTTACTTTGAAAAAGCGGCGTAATTTCGTATTTTTACGCTGAAAAAGCGGCATGCAGATGCCTTGCAGCCCTATATAATTCTGATTATTAACAAAATAACTATTGCATGCTCTTTCGTAAAGTAAATCGGCATATTGAAGACTTCTACAATACTTCTGGTAACGCCTTATTGTTGACAGGAGCTCGACAGACCGGCAAGACTTTTTCTGCTCGGCTATTAGGCAAAAAGTTCAATAATTTTATAGAAATTAATTTTATTGAGCATCCTGAGGCAGTAGACATTTTTAAGAATGTAACATCTGCTGATGATATTCTGTTACGCTTGTCTGCCATTAGCCCGACTCCGATGGTTCCGGGAGAAACTCTCGTCTTTTTTGATGAGGTACAAAAATGCGACAACTTGATAACTGCGATAAAGTTTCTTGTTGATGACGGACGTTTCAGATATATATTGAGTGGTTCGTTACTTGGTGTCGAGCTTAAAGATATTAAATCTGAACCGGTTGGTTATATGGGAATTAAGGAAATGTTTCCATTGGATTTCGAAGAGTTTATAATCAACATGGGCGTATCCTCCGATGTAATATCCAATCTGCATGGATGCTGGAGTTCCCGGAGGAGGGTCGATAATATCGTCCATGAAAAAATGATGAAACTATTTCGGTTGTATCTCATCGTTGGAGGAATGCCTGCTGCTGTCGCAGAGTATATAAAATCTAATAATGTCAACACTGTAATGGGTGTGCAACAAGATATCATTGCCCTATACAGAAGAGACATCTCTCAATATGCTCAAAAAGACAAACTCAAGATCAAGGAAGTATTCGATTTGCTACCGTCTGAACTTGATGCAAAAAATAAAAGGTTCATATTGAAGAGCCTTAATGAACACGCGAAATATCAACGATACGAAAATAGCTTTCTTTGGCTTAAGGATGCCGGTGTGGCAATTCCAGTGTATAATGTTAACCAACCGAAAGTTCCACTGAAACTTTCGGAAACACGCAATCTATTCAAACTTTTCAGCAACGATGTTGGATTGCTTGCCGCGCAGTATGCTCAGGGTATTCAGCTCCATATTCTAAATGGTGATTCGTCAGTCAACATTGGCGCGGTGTATGAGAACGTTGTGGCCGAGGAACTCCTTTCTCATGGCTTTACTCCTTATTATTACAACAATAAGCGCCGGGGTGAAGTCGATTTTATCATTTCGTCAGGGGACAAAGTAATCCCGATAGAAGTAAAGTCGGGTAAAGATTATCATAGTCATACTGCCTTAAGCAATATGATGGATGATTATCCGGAGGCCCACTATGAGGCTATTGTATTATGCAATGGCAATGTGGAGAGTGTTGACGGGATATACTACGTTCCGGTCTACATGATAATGTTTATAAAGCCTGCCGAGGCAAATATAGGAGTCTATAAAATCGATTTGACAGGTTTGACATAGATAATCTGATTTAATCCAAGAATTTATAATTGCGCTCCCTGCATGGCTTGACGAGCATATTGGCGCTAAGTAGGTTAACGCGCGTTACTTCTTAAAAATAAAAACCGGGCGGCACTCCGCGAAGTGCCGCCCGGTCTGTTTACATTCAACGGGTTGAATGATTGTCTATTTCACCGAAATCCTTGCGGCGGCGGAGTGGGCCGTCAGCTCGGGGGCATACTGGCTTTGTAGAGTGGCGATGCCCGAGATAAAAGCGCCGGCGATGTTGGCCGTCATGTCGTATGTCAGGTGGTATGTTCCCTGAGGCAGATAGCTGATGAATAGACGGGTCGACGCGTCGAGGTTCTCGCGGTAGAAACCGAGGCCACCGCCCCACACATAGCCGGGCAGCTGCTCTACAGGTTCAAAACATGCCGGACGCTCATCATCGATACTGATGTATTCGAGGTTACGTTTAGCCACGATAGTGAGCTGCACGCGCACACGTTCGCCGAGAGCGAAATCGTTGGTCTCGACCCACTGGCCATCACGCTCCACGAGCACACGTTTCTCTATCGCCAGGTCGCGCCCCGGACGAGCTTCTACCGATACCATCGGACGGCGATCGATGGTCACAACCGAGCCGTACGACGGAGTGACACCGTTGGGTGTGACCGTGATTTTGAATTTGCCCTTGCCTTCAAGCTTTTGGGCAAAATAGCCGGTGGCACTTTCTTCTTTGTTGATGTAGAGGTTTTTACCGTTGACGGTCACATTTTGGCCTGTCGGTACCGACGTCCAGTCGCTTCCGGTCATTAGCACTGAGGCGATGATGTAGTCGGGATTATATGCTCCGAGATTGTCGTTGGCCTGGGCCTGCACGATAATCCATTGACGCATGGCGTCGATTTCGGCATCAGAGGCATCCATCACTTTATATGCTTGTATTATGGTGGCATAGGCGCGGATATCGTTTACCGACGGGAAGCAAAGACCCATGCCGGGCTTGACGACACCAAACTCGCGTATCGAGGCCAACACTTTGGCGGCCTCAGCCTTGCGGCCGTTGCCGGCGAGGATGAGGATATCGTATGCCTTGCCTAAAGTTCCGTCTGAGCGCCAGTTACGGGCAATCTTACCAACAGTGTTACGTATCAGCCGGTCGCCGGCAACCGATTTCTTGACTGTCGGGAATAGCGTTGCGATAAGTGCGATATCGGAGTCAGTATCGGGGCGCTTGGGTTTGACAGCCTCTGCCTCTACATAGCTGAACGCCGGTTGTATCATCTTGCGGATATCGTCGGCACCATCGGGTAGCAGGCCGAGCGAGTTGGCGATACCGAGCGTGGTCAGCACGGTGCGTGTCGACCATTCCGACGACTCGTTGCCCCAGCTGCCCCAGCGGAAACCACCGTCGGTGTTCTGCAACTTGGCCAGAGCGACGGTGATGCTGCTTATGGCTGCATCGGCCTTGGCAGGGTCGAGGAGTTCGGCAAGGGCTGCCATCCGACGTGTATTGGAGGCCGCTGCCTGTACCCACGGAGTCTGGTCGAGCATCAGGCGCTTGAGGTCTTCATTTTTCTCAAGCATCGACACAAGGGCTTCCTCGTCCGGATTGTCGGCCCATTGCCTGATTGCCTGAGCTATGGCCGGATTTTTCTCTACGATGTGCTTCGCAGCCAGGGCCGAGAAGAGGCGTCCGGCAAGTCCGGTCGAGGTGGTCTCGTTTCGTCCGGCGATACCTCGCATGGCCTTCACAACGGTCCATATTGGGTTCTGGCAGTATTGAAGTGTCACCGATGCGTTGTCCGAAGCCTTGACAGTCAGGCTGAATGGATCTTTATCGTTGGGGTTGAGATAGAACTCAGTGCTCTCCACCACAGTCGAGGCAGCAGAAAGAACCGGTATCATAGCTTGCTCGCCGTCGGCAAAATTACCCGAAACCGAGCGCACACGGTAGCCTATGGCTGAAGCATCTACACCGGCCTCAAGAGGCATCGACACAACTGCCGAAGCGTTGGGCGCGATGTCGTCGGTAATCACTGCCGAGGCCGTGGTTTTGCCTGTGTTGACATCAAAAAGCTCGACAGTAGTAGTGACAGTGGCCGTGTCGGTCGAGTTGTTGTATACCGTTGCGAGGACGGTCGCTGTGTCGCCCTGACGCATGAAGCGAGGCAGGTTGGGCTGCACCATCACAGGCTTGTTGGCTATGGCTTCGGCGACAAATCGGGCTGTCTTGAGGTCCTCTGTCCATGCGGTGGCCTTGAATTGCCAGGTCGTGTTGGCGTTGGGGACTGTAAACACGATATCGACATTTCCATCGGCATCGGTCACAAGGTTCGGTCGCCAGAATGCCTGGAGTACCTCCGATGCGCGGTAGTCGAATTTTTCCGGTGCCGGTGCGCCTCCGTTACCCTCTTCCTCAGCATCTTCTTCTGTCTCGATGCCGGCGACAGAGCCGGTCAAAGCCTGTTTGGGTGCTGAATCGTAGGATACTGTCACAACCTCCTGAAGGCTTGCATCAGAAGCCTCAAATTCTTCGGTCACTGCCTCTGCCTCGGTTTTTGCGGTTGCCATGTTTGCAGCTTTCATAATCCGCGAGCCTCGTATCCGCAGTGATTTGTTGTACGACGCATAATCCCAGTAGAGGTATACAGGCCAGGAGTATGACGGTACGTTTGCCCAACGGAACGGTATATTCTGGCTACCGTTTCTCCATGCCATCGACTTGTAGTCAAGTGAGATATTGGCACCCGATTCAAAGAAGCGGAAAAGAGCCTCGAAAGAGCCGCCGCGCAGTTGGTCGAGCGCTTTGTTGTACATCGTGGCCACGAATGCGGCATCTGGCATCCCCTTGCCCTTGCCGTCGATCAGGCGGAAGCGCCATGTCTCGGAAGCGCCGGGGATGAGTCGGTCGCGGAAGCTTTCTGCTATGATTTCAGGTGCCTTGACCTCTGGCCGGGAGAGTGTGACTGTCGAGTGTAGCACATCGCCGTCAACCACTGTGATGAGGTATACTGTCGCGCTCTGATTGCTTGGCGGCAATTCAAACTTCATCCGTTTGAAGCCCTTACCGATCTTTTGTGGCTCAAGGGCGACAAGGTCATCTTCAATCTGTATGGCCGGATAGACATATATTTCCTTGTTGGAGGTGCCGACAAGTACTTCTGCTTTGCTGCCGTCGACATTATATTTGTCGACAGGTACGAAGAGCTTCTTCCCGTCCGGCACTTGGTTTCGCTTGACGTTGTACAAAATGATCGAGGCGGCATTGCCGACAGTGTCAGCCAAAGCAACGTCTGCCGGAGCGAGACGCAGAGTATATTCGCCTGCAGCGAGTTGCGATACGTTTAATTTTGGCGTGTCGCCGCCCTTGGTGTCGCCTGCGAGAGCTGTCTTTCCGGTCTTGTCGAGTAACTGCCAGTTGATTGCTATTGGCCTGTTGTCGCCATCGGCGTTATAGGCGGCGAACGATATGGCCAATGGTTCAGAACTGTCGGCAAATCTGCGCGATATATCGGCAGAGAGGACATAAGGCTTGCCCGTGGTGAAGTTTTTATCGCATTCCGAGGTTTCGGCCGTAACCGAAGTCACGATGGCCGATGCCTGGAAACTGTCGAATTTCTTGCCCGACTGGTTTGTCTTGGCAAGGTCTTCCGCCGGAATGTCGACGGTGAATACACCGTCCGGGCCGGTGGTCGCTTCGAGTTTCGCAAGTTTCTCGCCTGTGGGCATGAACCAGCGCCAACGGTTGGCGCCGACAACAGTGACATCTACCTTGGCCCCGGCAACAGGCATTCCTGAGTATGTACGGGCCTTGCCGGTGAGGCGCACAGCTCCCGGGCTTGGAACATCACGCTCTACCGATGTGAACTCAGCCTCGAATGTCGGCATCTTGAAGTCGCTCACCATAACCCACGACTGACTGAGTATTTGGTCGCTTTCAGATTCCTGAACAAGTATGCGGTATTCGCCGGTGAGCGAACCTTTTTGTGTGGCAAAAGTGCCTGATACACGGCCAAGGGCATCGGTCACGAGCTCGGCACTTTCGACATTCTGATAGTTGGTGTTCTGTAGTTTGATCGTAAGTTTCTGTGATGCCGATACTTTAGGCTCTTTCCCCGGTTGTTTCACTGCGACAGCCACCACCCAGGAGATTGTGTCGCCGGGATGGTAAAGGTTGCGGTCGGTGAGGATGTTGACATCGTATCGGTTGTCTTCATCTTCATCCTCATCTTCATCCTCATCTTCATCTGGCCGGTAAGAGTAGGCCCTTATGTCATTGTTGAATTTATACGTCCGGTTTTTGTAATTGAAACTTAAATGGTTGCCCCAGTAGCTATTGCTTTCCGGTGCAGTGTAGGCGAGGATTCCCGACTTGTCTGTCGTGCCGAGTGAAGTCTTGGTGTATTTGTTGTTGCGTCCACGGTCCATGAAGTTGACAGAGACCCCTGCGACAGGAGCGCCGGTGGTGTAGTCGGCCGCAATCACTGCATTTGACGTGCACCCGTTGATGTTTACGGGAACAAAGGGGGTGCATATCACAACCGTAGCGTCGGCATTGTTCTGCACCGCTCCGTTGAGTATAGGCACAAGGGCATAATTACCAGGCTCGGAGAACGTGAATTTGAGAGTGTCGCAGCCGTCGGTTGCTGTAGTGCTTATCGTTTTTTTTGCCACACACGGCATCGTGGAGGCTATTTTGCTACCTGAGAGGTTTGTGTCGCTGTCAGATAATTTATAAAGACCGAATCCTACCGATTTGGTGAATGCATAGCGTACTTTCACGCCGATTTCAGAGCCGGGGTACGTCATGGCCGGTATGCTGTAGGCCATAGTCGGGTCGGTGAGACTCTTGAGACGGTTCTTAAACATGGCGATCTGATAGTAGCCCGGGTAGGTAGCAATTGCTTTCTCGAGAAGTGATATCATCGAGTTTCGAGAGGCGATTTCGGCCTTGCGTTCATCGTCTGTCGCATTCGCTTCAGGCTCATAGGTTCTGAAGCCTCTGTCGAGAGCTGACGATAAGGCGTAGGGTGCGCCGGGTTTTCCCTCGTTGGTTTTGTAAAGCTCGATGTATTCTTTGCTGAAGTCGTCGCTTTTGCCGAGCGCTATCTGGCGGCATGCCCAATAGACGGCCGGATAAGAGCCAGCAGGGTAAGCGGCGGCCATTTTTTCGCAATCTTCGCGCAAGGCGTTGGTATATGAGTCTTCGAGCTTGCCAAATCTGACAAAATTATCTACTTTGCGGCAGAGTATGAAGCTATGGATATCAGGTATGTAATCCAATGACTCTTTGCCGTATTCGATAGCATCCTTGTATTCGGATAGCGGTCGGTTGTCGGCTTTGGCAAGACTCAGGGCCTTGCCGTATAGCTCGTTGAGCTTGTGTGCGAATTGTTCGGCACTCCACTTCGATATATCTTCAGGCAAGGGTAGCAGTGGGGCATCAACCTTGTTGTATTTCCATGAATCTGCCTTGTAGATCGATGCGAAAATCTCGGCTTCGAATGCCGTGAGCATCGCACGGTCGGCATCGGTCTTGGCTTTGTCCATGTTGCTCTCCACGAGGGCCGGGAGGGTGAAAATGGTGTCGGGGTCGATAGCGCGCTCGGCCACCGACAGCTCAAGAAGGCAACGCAAGGGATTGAAGCCGGAATCGAGGTTTTTACGGGCGTTTTCGGCTACTTTCTGAGGATAGGCGAAGTCGGGTGTGACAAATTGCGGTGTTGCCCCCGATGCGCCGAAGAGGGTGCTCATAATGAGAAGAATTGCTATTATATGGTTTCTCATAGATTGTGAGATAGTTTAGGTTTCGGGCTTTTCGAAATCCGGGTAGATAATGGGTAAGGAGGATGTATCAAGTCCGTGCGGCGGCTGTCGTTCTGGCCGCTCCGGCTTTCGATACACCCTCCTTGGGTAAAAAACGTCGGTCGGCCTTTACTTGTTCATGCCGCAGGCTTTACACTTGTCGGCAATCTGAGTGAAGAAGTCGTTGCCCTTGTCGTCAACGAGGATGAAGGCAGGGAAGTCTTCGACCTCGATTTTCCAGATGGCTTCCATGCCGAGTTCGGGGTATTCGAGGAGCTCGACATTCTTGATGGAGTTCTGCGCGAGCACGGCTGCCGGTCCGCCAATCGAACCGAGATAGAAGCCTCCGTGTGCTTTGCAGGAGTCTGTCACTACCTGGCTGCGGTTGCCTTTGGCAATCATCACCATCGAGCCGCCTGCGCTCTGGAACTGATCTACGTAGGGGTCCATACGTCCGGCGGTTGTGGGGCCGAATGAGCCTGAAGGCATACCTGCCGGTGTCTTGGCCGGGCCTGCGTAGTAGATCGGGTGGTCTTTGAGGTATTGCGGCATGGGTTCGCCTTTGTCGAGGCGCTCTTTGATCTTGGCGTGTGCGATGTCGCGGCCAACGATGATGGTACCCGATAGCGAGAGACGTGTCGATACGGGGTATTTGGTCAGCTCGGCGAGGATTTCGGGCATGGGACGGTTGAGGTCGATTTTTACGACGTCGCCTTCTCCGGCCTTGCGGTATTCCTCGGGTATGAGTTCGCCGGGGTTGGAGTCGAGTTTCTCGATCCACAGACCGTTGCGGTCAATTTTGGCTTTTACGTTGCGGTCGGCCGAGCAGCTCACACCCATACCGATGGGGCATGATGCGCCATGACGCGGCAGACGTATCACACGGATGTCGTGGGCGAAGTATTTGCCGCCGAACTGGGCGCCAAGGCCAAGCTCTTCGGCTGCTTTCTTGAGGGTGGCCTCAAGCTCAATGTCGCGGAAGGCATGGCCGTATTCGTTGCCGTGGGTGGGCAGATTGTCGAGGTATTTTACCGAAGCTTTCTTTACCACCTCGAGGTTTTTCTCAGCCGATGTGCCGCCAATCACGAATGCGATGTGGTAGGGAGGGCAGGCTGCGGTGCCGAGCGAACGCATCTTCTCGATCAGGAAAGGAACGAGTTTGTCGGGGTTGATGCGTGCCTTGGTCTCCTGGTAGAGGTATGTCTTGTTGGCCGAACCGCCGCCTTTTGCAACGAAAAGGAAGTGGTATTCACCGCCTTCGGTGGCGTGGATGTCGATTTGCGCCGGAAGGTTGCAACCCGTGTTCACCTCTTCGTACATGGTGAGAGGCGCGTTCTGGCTGTAGCGCAGGTTATCGGTGGTGTAGGTGAGGTATACGCCGTGCGATATTTTCTCTTCGTCGTTACATCCGGTAAATACGTTCTGTCCTTTCGAAGCGTGGCAGATGGCAGTGCCGGTGTCTTGGCAGAATGGAAGCTGACCTTTTGCGGCCACTTCGGCATTGCGGAGCATGGTGAGAGCTACAAACTTGTCGTTCTCGCTTGCTTCGGGGTCCGACAAAATCTTGGCCACCATGAGGTTGTGCTCGCGGCGCAGCATGAAGGCATTGTCGTGCGTAGCCTGACGGGCGAGGACTGTAAGGGCCTCGGGGTCAACAACGAGGAATTCGTGGCCGCCCCAGTTCTCGGTGCGGACGTAATCTGAAGTGAGATGATAGTACTCGGTCGTGTCGGGGCCGAGGGGGAACATCTCCTGATAGTGGAAGGGTTTGGTTGCCATATTTGCAGAAGTCTGTTTTATGCTGTAGAATATCTGCAAAGGTAAGAAAAAAAGAGCAATAGCAAAGCTATTTAACGAAAATTTGGAGAGGAGACTGATCTCTCTGTTGTATGCCTATTGCCAAAGAGCTTCATTCTGCCAGTCTCTCGTAAATCCGATTGCAGACACATCTACATTCGGATATTTTGTCAGCAGTGACTTGAAACGTGCTGCAAACGTGTTCTGAGGATTGACCGCTTGAAGAAAATACAGAAGGATTGACATGATATAATACACACGTTTGGTATCTGTTGGAATATTTATGAAAGGCAAATGTGTTCGACGGGGTACAAGTGCATTGATGCTCAACCGACGGTTCCATAATCTGCTATGATGGGCGCAGATATTGCGTACATACACTATCGAATGTAGCCACGACTCCATCACTGTATCCGTTAAACCATAAAACCTTGCAACCTTTCTGCGTGCGTGACCGGCTTTGAGACAACGGTACATCATGGATAGTGTGCCGAATGAACTAACTTCGAATGTCATCCAACTTGGTGGAAACGCATTTGAATATCTGTGTTGGAAATCAACTATTGCATCATCGTCACTTCGGCGCAATTCAGATTCCAAATTAGCAAGTAGTCCGGCATGGCGATTTGTATCTCTGAAATTTGAACTGTCTTCAAACCAGTATATGCCAGCCACGTCTCCCATTATTAAGGATAGTTGAGTTCGGATTGAAATTTCGATTTTCTCCATCTCGGAGCAAATTATCTTTCTCAGTTCCGAGTCAAATTTATAAAGCGAATACGCATCATCAAAATTCACTCCAGGCTTGAATGTGTGGGATCCAGCCTTTCTAAAGGGCATTAGGTAACTTTTAATTCTGAAAAGGCTGATGTTTTCGAGAATGTGTTGTGCCCTGTTTTCATCGGAAAATTCAAGACCTTCCGATTTAAGAAGACGTATTTGTTCAGATACAGAGATCTGAGGTTGATTATATCTTGGAAGTGCCATAAAAAGAAAAAAACTTACCCTGAGCGCGCTGTTCTTACGGGAAGCGGGGTAAGTATGTTGCTGCAAATTTAATACTTTTATCTCAAATAACAAAACACCCACATGAATTTCGTTTGATTTTCAATATTTTAACTAATTTATTGAACTATTGAGCCTTTGATGAAATCGGTCAGGTCGATAGTGCAGGTAGACTGCGATTGTGCTGCGACAACACCGGCTCCCGACGAAACATTGCTGTAGCCCCATATGGGGTCTCCGAAGCCATAATCGCCAAGTTCTACAAGAGTGCCTCTGTCGCGCTGCCAGAGATAGTTGGCCCAGTTATAGTACGATGGCGAGATGCTGTTGATTGTAAAATGGGCCTTGCATTCAGGTATGGCATCTTTTCTGTAATTGAATCTGCAGTTGTCAAACACAAGGTGCAGCGTATAGCTTTTACCGTTGAACTGTCGGTCGGTAAAGAATGTGAAGCCATAGGAGTCTCCACCCATGATCGACTCAAATATGCCTATGTGTTCGGAGAAGATTGGCTCCATGTCATATTTGAGATCTCCGATGGAGAATACATGTATCTCATACCCGTCGGTCTCAATTTCATTGTCGGGAGTCGTGGTGTATGATAGCTTGTAATAGTTCTCATTCTTAGGGTCTTTGATTGTCAATCGCACATTCAACTTGAAACAGAGGTAGACATAAGCTCCGTTTTCATCTTCTTGATAGTACGTGTCTGATGTTTCCCAATCAATCTCAGGGGCAGGTATGGCTTTGGGTACAGTCACGTCCGACTCAGCTCTGCCGGCTGTCGGGCTTTCGGCGACAATCTTGATATGGTCGCTCTCGTTGGGTATATACAGGTCAGGCTGCAACTCTCCGTTGGCATAGATCCTCACACTGGCATCTTTGACCTCCGATTTATCCGGGCTGTCGGTGTATAGCCTTGACTTCGATATTTTCGCTTCAACCGCTTCTCCTGCGGTTATCAGTGAATTGATACACAACACCGGAGTGTGGGGCATATCGGGAGTGAATACCTCTTCACACGATGTCAGAAGCGGTATGAACAGAAATGGATATATTTTTTTCAGAATAGCCATGTATATGAAATTGAGGGTATGACAGGAAGTAGTTTGACGCGTTTGAAGACAGGCTCTGAGGTCACGTAGTATTCATCGGGTTTTGACACGACAATATCACGGGTTCCGCGTTTTACTGCCACCGTATTCATGTGGCAATATGCGTTGTAGAGTCCGAATGTCCAGTATCCGCGTTTGTTTTTGACTGTGCAACTGAGGTCAAGGCGATGGTAGAACGGCAACTGATAACTGTTGATGTCGGTTCGCAACGGAGACTCTCCGGCACCGAACCAATCGGAGGAGCCAAATTCCGGGTCGTCCCACACCTGATTGAACAGAGTGAAACGGTTGCCTGAATGTCCTGTCCATGAAGCATTGAGCTGTACCTTGTCGTTTATTGTCCAGTTTACAATCACATTTATCTTGTGACGGTTTTCGAACTTGGCCGGAAATGTGCGTCCGCCGTTCTTGTCGGCGAATGTGCGGTCGGCCCACGCAAGAGAATAGGATATGTGTCCTGTCACTTTGCCGAATAATTTTTCCAACTTGATGTCAATACCCTTGGCAGAGCCTTTGCCGCTGCACAGCTGGGCATTCCATAGGTCGAGCGGCGGACGCAAGTAATACTCGTCGCGGTAGTCGAGCAGATTGTTCATCCATTTGTAATATCCTTCCGCTGATATGGAGTATGTTCTGTCGGGTGTTTGCCAATAGCCGCCAAGCGATATTTTGTCAGCGGTCTCGGGCTTGAACTTGCCGTTTATTGGTATCCATTGGTCTGTCGGCAGCGCAAGATAGCTTTGATTGAGCTGATGCACGTATTGGGTGGTGCGTGCGTATGCAAGTTTGATGGCCCAATCCTCATCGGGGCGGTAACTTAACGATAATCTTGGCGACCAACCGTATCTGGTCTTGCTGCTTATATTGAACATAGAGGCATGCATACCGGCGTTCATCCTGATCTTTCCGCTGATTTTCCAGTCATCTTCCATGTAGGCATTGACTTCATTAGCCCCGTATGCCCATGTGGAATCACGGGTTGTCAGGTTTGTCGTCCCGGCTTCGTATAGGCGCGATGTACGCGCCGGAAGAAAGGAATGACGCGTGTATCCGGCGCCGAAACGGACTCGGTTGTTGTCGTCCGGTCGCCAATCAAAGTCTCCTCGGAATATCCAGTCGTTGATATTGTTGTCGGTTTTGAGGACAATTCGCGATTTGTCTATCTGATCGGATGATTTTTCCCGGTTTATCTCGTCCTGCTTCATGCCGGAGAAGAACCGAGTGTAGGCTGCCGTGAACTCTGATGAAAGGTTGTCCTTTAAACGGTAGTTGAGACCTGCCTGTGCGAGCATGTTGCCCCAGTGCATGTCAAAACGGTCGTCAAAGAATGAGCCGAAATGATCGGGCTTGTCGTAACCATTGTCTTCGGTCCCTGTCTTCATGTTGTCGTCGCCAAAATAGAAACTTACAA
This sequence comes from Porphyromonadaceae bacterium UBA7176, assembly GCA_002491245.1. Taxonomy (GTDB): domain Bacteria; phylum Bacteroidota; class Bacteroidia; order Bacteroidales; family Muribaculaceae; genus CAG-873. The sequence goes on from DKVO01000031.1 coordinate 14,719, forward strand.
AGGCTGTGGCTTTTGTTGAGAACTGGTGCTGCACTCGGGCGTTGAGGTCCATGAAATAGTAGTTGAAGCGCAGTTTCTCATCCTCGTTCTGGGAGTTGGCTATAGCTATGAATGGGATGGTCAGCACGTCAAACCAGGAGCGGCGCAGACCAACGAGATAGGTGGTCCGTTCTCCGATTGGCCCCGATATGTTGAATGCTCCTGAGATCAGCCCCAGCCGGGCGGATCCATGATGGCCTTCTCGATTGCCGTTCTGCATCCGCGCGTCCATGAAGGAAGACAGGCGGCCGTCGTATTTGGCTGGGATTGAAGACTTGAAGAAGTCGATGTACCGGATGATATCGGTGTTGAACGCCGAGAAAAGTCCTGCGAAATGATTGACTTGATAAAGAGGTATGTTGTCGAGCATATACAGGTTCTCATCTGAGTTGCCCCCATGCACATACATACTTCCAAAGCCCTCTGTGCCTTCGGCAACTCCCGGTTGGGTCTGCAATGCCTTGATCACATCAGACTCTCCGAAGAGTACCGGGGTATTCCTCACCTCGTCTGCGGTAATCTTTTTCGCGCCTATTTCTGTGGTCTCCACCTGTGGGCCACCAAGACGGGATACGACTACCACCTCCTCGAGCATAGTCGGTTTGACAGTTGTACTGTATGTTTTAGTGTCGGGAACAGGGGTTGCTGTAGAACTGCCCTTTTTGGGTCTGTCGGCCTTCTTCTTACGCTTCAAGACAATATTGTTGCCCTTGATTTTGTACTCGATGGATGTCCCGGAAAACATTTCGGACAGGACTTGCTTCAATGGCCTGTTCTCAGCCCTGACTGTCACTGTGATATCTTCGAGCAACTCGGAAGAATATACGAAATTCTTGCCTGTCTGCTCCATGATGGATCGGAAGACGGTGGCGGCTGGCCGGTTGATTGCACGGATAGTGACATTCTGTGCTGTCGCGATAGAGATACAGTAGCTTATTGCGATAAGCAATGACAAGATACGCTTCATTCCTCAACTTCCATCTGGGTTTCAAGGATATCGTTGATTGTCGCCACAAGGTCGACTGCGTTGCCCTCGTAGTGCAGGGACAGGTGGTAGCCATCGGCATTATCCGGAATATTCACCACCTCAACGCCATACACTTCCTTTATCTTGGAAATGACCGTAGGCAGAGGTGTGTCCTCAAAGTCAATGACTTTTACCTCTTCAGTAGCTCTGGCATTCTCCTGTACTGTCTCTACCGGAGTATTTTTCAGTTCGTACTGGTGATATATGACAGTTGCAGTAGCAGAAAGGATCACCAAACCGCCTATTGCGGCTGCAACACGATAGCTTCGCCACCATGAAGGCCGGGCAAGCGAGAGGCGCTTCCAGCCTTTGTTGACATTAAAACACCCTTTACGATAATGCTTGGTTATGAATTGTATGTCCTGTGTCTCTAAGCTATTGTCCATATGCCGATCGTGTTAGAAGTCGATGCCGAGACGGAACGAGAAAAACGATGCAGTGCCGTGGCGTGTGCCGATCTTATTGCCGATACCCCATCCGCCTTGGTTTTGCCCCTGATCGTAGTTGAGGATCTCGTAAACGTCGGCACGGTATCCTTGCAAGGTGTAGCCGACGGAAACGTTGACACCCATCTTGCGACCCCAGTTGAAACGGTAGCCGATAGATGGCGAAAAATAGACTCCACCTCCACTGACAAAGTTGTAGCCTAACCGGGCATCGGCAAAAGGAGTGAACTTGCCAAACTTGAAGTCAGTGCGTCCGTGAGCATAAAGAGCGAGGATATTGCTGTCGATCTTTGAGCAATGTTCAAAATCAAGACCGGCACCGACGAATAGGACCGGATTGAACTGATAGCCGTGGGATGTCGAGATACCGGTATAGTATGACGATATACGGGGAAAGCCGGTAAAGTTTGCAGTTGTGCGATAGCTGTTGCTCCAGTCGATGAAGCCACGGTAGCCTTGCTCCGGCTGGCGACCAAAGGCGACCAGGGCTAAGGCGAGCATAAGAAATGTTGTGATTGTGCGTGTCATAGCGTCGATATTGATTGTTTCTGTCTTTAAGACGCTATTATGCCGGAGAGGTCCTATCTGTTCAGAAGAAATTTTACAAAAAAGGAAGGAAGAAAGGCTTGTGTCCGGTCGACAGCGACTCGCGCAGCCGGGTAAATGCCTTGGTAATCTGATTTTTGACTGTCTTTACAGATATATTCAGCTCTTCGGCGATTTCTGCATTGGAGAGCCCGTCGCGCTTGCTCATGAGAAATATCTCGCGGCATTTCTCAGGAAGTTCATCGATGGCTTTCCATATCCTTGCGTCTCTGAAAGAGGTGTCCATGACCTCTTCAGAGATTTCAGGGATGGAATCGATGGGTTCCATTTCTTTCTTTCCGCGAAGGAAGCTCACGCATTCATTCCTGACACATCGGTACATGTAGGATTTGAAGTGTCCGATTTCAGTGCCGGATGAGATGGCCTGCCAAGCCTTCATGAAAGTTTCTTCCACAATATCTTCCGCATCGCTGGTATTATCAACGATGCGGAGTGCGTACATGCCTAATGGCAAATAAAGTTGTCTGAAATATGCTTCAAACTCTCGGATTGTCATTTTGACGTCGTTGAGGGGCGTTTGGCGACGTTCGAAGGGCGTCCGCCGGCGATGAGGGGCCAACCGTTGTCGTCCCATATGATTTCATCGAGCATGCCGAGGCGTCCGGCGTCGGGCCTCGAATTGTCGTAGGCATGGTAGAGCATCCATGTGCGGCCTTCGGCGTCTTCAATCAAGTTGGAGTTGTGGCCGGGACCGGAGAAATTGTCGCTCTTGTCGAGCAGGAGAGAGAATCCGTTGTCGAGGATGTTCTGTCCGTTTTTATCGAGGTACGGGCCGAGGAGGTTTTTCGAACGGGCCATGACAGTACGGTATGTGCTGTTTGTGCCGCCGGAGAAGTCGCCTGTCGAAGCGATGAAGTAGTACCAACCGTTGTGTTTGTGTATTGTCGTGCCTTCGAATGCCGTGCCGGCAAAGAGTTGTTTGGTCTCAGGTTTCGGAGTGATTACGGCGTCGTCGGTAACGTCGAGCTGCATGGCATAGAGGTTTCTGAAACTACCCCAGAAGATCCAGGGTTGGCCTTCATCTTCGAAGTAGAATTGGTCGATTGATTGTTCTACACCTATCTCTTGGCTGTCGATCAATATGCCTTTGTCGGTGAACGGACCTTGAGGGGAGTCGGCGGTGGCGTAGCCGATGAGGCTGTATTTGACATCTCCGAACCATAATGTGTAGAAAATGACGTATTTACCGGCTATGCGTCGTATTTCGGGAGCCCAAAGGTCGCCTTTGCGGTTGTTGCGGACTGCAGCCGGCCAGGTTTCGTCGTTGAACACAGAGCCTACGCGGTCCCAGTCGACGAGGTTCTTGGAGCGGAATATGGAGTATCCATGTCCTGTGGAGTAGAGGTAGTAGTAGCCGTCGTCGGCCAAAATTACGGATGGGTCGGGGGCGTCGTATTCGATTACGGGGTTGGTGTATGTCTCGTTTTTTGCGATGGGGGTATCCTGTTGTTTATTCGAGTTATCGTTTGAACATGAAGCAGAGGCAAGGATTGTAATTGCGGCCAGAATGCGTGGAATATATTTCATCGTTGTTTTTTAGGTTTCTGATTTGTGCAAAGATAGCGATAAATTTGTCGATATGATGTGTGTCAGATAGATTTTGCGTTCTGTCTGTCGAGGTGGAGCTGGGTTTTGAGAGCGTCGAGGGAGGAAAAGGCAGTTTCGGGGCGGAGCCGACGGAGAAATGATATGTCGATGGTCTGGCCGTAGATGTCGCTGTCGAAATCGAAAATGTTGACTTCGAGCGTTTTGTCGCGTCCGTCGTTGAGGGTGGGGCGGTGACCGGTGTTGGCCATTCCGCGCATGGTGGTGCCGTCGATATGGATGTCGACGGCATATGCGCCGTCGGGCGGCAGGAGTTGGGATGGCTCAAGGGGCGATATGTTGGCTGTGGGGAAGCCTATGGTGCGGCCGATCTGGTTGCCTCTGACCACTGTGCCTCTTACTGTGAAGCTGTGGCCGAGGAGGGTGATGGCCGATTGGATGTCGCCGGCCTCGATTTCGGCACGTATCAGCGAGCTTGCTGGAGTTGAGTTGCCTGAGGCGATGGCTTTGACGAGGATTACTCCGAATGAGGTGTTGGTCTTAATCCATCCGGCGTCGCGTCGGTCGCTGCCGATATGGTTGCTGTAGCCCATGACGAGGGCCTCGACGCCGTAGAGATTGTGTATTTTTTCGAGAAATTGCGAGGCGGTGAGTGCGAAGTCGGCTTTGGAGAAGTCGAGGACTACCGGTGTGGCGTATTGTGAGATGAGTTCGAGTTTCTGCGGCAGGGATGAGATCAGCCTCGGGCCGTTGCCAGAGAGAGTGGTCAGCGGATGCCGGCCGAAGGTCAGTGCGAGAGGTGTGTGGCCCGAGCGTTGAGCCTGGGCTGCGAGAGCGTCGAGGATGGCTTTATGGCCAAGGTGGACGCCGTCGAACATACCTATTGCCGCGACGGAAGCCATTATTTCAGTGGCAGATAGTCGGTAAATTCGGTGCCGGGTACGACGTGGACGGCATTGAACCCGAGGGCTTTGGCAGCTTCGACGTTTGATGCTGAATCGTCGAAGAAGAGAGTCTCGGCCGGATCGATGGCGAGGTTTTCGATAGCGTATTCAAAAATCGCCGGGTCGGGTTTGAGGGCTTTGGCGTCGAAAGAGGTTACTATTCCGTCGAAGTAGTCTTCGCGTCGAAGGCCTTCTTTGCCGAATTCGTTTGCGATGATGCCACGCCACATTATCGGGTTGGTGTTTGAGAGGACGAAAATGCCGTATCCGTCGCACCTCAATTTTCGCAGCGCCTGCAGCCTTGCGACAGGTATGCCGGTAATAAATTTCTGGAATGCGTTGTCGATCTGATAGTCGGAAACGTTGTCGGGCAGAACTTTGTGGAGTTCCCGATGGAATGTGTCGACGTTTATTGAGCCGTCTTCAATTTGCTTGAAAATACCTGTCTGGGCGTAGTCGCCGAAGTAAGAGCCGGGGTTCTGAAGTCCGAGAGAACTGAACGCGTCGACGCAATTCTGACGTTCGATGTCGATGATCACGCCTCCGAGGTCGAAAAGTAGATTTTTAATCATCGTCGGTAGTTAGGTATCCTCCAGTCAATATGAGGTAATTATTAAAAGTTAAGGCTCTAACCGGAAGCCGGTTAGAGCCGAATGGGTAGCCCATAGCAGAATCGAACTGCTCTTTCAAGAATGAAAATCTTG
>DKVO01000008.1 GCA_002491245.1 Porphyromonadaceae bacterium UBA7176
CTAATTTTCACTACTTACTTATTATCTTTGATTAAAAATCGTCCCCAATATAATGAAAGCCGACATTCATCAGTCAAAATAAAGAACAATCTATCTAAAAAGGGCCGCAATCGCAAGGATTGCAACCCTTTTTAGATAGATTATCAAATTTAGTTATCTTACTTCACTTCCTCGAAAATAGAGAGTACTGGTTAATAGAGTATTACGCTCACATGTTCCAAATATGGCAACTTTAAGATCTATTGTTATCAAGTTAAATCAATAATATCTGTTTGCATAGGTTAAGGCATATTCAAGAAGTCGCGGAGAGAGAGCATTTTTATGCCGTTTTGGGTGTTTGGCGCCGAATCACGTAGTGTTATGACCAACTTTTCATAATTGTCGCCAATTGATTCGAGATTGCCAAACTCGCGCTCAGCCGTAGCTCTGTCATAGACATTAACCGCAACTTGAATGTATTTACGCTCCCCTTCTCTTTCAGCTACAAAATCAATTTCTTTGTTTTTTTGAAGCATACCTACATTGATTTCGTAGCCGTCGGCTGACAGTTTGTTGTAAACGGCATTCTCAAGAATGGCTCCTATGTCCATTGGCCGATAGCCTATGATTGAATTGCGTATTCCGATATCCTCGAAATAATATTTTTCACCTATCTCAAAGAATTTCTTACCCTCAATATCCCATCTACGCACCTTATTGGTAATATATGCGTCACATATATAATCAGCGTATGCCTGAACGCTGTTTACAGTTCCCGATACACGTTGTGACTTTAGATAGTCGGCTATGCGTTTTGCCGTAAAAATCTGTCCGGTATTATCTGCTAAGAAAAGCAGTAACCTTTGTAGGAAATCATTGTTGCGGATGGAATGTCGGCTTACGATGTCGCGGTAAACCAAGGCGTCGGTAATTCCGGTGAGATATTCATTCCAGGTCTCACGTTGGGGGAGATTTCTCAAATATGGCATTCCTCCAAATTGCAGATACAGGTCTATGCTCTCATCTGAATCTTCAAGTGAATGAAACAGAAGAAATTCATCGTAACAAAGAGGGTGCACTCTAATCTCCATGCTTCGTCCGGCAAGCCGCGAGGCGATTTCGGAAGACAACATTGACGAGTTGCTTCCTGTGACATAGATGTCGTTTCGTGCATCGAGACATAGTGAACGGATAACCTTGTCAAAATCCTCAATCTCCTGAATTTCATCAATGAATATATAGTTCATGGATGAATCTGACAGATACCTGACAACTTCCTCATTTAAATCTGACGCACTTTTGATATGAGAAAAAGCAAAATCTTCGAGATTGATGCGAATGAAATTGGCAGTTGGGGATGACTGCCGGAGTTTCGCCTCAACGGAATTTAATATACAGCTCTTCCCAACGCGGCGTTGCCCTGTGAGCACCTTTATCATACCTTTTCCTTCATATCTCAAAATCTTATCAAGGTATTTTGGTCTCGGGATATTCTCTATTGTTTTAATCATACTCAAAAGTTTTCGCAAATATAGCAACTGTTTTGAATATATCAAAAAGAAGATTGCTCAAAATATTTCAGAGGGGTTTTATGCCTGCTTAGACTATGTTAAAGAATAATCCATATGAAAAGGGTTGCAATCGCAAGGACTGCAACCCTTCTTATATGGATTTAGTTATACTAAGGTATCTTACTTCACTTCCTCGAAGTCTACGTCGGTCACATGGTCATCGGGGTTGCCTCCCTGATTGCCGGGGTTGGTGTAGCCACCCTGTGCACCTGCCTGCTGCTGGGCCTGCTGAGCCTGGGCCTGAGCATTGAGGATGTCTTGCTGGGCTGCGCCGAAAGTTGCCTCGATATCCTTGATTGCAGCGTCGATGCCTGCGAGGTCTGCGTTTTTGTGAGCCTCTTTCAGTTTGGCTACCGCACCTTCGATTGCAGAGCGTTTGTCTGCAGGTATCTTGTCGCCGAGTTCGCCGAGCTGCTTCTCTGTCTGGTGGATGATTGCCTCAGCCTGATTGAGCTTGTCTACGCGCTCTTTCTCGCGAGCGTCAGCCTCAGCGTTGGCAGCAGCCTCGTCTTTCATTCGCTTGATTTCGGCGTCGGTAAGGCCGCTCGATGCTTCGATACGTATGCTCTGTTCCTTTCCTGTAGCCTTATCCTTGGCCGATACATTGAGGATACCGTTGGCGTCGATTTCGAATGTCACCTCAATCTGGGGGATACCACGGGGTGCCGGAGCGATGCCATCGAGGTGGAATTTGCCGAGGAGTTTGTCGTCCTTGGCCATCGGGCGCTCACCCTGGAGGACGTTGATCTCAACCGAGGGCTGGTTGTCGGCGGCAGTCGAGAATGTTTCGCTCTTTCGGGTAGGTATGGTTGTGTTGGCTTCGATGAGCTTGGTCATCACGCCACCGAGGGTCTCGATACCCACACTCAGAGGAACAACGTCGAGAAGAAGCACGTCTTTCACATCGCCTGAGAGCACACCGCCCTGGATAGCGGCACCGATGGCTACAACTTCGTCGGGGTTGACACCCTTCGACGGAGCCTTGCCGAAGAATTTCTGCACTTCTTCCTGAATTGCAGGAATACGGGTCGAACCGCCCACGAGGATAACCTCGTCGATATCCGATGCCTTGAGGCCGGCGTCGCGGAGTGCTTCTTCACACGGCTTGATGGTAGCGTGGATGAGTTTGTCGGCAAGCTGTTCGAATTTGGCGCGTGTGAGCGTCAGCTGCAAGTGTTTGGGGCCAGTAGCGTCGGCTGTGATATAGGGAAGGTTGATTTCGGTCGATGTGGCGCTCGAAAGCTCGATTTTAGCTTTCTCGGCAGCGTCTTTGAGGCGCTGGAGGGCCATAGCATCCTTGCGCAGGTCGATGCCTTCTTTTTCGAGGAAGGTGTCGGCAAGGTAGTCGATGATCACATGGTCGAAGTCATCACCACCGAGGTGGGTGTCACCGTTGGTCGATTTCACTTCGAAGACGCCGTCACCAAGCTCGAGGATAGAGATATCGAATGTACCGCCACCGAGGTCGAATACAGCGATCTTCATGTCCTTGTCGGCCTTGTCAAGACCATAGGCAAGGGCTGCTGCTGTAGGTTCGTTCACGATACGGCGTACAGTCAGACCGGCAATTTCACCGGCTTCCTTGGTGGCCTGGCGCTGAGAGTCGTTGAAGTAGGCCGGTACTGTGATGACAGCTTCGGTCACGGCCTGACCGAGATAGTCCTCTGCCGTTTTCTTCATCTTCTGGAGGATCATCGCCGAAATTTCTTGGGGCGAATATTCGCGGCCGTCGATGTCGATGCGCGGAGTGTTGTTGGCGCCGCGTACGACTTTATAAGGTACTCGGGCGATTTCATTCTGCACCTGGTCGTAGGTCTCGCCCATGAAACGTTTGATAGAATAGATGGTACGTGTGGGGTTTGTCACAGCCTGACGTTTGGCCGGGTCGCCCACTTTGCGTTCGCCGCCGTCGACAAATGCTACCACCGACGGGGTGGTGCGGTGGCCTTCGCTATTAGGTATTACTTCGGGAGTGTTGCCTTCAAGTACTGCAACGCAGGAATTGGTAGTTCCAAGATCGATGCCGATAATTTTTCCCATAATGGTATGTGTTTATATATTTTTTATGTTTTTATTTTCGTTTTGTCACGCTATCAGATAAACAAATCACGTGCCAAAAAAGTTGACTGCCACTTTGTCAGTCGCCACGTGTCGAATTTTTTTGTAACTTTGCAGTTGTTTTCCACCGAATAATAAATGATTACAGTTACAAACCTTGGCATCCAGTTCGGCAAAAAGCCCCTCTTTCAGGATGTCAACCTCAAATTCACGCCCGGCAATTGCTATGGCATCATAGGCGCGAACGGCGCCGGCAAGTCAACCCTCATGCGTATGCTCTCGGGTCAGCTGGCTCCGACGGCCGGCTCAATTTCCCAAGGTCCTGGCGAGCGTATGAGCGTCCTCGAGCAGGACCATTTTAAATTCGACGACTGCACTGTGCTCGAAACCGTCCTCCGCGGTCACACCGTCCTGTGGGATATTATGCAGGAGAAAGACGCGCTGTATGCCAAACCCGACTTCAGCGATGCCGACGGTGTGCGTGCGGCCGAGCTCGAAGAACGTTTCGCCGAGCTCGAGGGCTGGAATGCCGAGAGCGATGCTGCAGCCCTGCTCAGTGGCCTTGGCATTAAAGAAGACCGTCATGGCATGTTGATGCGCGACGTCAGCGCCAACGAGAAGGTCCGCGTCCTCCTGGCAAAGGCTCTTTTTGGCAATCCCGACAATCTTCTTCTCGACGAACCTACCAACGACCTTGACCTCGACACAGTGGCCTGGCTCGAAAACTATCTGTCGAATTTCGAGAATACAGTCCTTGTCGTGTCGCACGACCGCCACTTCCTCGACTCTGTGTGTACGCATACCCTCGATATTGACTACAACCGTCTGCAACTCTTTGCAGGTAACTATTCGTATTGGTACGAGAGCTCGCAACTTGCCCTGCGTCAGCAGCAGCAGGCCAACAAGAAAGCCGAGGAGAAACGGGCCGAGTTGCTCGAATTCATACGCCGTTTCAGCGCAAATGTGGCAAAGAGCAAGCAGACCACATCGCGCAAGAAGATGCTCGAGAAACTTAATATTGAGGAGATACAGCCTTCGTTGCGTCGATATCCGGGAATTATCTTCACCCCCGAGCGCGAGGTCGGTAACAAGATACTTGAGGTTAAAGGTCTTACGGCGTCGGTCGACGGCGAAGTGCTCTTCCGCGACGTAAATTTCCAGATAGAGAAGGGCGACAAGGTTGCCTTCCTGAGCCATGACCCCCGTGCCATGACTGCGCTTTTTGAGATTATTTCGGGCAACCGCAAGCCCGACGAAGGCTCCTTCGACTGGGGACAGACTATCACAACCGCTTATCTGCCGCTCGATAATTCGGCATTTTTCAATACTGACTACAACCTCGTCGACTGGCTGTCGCAGTTCAGCGACGACTCGTCGGAGATATACCTCAAAGGTTTCCTCGGCAAGATGCTCTTCTCCGGCGAAGATGTGCTCAAGAAAGCATCGGTTCTGTCCGGTGGCGAGAAAATGCGTTGCATGATTGCTCGCATGATGCTCCGCAACGCCAACACCATGATACTCGACTCGCCCACCAACCACCTCGACCTCGAGTCAATCCAGGCGTTCAACAACACGCTCAAGAGTTTCAAAGGTGTGATACTCATGGCCTCGCACGACCACGAATTTATACAGACCGTCTGCAACCGCATAATCGAGCTCACTCCCGGCGGCATAATCGACAAGCTCACCGAGTACGACGACTATATCGCCGATCCACGTGTGGCCGAGATGAGGGAGAAACTATACGCCAAATAACATCAGCTTAATATTAAGTCAAAATGATAAAGCATATTGTAATGTTCCGTCTCGAAGGTCCGGGTGCCGGAGAGGCTGCATGTAAATTTAAAGAGGCTATAGAGGCTCTGCCTGGCCGTATAGAGCAACTCGTATCGGCTGAAGTCGGTGTCAACGACGGTCCCGACGCAGGCAACTGGACACTTGCACTTACTGCCGAGTGCCGCGACTATGAGGATCTTGCCGTCTATGCGGCCCATCCGCTCCATCTCGATTGCGTGGCGATAATCAAACCGTTTATGGCCGCTCGCGCCTGCGTCGACTACATCGTCAAGGAGTAGGGTAGTTTCTTCAGATAGCATTAAACAGATATTATGGAAGCAGACTGCAACTAATATGCAGTCTGCTTCCATAATTATTTTGTGATGCATAAATTTCTAAGATAAATTTTTCGTTGCACATGTGGTCATGATAAGGGAGACCATGAATGGTGATGGTGGCTCCGGTCTGTTTTGTCTCCGCCTTGGAAGCAACTCTAAAATTTGACTTTAAAAATTGACGAAATTTTTGTGCTCTAAAAGTTTGGTAGTTACGCAGATAATCACTAACTTTGCGCCGTTGAAAAGAGCGCTTCAGCGCCGCCGCATTGCTAATTCGCTAAGAATTAATGCAATGGGCGGTCTGTGTGATATGTGCAAATATTCTTTTTGACACACAAAAACGAGAAAACGAACAAAAGATTATAAGTAATAACACAAACAAACTAAGATGCCAACTATTCAGCAATTAGTACGCAAAGGACGCGTGGCTTTGGTGGACAAGAGCAAGAGCCCTGCTCTTGACAGCTGCCCCCAGCGCCGCGGCGTGTGTGTGCGTGTGTACACCACCACCCCCAAGAAACCTAACTCGGCAATGCGTAAAGTAGCGCGTGTCCGTCTCACCAACGGAAAGGAAGTCAACTCCTATATCCCCGGTGAAGGCCACAACCTGCAGGAGCACTCTATCGTACTCGTGCGTGGTGGTCGTGTTAAGGATCTTCCTGGTGTACGTTACCACATCGTCCGTGGCACCCTCGATACCGCAGGTGTCAAAGACCGCACACAGCGTCGCTCCAAATACGGAGCCAAGCGACCCAAGGCCGGTGCTGCCAAGAAGTAATTCGTCATCATGTATGACGGGTGAAGTTATCTTATAGCACCCGAGTAAACTTTTTATTAACTCGTTTTTGCATTTCTTGCAGCTATCTTATGGTTGAGTAAGCCCGACGTCAGCGGACGCGGCTGAAGAATGACGAAGCAAGCAACCAAGCAATCAAAAACATCAACACAGACACTCTAAAATGAGAAAGTCAAAACCTAAAAAACGGCTCATCCTTCCCGATCCCGTTTACGGCGACGTCCGTGTGACAAAATTTGTCAATCACCTGATGTTCGACGGCAAGAAGAATACTGCGTTTACAATCTTCTATTCCGCCCTCGAGACTGTGAAGTCTAAACTCCCCAACGAAGAGCTTGGCGCTCTCGATATCTGGAAAAAGGCTCTCGAAAATGTAACTCCGCAAGTCGAAGTGAAGAGCCGCCGTGTGGGTGGTGCAACATTTCAGGTTCCTACCGAAATCCGTGCCGACCGCAAGGAGTCTATATCAATGAAAAATCTTATATCCTACGCCCGTAAACGTGGCGGTAAGACTATGGCCGACAAACTCGCTGCCGAAATAGTTGACGCTTTCAACAATCAGGGTGGTGCGTTCAAACGCAAGGAGGATATGCATAAAATGGCCGAGGCCAACCGTGCTTTCGCCCACTTCCGCTTCTAAGCGATTTTCCGTTGAATATATCACTTGCACAACAAAATGGCTAAATCAGACGCACATCTCAAATATACGCGCAATATCGGCATTATGGCTCACATCGATGCCGGTAAGACAACTACTTCGGAGCGCATCCTTTTCTATACCGGCCTGACTCACAAAATCGGTGAGGTTCACGACGGTGCCGCTACAATGGACTGGATGGAGCAGGAGCAGGAGCGCGGTATCACAATCACCTCGGCTGCTACGACCACTTTCTGGAACTACAATACCGAGAAATATAAAATCAACCTTATCGACACCCCGGGACACGTCGACTTTACTGTCGAGGTGGAGCGTTCGCTCCGTGTGCTCGACGGTGCCGTTGCCGCTTTCTGCGCCGTTGGTGGTGTGGAGCCTCAGTCTGAGACTGTATGGCGCCAGGCCGATAAATACAACGTGCCCCGTATCGGCTACGTGAACAAGATGGACCGCTCTGGCGCTAACTTCTTCGAAGTAGTGCGTCAGCTCAAGGATGTCCTCGGCGCAAATCCCTGCCCCATTCAAATTCCTATCGGTGCAGAGGAGACTTTTAAAGGCGTTGTCGACCTCATCCAGATGAAGGCTATCTTCTGGCACGACGAGACAATGGGTGCCGACTATACGGTAGAGGAAATTCCTGCTGCACTCAAAGACGAAGCTGAGGAATGGCATGACAAGATGCTTGAGAAAATCGCCGAATACGACGACGATGTAATGGCCAAGTATTTCGACGATCCCTCCACTATTACAGTTGAGGAAATCAAGCGTGCTCTCCGTAAGGCTACCCTGTCGATGGACCTCGTGCCCATGATCTGTGGTTCGTCGTTCAAGAACAAAGGTGTTCAGTGTCTTCTCGACGCTGTCTGCGCTTACCTCCCCAGCCCCCTCGATTCGGGTGCGGTAGAAGGTCGTCTGCCCGATAGCCCCGACGAAGTCGTTACCCGTGAGCCGTCGAGCGAAGCTCCCATGTGTGCTCTCGCGTTCAAGATTGCCACCGACCCCTATGTTGGTCGTCTGACATTCTTCCGCGTTTACTCCGGTGAAGTTGTCGCCGGCACATATATCCTCAATGCCCGTTCTGGTAAGAAAGAGCGTGTGTCGCGTCTTTTCCAGATGCACTCTAATAAGCAGAATCCCAAAGAGCTTATCGATTGCGGCGATATCGGCGCAGGTGTAGGTTTCAAGGATATCCGCACCGGTGATACTCTCTGTGACGAGAACAGTCCTATCGTGCTCGAAGCTATGGAGTTCCCCGATCCCGTTATCGGTATCGCGGTAGAGCCCAAGACTCAGAAAGACCTCGACAAGCTTGGCGTAGGCCTTCAGAAGCTTGCTGAAGAAGACCCGACTTTCCGTGTTGAGACTAATGAAGAAACCGGCCAAACCGTGATTTCGGGTATGGGTGAGCTTCATCTTGATATCATCATCGACCGTCTGCGTCGTGAGTTCAAGGTAGAGTGCAACCAGGG
>DKVO01000037.1 GCA_002491245.1 Porphyromonadaceae bacterium UBA7176
AATCGTTTATTCTGTTTTTAATTAGTAGCCCATAGGAGAATCGAACGCCTCTTTCAAGAATGAAAATCTTGCGTCCTAACCGATAGACGAATGGGCCTTGCGTATTTTGCGAGTGCAAATTTAGTAATATTTTGCGAACCTCACAAAAAAGCGTCAGTTAAAGCTGTATATTTAAGAAATTTTCACAAATTATTTGCTTTTGAGGGCTTATTGACCGAGTAAACGGATGGTTTGAGTGGGGTTAACGGGGTCGTTTGTGATGATGGCAATGCGGTAGTTGAGGATGTCGCCGGGTATTTTTGCCGGGTCTACCTTGATGTCGATTACGGCGTCTTTGCCCGGTTTTATGTCAGACTTGGATATTGAGGCCGATACTCCGGGGTCGGAAGAGTATACCCGACGTACTGTCAGGCGGCTCTTTCCGGTGTTCTTTATCGTTACCGAGGCAGAGAGAGGTGTGGATCGGTCGATTTTGCCGAAGTCTACGTTGCTGTCGGATAGGGTGGCGACGGGAGCGTCGTGCAATTGTTTGGGTGATAGTTTTGAGAAGTCTTCCTCAACCATTGCTGTGACGGGGAGGAGGAATGGCTGGTCCTGTGCGACGCCGGTTGATATGGCGAGTGTGTCGGCAACGAGGCCGTAGAGGGGGCATTTGGTGGAGTTGAAGTAGAGGATGAATGTGACCTGGTCGCCGGCCGGAACTTCCTGAGGCACGATGTCGGCGGATATGTAGGGAGGCATGTGGCCGATGACGGGGTGGATGGCGTTTTTGGATTTGTTGTAGGCGGTGAGGTTGAATGTCCGGGTGGTTCCTTTCTTCATCTGTCCGAACATTACGGCGCTGCGGCTTAAGGACATGTTGTCGCCGGCGTCGGCCGGAAAGCGTGCCTGTATGCTTTTGGGGGAGCCTACGACGGTGCCTGTGACGTAAAGTTTGACGCTTTCGAGGCCACCGGAAAGTTCGACCCCGACGTATTTTGTGAACTTACCGGGTCGACCGGCCGGGTCGTATGTTACGGCGATTGATGTGGTGTCGCCCGGAGCTATCGGTTTACGAGTGTATTTCGGGGATGTGCAACCGCAAGACGCTCTTGCGGCGAGAATTTGGATTGGTTCGTCGCCGGTGTTGAGGAGGGTGAAGTTTGCGGTGACGGGGCCAGAGTCTTCGTCGAAGGCTCCGAAATTGTGGGTGGTCTCAAACCATTTGACTCCTGTGCGAGCTGATGCGCAGATGGTTGCGGCGAGTATGAGGAACAGTGTTGTGATGCGGTTCATATGCGGATGAATTTGGGCGTAAAGTTAGCGAATTCGGTCGAGATAGAAAAATCAACGGAGTTGAAAAAAGACGGATATAGCGGCATTCGGCGGTTGTAATTTTGCAACGTCGATGGATGATAGTCGATGTCTAAACAAGAATAACAAACTATGGACGAAAATGATGTTGAAACGGTGAAAAAAGAAGAAGAGGGCGGAGCGGAAGCTATGCCAACAGAAGCCGGCCAGGGATTACCGGTGAGCAGCCCGATGTTTTTGGGGTGTGTGAGGTCGGATTTCTGGGAAGATTGGGTGTAATTATCGAAAAATAACTAACTTTTAAAATTGAAAAAAATCATGAGTAACGAGAAAACAAATGGAGCTTCGGGAGGAACACATATCGCCAATACTCCCCTTACGACGAAGAATATGAACGAGGCCGCTCCGGGGCTTCTGCGAAACAGTATTGACGAGCGTATCGTCAAAATCCGTCCGATGTCGACGCCAATCGACCAACTGAGCCGCTGCGGCCAAAGCCGTCGGGCCGGATCGATGACGGTAGAGTACTACTCGGTGGACACGAAGCAGACCGAGGCGAGTGTTGCGGAGGCTGCAGCCGGCGGTGTGGGACGAGTGAGGTCGGAGAATATTTTCAGCCATGTGGTGAAGACTGATGCCGACAATATTTTCGATGTGTCGGAGACGGTGCTTGTACCCGGAGTAGAGGGTTATGATGCGTCGGGAGCGAAAGGAGGTCCGCTGGTGCTTTATGTTGTGGGTAAGCCAGAGTCGGGCGGTGTTGAGATGGCACCAGTGAACGGCGAGGTGGTGAGCTCGATGGGACAGACGAAAATCAGTATGCCGGCGTTGCCTAAGGGTACGCGCCTTGTGCGGATGGGCCGAGCGGCGACGGAGCTTGATGTGCAGACGCCTCAGTTTCAGGCACTACCCCGTAAGGCGAGCAACAATTGCCAGATTTTCAAGATGCAGGTGGAGCAGAGCACACTTGTGAAGATCGCCGACAAGGAGGCCGGATGGAATTTCTCGGACCAGGAGGAGGCCGCGATCATCGACATGCGCCTGGGTATGGAGAAGAATTTTATCTTTGGTACGCCGGCTAAACTTTTCGACCCCGACAAGAATGAGTATGTTTACCTTACGGGCGGTATCTGGGGTCAGAGCGAGCGTAGTTACGAGTTGCCTGTGGAAGGCTTGTCGGAGAGCGATCTTGTGGGTCTGTGCCGTGCTGCGTTTACGGGCAACAATGGGTCGAAGCGCAAAATACTTATCGCCGGCAGTTCGCTTATGGAGGCTTTGAGTCGCCTTGAATACAGCAAGGCTGTGCGCAGTGGCGAGACAAAGGTGAAGTGGGGTGTGGAATTCAAGGAGTTTGTCTCGAATTTCGGCAGTCTGTATGTGCTCCACAGTGAGGTTTTCGATCAGTGCGGCCATGAGGATGACGGTTTTATCCTTGACCCGAACTACATGACGAAGTATGTGCATGTGCCTTTCCAGGCCGAGAAACTGGATCTTCGTAAATCGGGACAGCGCAATACTGATGCAGTGGTGCTGACGGAGGCGTCGTGTCTTGTGCTGCGTTATCCGGGTGCTCATCTGAGGGTTATAGGCAAGAAGTCGGCGGAGACTGTTTGAGTCAGGTATTCAGTCGTAAACAGAGGATAGATGAAGATAAGACTGAGTAAGTCGGAGATGCTTGAGCGCCGGCGGCTTGCCGCCGGCCTCGAGCCTTTGAGAGCCGACTGCAGGATAGAGTATACGGACGGTATCGATGTGGACCGGCTGTTGGAACAGGATCTGAGGGCTCGCTATGTGAGGCTTCTCGATACGGCCGACGAGTCGTGCTTGGCACCGGAGAATATTGCGGATGTCCGCAGCGAGACCTGTGGCGAAGGCGGCATGAGGATAGTTGTTCCAGATAATTGCCGACGTGTTCTTGCTCTTGAGGGAGAGGGTTGGCAGAGGTCGGTGCCTGTGCAGGGGGCAGAACACTATGAACGGGTATGGGGCAAGCAATATAACGGGTATGTTGCCGCGACGGGGTTGGTTCCGGTAGCCGTGAGGGGTCCTGATGGATGTGTGTATGCGTGGCCGGCCGGCAGGGTGAAGTCGCTCCGGGTGGTGACGGATCCGGGAGAAGAGTATTATGTGCTCGATGAGAGCGGATTAAAATATTTGCTTGAAGATGGAAAAGGAGATACTTAAACAAGCTTACCGCGCCTGGAGCAGTGCCGGGGAGTTGCGAAGCCGTCGCAATCGCTACAAGCGCTATACTTACGGCGACCAGTGGAGCGATATGGTGACAGACGGTCGAGGTCGTGTAGTGGCGGAAGGAGAACTTCTCGCGGCGAGCGGAAAGCATCCGATGATCAATAATCTGATAAGGCAGCTGGTGAAGACTGTGGTGGGTCGCTACCGCAGCATAGCGTTGGAAGAAGGTCGCTATACGGACCCGATATCTGTCAGGAACAGTCTTGGCGAGCTTGACAGCCGCCTGCTGGAGGAGTTTCTTATATCGGGTACGGCAGTGCAGCGGATAGTGAGGGAGGAGCGTTTCGGGTCGGATGGCGTGTGGGTTGACAATGTGGATATGCCGCTTTTTTTCGTGAACCGGTTTAAGGATCCCCGAGGGTGGGATATCAATCTTGTGGGTCAGTTGCATGATTTGAGTTTCCCGGAGGTTGTGCATCGTTTCGGCGGCGGCTCCGGAGTACGGGCCGAATATCTGCGGCGTCTTTTTTCGGAAATTGACAGCGGAGGTTCGTTTGCGGCAGAAACTCTCGGAGAGCCCGGTGGCGATGTTTCTTTCTTCACTCCGTCGTCGGCCGGTTTTTGCCGTGTTGCGGAGGTGTGGACTCTTGATGGCCATCTTCAGGAAAGGGCGCAGGATGATAGCGTGGGAGTTGAGATGGGTTGGCGCTGCCGATGGTTTGCCCCTGATGGGACGCTTCTTGATTCGTACGACAGTCCGTATGGTCATGGCTGCCATCCATATGTTGTGAAGTTTTATCCTCTTACAGATGGTGAGGTGCATTCGTTTGTAGAGGATGTGATAGAGCAGCAGCGGTCGATCAATCGTCTGATAGTGCTGATAGATAAGATAATGGCTACGTCGGCGAAGGGTGTGCTGCTGTTTCCGGCCGATCAGATGGTGGAAGGTATGGGTTGGGAGGAGATAACGCAGCGATGGGCTCAGGCAGATGGTGTGATACCGATCACAGGCCGTGGAGAACATCTGCCGCAACAGGTGATGACTAACCCGGGCGCTTCGGGAGCGTATCAGTTCTTGCAGTTGCAGATGAAGCTTTTTGACGATATTGCCGGTGTTGGCGATGCTTTGCTCGGACGAACTGTGCAGACGGCGAGGGGAGTGGAGATGCTTGACCGCCAGATAAGCAATGCGACGATAGCTCTTGCTGATATCTATGAGAGTTTCGGCAGTTTTGTCCGCTCGAGAGATGAGAAGGTGTCGGGGAGTGTGGGTTGATGGATGTTGTGTTAAATTTTATAAAAATTAATTACGGGATGTTGGATTTGCATATAATTCGGCTTATCTTTGCGGAACAAACAGAGAGAAAGATTAGTTCTTGCACAATTACCGTAATGCAACAATAGCAAACAACCCAAATTTATAAGTGAATCATAGGTTAGGATGCAATTGCCCGTGAAGGGTGGTTGCATTTGTTTATATATATATGGAGGGGTGAACAAATCGTGTGATGGGGGCGTTTGTTTGGGAGAGGTTTAGTGTCGCAGAGGTGATGCTGTCGCCGGGCTGAAGGTCCGGAGGTATTCTATAAGGCGATGCTGCGCTTATGGCACGAGGCGGAGCGTCGCGCTCCTAAGGATGCTGAGGGGAGGCACGCGCTTCGCGGTGCATGACGAGGGGTGGTGTGTGGCCGCCCATGTCGCTACGCTCCATAGGCGGTTAACCAAGGAGTCTCCGCTTTGCGGAGGCGGTGATGGATGCGATACTGTGGGGTGAAAATGTGGAGCATTTTCTTCCTATGTTACTTGAGGATTGATTATTAATAAATTAAGTTATTGAGATATGTCTGAATTTTGGTTAAATATAATAGGTTATGGCGCGAGTATTTGTATGGTGCTCGGTTATCTGCCGCAGGCTATAGCTACTATCCGTACTCGGTCTACTGATGGTATTGCAATGCCTACTTTCTGTATGCTTGGGCTTGGTAGTATTCTTTTTGTCTTGCAGGGCTTTGCCTTGAATAACTGGCCTCTGGTGATAACGAATGTGATAACGACGATTTGCTCGGTGATAATCTTCGGTATCAAGGTGCATAATGATTATTTCAAGAGGAAGTAGTACTTGGCACGAGGCGGAGCGTCGCGCTGCTAACGATGCTGAGGGGAGGATGTCATGAAGCGTATCTCCGAAACCACCGGACTGAAGTCCGGCGTTATCCATAAGGCGTTGCCTCCGGCAACTTGGCGATGCTGGTCTTTGGGCACGACCCGGAGGGTCGCGCTCCTAATGATGCTGTGGGGGGCACGCGCTTTGCGGTGCTCTTTTTCTTGATAGAGTGTGGCCGCCTATGTCGCTACGCTCCATAGGCGGTTAACCAAGGAGTCTCCGCTTTGCGGAGACGTTGCTGTGCTTTTGGCACGACGCGAAGCGTCGCGCTCTTATTGGTGCTCGCGGATTTTTTGTTCGAGGGTGTCGGCTTGCTGTAGTCCGACGGTGCGCCATACGGGTTCTCCTGCTTTGAAGAGGATGAGGGTGGGGACTGAGCGGACGTTGTATTGAGCTGCTACGGTCTGGTTCTGGTCGATGTCGACCTTGATGATGTTGGCGTTGTCGCCAACGCGTTTCTTTACTTCTTCGAGTATAGGGCCTTGCATACGGCATGGTCCGCACCATGTGGCGAAGAAGTCGACGAGTGTTGGTTTTGAGTCGTTGATGATCTGGTTGAAGTCGTTCATTGCGTTATGATTTTTAGTTATTGTCGTTCGGAAATATATAACGCCTCTGAAGTGGAGTTTGTTTCAGAAAGAGAGCAACTGTTTTCGTTCGCACCGTAGTGTGCGTCCGGGGAAGGTGCGGGTGAATGCGATGTTGTGGGTGGCGACTACGACTGCGGTTCCCTGCGCGGCGATGTCGTGGAGGTGTGCCATGATCTGTGTGCCTGTATCGGGGTCGAGGTTGCCGGTTGGCTCGTCGGCGAGGATGAGTCCGGGGCTGTTGAGCAGCGCTCTTGCGATGGCTATCCTCTGTTGTTCTCCGCCGGAGAGCTGGTGAGGCATTTTGTGTGCTTTGGTCTGCATACCGACCTGCCGGAGGACTTCGTCGATGCGTTGTTCTTTTTCGTTTTTATCGGTCCATCCGGTAGCAGACAGGACGAAATCGAGGTTTGCCCAAGCTGTGCGGTCGTAGAGCAGGCGGAAGTCCTGGAATACTATGCCGATGCGTCGACGGAGGTATGGAATGTCGCGCCTGGATATTGCGGAGAGGTCGTAGTCGAATACGCGTGCAGCACCTTTTGCGATTGGTACTTCGGCGTAGACTGTCTTGAGGAGGGATGTCTTGCCTGAGCCGACTCGTCCGATGAGGTATGTGAGCTCTCCAGCGTTGACTTTCCAGTCGACGTCTTTGAGGGCTACGTGCTCGTTGCGGAGAATTTCGACTCCGCGGTATTCGATTAATGGCGAGGACATTGAGGATTGCCAGATTTATTTCGGCTGTTTGCCGAATGTGTCGCGCAGGGTGTCGACTACGTTTATGATGTAGTCGCCAGTGCGCTCGAGGTCGCCGATAATGTCCATGTAGTATATACCGGCCTGGTACTCGTAGTGACGGTTGTTGATGTTCTCTACGTTTCCGGAACGGAGGGCGTTGCGGAAGTTGTTGATCTCACGCTCTTTGTTGTAGCTGTCGATTAGAGATTTTGCGCTGACGTTCTCGATGTTCTGCAGGCTTTGTATCATCATGGCCATAGCATCTTTGACATAGATGTACATGGAGTCGATGTTCTTGTAAATCTCGTCGGTGAACTCGGCACCGCTCTGTATCTTGCGGTTTAGTATCTTGCCTATGCCGAGACAGCTGTCGGCGATACTCTCGATTTCGCTGATAATGTTGAGCATGGCAGCTATGCGGAGTTTGCCTTCGTTAGAAAGTCTGCCTTCGGCGCATCGGTTGAGATAGTGTGCGATCTCGAGTTCCATGCGGTCGGATATGTCTTCGTATTTCTCGACGCGTGAAAGGAGGTTGTTGTATTCCTCGCTTTTCTCTTTTGTGTGGATGAGGTCCTGAGCCATGTTTATCATGCGCCCGACACGGTCGGCATATACGGCGATTTCTTTTTCGGCCTGAGCGATGTTGAGCTCGGCAGCAGAGAGCATACCACCGGAGATGAATTTGAGAGTGAACTCTTCGTCGTCGCGGTTCTTTGCCGGTATAATCCATTCGACAACTTTAACGTACACGTTAGTGAGCCAAATCATTACGAGGACGTTGACGATGTTGAAAGTGGTGTGGAATATTGACAGGCCGAAAGATACGCTCATCTGCATCTTGGCAATTGACTTGAGTGCGTCGTGTCCGGCCGGGAGGGAGTTGTCGAAGAGGTGATTGTAGATTTCGGGAGATGTGGCCTCGAGGTGAGAAACGTATTTATATAGTTCTTCGGGGTTTCCTTGTCCGATGGTCTCGGTGATCCATGCGTTGAGGTCGGCGAAGGGTATGAATACGCAGAGACACCATACCGTGCCGAGGAGGTTGAAGAGGAGGTGTCCCATCGAGGCTCTTTTAGCGGCGACGTTACCGCTCAGAGAGGCGAGGATAGGTGTTATGGTGGTTCCGATGTTGCTGCCGAGGACGACGGCGCAAGCGAGGTCGAAAGTGATCCATCCTTTGCTGCACATGATCAGGACGATGGCGAATGTGGCTGCCGAAGATTGTATGATCATGGTGAGGACGAGGCCTACGAGGCAGAATATCAGGACGGAGCGAAATCCCATTGAGGCGTAGTCGCGCAGGACAGCGAACATCTCGGGGTTGCTCTGCAGGTCGGGGACATAGGCACTGATCATGTCGAGACCCATGAAGAGGAATGAGAAGCCTATGAGGAACTCGCCGACATTCTTGGATTTGCTTTTGTTTGTGAGGAGCAGCACGACAGCAAAACCAATCAGGGGCAGGACGAAGGCCGAAATGCTGACTTTAAATCCGAACAGTGCTATGATCCAAGCGGTGAAGGTGGTGCCGACGTTCGCGCCGAATATCACAGCCATTGACTGGGCGAGCGACATGAGGCCGGCGTTTACGAAGCTGACGACCATGACGGTCGAGGCAGAGGAGCTTTGTATGAGCGCGGTGATTGCACAGCCGGTAAGAAGTCCGGCGACGCGGTTTCGCGTCATTGCTGAGAGGATGTTGCGCAGGCGGTCGCCGGCGGCTTTCTGAAGCCCCTCGCTCATTACTTTCATGCCGTAAAGGAACAAGCCTACGGCGCCGAGGAGGCATAAAAAGTCAAGAATGCTGTAGTCCATCAGTAGTGATATGGGTTAGCTTAGCCGGTGGCGGCTTTTTTTCCAAGTGCAAAATTAAGAAAAAAAATAAAGTGTGCAAAAATTTATTATGCGGCCGTTGCGACGGATCTGTGAAGATGCAGCAGCATATGCAATAAATGAGCCGGAGGTGCGTTAAAGAGAGCGATGACAACAACCCGGGCAACAAGTAGAATCAACATGACCTCGGGGCCTTTGGTGCGCCCGATGATTTCGTTTGCGGTACCTCTTATCGCGAGCGGAATACTGCAACAGTCGTTCAACGCGGTGGATATAGTTGTCGCCGGTCGTTTTGCCGGCGCACACGCATTGTCGGCCGTAGGAAGCAACGGGCCAGTGATAGGGCTGATGATCAATATGTTCCTTGGCCTTGCCGTGGGTGTGAATGTGGTTATAGCCAATTATATCGGTCAGCGAAACAGCCGTGGAGTGTCGGCTGCGACGGGTGCGTCGATGTTTCTGTCGCTGATCTGCGGCGCGATGATGGTTGTGATCACGCAGATGTGTGCGGCTCCGCTGCTGCGTTTGCTCGGCACGCCGGGCGAGGTGCTTGACGATGCGATAGAGTATCTGAGGATTTTTGCGGTGGGTATGCCTTTCATGATAGTGTATAACTTCGGGGCAGCTGTTCTCCGAAGTATGGGAGATACGCGCCGACCGTTCTACAGCCTTGTTGTGGCCGGATTTGCGAATGTGGGCTTCAATTTTCTGTTTGTCGCCGGAATGGGGATGGGTGTGCATGGAGTGGCGTGGGGTACGGTGCTGTCGAATGTGATCAACGCAGCCATCATAGTAGTGATACTTGTGCGTGAGCAATCGGCGGTGAGGTTGACGCCGGGAAATCTGCGTTGGGTTGGGCCGGAAATCGGCAAGGTGTGCCGTATCGGTGTTCCTGCCGGGTTGCAGACGACTGTGTTCTCGATCAGCAATATCTTTATCTTGAGCGCTATCAACAGTTTCGGGATGAAGGCGTCGGCAGGATCGGCGTCGGCGCTGACTTATGAAATCTATTGTTATTTTGTGATGACGGCGTTCACACAGACTGCGACGGCATTTGTGAGCCAGAATTACGGAGCAGGTAATATTGAGCGTATCCGCCGTGTTTTCCGAGTGAGTCTGCTGATGTGTGTTGTGGTGTCGGCGGTGCTGAATATAGGCATCTCGTTTGCGAGGGAGGCGTTTATGGTTCCGTTTACGGATGATGCGGAGGTGTTGGCGTATGGATGTGAGCGTATCTTGGTGGTGCTGACGTGGCAGTTTATCGCGTCGTACTATGAGCTTGGTGGTGCGACGATGCGCGGAGTGGGGTATTCGATGACTCCGGCTCTTATAACGATTTTCGGCACATGTGTGCTGAGGCTTGTGTGGGTTGGCTTTTTCCCTACGGGCGGCACTTTCGGGGAACTGCTTGCAATTTATCCGCTGTCGTGGACGGTGACAGACCTGATAATGTTTGCGGCATTTTATTTTGTTATGCGTAAGCTGAGGGTGAAGAAGGGGTAGTGTTTGTTTTGCAAGACTGATTGAGGCACGCGCTTTGTGGTGCTACACCTTTGGCACAACGCGGAGTGTCGCGCTCCTCACGATGCTGTGGGGTGAAAATGAGGAGCATTTTCTTCCTAAATTTTGTTTTGCGCTCGACTTATTCGTATTGTTGACCTTCGGTCTTAAATACTCACGCTCGGCAAAAACTCAAATAAATTTTGTTTTGCGCTCGACTTATTCGTATTTTTGACCTTCGGTCTTAAATACTCATGCTCGGCAAAACTCAAATAAATTTGGTTTTGCGCTCGACTTATTCGTATTTTTGCATCTATAAAATGACTTTTAAATCTGATACTATGAAATTGAATAGATTTGTGTGGGTTTCGGCAGTGGCTGCAGTGGCTTTGTGCGGATGTACGGGGCAGAGCGGCGAGAGTGTGAGCCGACCGCCGGAAGGTGTGCAGGGGGATGCTGTGTTGCGTCCGCTGATGCTTAAGAAGTTGCCGGCCGGGGCGATAAAGCCTGAGGGTTGGCTCAAGAAGCAGTGTGAACTCCAACGAGATGGCCTCAACGGGCACCTTGAAGAAATCAGTGCATGGCTTGCGAAGGATAATAATGCGTGGCTCGAGGATGGCGGCGACCACGGCTGGGAGGAGGTTCCTTACTGGCTGCGCGGATACAGTCACCTGGCATACCTCCTGGACGACAACAAAATGCTGGATGAATCGAAGATATGGATTGATGCCGCACTGGCGTCGCAGAAGGAAGATGGCTTTTTCGGGCCATATAACATACGTGGAGGCAAGCATGAGGTGTGGGCTCAGATGATCATGCTGTGGATTTTGCAGAACTGGTATGAATATACGGGCGATGAGCGTGTGCTTCCGTTCATGAAGAAATATTTCGAGTGGGAGCTTGCGCAGGCCGATGAGACTTTCCTTGAAGATTATTGGGAAAACTGCCGCGGCGGCGACAATATCTGGTCGGTGGTATGGTACTACGACAAGACGGGTGATGCGTCGGTGTTGCCTCTGATAGAGAAGATACACCGGAATAATGCGGAGTTTACCGATCCGGCGCGTCTGCCGAACTGGCATAATGTGAATATCGCCCAATACTTCAGGGAGCCAGCGGAGATGTATCTGCTTGATGGCGACAGCACGATGCTTGAGGCGACGTATAATATACATGACCTTGTGAGGCGTACGTGTGGCCAGGTGCCTGGCGGAATGTTCGGAGCGGACGAGAATGCCCGTATCGGGTATATAGATCCTCGTCAGGGAACGGAGACGTGTGGCTTCGCGGAGCAGATGTTGAGCGACGGAGTGATGCTTGGCATCACTGCCGACCCGATGTGGGCTGAGAATATGGAGGATGTTGCATTCAACTCTTTCCCGGCGTCGATGATGCCTGATTTGAAGGCTTTGCGCTATATCACAAGCCCTAACCATGCGGTGAGTGACTCGAAAAACCATCACCCGGGGATAGATAACCGTGGCCCGTTCATGAACATGAATCCGTTCAGCAGCCGTTGCTGCCAGCATAACCACGGGTTGGGCTGGCCGTCGTTCACGCAGTCGCTTGTGTATGGAACGAACGACGGTGGTGTCGCTTTCCCGGTGTACGGTCCGTGCAAGGCTACTGTCGGTGTCGCCGGCGGCGAGGAGGTGACGATAAATGAGGATACACGCTATCCGTTTACGGATAGGCTGACATTCGAGGTGTCGATGGCGCAAGGGGCGAGCTTCCCGATGTATTTCCGCATACCTACGTGGACGCGTGACGCGAAGGTGTCGGTGAATGGTCGCGATGCAGGCGATGCTGTGGCCGGAGAGTATTTCAAGATAGAGCGCGAGTGGTCGGACGGTGACCGTGTGGAGCTTGTGCTGCCGATGCACCTGAGTGTGCGCCGCTGGCCGACGAACCAGAACAGCGCAACGCTGGATTATGGACCGCTGACGCTGTCGCTGCGTATCGACGAGCGGTATGAGAAGGCTAATTCGGCCGCTGTGGCTATAGGTGACTCGAAGTGGCAGGAGGGTGCAGACCCGGAGAAGTGGCCGACGTATGAGATCTATCCGGCTTCGCCGTGGAATTATTCGCTTATCGTGCCGGCCGGTGATGATGTGAGCGGCTTTACGGTGACGCGTCTTCCGTGGCCGGCCGATGACCAGCCTTTCACGCTGTCGGGAGTACCTCTGGAGGTGAGCGCAAGGGGACGTCAGGTGCCGTCGTGGGGCTTTGACAAGAGCGGCCTTACTGGTGTGTTGCCACGCTGTGATGCCAAGCGTTCGGATAGCGTCGATGATATCAAGCTTATCCCTATGGGTGCCGCACGTCTGCGTATCTCTGCTTTCCCGACAACGGAGGAGTGAGGCAGATGGCGTGTTTCGTGGGCATTGCTTGCGAAATTTCGGATAAATTTTCGTATCTTTGCAGTCGTTATGACGGAAAAGACTACAACGACTACCACTATACAGCTGCCGGAGCCCACGCTCCGGCGGCTGCCGTGGTATCTGGCTTATCTGTCGACTCTTAAGAAGAGCGAGACGGAGTATATATCGACAACACGTATAGCGGAGGCCCTTGATGTGGATCCGTCGCAGATCGCGAAGGATCTTTCGTTTTTGGGAATACGGGGCAAGACGCGGATAGGCTATCAGGTTGATGCACTTGAAGATAAGTTGCGCGATTTTCTTGGCTTCGGGCGCCGGCACAATGCGATAATGGTAGGCGCCGGCAGTCTGGGGGCGGCTCTTATCGCTGACTCTGGCCTGCAGCGCTATGGATTGAATATCGTTGCCGGTATAGATGTGAATGTGTCGTTGATAGGGTCTAAGATCAATGGTGTGGAGATTTTCTCACCAGAGAGGCTTGCCGAGCTTGTAGACCGGCTTGGTGTGGTTATCGGAATTATTGCAGTGCCGGTTGACAGCGCCCAGTCGGTGAGCGATTTGCTATCGTCGGCCGGGATAAAGGCGATATGGAATTTCACTCCGTCGCGGATACGGGTTCCGGAGGGTGTGGTGATAGCCAATACTTCGATATACTCTCATCTGGCGGTGATGTATAACAGATTGTCGCTAAGGGATCTGCAATGAAAACTCTGCTTGTGAGCACCGAAGGAGGCCGTTTTGTGGCTCGAGGTGGCGCTGATTCGGGGGTGTTGCGTCCGGGTGAGCCTGTTTTTGTGCCTGAAGAGGTGGATGAATGGGTGTCGGTTGTGGCTCCGGCGGTGAGGATAAGTCGTCTCGGGTTTCATATAAAGGCATCGTTTGCAAGGCAATACTATAGCGAGGTGGGTGCGGTGCATCTGCTTTTGCCTCGCGACGAGGCGTTGTTGGGTGTGCCGATGCTGTTTCATGACCGTTGCATAGCGCCCGGGGAGTGGCATGATATTGATACACTGCACGATACGTCGTTTGTCGTGACGGTTAATGATCGTGTCGGGATTGAAATGTTAAAAAAAGAATGCACTCTGAAAATGAGTGACTTACGTGTCGACGAGTTTTTGCAGTTTCTGTCGGGCCATATGACGATGAAGACCGGCGATATGCTGGTGTTCGGCGATGCGGCCATAGAACTTGGCAGCCCGGTGGCAGATACTAAGGTGAGGGCTTCGATTTTTGGAGCTCCGTCGCTCGACATAAAGATTAAGTAGGGCAGCACGTTTTCGGTGCTTGTTTAAAATCCCTAATACACAATAGCTTAAATTACCTTAAAATCTAATTTATGAAAAAAACACGGATAATACTTGCAGGGGCGTTGGCTCTCTGTGCGATGGGTTGCAGGGAGCAGGCTGATTTCGCTCCTGTAAATCTGAAAGCAGAGCATATGACCGACCCGTCGGTGCTCGATATGGGTGCTCCGCGGTTGTCGTGGGTTAATGAGCCGACGAGCGAGAGGGTGCGCGGCGCGGAACAGAAGTCGTACCGCATCGTGGCTTCGACGAGCATGGATAAGTTGCTGTCGGGCGATTATGACCTATGGGACAGTGGTGATGTCGAGTCGGCTGCGAGTTATCTTGTTCCTTATTCGGGCAAGGCACCGGCTGCCGGTGGCGATTGCTACTGGATGGTGTCGGTGACTGACGGCAAGGGCCTTTCGGAAGGCTGGAGCGAGCCGGGGCACTGGGGTGTAGGTCTGCCTGACAGTGTCTGGACGTCGGCCGAATGGATAGGTGCGCCGTGGCAGGGCGAGGAGCCGCGTAAATTGTCGGGAGCGGATGCTACGCCGGCGCCTTTGCTGCGCAAGGGGTTTGAAGTCAAGGGTCCGGTGAAGAAAGCGAAGGCTTTTGTGAGCGGTCTGGGTTTCTTTGAGTTTTATGTCAACGGCGATAAGGTGGGCGATGATGTGCTGGTGCCTAATCTGACGAATTATACCAAGCGCAAGGACCTTGACCGGTATCCTATTGTGATAGATGATAAGTTCAGGGATTACCGTGTGATGTATCTTGCTTATGATGTGACGGATATGTTGCATGAGGGCAAGAATGCGATAGGTGCTGTGGTTGGAAATGGTTTCTATGATGTGCTGTGGGCCGGTGACTCGCCGTTCGGTACGCCGCGTTTTATCTGCCGGTTGGAAGTGGAGTACGCTGACGGGACGAGGGAGAGCGTGGTGAGCGACGGTAGCTGGAAGGCTTGCCAGTCGGCGATACGTGTCGACAGCCCGTTTGAGGGTGAAATTTATGATGCGAACTATGAGTCGGACGGTTGGTCAACTGCTTCTTTCGATGATAGCGGATGGGAGCCGGCAGTGCTGAGAAATCGTCCCGACGGGCGGATGTGTGCCCATGCTGCGCCGACGGATAAGGTGACGGGGCGATATGCGTCGGTGAGTCTTGACCGGGGTGATGACGGAGTATGGACGGTCCGCTTCCCTGAGGAGATTTCGGGTTGGATTCGCCTGAAGGGTGTGGATGTCAATGCCGGGGATACAATAAACGTGAGCTATGTGTCGGAGTCACCCAACCAGGGTGTGCAACGGTATATTGCCGGACGTGACGGGAAGGTGGATTATGCTCCGCGGTTTACGTGGTTTGTTTTTTCGGAGGCTAAAATCGCCGGGGTGGATGATCTGCGGCCTGAAAATTTAGTGGCTGAGGCTGTGAATACTGAGGCACGGTCGGTTGGCGAGTTCCGGTCGTCGGTCGGTTTGCTCGACAGTATCAACACGATATGGCGTCGTAGCCAGCTTGATAATATGCACGGAGGCATCGCGAGCGATTGCCCCCACCGTGAGCGTGCACCTTATACGGGCGACGGTCAGGTGGCGATGAATACTGTGATGTCGAATTTTGATGTCGCGGCGTTCTATAGGAAATGGTTGCGCGATATGCGTGATGCGCAGAATGTGGAGACTGGCTATGTGCCTAACGGTGCGCCGTGGCAGCCGACGTGTGGCGGTGGAGTAGCGTGGGGTGCGGCGATGAATATCATGCCGTGGGAGTACTTTGTGCAGTATGGCGATACGGCTGTGCTTGCCGAGAATTATGATGCGATGAAGGAGCAGGTGAGGTATATGCACACTTGGAAGACTCCTGAAGGGACTATGAACTCGCAAAAACCGACTGATAATAATCCGGGCGGCGAGCCGATGTACTGGCTCAATTTAGGCGACTGGTGTGTACCTTTTGAATTGCCATCGCAGGAGCTTGTACATACTTATTTTTATTGGCTGTGTATCGAAAATACCGGTAAGGCGGCTTTGGTGCTGGGGCATGATGATGAGGCGGAGCAGTATGCCGCTATGGCTGATGATGTGCGTAAAGTGGTGATAGATAAGTTCTATGATAGCGACAAGGGTACGTTCGGCGATTTTGGGTCGAATGTGTTTGCCCTTGAAATGGGTATGCCCGACAGTATTGCCGGACGAGTTGGCGATGAGCTTGCCCGTGAGGTGATGGAGGTACACGGAGGGCATCTGCATACTGGTATTTTTGCGACACGGCATCTGTTTGAGCAGCTTGCGTCGATGGGCCACAACGATGTGGCTATGACTGCGATGATGAAGAGGGATTATCCGTCGTATGGTCTTTGGCTGGCGAATGGGGCAACGACGACGTGGGAGCAATGGGACTGCGGTAATTCGCACAATCATCCGATGTTCGGCGGCGGTCTGATGTGGCTCTATAACCGTCTTGCCGGCGTAGAACCTATTGCCGAATGTCCTGGTTTCAAGCGTTTCCGAGTCCGTCCGGTACCTTGGGGAGAGGATGGTATGGCGGCTTATGAGTATGAATCGCCCTACGGTCTGATTAAGTCGGAAATCGGTTATGACGGGTCGAAGTCGACGCTTAATGTGACGGTGCCAGTAGGGGCTGTTGCGGAGGTGTGGTTGCCGGTGCTTTCAGGATCTAAAGGAGAGGCCGGTGGAGATGCAGCCTCGTGGAAGCGTAGTGCCGACGGGAATTATTTGGTGACTGAAGTAGGCCAGGGAACGTATACGTTTATGGCAGAGTGAGGCTTCGCTCCTGTATAATATGTTTTGGCAGGAGGGTGAGTGTTCCCTCCTGCCAAAAATTATTTTACAGCTATTTTTTTTGAGTCACGCTTCTATGTGGACGACGGTGAGGCCATCGCGGACGGGGATGATTATCTTGCTTACGCCGTTGTCGGCTGCGACAATGTCATTAAGAGTTTTGACGCCTTCGGTCTGTGGGTCGTGGGCTGAGGTATCTGTGACTTTGTTGTCCCACAAGGTGTTGTCGATGAGGATATATGAGCCCGGTTTCATGGCTTTGCGCAGGAGGTCGTAGTAGAGAGGATAGTGGCGCTTGTTGGCGTCGACAAAGGCCATGTCGTAGGTGTTGGATGCCAGGAGATCAGGCAGTAGTTGGAGAGCGTCGCCGGTGTGGAGGGTTATACGGTCGCCGTAGCCGGCGTTGTCGAAAGTGGCCCTGATGTCGTCGGCATATTCGGCGTCGATTTCTACGGTGTCGATCATGCATTCTGCCGGCATTGCTTCAGCCATACATAAGGTGGAGTATCCGGTGAATGTGCCCAGCTCTATAATTCTTCGAGGGCGTATCATGGTGGTCAGCATGGCTAAGAGGCGACCCTGGGTGTGGTCGGTGCACATCCTGGGATAAAGGCGTTCGAGATGAGTCTGTCTGTAAAGACGTCTGAGGTGTGCCGGTTCGGCGTCGATATGGAGTTCGATATATTCGTCAACGGTCATAAAGCAGTAACAATAAGAGGATTTACGAGAACCCACATGGAAGCGTGGACAAGCAGCAATACTGCAATCAGTATCCAATATACTTCAGGGCGTGCCGGCATCGACTTCCATGCGCACCAAGCCCCCAGGATAACGGCAAATGGATAAGTCCACAGCATGGTCTCGGATATGCCGCCGGGGGCACTTTCTGAAATCAGCCAGGGCATGGCCAATATGGGCAGACATACGGCTACCGCCACCCACGCGGCCCATCGTGGCGCTTTCATTTTTTATTTTTCTTGGCCGCCTTTTCGGCCAGATATGCCTCGACAGTTTCGGCGATGCCTCTCTTGAGCGGATATTCGGACTTGAAACCGAAATCTGCGACGGCATCGGCAACGGAGCAGTTCCAGTTGCGCTGACGCATTATTTTAAATTTGTCGCGGTTGAGCGTCGAAGGCTTGAGAGTAATGTGGCTTACTTTTTCTGCTACATACGATGCCACCCAAGCCATCCACAGGGGCAGTTTGACCGGAATGACAGCTTTTCGGCCAAGGGCATCGGCCACTATCGAGCGAAACTCGGTCTGCGTGTATGCCTTGGGTTCGCTAATGATATATTTCTTGTGTATGGTACGGTCGCTGGCGAGTGCGTCGAACATCGCGGCAACAAGGTCTTTGACATATATGAAAGTCAGCAGTTGCTTGCGGTATCCTACCCCGAAATCGAAATGACGGTCGATGCATTCGATCATCATGAGATAGTCTTTTTCGTGAGGTCCGTAGACGCCTGTAGGCCTGAATATTATCCACGGAATATCGGGGCGAGTCTCCAGATAGGTCTCCGCTTTTATTTTTGACAGTCCGTAGCGAGTGTTTGGGTGTGGGATGGTGGACGAGTCGATCGGAGTATAATTTTTCTCGTCGGCCAGTCCTAATGCGCTCAGAGAACTCATGAAGAGAAATTTGCGAGGCATCAGGCCTGTGCGTGCCAGAGTGTCGGCGAATGTGCGCAGATACTCAAAATTTATCTTGTTGAAGTCGCCGAAATTAAGAGCTTTTGTGGCTCCGAGGTTATATATGATTTCGTCCCAACCGCCTTCGGGCGCTGCCTGTTGCAGCTGCCTGGCAAGTTCGCGTGCATCGCCGTAGTCAAGGTCCACGATGTTGATGCCGGGGAGGTCGAGATAACGCCGGCTTGTCGACGGGCGCACACCTGCCCACGTGGCATATCCACGACGCAAAGCTTCGCTACATATAAAGCCGCCAATGAAACCACCGGCACCGACTACAAGTATTTTTTTCATATCATGCTTATTATTGCTTTCCGATAAGTTGCCATAGTGGATTTTGCGAAGGCATCGGCGCTGAACCGGCGCACATGGCGTTGCCCTTGCCTTACGGTTTTGTCGTAAAATATACGGTCGTCGAGCAGGTGGCGTGCAGCTTCGACATATGCTTCGACATCGTCGGGGTTGACATATAGCGCTCCATCACCTCCGGCTTCCTCGAGGCATGAGCCAGAGCAGGCGATAACCGGGGTTCCTGCAGTGATTGATTCGACAACAGGGAGGCCGAAGCCTTCGTACCGCGATGTGTATGACGAAAGATCTGCGCAAGCATATACGGCAGGCAGGTCGGTAAATTCGACCTTGGGATGCAATACTCTGTCGGAGAGTCCGCGTCGTTCGATTTCACGACGGACCATGTCGCCGTACTTTCCGGCCATGTTGCCTACTATGACGAGTTTGACCGCCTTTGGCAGATGCTCTAAAGCCCGGACAGCAAGGAGTTGGTTCTTTCGGGGTTGCACCGTGCCTACGGCGAGGATGAAACGCTCAGGAAGCCCGTAACGCTTTCGTACGTCGGCTTTCTTTGCCGTGTCGATGTCGAGGGAGAATATGGGGTCTACGCCTTGGTAGATCACGTCGATTTTATCGGGGTCGATATCGTAGTCGTTGATGATATCGCGTTTTGTACATTCGCTGATGGCAACGACCCTTGTGGCGATACGGGCCGAACGTCCGTATTTGAAGTCGTATAGCTGTCTGTCAATGGCTGAATAGTCGGCAGGACACCGACGGTATATCACATCGTGGACTGTCACCACGCTCGGGCACACACCTTTGATGGTCAATGGTAGTTCGTTGCTAAGACCGTGATATAAAGAGATGCCGTCGCGAGCGAGCTGTATCGGCATATCGACCGTACGCCACCACGCTCTCATGGGAGCGAAGCGGATACCGGGGTCGTATACTTTGATATTCGGCCTGTCGAGCAATGGTGTGAGACGGTCGTTTTCACGACGCCGGGGTGTGTAGAGCCTGAAACTTGTCGACGGATATGCCATCGACATGATGTTGAGATAATAGCGGCTGTAGTTGCCCAGACCTGTGTTGTTGAGCACTGCACGTTTGCCGTCGATGCCGATGATGAGCGCCGATTTGTCGATGTCAATCTTCCTGGGCATATTCTGCTATAGCTTTTACAGCCAAGGCGTATCCGGCCTTGCCGAACCCTGCAACAGTGCCGGCACATACAGGTGCTATTACCGATGTGCGCCTGAACTCCTCCCGTGCCGCGATATTGCTCATGTGCACTTCGACCACCGGGGCGGCGATGGCGGCGATAGCATCTGCAATAGCATAGGAATAGTGAGTGTAAGCTCCTGCGTTGAGAACTATTCCGGCACAATCGGCATCATTTCCCATGTCATGCAACAGGTCGATCAGCTCGCCCTCGCCGTTGCGTTGCTCGAACAGGAGGCGCACCCCACACTCCACATCGAGCCAGGCGTTGATGTCGTCGAGGGTTTCGTATCCGTATATTTCGGGTTCGCGCCGGCCGAGCAGATTGAGGTTGGGGCCGTTTAATATCAATATGTACTGTCCGTCTGTCATCACGTTATTTTTTCATCGTCACTTTTTCTGTCGGAGGCAGGTCGCCGTTGCGTTTGTCGACAGCCTCAATGACTTCATGAGCCAGGTGGATGAAGGCAAGCGCTGTAGCGGTGTTTTCGGTTGCTATGGGGTGTCCGCTGTCGGAGTGTTCGCCGATTGAAGCGACAAGCGGTATCCGTGCCAGAACGGGCACTCCGTAGTCGTTTGCAAGCGCGTCGACGTCTTTGTCGTTTCCGAAGAGATAGTATCGTTCGTCGGGATGAGGCTCGGGAGTAAACCAAGCCATATTGTCGACTAGACCCAGGACCGGAACGTTGATCTTGGGGTCGCGGAACATGGCAATTCCTTTGCGGGCATCGGCCAAAGCCACTTGCTGGGGCGTGGTGACGACCACTGTGCCTGTCACGCCGAGAGTCTGGACGAGGGTGAGGTGAATGTCGCTTGTGCCCGGGGGCATGTCGATGAGGAAGTAGTCGAGCTCGCCCCAGTCGCCCTGCTCGATGAGTTGTTTGAGGGCGTTTGATGCCATCGCACCGCGCCATACGGCAGCGCTACCCGGGTCGATGAGGAAGCCTATCGACAGCATTTTTACACCGTATGCCTCTGCCGGAATGATGAGGTTGCGTCCGTCGACCTCACGCATGTACAGTTCAGCGCCTTCGAGGCCGAACATCTTAGGAAGTGAGGGGCCGAAAATATCGGCATCGAGTATACCTACACGGTATCCTTCTGCAGCAAGAGCGACAGCAAGGTTGGCGGCAACGGTGCTCTTGCCTACGCCGCCTTTGCCGGAAGAGACAGCCACGATGTTTTTGACGCCGGGCAACACCGGTGGTTTGGGCGCGACCTCGCGCCCCTGGCGTACGGCAGCGTTGACAGTGACTTTGGCTCCCGGCGCTCTCAGTTTGACAGCTGCCTCTGCGCTCTTGAGCACCGATGCCCTGAATGGGTCGGTGGGTTTGTCGAACATTAGGGTGAAACTTACCGAGTCACCGTCGATGCGGATGTCGTCGGCAACCATATCGAGTTCGATGAGGCTTTTTCCTGAACCGGGGTAACGCACTGTAGAGAGCGCGTCGAGTATCATCTTGGGATACATTGTTTCCATATCTGTATCTTCGTTTATCTGTCTGTATTTTCGTCGGGCATGTCCTGAGGCATCTGTATATAGCCTCTCGAATAGCTCCGGTATGTGTCTAATTCTATGTCGTCGGCACCGGGGGGCTCTTCGAGCGTATTATCAGAGCCGAGGGCGAAGGCAAGGTATTTTATCGTGAGTCCGCGGTCGAGCCACTGCTGCTCGTAGTGGGTGCGAATGTCGACGAGTGCGTCGCCGGCGTGGTAGTCGCTGTATATGTCGGCCGACCGGGCCTCGATTTCCAGTCCATTATGCTCTGCCGACATCACAGTGTATGTATAGAGGAAGGGGCTGTCGG
Source organism: Porphyromonadaceae bacterium UBA7176 (assembly GCA_002491245.1). Lineage (GTDB taxonomy): Bacteria > Bacteroidota > Bacteroidia > Bacteroidales > Muribaculaceae > CAG-873. The sequence goes on from DKVO01000037.1 coordinate 21,784, forward strand.
TCTTCAGACGTACCATGCCACCGTCGGCGACGACGGTACGGTAGAGTTGCAGCATACGTGTGCCGGTGAGGCGTTTGTTTACTTTCTTCATCTGTGGGTCGGGGAAGGTGATCCACAGCTCCGAAACTTCTCCCGGGGCAAAGAAACTGCCGAGAAGCTCTATCGAGGTCCGCAGGAAGGCCACATTGCCGAGCCCTTCGCGTTGAGCTTCGGTAGCTCCGCTCCACATACGAGCACCCTTGATGTCGATGCCGATGAAGTTGCGGTCGGGATAGCGCCTGGCCAGCCCGACGGTATACTCGCCTTTTCCGCATCCCAGCTCAAGCACTATGGGCTTGCTGTTTCCGAAAAAGCCTTCGCCCCAACGGCCGCGCAGGGGAAATCCCTCGTCGCGTAGACGGCCGAAAGGATATTGGAGCACCAGAGGATTGTCTTCGAGCTCCCTGAATTTTTTAAGTTTATTCTTTCCCATATCTCGCTATTTTTAATACTCCCGACGTGCCGTCGGCAAAAAGCACATGCGCCAGATATAAACGGCCTGATGTGTCGGGAAGTTCTGCCGAGGCAAGCTGCGAGCCTGCTGTTGCGTTGTAAAGCTCCGTCCCGGCGGTATTGTAGATCCGGATAGTATGTATGTCGGCACCATCGCTCTCAATATAAATGGTGTTGCCTTCTATCCTGCCTTTTATTTTCGTTTCAGCTCCGGCTATTATATCGCCGATGCCGTTTTCTTGCCGGCATATGTCGAATTCGCGCCATTGGTCGGCCTCACTGAAGGCTTCTTCGGTGTTGGCAGTGACTTTGAGTTTTATAGTGCTGCAGTTCAGGCCGAACCACACATCGCCTTCAAGAGACGGAACGGCGGCAAGAGCTGTCGCATCAATTTCTTTCAAGCCAGTCATGCCTTCCATCGCACCTTCTCCGATGAGCAAGAGACTGCCGGGCAGGCTTATGGTCTCTACCGCACGGAGACCCTTCAGGGAATATGCGTCCAAAATGCGGCAGTTGACGGGCAGAGAGAGTCCGGTCAGGGATACACACCCGAAAAATGCTCCACGGCCAATCTTCTCTACACTTCCGGGTAAGGATGCATGTTTGAGTCGATTGTTACCGCCGAAGGCATGAGGACCTATTGTCCGCGATGATGTGTTGGAGAGATCTATTTTCTCGAGGATGCACCCTTCGAAAGCCGAAGCTCCAACCGCTGTCAGACTGCCTGTAACCTTGATGCTGCCAAGCGAGGCGCATCCGGCGAAGGAGTAGTCGCCGATCGATGTAGCACCGCTGATGTCGGCTGTTTTGAGCCGTGTGCAATTACGGAAGGCGTAAGCACCGACGGAGCCTGTCCCGGCTATGGTGATTTGCTCGAGATTTTGGCAAGCCGCGAAGGCTCCCTCGCCAATTTCGGCGTCGCAGTTTATGACAAGGTGCCGGATTTTCGTTGCTGCAAATGCTCCGGCACCTATGGTGAGTTTGCCGTTCGCAGGGAGTATGAGTTCGTTGATGTCGCGCCCTGCATATGCACCTGGTTCTATTACCCTGCATCTGCTGAGATCAAGTTTTTCTCCTGAAGCAGACTCTGCAGGACTGATGGGTTGCGGACTTGCGTCGAGGCCACCTGTCACAGTGATTTCAAGCGCCGGTGTAGCTCCATATGCATCAAGGCTCTCGAGCATCACCCAAGCTTTGTAGTGGCCGTCGGGAACTCTTGTACCGTCTGATTTCTTCAAGTCCCAGCGGTAAGGGAATAGCGGAGATGGTACGGACAGGACTGTGTTTCCTATATAATCGACTATAATCAGACGCACCGGCCGGGCGGATGCTTCGAGGTCGAGTTCGATGTCCTTGCGCACGGTGGCTCCGGATGTTGTTGTCAGTGTCCCGGTTTCGGCAGGGGAGCCAACGGTTATTTCTACAGTGGCCGATGCTGTGGCTCCGGCATTATTTGGTACGTGGAGCTCATATATGTGCCGTCCGAACGCGGCGTTTTTGATCCTGTGCCTGAAAGTTACGCTGCCATCAGAGTTGTAGAGCAATGCATCCGAGATATTTCCTCCGACTTTTTTGCCGTCGGCAAAGAGTGCGACTCTGTTGCGTATGCCTGATACACCGGTCGACAGACCGCTTTCCGACGGGTCGATTGTAGCGGTCAATGTAAAATCGGGGTTTACATATCCGTCGGCGATAAAGTCGGCACTGTTGACGCCAAATCCGGTTATGACCGGTGGTTGCGAGCCTGAAGAGTCGGATGATTGCCCGATACCTCCTTTTTTCAACATTCCGGCCGCGCGGCGGCGAGAGTGCCCGTCGTCGGCGGTAATCACAATTCGCGACGACGAGGATTCTTCGGCCGGCATCGGCAGATATATTGTTGTGGCAATTATGCCTCCATGTACGGCCGCGCCATATTCGGCAAGCAGATTGTCGTCGCATGCAATTTTTTCTTTCACAGCAGGAACTTTCGACTCGCGTACTATGGCTTGGTCGAATACTTCGATCAATACAGAGCCGTCGAAGTCGGTCACGGTAGCACCGGTAGCGTCTACGATGCGTGCCCGTACCTCGATTTCTTTTCCCGACGGGAGCTTCTCGTCCCAAAGGTCATCGATTGCTATATCGTAGTGCGGTAACGGCAGGGGTAATGCCGGATCGCCGCAGAAGTTGAAGCACATGACGTTCTTTGCCATATCTCCTTTAAGACTTCCTCCGTCGGCGAGGATATCGCGTGCGTTTTTAAGTATATCGCCGGTCATGGCTCCACCCCTGGCCTCACCGTAAGCGCGGCCTATGGCGTTGCTCAACGGGCGGTTATACTCAAGGAAAACTTCACGACAGGCCCCGATAGTGCCTATCGAACCACCTCGCGGAGCAAGGACGGTGGAGCTGCCGATGTTGCGTTCAGGTCTGTCGTAGGCATAGGTCGTGCACGATGCCAGGACCATTAAGGGCGGAACATCGTATTCGTATTTGTCGATACGTCCGAGGTTGTAGAAATCGGTGCTGGAGAGGCTTGTGGCGCCGCCGTGACCGGAGTAGAAGAATAGGCCGGAGCCTCGTGTCAAGGCTCTCTCAAGGAGGGCCACCGGTTGTTCGACCTTTACATCGTCGGCACTGTTGTAGAGGGCGAAATCGGCGTGTGTGACAGTGAGTAATTCGTTGGCGGCCTGCATCTGTGCCGTAGCCTCGGTGGCATACTTCATGTGTATGGCATCGTTGAGTTTGTCGCTGCTCTTGTATACACGCAGTCCCATCGCCGCAGTCGGGCCTTGGGTGAGATAGCGCCGTATCTTTTCGTTGACCTCTTGTGCGTTTTGTGTTTTTTCGATCGGTAATCGTCCGGTAGTTAGGAGCATCCGCTCTCGCTCTACGTTGAGTGGGTCGAAGGAGTCGGATAGCATCCCGAAGTATTGGTCGGATATATAGTTCTGAGCTGAATTGCAGCATTCGTTGACTTGCTCGCATATGAAAGACGGCAGGATGTCGGTCTGCGCCCTGCGTATGAAGCGAGGGTCGTCGCCCGACGGGCCGTAGAGCAACACGCTGCGTAGTGTGCCGGGAGAGCGGTCATACAACATCTTTACCGCGCGTCGGATTGCGGCCGGGGTCCGCGAGCCGGATCCAAAGCTGTCGAAAAGAGCTTCCTGGTCGACTACCTGAACCGATTGTCCGTAGTCTCGGTGTAAGGCGGCAAGTTCTTCTGCACTTTCGAGCAGAGAGTGAGTGGAGATTATAAGCAATTCAGGAGTCGCGGCGGCATGGAGAGAGCTTTTGTTGGCATCGCCTTCGTAGACGGGTCTGCGGTGACGTTTCGCAGGATCGAACACCACTAAACGACGCATGTCTGATCCGGCATCGAGTGTTGCTCGAGCCGATAGAGAGGAGGCGTCGTATGATGTCTCGAGGCGCCGTACGGCTGCCGGGTCGGTGACATCCCATATCTCGATATCGGGTACGGCTCCGGAAATAGAGATTGCGCGGTCGACCTCTGCGCCCGGATAATTGAGCATCAGTTCGGGGGTGTCGTCCTCAAGGATGTTCAGTCTTGGATATATGGTGTATATCCGGTCGATGGCGGCATAATTACCGGAGAAATTGGACGGGATTGTGACTGTCGCCTCGATTTCGCAGTCGGTCAGAGGCTGTGATGAGGAATTGTAGAAACGGCCACCTGCTTCGGCCTTAGCCCATAGCTGCTGTGGAACGGTTGTCACTCCGCTGGAACGTATATCGGCGGTTGCAGAGCCGGCGTTGTCGATCTGCAGCCCTAAGGTGATCTTTTTTGTGGTTTCCAAAGCCGCTTCGCATTCCACGATGCCTTCTGGTCTCTTGTCGTCGTCGCGGCCGAAATTGCGGATGCGAAATTTTGCGGTCTCCGCTTCTCCGGCATTCATGCGCGGCCCGTGGAATATGGCGCCGCCTCCGTCGCCGGCTTGTTGAACTTCGCGCTCCGACAAGTCGATGCAATAGTGCCAACCGATGGGTTGTCCGCCTGAATATGCCTGACGCGGCATCTCGCTGCCGGCTTTGGTGTCGCTCAGAAAGTAGTGGCCGCGCTTGTCGTAAGGGTTGCGCGTCACATCTACTTTTGCTGCCGTGCCGTTTTTAAATTTTGCTCTCACGCTGCCTTCGGCATAGAATACCAGACGATTGTCGGATGTGTGGACCGATGGTGTCGCCGGAATTCCGTCGGGTACGCTGCTGTCGAATCTATGTTCGTTTGGCAGCACTCCACCGTAGCCGAATACGCGCACCGTTTCCGGTTTGCCGAAGCCCATAGCGCGCAACTCGTCATAGCTGAACTCATAGACTCCGGTCGTGTCGACGCCGATTTTTACCCAACGACCATCGTCGAAAGGGCTATGGCTGCCGTTGGATGACGCACCGTATGTAGCGGCGCTGCCCATGAGCAGCGCCGCTAAGGTGAAGACTTGTGCGAGGGAGCGGATATTCACAGTCTGTCTGCGGATATCAGAGCGAATTCAGAAGACCGATCTTGCCTTCGTTGACAAGTTTGAGAATGAGTTCGCCGAACAATGTATTCTGCCAGGCAAACCACTCGCGGGTGAAATCGTCGGGGTTGTCGACATTAAATGATTCGTGCATGAAGCCTGTGCCGGCATCTGTAGCCATGAGCATGCGGAGGCAGTCTTTAATCTCTTCGTCGTCGGTTGAAGTAAAGGCTTTCATCATTATGCTCATAGGCCATGCCATGTCGTATCCGATATGAGGGCCACCGATGCCTTCGCCTGCCTTGCCTTTGAAGAAGTAGGGGTTGCTTTCGCTCCACACAAAGCGGCGAGTGTTCTGGTAGATGGGGTCGTTTACCGCTACATCGCCAAGATATGGCATGGCAAGCAGGCTGGGTACATTTGCGTCGTCCATCAGGTGCTTGTTGCCGAAACCGTCGACCTCGAAGGCATAGATGGTGCCGAATTCGGGATGATTGTATGTGGCATATTTCTTCAATGCATCTTCGACTTCGGTCGCGAGGGCTGAGCATTTGCCGGCAAGTTCTTTCGTGCCGTTTACGGTCTCGAGTATCTCGGCGGCTTTGCGCAGGGAGGTGACAGCGAAGAAGTTTGATGGAACCAGATACTGGAATGTGGTGGCATCGTCGGATGGGCGGAACGATGAAACAATCAGTCCGCAACCACTCACGGGAGCACCCCAACCGTTGTTGTTGAGGGTGTCGAGGGCGCGTTCGGTACGGCGCTGGAAGCGGTATTTGCCCTTATCGTCCTTGCGCTGCTGGTCGATGAAGGTGTTGTAGATGTTCTCGACCGCTGCGAGCCATTCGTCGTCGAATATCGACGCGTCGCCAGTAACTTTCCAGTACTCGTATGCGAGACGGAGGGGATAGCATAGCGAGTCAATCTCCCACTTGCGCTCGTGTACTTCGGGGATCATGTCGGTCATGTCGCTCTGCCAGTCGCCGCCTGTCGGGCCGTCGTTGAAGGCGTTGGCATATGGGTCGAGGTTGATGCATTTCAATTGACGGCGTATCACACCCTCTACCATAGCTTTCAGTTCCGGGTCTTCGTTGACAAGCTGGAGGTATGGCCAGACTTGCGCACCTGAGTCGCGGAGCCACATGGCGTGGATGTCGCCGGTGTAGACAAAAGTATCGTTCTTGCCGTCCTTACCTTTGCGGTAATGTACGGTGGTGTCGATAGTGTTGGGGAAGCAGTTCTCGAACATCCATGCAAGCTGCGGATTGGTGAGCATCTTCTTTACCTCCGCAATTTTGGCCTCGACGGCCTTGGAGTGGAACAACCTCGATTTTTCGTCGGGGCGTTTGGTTTTGAGATACTTGTCGGATATTTTTACGGAGGTGTTGTCGGGCTCGCACACAGGAGATGCCGACGCTCCGGCGCCACATAGCAAAACTGCAGCCGTCGCAAAGCTGATAGCAAGTCTATTTTTCATTCTTTCCTTGTAATAGCAATATTATATGTCGCGAAGTTACAAAAAAAGTCCCGTATATTCAAACCCCGGTTTTAATAGAGTGTCACGTTGATACTTTTTTGTTATTCTTTTTTGGTAAATTGCTCTACTACTGCTAAATTTGTAAAAATTTAAGTGCCATGAAAAAACTTGCGACCTTATTGTTGACGGCTGCGTTGGGCTGTGCTCAGATGTCGGCCTCAGAACCAGACAACACGTACACTCCATCGCCTGAAATAGTCCGTGCTCAAAAAGAATTTTCGGATAATGGTTTCGGCATATTCATCCACTGGGGTATTTATAGTATGTTTGGCCAGGGGGAGTGGTATCTCAACTATGGCCCGACTGCCGAAGAGTACGCCAAGGCGGCAAGGGGTTTTTATCCGGCCGAATTCGATGCCGCAGAGTGGGTGAAGGCATTCAAGGATGCCGGAGCGAAATATGTCACATTCACATCGAGACACCACGACGGCTTTTCGATGTTCGGCACTAAGCAATCGGACTACAATATAGTGGATGCCACGCCATTCAAACGCGATGTCCTCAAAGAACTTGCCGACGAATGCCATAAGGAGGATATTAAGCTCCATCTCTATTACTCACACATAGACTGGACGCGTCCCGACTATCCTTCCGGCCGTACGGGGCATACTACCGGCCGTGATTCCACTCTTCGCGACTGGCCTGCATATTACAACTTCATGAACAGGCAGCTACGCGAGCTGTTGACTGACTATGGTCCAATAGGGGCTATATGGTTTGATGGTTGGTGGGATCATGATTACGATGCCGATAAATTCGATTGGCAGTTGCCTAAGCAATATGCTATGATTCATGAGTTGCAACCATCGTGCCTTATCGCCAACAATCATCATCAATCGGTCTTCCCGGGTGAGAATATACAGATATTCGAGCGCGATCTGCCTGGCGAAAACACTGCAGGTCTCTCCGGACAGGCTGTTTCGGCCCTTCCTCTCGAGATGTGCCAGACGATGAACGGTATGTGGGGTTACAAGATTGTTGACCAAAACTACAAAAGCGTGCCGGAACTGATACATCTTCTTGTGAAAGCGAAAGGCCTGGGCTCGAACCTGCTTCTAAATATCGGTCCGCAACCAAGCGGAGCACTGCCAAGCGAGGCTCTCGATCGTCTGCGAGGCATAGGCGAGTGGATGAAACGCTATGGCGAGACCTACTACGGTACGACTGCAGGAGACTTCCCTGCACAGGAGTGGGGCACGTCGACGAGGAAAGGCAACAAGCTCTATATCCACATACTGTCGACCGACAGCCGCGAGATACATGTGCCTATAATGGCAAAGGTGAAGAAGGCTAAGGCTTTCGATACCGGAGAGCCTGTGAAATTTACGAAACGTAAAGACGGCGGTGTTACCTTGCACCTGCCGGAAGAGCCTACAGCCGTAGATTATATTATCGAACTCGAGACGGGAAAATGATATCCCGTCTTTGAGTTGGTCTTGCCTGCACGGTAAGAGCTCAGATGATATAGGCTACTTCCTTGAAGGCGTAAGCTCCTCCGTCGGAAAGGTGGAGTGTGCCGTCGGGGTCTATTCCGGTAATTGAAGCGTGAAATTTAGTACCGTCGGGCCTTGCAAAAGGATATTGGAAGCCGTCACCACGATAGAGGCGCTTCATGTAATTTTCTTTGAGGACTGATGCGTTGCCATCGTAGTCGCCGACATATTTGTCGAGCCTTGCAGCGAGATCATCGAGCAGGGGGCGGAGCGGTGTCTCTTCGCCGGTCAGTTGTGCTACGGAAACCGGGTTGGGTGCATCGGATAGAAATATTGTCTGATTGATGTTAATTCCTATGCCTGCGATTGAGCGGTGTATTGAGCTTCCGTTTAGTTTGTTCTCTATGAGTATACCGGCAATTTTGGAGTCGCCGACATATATGTCGTTTGGCCACTTTATTTTGGTTGTAAGGCCTTTATGCGCTATCAGCCGGTCGATTGTGTCGGCAACGGCGAGAGATATCAGCATGGATAGCTCGAATTGCCTTGCCGCATGGATGTTGCTGGGACGGAACAGTTGCGAGAATGTGAGGTTCTTGCCAGGCTCTGCTTCCCACGAAGCCCCACGCTGACCTCTTCCGGCAGTCTGGCTTACAGCGGCAACGACGGTACCGGCCGGAGCATCGGGCATGGCATCGAGCTCGGCGTTCGTGCTTGTGCAGACGCCGAGCCAAATGATATGCGGAGCCATTTATTCAGATATGGAAAGTGTGCGTGAATCGTCGTCGTTGACGGTAATCTTTACCGATACGGTGTCTTCTGGTAGTACGGCGGCGATTTTTTCGGGCCATTCGATCAGGCATACGGCTCCGGAGTCGAAGTAGTCTTCGATGCCGAGTTCGAGAGCCTCGTCGAGGTCGTCGATGCGGTAGAAGTCGAAGTGATAGATAAGTTCGGCAGTTGTGTCGGAGCGGTATTCGTTTATGAGTGCGAATGTTGGCGATGCTGTGTCGCTGTTGTCGACTCCGAGGACGCTGCAAAGGGCGTTGATGAAAGTTGTCTTTCCGGCACCCATGTCGCCATAGAATGCGAATACAGTGTTGTCGCCCATGAGAGCGGCGAATTGACGGGCTGCGTCGGCAACGGCGTCGGCCGAGGGTATGGTTATGGTCTTCATTTTGGAGATAGGGTTATTATTGGCACAAGCATCTCTTCCATCGATATGCCTCCGTGCTGGAATGTGCCGTTGTAGTATTGTACGTAGTGGTTGTAGTTGTTTGGATATGCGAAGAAGTCGCCGGGGGCGGCGAATATATACGACGATGAAACGTTGGGCGATGGCAAGCCGAATTGCGCCGGCGCTTTGATTTCGAATACCTGCTTGGCGTTGTATGCGAGATTTTTACCGAGTTTGTAGCGCAGGTTGGTGTTGGTGTTTTTGTCACCGACTACTTTGACGGGATTGTCGACGCGTATGGTGCCGTGGTCGGTGGTGAGCACTATCTTGTAACCCTTGGCTGCGATGCTGCGGAATATCTCGAGAGCCGAGGAGTGGCGGAACCACGACTCGGTGAGTGAGCGGTAGGCAGCGTCAGTGGCTGCGAGTTCGCGTATCATCTTGGACTCGGTGCGTGCGTGGGATAGCATGTCGATGAAGTTGAAGACGATGACATTAAGATCATTTGCTGCGAGCTGGCGGAAGTCGCGGAGGAGTTTCTCGCCGGCGGCGCTGTCGTTGATTTTATTGTAGGAGAAGCGGCATTTACGGCGATATCGCTCGAATAGTGTGGCGATAAGGGGCGACTCATTGATGTTTTTCCCTTCGTCGGAATCTTCGTCGACCCATAGGTCGGGAAACATTTTTTCGATTTTTGCCGGCATGAGACCTGAGAAGATGGAGTTGCGTGCGTATTGCGTAGCCGTCGGGAGTATGGAGGTGTACAGGTTTTCGTCGAAAGTGAAATGATCGGCGAGGAGCGGCTTTATCGTGCGCCATTGGTCAAGGCGGAAGTTGTCGATGAGTATGAGGAATACTTTGTCGCCGGCGTCGAGGAGCGGAAACACTTTGCGAGGTATGATGTGTGGACTCATGAGTGGAGCGTCAGGTGCTTCGGTGTCGAGGAACGAACTATAGTTGCGGCGCATCCATTTGAAAAATTCGCTGTCGGCCTCGCGCTTCTGGTTTTCAAGGAGTTCGAGCATGGCATTGTCGGCAGCGGCGAGTTCCATCTCGCGGTATACAAGTCGGTCGTATAGGGCATACCAGTCGCCGATGGTATCGGCAGTGTTGATGAGTGCTCCGAGCTGACCGAATTCCTCGCGGTAGTCTTTTCCGGCCTTCTCGGATACGAGTCTGTCGCTGTGCAGGTGTTTCTTTATGGCGATGAGGATTTGGTTAGGGTTGACAGGTTTGATGAGGTAGTCGGCAATTTTGCTTCCTACGGCCTGGTCCATGATGTTTTCTTCCTCGCTTTTGGTGATCATGATGACGGGTGTCTGTGGGAGGCGCTGCTTTATTAGGGCGAGGGTCTCGAGGCCGGTGAGGCCGGGCATGTTTTCGTCAAGGATGATGAGGTCGAAAGGCTCTGCGGAGGCTATGTCGAGAGCGTCGCGGCCGTTGTTGGCAGTCACGATTTCGTAGCCTTTGTTGCGCAGAAAGAGGATGTGGGGCTTGAGGAGGTCGATTTCGTCGTCGGCCCATAGGATGCGTTGGCTGTTCATGATGTCGCTTCTATATTGGCAAAGTCGGGTCTTTTGCCGTTGAAAATCAATAGCGGCGCTTCGGGGCCGATGTTGAATATGAGGTCGAGTATACTCAGTGAGGGGAGGAAGCCGAGAGTGTCGGCACGCAGTTGCCAATATGGACAGGGTGCCTGTAGTTGCGCGAAGTCGGTATGTCTGAAGTCGTCGGCGACGCTGTCGGGATGTATGTCGGTGGTAACAGCTATGTCAATGCCGAGCGTGCGGCGTATTATGGCGTCTGCTTCGAGAACAAGCTCGGTGATAGTTTTCTGTTCCGGGCTGAAGAGAGGCCTGAAACGGTCGATGTAGAATTCGAAATAAGGAGTGCGTGCATATGCCGTCTCGAGGGCGTGGATGTGCACGTCCCACCAACGGCCGTGGTCGCTTACAGAGATATCGTCCCAAGAGAGTTTGCCGGAGAGGAAGCCTCCTTCCGGACGGCTTACGGGGACGGTGAGTGTACGCACACCGGCGGTATCGGCAATAGAGTAGCGGTGGACCGATTTGAAACGTTTGTCGTAGCGCAACGATGTGTCTATCACAGCCGAGGGGTACCGGGCCATCATGGTGTAGTATGCCACGCTACCGAAAAGCTGGGGTGGCAATACTACAGTGTCGGCTTGGTGCCGGGCCGATGACGGTCGGGTCATTTTTTGTCGGGGTTGGCGCTTTTGAGTATGCGGTCGAAACGTATTTTGCCGTCGAAGAGTCCTCGCGAGGCGTCGAACGATACGAGCACGATCATCGGTGTGCCGACGATATGGTCTTCAGGCACAAAGCCCCAGAAACGGGAATCCTGCGAGTTGTCGCGGTTGTCGCCCATCATGAAGTAGTAGTCCATGCCAAATGTGTAGGTATCGGCCGGAGCTCCATCGATGATAACCTTTCCTGAGGCCTGGTCGAAGTAGGCTTTATGACCTTCGTAGTTGCGGATGCAACGTTGGTATTTGGCCCAAGCGTCTTTGTCGAGGGTAATGGTGTCGCCTTTGCGAGGGATGTAAAGTCCGTCTTCGCCACCGAAATCTGAAAGTGTCCAGTCTCCTTCTGCTCCATAGGGGAAAATCATCGACTTCATGTCGACAAAAGTGTCGGCGAAGTATGGTGCGATATCGTTGAATTTGACATGGTCGACGAGGATGCCGTCGGTCTTCATGGCGTCGATCATGCTTGCGGTGAGAGGTGCCATGTAGGCCGTCTGTGAGGGATTTGTCGACGGGAGGAAGACCGAAAGGTTCTGCCGGGCGACAGAGCCCGGGTTATATGTGTAGAGGTCGGAGGCGATGATGTCGAGTTTTTTGAGATCATCGTCGTCGAGAGGGCGAGAAGTTGTGAAGATGTAGTTGAACTGCACGTTCTCAGGGAATTCGCGAGCTTGTCCGTCGATAAATATTGTGTCACCTTTTATGGCGAAGCGCTGACCGGGGAGACCGACGGCACGTTTGACGAAGTTTTGCCTGCGGTCTACGGGGCGGTATATGATATCGCCGAAGCGTGCTTTGTTCTGGTTGACTTCTTCGTGGCCATATTGGCGCACAAGGAGGTCGTAGTACATGGGTGTGTCTTCGAAGTTCGAGGCCACGGTGTCGCCGGCCGGGAAGTTGAACACTACGATATCGCCTTCTTCGACATTCCGCAGACCTTTGAGACGGCGGTATTTAACGGCAGGTTTGTCGAGGTATGATTTGAAACCGTAAAGAGAGTTGTGTACAAGAGGAAAGTGGACGGGCGTCATAGGGACACGCGGACCGTAGACCATCTTGTTTACCCAAAGATAGTCGCCGGTGAGGAGGGTTTTCTCAAGCGAACTTGACGGGATGACATAGTTCTGGCCTACGAATGCAAACACGAAGTATACAAGTATCAGGGCGTAGACAATGGCGTCGACCCAGCTCATGACTGAGCGCGTGGTTTTCGATTTGCTGTTTTTCCACCAGGTGAAGGGTATGTAGCCGGTTATATATATGTCGAAGAGAAGTAACTCGAAAATGGCAAGCCACCAGGAGCCCATCCATGCAACCCAGGCGAGAAACAGGATGCTCACAATCGCGAAACGTATCCATCGCGTTGTCTTTATTTCTTTTATGCGGCGGACAAAATCAGATTTGAAGTCTGGCCGGGGTGTGGTATTATTGGAGTCGGCGTTGGTGCTCATATGTGTGTTGTTGGTGATAATGTGCAAAATTACGAAAAAAAGTATGTTCGCCGAATTTCTATTTCTTAAAAGACCTTTCGGCGGATATGGATGAGGCTATTTTTGTGGTTGGCGCTTCCGGCTATTTGCGGATGTAGTGGGGCATATCGTCAGGGATTACCATCGAAAACTCTACGAGACCGGCGACCTTGCCTTGGGCGTCGCGCCATGCCGATTGGAAAATCATCTTGCGGACGCCTTCTTTTTCAATCGTGTAAGCATTCGTACCACCTTCGTCGAGGAGTCGCCTTATGATTGCTCGCGAGCGGTCGTTGTGGTAGTCCATGAGGTTGTGGCCTATCAGATCAGTGCCACCTCGGGCTGCGAACGTCGCACGCGAACGCTCGTTCATGTAGATTATGGTGCAGTTGGCGTCGGCTACGGTCACTGCGCAGTTCATGCCGTAGGCCCAGTCGGGTAATTCTTTTTCCATCATATTGCAAAATTACGAAATTATAGTGTGTGGGCCGTGAAAAAATTGAGTAATTTTGCGGCGTAAAAATTCAAGGTACGATTATGGAAGCACTTCCGGGACATATAAGATTTGTCGGAGTCGACGACGATAACATAGATCTGTTTGAAGGTCAGTATGCCGTGACAAACGGTATTTCGTACAATTCATATCTGATAGAAGACGAAAAAACGGCGATAGTCGATTCGGTCGACAGACGTATGTGTGGCGAATGGCTCGAAAAAATCGGGCTGGCTTTGGGTGATAAGACACCGGATTATATTATAGTGAACCATGTGGAGCCCGACCATTCGGGAAGCATCGGTGCTTTGTTGAAAGCATATCCCGGCATCAGGGTGGTTGCCACGGCCAAGGCAGTGGCAATGCTTGGCAACTTCTTCGAGGATGTCGATTTCGCAGCCCGTGCGGTGACGGTTGGCGATGGCGACACGCTGTCGCTTGGGCATACCATATTGCGCTTCTTCACAGCTCCTATGGTGCATTGGCCGGAAGTGATGGTGACTCTCGACGAGACCGATGGCGTGCTCTTTTCGGCCGATGCTTTCGGATCGTTCGCACGGTCGTCGTCGGGCGATGCATGGGATGGGGAAGCGAGGCGGTATTATTGCAATATAGTCGGTAAATACGGTGCAAGTGTCCAGTCTCTTATGAAGAAATTGACGGACTGTAAATTCAGCATCGTGGCTCCGCTCCACGGTCCAGTGCTTTCAGAGCATCTCGAACATTACTGGCGTCTTTACGACAAATGGAGCCGCTGGGAGCCGGAAACCGAAGGGACGTTAATTGCTTATGCTTCAGTCTACGGTGCTACGGCACGGGCTGCCCGTATGTTGGCGGCTATGCTTGAGAACAAGGGAGAGCGCGAGGTGGTGCTTATGGACCTTTGCCGTCACGATGTGTCGTTGGCTGTGGCTGAAGCTTTCCGGCTCGACAAACTTGTGCTTTGCTGCGTGACCTACGAGGGTGGACTCTTCCCTGCGATGGACAAATTCCTGCATCATCTTTCGGCAAAAAACTTCAAAGGTCGCATGGTAGGGCTCATCGAAAACGGTTCGTGGGCTCCGGTTGCTGCCAGGCAGATGGCGGAAGTGGTGTCGAAGATGAAAGATATGAAGCTTGCCGAGCCTGTAGTGACACTCCGAGGCAACCTCCACGCCTCCGATACCGATACTTTGCTCAGTCTGGCAGAGGCTCTTGTGCAGCACTGAGCATGGTTGAAAATTCGCGGCCTATCTCGGCTTGGGCTGAGGCTGTGAAATAGTAGTGACTTGCATCATTCAGTACCGACAGCCGACAGTCTGGCTGATTGCTGAAATAGGAGGCCGACCGGACAGATACCATCTCGTCCTTGGCGGAGAGAAATACCCTTGTCGCACATCTTAGCGTGACACAAGAGAGAAGCCTGCGTACGTTGCGTATCTCTGCAAAAAGTTCGAGATAGCGTGCCGGCCATCCGTAATAATGAAGCGGATTGCGGTCAAGCGCTATTCCGTAGGCCGCTAAGGCTGATTGGGCGATAGGGTCGTGGTGTGTGCGACCGACGGCAACTTTGGCCGCGTTCGTAAACATCCGTTTAGTCAGCCGTATCTTCATCGGAGGATTTAAGAGCAATAGAGCGTCGGTCATACCCTTCAAGGCCTCCGCGATAGCGAATAGGCAACCCATAGAGTGCGCCACCACGATAACCTTGCGACACCTATCTCTCATCTGGCCCACCGCTTCGCTAACCTGTGCCTTCCACCGTTCCATAGAAGCCCTTGAAAAGGCGAGAGCATCGCCGCCATGACCACATAGAGTAAGCCACGACACATCGCATCCTTCAGGGATGTATGGAGTCAGAAAATTGAAAATACGGTTGTTACCCACGATACCGTGGATAAACAGAATGCCGATATCAACCGATTTGACCATACCGCTGCAAAGATAGCTAAATTTTGATTTTGGCTAAACAAAAAATCAACCGGATAAACAACAATTAGCTTGTTTATCCGGTTGATATGCGTTTATTAACAAGAGCAGAGAGGCTTAATACTCATCCTCGTTGAAGAGGTTATTAATGTTATATCAGCAAATTATGCTAATTGCTTCTCAAATAAGCAAGTTTATTTGGCGATGAAAAATGATGAAACGCTAATATCAAACAAGTAAAAACGCTCAAAAAACGCTCAAAAAACGCTCAAAAAACGCTCAAAAACATTCTTCTTATGGTTACGAATTCAAATATTTCTTTCCAGCTTCCGTGATTATCCATGATTTACCACTCTCCGACTTTACAATAAAGCCACGTTCGTTAATCTCCATTAATAAGTGAGTCAAGAAATTAAGTTTCTGTGATTTAGTTAGGCTTGCCGGAAGACTTTGCTCAAGGATTTCAAATGTCATAGCACGTTTAAATCCTTTTGCCCCCGCATTGTCAGCTAATTGTAAAATAAGCTTTACCATCGCCGTTTTGTTTAATCCGGTTTCTTTGGTGTAATGGCCAACTTGCTGAGTCTTCTGCGCTACAGACAAAGCGATGTTATATCTCGGAGCCTTACCCTCAATGAGATTTCGCTCTCTCAAATGCTTTGCAGCTTCTTTTGTTATTGGTTTGTGTCTTCTTACTGAATCAAGCCATAGGCACTCCATCAGACTCAATGATGAATCACTCTTCAAGAGATCCGTGTATGCATCATCGCTTGATATTCCATATATCGTGACACTTACCGTCCGGCCCTTTTCATCAATATCATATTCAGGCATTGGAAAGAAGCGGCGACGTTGCTCCTTGAACATTTTCGGGATACCACGCCCGACGGTATCAATCATATTAAAGTGCACCATACCATGCGCAAGACATGTATTGCGATATTCCGATTGAGGCCCCTTCTCTTTCAGCACCTTCTCTATAGATTTAGGAATGAACGTACCCTTGTTACTGTAGAACAAAAAACCTTCGTTCTCTACCAAAGTAATTCGTCCTCCAAGAGAATAATCCTGATGAGCTATGCAATTATGCAATGCCTCACGGATGGAATAATCCTCATATTGCTTCATGGTGTCGGGGAATAGCGTACCCCCAGGCAATTCTCGCATGGTTCGGTTGCGAATTTTGCCAAAAATCTTGTCGACAGTCAGGATATATGGAATTGAGAAATGCTCGTAATCGACCACTTCGCCATCTTTATCTTTCCATACCCATGTAATCTGGGTATTCACCGGATGAATTTTTTGAAGGGCCAATGGCTTACCTAACAAGAGAATCGCGGCTTTGGTCAATTTACCATCGCGCATCATCTCACTATGACATAGAAATTCCTCTGTTGACCACTCATCAACCTCACTTGCAGGAATTGTAGAGGCATGCACCTTCTTATACATAATCCGAGCGGTGGCAAGCGCCAATTCGTCAATATCTTGGATGGTAGCTGATGCTACAAGATCAGCCGACCAATCGGGTATTGGCGTCTGATACCTTATTTCATCAGATTTTGAATCATTCAGCGGCACCAAACTATCTCCATCGCGCCCGTAAGAAATACCATTCCACTTCACAACTGTATTCCTCGGTGCTGCAGGAATCTTGAACATCAACACTCGTTTCCCCTCAACGGTTATGGGTATAATCTCTCTGAAAGTCAGTTTATCGGTTGAATTGAGAGCTATATCATGTTTCAATTTGTTGATGCCTTCTTCACTATTTTTGAACGAAGTGCCGACAACAGTACGAGTCGGTTCATGATATCCCATAACTAACCACGCGAAATCCATATCATGCAGATTGGCCTCATTGCTCAATGCAGAAAAATACTTTCCGAGGTTATTGGTATCAAAATTTCGCTCTGCTGTCTTGAACTCCACTACCTCATTCTCTGCATGCTCAATCAGCGAATGGAATATGTTGATATATTCTTGGTTTGTCATAACAATGCAAAAATAGTGAAAATAGATAAGTTAACAAATATACGACGTGCTAACTGCATGGAATTAGAAAAGTGATTTTTTCGGTAGGGATAATAAAAAAACGATTGGTGGGACTGCTGTGGGTCTCGCCAATCGTTTGTATTTTTAAGTGTTTAAGCCGATAAACCTGACTGGTTTTCTTTTAATACTCATCCTCATTGAAGAGGAAGTCTTCTTTCGAAGGATAGTCGGGCCAGATATCTTCGATTGATTCGTAGGTGTCGCCCTCATCTTCTATTTCCTGGAGGTTTTCGATTACTTCCATCGGGGCGCCGCTACGCATGGCGTAGTCGATAAGTTCGTCTTTTGTCGCGGGCCAGGGCGCGTCTTCGAGTTTTGAGGCCAATTCGAGTGTCCAGTACATATTTGTGTATTTTATACGGTCGTTTTTTAGAGTGCGCAAAGTTAGCAATTTTCTATAATCTAACTGCAATATTTGTGGCTTATTTCGCATCGGAGCGATAAAAATCCGTTAAATAATGTCAATATAACGCAGAGCGGAGCTGCAACGCATCGCAGCTCCGCTCCAATTCTTTTCAGGTTGGCCTATTCGTAGTCCATGCCCATATAGTGCTGGTAGGGGTGGTCACAGGCAGGGCATACCTTGGGTGGTTCGGTGCCTACATGCTCATATCCGCATACGAGGCATTTCCATACTATAGCTTTGTCGCGTTTCCACACAGTCCCGTCCTTCACCTGCTTGAGGTAATGGAGGAAACGTTTGCGGTGTCGCTCTTCGATCGAAGCGATGGCGCGGAAGTGCTCCGCAATTTCGTCGAACCCTTCTTTCTCGGCCGTCTCGGCGAAACGGATATACATGTCATGACCCTCGTTTTTCTCCTCCTCCGCTGCTGTGGCGAGGTTTTTGGCGGTAGTGTCGATTATACCTGCATCTACATTCACTTCCACAGGCATACTGCCACCTTCAAGGTATTTGAAGTATACCTTGGCATGTCGCAATTCATTTTCGGCAGTTTCGGTAAAGACTTCGGCGATGGGGAAATATTCTTCTTTAGTAGCCTGGGCGGCATAGAATGTATAACGGCTGTAGGCAGCCGATTCGGCCATGTAGGATATCACAAGATTTTTTTCTGTCTGTGATCCTTTAATGCTTTTTTTCGATTTTGTTGTCATGAGGGATGTGGTTTATGTTTGTCAAT
Source organism: Porphyromonadaceae bacterium UBA7176 (assembly GCA_002491245.1). Taxonomy (GTDB): domain Bacteria; phylum Bacteroidota; class Bacteroidia; order Bacteroidales; family Muribaculaceae; genus CAG-873. Next base: position 40,210 of record DKVO01000037.1, read on the forward strand.
ATATATAACATGGCCCCGATACTCATTGTTCCGGTTTTATACTTTTTTTGTACCTTTGCAAGGTATATAAAAGTAGAGATTATGAAACGAGATATCCCCGTGTTGCTGCTGACCGGCTACCTTGGCAGCGGCAAAACAACCCTTCTCAACCGAATACTTACCAACCGGCGCGGCATCCGCTTCGCTGTGATTGTCAACGACATTGGCGAAGTAAACATCGATGCGTCGCTCATTCAGAAAGGTGGCATCGTTGGAGGAAAAGATTCAGGCGACCTTGTGGCATTGCAGAACGGATGCATCTGCTGCACCCTCAGGATGGACCTCATAGAGCAGCTTACAGAAATAGCTTCAACTCAAAAGTTCGACTATATCGTTATCGAGGCCAGCGGTATCTGCGAGCCTGCTCCTATAGCCCAGACCATATGCTCGATACCCTCGCTCGAGGCTAAATACAACAGTAATGGAGTACCGGCACTCGACTGTATCGTCACCGTTGTCGACGCCTTGCGTCTCAAGAGCGAATTTGCATGTGGCGACGCCCTTACTTCAGCAAATATCGACGACGAGGATATCGAAAACCTCATCATCGAGCAGATAGAGTTCTGCAACATCATCCTCCTCAACAAGATATCTGAAGTTTCTGCCGAGGAGGCCGGCCGTATCCGTGCGATAATACGGGCTCTGCAGCCCCGTGCGCGTATCATCGAATGCGATTATTGCGACGTTGACCTGGAGCAGCTCATCGGTACAGGCCTGTTTGATTTCGAGGACGTGGCTACATCGGCCGCCTGGGTACATGAAATCGAGCGTGCGCCGTCCGACGAAGAAGAAGCCGAAGCCCGTGGGCATCATCACGAGCATGACGGACATCATCACGACGAGGAGCATCATCACCACTGCCACCATCATCACGACCACGATCACTGCGAGGGAGAGGCCGAAGAATATGGTATACAGACCTTTGTCTACTACCGGCGGCGTGGCTTCGATATGAACAAATTCGATTTCTTTGTCAACCGACACTGGCCATCGAACGTTATCCGTGCCAAAGGAGTGGTCTATTTCAAACATAATCCCGACATGTCCTATCTCTTCGAGCAGGCCGGTGTGCAGAAGAAGCTGACAGAGGCCGGTTTCTGGTTCGCGAGCGCACCCGAGGACGAACTGGTGCAGCTCATGCAGACAGAGCCTGGCCTTGCCCGCGACTGGGATCCCGAGTACGGCGACCGTATGGTCAAACTTGTCTTTATCGGACGCGACCTCGACCGCGCCGCCATCACGGCTCATCTCGACTCTTGTCTTGCTTAGACTATCCGTAACGCCAATAAAATATTACGGGGGCCGTGCAACTTGCGCGGCCCCCGTCGTCCATTATATCTTGACTATACTTACATCAGGCATAAAATCAGAGCCTGCGCCGCCACCACGCGGAGGAACATCGTAAGTGGATATACCGTCGAGTAAGCAACTGCCGGCTGGTCGTTGCCGGTCGAGTTGTTGGCATAGGCGAGGGCTGGAGGGTCGGTGTTCGAACCCGACACAAGGCCCATGATCGTGAGCAGATTTATGCGGTCGTGTCCACGGGCGATGCATCCCACGATAATCAGAGGCACCAAAGTAATTACAAAGCCCCAGATAACCCACCACATACCGGTTTCGTTGAATACCGATCGGGCGAAGTCCTTGCCGGCGGCGATGCCTACCGATGCAAGGAAGAGGCATATGCCGAGTTCTCGCAGCATCATCGATGCAGATGTCGAGGTGTATGTCACCAGCTTGGCTTTATAGCCGAAGCGGCTTATGAGGATAGCCACTACAAGAGGACCGCCGGCGAGACCGAGCTTCATGCCGAAGCCAATGTTGATCGAACCAAGGATGATACCGAGGATAATGCCGACAAAGATAGTGATCAGGTTCGGTTGGTTGAGGCGCTTCATGGAGTTGCCCAGACGGTCGGCGAGACGGTCGATATCTGCAAGGTCGCCAACAACAGTGATGCGGTCACCCATCTGGAGACGGAGGCTCGGCGAGGCGAGCAGGTCGACACCGGCGCGGTTCACACGCGTACAGTTGAGCTGGTATCCGTTGTGGAGACGCAGCGAGCCGAGGGCCACACCATTATATTCGCTCTTGGTGATGACGATACGGCGCGAGTATACCGGAGTGGGGGTTGACTCCCAGTCCATTTCCGTCTCAGGGCCTATCACAGCCTTGAAGCGGTCTGCCTCATTGGCCGAGCAGACAATTTTGAGCTTGTCGCCCGTATGGATAGTAGTAGATGACTTGGGAATTACAAGAGTCCCGTCGGTGCTCATCAGACGCGATACCACGAAGTTGGTGTTCACTATGTCGTGAAGCTCCACCATAGTCTTGCCGTCGACAAGTTTATTTGTCACCTCTACAGTCATGAAATAAGGCTTGAGGTGCGAATCCTCCTGCTCAAGCTCGATTTGCTTGATTTCGTCTTCGGTGCGGATGCGGAAGATCCATTTCACTATGAACATCGACAATATGATGCCTACAACACCTAATGGATAGGCTGCGGCATAGCCCGATGCCATGATGTTTGCTTGCTCCGCTCCGCCGGCCATCTGGCTCACGGCCTGTTGTGCGGCGGCAAGGCCGGGGGTGTTGGTTACTGCTCCGCTCATCACGCCCACAAGCGCTGAGATATCGTGTACATTGCCAAAGTAGTAGATACCGAGCACGATAGCCACGTTGAGCACTATCACCAGCACTGCAAGGAAGTTAAGCCTCATACCGCCTTTTTTAAACGACGAGAAAAAGCCGGGACCAACCTGTAGGCCGATTGAGAAGATAAATAAAATCAAGCCGAACTCCCTGACGAATTTCAGCACGTCGTTATCTACGACATAGCCGAAATGCCCCATCAGGATTCCGACGAACAGCACGAAGGTCACGCCAAGCGACACTCCGGCTATCCTCATTTTGCCGATATAGATACCGGCTGCGATGACAAACGAGTAGAGTACAAGCGTGGACGCTATACTCGTGTTGCCGGGCAAGAGTAAATCCGTAATAAAATCCATGAAATAGCCTTAAATTATACCTACAGGGAAGTGGGGAACAGCCCCATCCCGAATTTTGCGCAAAGTTAGTAATTATATGTTAAATAACAATAATACTTTCGCGTTTTTTGTTAGAAAACGCGAAAGCAAAGTCGTGCGTGGTTTTTCGTATGTCTATTTCAGGCTCACCTTACGGCTCACACATGTGGTCGGGGTTGTTGCGGTCACTATCACGATGCCGCTTCTGTTGCTCAGATCAAGTTCTTCGCCGCTTGATTTGGCTATCCGGCGACCGTAGAGATCATAAGCTTCCATCGAGATTGCTCCCTGATATGACGCTTTGCGTCCTGCCATATCAAAAATAAACTCGTTCTGGCCGGTTACTCCGTCAAGACCGGTGGTGATATCGCTTTCTGGAGCTTCGCTCATGGGTTTGATATTGGCGAAATGGCTCCAATACATATCTTGCTTGTATAGTGCCACAGATTGGTCGGGCACATATAAAGTCGCATTTGTCATTATTTCAGACGTGAACGGGTCGCGAATGCCGGCATATTGGGGTGTCGTTTCTGAATAAAGGCGTATTGTCGTAAGTGCCGGACATAGCTCTACTGCCCCGTTGCCGAGCTTGTAGAGTCGAGAACCTAAAGTAAGGTCGGCGAGCTTCTCTCCGATTATCGCATCATTCCCGATCTCTGTCACCTGATTGGTGTTGAGCGTTTCGATATTGTCGGTATGTTGGAATGCAAACGAGTTTATGGCGTATACACCGTCAGGCACGGTATAACTCTTGACTATCGCTCCGGCCGCAAATGTGAGCAGGTTTGCCTCTGCGGCATCTATCAGGGCTAAGCCATCAGACCAATATGCCTCATTCCCTTCTTCTACGGTGATTGACTGAAGCCCTCCGCATCCGTAGAGTGCCGACCAACCGAACGACTTGATTGTCGACGGCAGGTGTATGGTGGTCAATGCGTTGCATTTTCTGAAAGTCGACAGTCCTACGGTCTCCAATCCTTCGTTGAGCTCCACTGTGGTGAGTGATTTGCAATCAGCAAAAGCATACTCTCCGATCGTGGTCAGGCTTGCAGGGGTAGCAATACCGGTAAGTTGGGTACATCCGTTGAATGCATCATTGCCGATGCTTGTGAGGTTTTCAGGGAATGCTATTGTGCGTATGCTTGTCACACCTCTGAAAGCGGCATCGCCGATCGAAGTGAGTCCTTCGGGGAAGGTGAGGTGCTCGGCGGCAAGTCCTTGCGGACAGAATACCAGCTCTGTGCCTTCTGCATTGTATACTATACCCGACGCTGACTGGTAAGCTGTGTTGCCCTCTGCCACATTGATTGCCGTCAGTTTGGGACAACCTGCAAATGCCGATTGGTCGAAGGCTATGGAGGTGCATCCGGCCGGGATATCTATCAAGAGCAGGTTGCTGCATCCTGAAAATGCTTTCGACCCTATCGATACGAGGCCTTCAGGAAGTTTTACTGTCCGGAGCGATGAGTTCTCAAAAAATGTATTGGCTTGTATCTGCGTTACTTTTTCTGGAATTTCAACCTCCTGCAGGGCACAGTTGCGGAATGCCGACGATGCTATTGTCTCTACGTTGGGCCCGAAAGTCACTGAGGTCAGGCAATATTGGTCCACGCAGGCCGAAGTGGCTATGGTCACAATATTGGGTCCCATTGTTAGTGAGGTGATATCGATGTCGTATTCTCCATCATATGGGTCGAATGCGTGCGATCCGATTGCGACGACATCGTATGTGCTGCCGTTGAATGTCACATGATTGGGGATTACCACATCGCCGTCGATACCCTGAATTTGTTGGGCTACCTCGCAAGTGCCGTTCTGATCTCCCGATGGATTGGTCTTTGTGTTGTAATAGATTCCATCGACTTTTATTTTGGCGGCATCGATTGAATTAGTTGTGCCGAGGGCCGCAGACACGGTAAGAAGACATAGTAGAAGTTTTTTCATAGATTATTGTGTTTAGCGACAGGGTGAATGGTTTAGTGCTGCAAATTTAGACAATAAATTTAAAATTGCAAATGAAAATTGCAAAATAATTGTAAAATTTGTGATTTTTGAGCCGTTTGTATTGATTTGTGGCTGTTTTGCCTATATAAAGTTAGCGGCGCCACACAGGCGCCGCTACTGAAAATGTTATGTTGGGTTTCGTTTATTTTACAGGGTAGATCTCGATTTTGCTGATATGTATCTGTCCCGGTTTGCCGGCTTCGGAGCCTATAGATTGAGCGCCGATGGTAAGTGTCAAGTCTGTTGTGTTGCCGGTCCAGGTTATGGACTCGTCGCCCGATGCTTGTTCGCCTACTTTACCCGACGACGCCGTCATGGTAGTATAGCGTTTGAGGCCGGTGGAAGTGTTGATACTGAACACTATCTTGGCGATAGCCTTGTCTCCCTTGATATTGAGAGTGTTGTTGGCGTAGAGTCGGATAGTGCCAGCTCCTTGGTACACGTTCATAGCAGGTTCGGTTGAGCCTGAAGCTTTGTTTGTGGTGAACGTATAGCCATCAACGGTCACGGGAGAGTTGAGACTGTACATGTTGCCCGATGTGTTTTCGCCTTTGAAAGAGTCGAGATCGATAGTGATGGCTTCTCCGGGTTCGGCTGGAGTGTCGTCGCCATCTCCGTCGCCGTCACCGGGGCCGGGAGGAGTCGGTGTGTCGCCGCCATCACCTTCTCCGCCGCCGTTGATCTCAATCGATACGAAGCGGAACTGACCCTTTTGGGTATTCTCAGAGCCGAGGGTAGCGAGGTCGCCTACGGTGAAAGTCACGCTCTCGGCGTCGCCCTTCCAGGTGCATTCGGTGTCTCCTACAGCCTGTGCCGGATCAAATGCGCCGCTTGTCGGGGTAAATGTGGTGTAGCGGAAACCTGCGTCCTTCGAGAGTGTGAATTTGATAGACTTCAGGCCGGCGCCACTGATAGTGAGAGTATTGCCTGCATACATGCGGACTGCCGATGTGCTTGCGTGGATAACGGGGGCGTTCTTGCTGTTGCTGCCGCCGTCGAGCACGAATGTATAGGGCGATTTATCGGTTGTGCCGGGAACTGTCATTTCGGTGGCAAGGATGGTGAGACCCGTGCCTTCTACTGTCGGGACATCCACCCCTTCGATCTCAAATTCGCTGGTCTTGCCGCTGTTTCCGGTGATACCGGGGGTATCCATGAATTTCACGAAGTCGCCTTTGACAAGGATGCTCTTGCCGAGATTGCCGGGATTGTCGCGGAGGTTGCCCACCATGCGGAAGGGACTGTCGGCAGGAAGCTGAACGACAAGACATTCCGAAATTTCCTTGCATGAAGGGTCAGGCGCAACCACAAGAGTCGATGCGAGCACAGTCGGAGCGGTCCATTCTATGTCGCTGTTGCCGGTCACGCTCTCTACTTCGGGTGCTACAGCACCGACTATATAGCCTTTCACCCAGCCATTTACAGTAAGGTTAGAGTTGATCTCGCTTATTGCTCCGGGCACGTCGTAGGGTTTCTCCTTCGAGCCGGGAAGCTCTACGGGATCCATCACGCCTTCATAGTCGAGCATCATGATCTGCCATGAGTCATTGTAGTAGCCCATGATACCCACAAGGTCGATTACGCCGGCAGGCAGGCGCTTCTCGCACCAGGTGGCATAGCCGCTGGTACGGACGATACGGGTGTTGCCCTCGCGGTCGACCAAAGTGCGGTTCTGTTCCTCGTTTACCTTAGTGTGGTATACCGAGAAATTCTGCTGTCCGCCCTCGGCGAAATATACGTTTTTGAAACGTACAAGCTGGCTCTGGTATTTGCGCAGACCATCGTTGTCGTTGGGTATGTCAGAGAATGTGTTGGCGATCAGAGTATCGATGGTGTTGAGCTTGGGCATACCGTTGAGCTCTACTTTCGACTTGAACTCTTGATAGGGCATGAAGCTTACCTGCCACGATTTGCCGTTGGCATACCATGATTTGTGGCCCATCTGCTGGAGACCGGCGTATTTGCCTATGGTCATGCCCGTCACATCAACCACAATTTCCTGGCCGCGGCGGTAGCTGGTGTAGAGGTTGTATTGGTCTACCGAGAACGCCAGAGCGGCAGTTCCGTCCTGGATCACGATGCTTTTGAAGATATTGCCTTCCTTGTCCGACGATATCACATGACCCTTGATGATGAAGCGCTTGTTGGCATCGTTCGGGTCGTAGATGCTGTCGGCATAGTTCTTGTCGTCGCTCCAGAATTTCTCCTTGAGCTCGAGGATGGTCATGTTGGCCTCGATACCGGCCTCGGGGACTGTCGAGGCCGGTGCATCGACGTCGTCCTGGCAAGCGCTGAGGCCTGCCGTGAGGGCTGTTGCCGCTGCGAGGGCGGCGATATATGATTTAAATTTTTTCATGATTACTCAGCTTTGAAGAGTTGGGGCAATTTGTACTCTGCCGGTTCTTTCGCCGGTGCCATATTGGTGTAGAAAGTACCTTCCGTGCCTTTGCTTACGCATACGAAGCAGGTGGGGTTGAGTGTATTCGAGATTTTCACCTTGCCGTCGGCAAACTCGGCCGACCAGTAGCAGCCGTCGTTGGCGGTATCGAAAATCTGGAATGTCGTGAAGTGCGAGTCGTCCATACCGAGGTAGCGGCCCGAGTGGTCTACGATAGTGTAGCCCTTGCCGTCAACGGCTGTCATCACAAACGATGCATCTTTGGGGGCTGTGAAGCTATCGCCCGAGATTGATGCGTCGGTGAGGTTGAAACGGCCGAAACTCGACGACGACGAGATTGCCGCGCCATACTGGCCGTCGACAACGAGCACATATGAAGCGCCCGATGTGATTGTGTTGACAAGGGTATATTTCACTTGGTCACCGGGTTCGGGAGTTGAGCCTCCCTCGGCGTCGTAGCTTACCACCTGATTACCGGTGGTGAACTGCGGAGTGTTGCCCTTGAAGTTGATGAGCTTGCCTTTCACAACCACTTTGGCACCAACCTTGAGCTGGTCTTCGGCTGTGAATTTTTCACCGTTGAGCCAGTAGCCACGGTAAACGCCGAGGGTCGTCGAGCCTCCTTCATCGGTGATGCTGTAGGTAGCATTGCCGAAGCTGGTGCTGATCTCTTTCACTGCAGATATGACGCCGGCCACATACACTTCTTCCGACTCTACATCTGCGCCGAGGCCATTGATTACGTCCATAGCCTTGATCACGTTATAGGGGCTTGCCTCGGTGCCGTCGCCTGTTGGGCCGACAACGGGCTTGTCGCCGCCTTCGCCATTGTAGCTTACAACTTCGTTGTTCTGGGCGAGCTGAGGAGTGTTACCCTTGTAGTTGATGAGTTTGCCTTTTACAACCACCTTGGCGCCAACTGCGAGCTGGTCGGCAGAGGTGAATTTTTCACCGCCGATCCATTTGCCGCGGAATACACCGAGGGTTGTCGAGCCGCCTTCATCGGTGATGCTGTAGGTTGCGTTCCCGAAATCGAGGCTAACCTCTTTCACTGCCGAGATGACGCCGGATACATATACTTCTTCCGATTCTACATCTGCACCTAAGGTAGCGAGTACTTCCATAGCCTTTGCTACATTGTAGGGGCTTTCGGCAGTACCTTCACCAGTAGGTTCTGTTCCGGGGGTAGGTTCGGGTGCGACACCGTCGAAACCGATGCAGCCGGCCTCGTCGATGAGCAGGAGCTGCCAGTCGCTCTGGTAGTAGCTGAGAATACCAGCTACAGCACCGGTGCCGTAAGGCAGTTTCTTGTCAGAGAAGTCTGAGTATGAGCTGTTGCGGACGTTGAGGCGGTTGCCTTTTCCGTCGGTGACGTAGCGGTCGGTGTTCTGTTGGCCGGCGAACTGCTGGCCTGCGTCTTCGAAGCTAACATCGTTGACGCGTACCAGGCGGCTTTGCCATTTCATCAGCTCGCTGTCGGTCGATTTAGCGGCGACGATTTCGGCGAGAGTTGTCACGGTAGTGTCGACTTTGGCCGGGTCGGGCAGAGGACTGCCATTGCGCACCACATGGGCAGTGAAGACTGCTTCGTCCATAAAGGTCATCTGGTCGCCGTTTACCGAGCCGAACTGGAGCAACTTGCGGTACGGGCCTACGTTAAGACCGGTAGCGCGGACAGCTACTTCCTGACCGAAGGGGAATATCTCGAATATATCGTTGCGGTTTACCGAGAATGAGAGGGCGATCTGCTCGCCGTTGGCATCGACGGTCTGTATCACAACGTTTTTGTAGATGTTGCCGGATTCGTCCGATGAGCACACGCGGCCGGTGAGGATAATGGAGTCGCCTTTTTCGGTGAAGCCTACTTCGGTCGGACCTGTCTGCACTGTACCCCAGTACTGGGTTTTGAAAGCCTCGGTGGTCATCGTCGGCTCTACTTTGATAGTCTCGGGGAGCACCACCGGCGGACGGCTGAAGTCGTCGTCGCAGGAACTCATGCCGGCGGCGAGCGCAAACGCTGCTATATATAATGGTATCTTTTTCATTTTTTGTCGGTTATGGTTTAGAAGCGTACGCCGATATTGAGGTAAGCGCGGATACCCTGCGCGTAGTTGTAGCGGTTGGGATATCGGTTGGGGTTGTAGTCCTTGGTGTCAAGGCGGCCCTGCTGGTAGGCGTAGGTAACGACGTTGCGGTTGTTGAGAATGTTGTTGACGTTGAGGTTCACATTGAGGCTCACCTTGCGGTTGATGTACACCACTTTGCCGATAGAGGCGTTGAGGGTGAAGGCGTTCTTGATCTTGTCCTGTGCCGAGAGTTCAGCGATTTTCTCTTTGAGCTGCTCCTCGCTGTAGGTGGGGTAGTGCTCCACAAGGCCGGGAAGCGCTTCATGGTAGCGCGGCGAGAGGTTCACGTATGCATCGCCCTGGAAGGTGCCGTTGACATTAAAGAACCAGTTTTTCGGAGCGGCCCAGTCGATGCCGATGTTTGAGGCATACTGAGGTGTCGAGCCGAGGTAGTAGTTCTTGAGGTAGACGGTCTGGGTGTTGTCGTCGAACATACCGTTTTCGAACGAGCGTGTGCCGTCGGGGTTGCTCTTGTACTGGAAGCGTGCGTATGTGCCGGCGAATGTGGCTGTCACACTCGGGGTGATCTTGTATGCCATGCCGAGTTCGAGACCCTTGTATGCGCGGCGGATACCGGTCATCACATAGTTGCAATATGTCTGGTAATCTTCGTCATAGAAGCCGTTGCGCTCGATAGCGTTGTCGGCATCGGTGTAGAAGGCCGTGATGCTGCCACGGAAACGGCGGTAGTTCCAGATATAGGAGAGGTCGGCCGAGAAGTCGCGTTCGTTCTCAACATTATCTACGATAGCGTTGCCGATACGGGGCGAGATGAACACCTGCTCAAAGAGCGGTGCGCGTGTGCCGTAGCTGATGTGGGCGGCAAACTGGTTGCGGCCGTCGAGTTTGTAGACTGCACCGGCCTTGACGCTCACATTGTCGAAGCTGAGGGTCTTGCTCTTGCCGAGAGAGTTCTGGGGAGCGCGGCCGTTGCGCATGTGGCCGTCGCGGTAGTACTGCGTGTGGCTCAGCTGCATGGCGTAGTTGATGTCCCATTTGGGGAGGTTGATCACGTTCTGAAGCCATGCTTCGGCGCGCCATGCGTGGATGTCGTAGTCGTAGCCGAACTTGTCGCCCTTGCCTACGCGGCGGTTGGGGTTGTCGAGGTCGTTCTGGAGGTTGTCGGGCTTGACTGAAATCTCGCGGTCGCTGAACGGGTCGATGTCAACCCAGAATTCTCCACCGAGAAGGTCGCGGATAGTCTTGTAGTAAGAACCTTTGGTGTAGTTCATCGACACACCGCCCTGGAGGCTCATCCACGGGTTGAGACGGGTGTTGACATAAGTGTTGAAGATACCCGAGAGGTTGTGGTTGGTGCGGTTTTCCATGATGTACGACGCACCTTGTTTTTGGCTTTCGGGCAGATTGGCGTTCTGCGCGTTGTTGAGGTAGTTGACCTCATAAAGGTCATCCCACTTGATCTGACGGAACGACTCGTCGTTCTCCCACAGCCATGTGTAGTATTTGTAAGCATCGGGGTTGTTTTTGTTCTGGTCCTCGTTGCTCATGAAGTACGAAGGCAGGTATTTGTAGTACGACGGGTTGGGGTCGGTGGCCTTGTAGTAGTTGAGTGCCGTGCGGTTGTAGTATACCGAGCGGAAGGTGAGCGAGGTGTTGAGGGTTGTCTTTTCGTTCTTGAAGAGCCAGTTGAGCATCACTGTGGGGTCGAAAGTCTCGGTGATGCGGCTCGAGCGCTTCTTGCCTTCCTGGTAGCCCCAGTCGGGGTTGTAGAGGTTAGTGCCAGCCAGATCGTAGGCTTCCTGCACGGTTGGGCGTCCGGTGGCGCGTTGTGTCGGGCCGCCGAAAGCGGTTAGTACGAGTGAGTTCTGACTGTTGAACTGCTTCTGTATCGAGAGGAAGAGACCGCCCGAGTTGTAGAATGTACCGTCCATCACGCCTTCGTTGGCATATCGGCCGATGGCGCTTGCGGTGAGGGCCCAGCCGTTTTTGTTGAGACCGGTTGAGTAGGTGGCCATCGCACGCATCATGTAGTTGGAGTTGGTGAAGGCTACCGAGCCGTTGAAGCCGGGGGCGTAGAGGTCGGTCGTGGTGTTGTAGTTCACACTGCCGGCGATGTCGCCGTAGGCATAGTTGCTCGCCTCCATGCCTATGCTTGTGGTTTTGTTGCGGAAGGCACGGCTTGTCATGCCCAACAGGGTGGAGAAACTGAATGAACCGCGCACAAGGTCGTTCATTCTCACGCCGTTGAGGTACACACTCTGGTATTGGTTGTCCATACCGCGGAAGCGGAAGTACATCGGGCCGAAGTTGTACGAGGCCGTGTTGTAGTATATGTTGTCGTTCGCACCGGTAAGTGCAGCTACGCCTTGCGAGCCGCCTTCGTCGTTGTCGAGCGCTGTCTCATCGAAAATGAGGTCTTCAAGGTCGCCGTACATGTCGGTGCCGGTGTTGACCGGAGTGAGGCGTATCTCTCCGAGGTTTACTGTTGAGCGGACGTTGTTTACCTCGGTGCTGTAGCTGTCGAAGCCGTCGCACATCACTACCACATAATCGTTGGTTCCGTCGGGTACTGTGATACGGAACTGGCCGTTGAAATTGGTCATGGCCTGGGCTTTGGCATCCCTCACCGTCACGGTAGCTCCACTGAGAGGGCTGCCGCTGGTGCCATCGACCACGACGCCGAGTATCGTCGCCGCCGACGCGCCCAGCGCCGGCATCAGACATACAAGGCATAGCAGTAAAAACTGTCTTGTTTTCATCAAGTTTATTTTTGGGGTTATGTTCGTTTGTTTTTGCTCCTTGGAAAATAAGCGCCAAAATTAATAAAAATTATACCAAACCGCCAAAAGAAACTGCCCTAAAACATAAAATTAACACTTTGCCAAAGCCCTGTGGCACTATTGTGTGTGGGCTTTGTGGCCGGCGCGGCGAAATTTTTGGCAAGGCAGTAAAAAAAACGTCGGCAAGAATTGAAATACCGAAATTTTTCATTAATTTTGCGGCTGTAAAAACCGGCACTGTCCGGCAAATGCATAAAGACACATTTAAACAAACCATTTCAATATCAAAATTATGACTAAAATAGGTATCAATGGCTTTGGTCGTATCGGTCGCTTCGTCTTCCGTGCTTCCACAAAGCGTGACGACATCGAGGTAGTCGCTATCAACGACCTCCTTCCCGTAGACTACATGGCTTACATGCTCAAGTATGACACCATGCACGGTCAGTTCGAAGGCACCGTAGACTACGACCTCGAGAAGAGCGAACTCATCGTCAACGGCAAGCACATCCGTGTAACCGCATGCAAGAACCCTGCAGAAATCGCTTGGGGCGCAGTAGGCGCAGAATACGTAGTTGAGTCGACCGGTCTCTTCCTTACCAAAGAGAAAGCTCAGGCCCACATCGAAGCTGGCGCTAAATACGTTGTTATGTCGGCTCCCTCGAAAGACGACACCCCCATGTTCGTTTGCGGCGTGAACGCCGACACCTACGTTAAGGGCACCCAGTTCGTTTCGAACGCTTCTTGCACCACCAACTGCCTTGCTCCTATCGCTAAGGTCCTCAACGACAAATTCGGTATCGTAAACGGCCTCATGACCACCGTTCACTCTACCACCGCTACCCAGAAGACCGTTGACGGTCCTTCGATGAAGGACTGGCGTGGTGGCCGTGCTGCTGCCGGCAACATCATCCCCTCGTCGACCGGCGCTGCTAAGGCTGTAGGTAAAGTTATCCCCGAACTCAACGGCAAACTCACCGGTATCTCGATGCGTGTCCCCACCCTCGACGTTTCGGTTGTTGACCTTACCGTTAACCTCGCTAAACCCGCTACCAAAGAGGCTATCTGCGCAGCTATGAAAGAAGCTGCTGAAGGCGAACTCAAAGGCGTGCTCGGCTACACCGAAGACGCAGTTGTTTCGAGCGACTTCCTCGGCGACGTACGCACTTCTATCTTCGACGCCAACGCCGGTGTATACCTGACCGACAACTTCGTAAAAGTTGTTTCGTGGTACGACAACGAGATCGGCTACTCGAACAAAGTGCTCGACCTCATCGCTACTATGGTACGCATCAACGGCTAATCCATAACCGCATGATAAAAAAGCTGCGACGGTTTCCGCCGCAGCTTTTTTTATTTGATGCTTCTGTCTGGGAATATTTGGCACGACCCGGAGGGTCGCGCTCCTAACGGTGCTTGCGTTTTCTCCATAATAAATTTGCATTACTCTCGACTTATTCGTATTTTTGCAGGTGATATGTGGCGTGTTGCGTTGTTTTGTTTTTTAGGTTTGTTGTTGTCGTGCAGCGATAACCCTGCGTCGGTGCCTGATATTCCGGCAGAGCGTCCGGGCGAACCTGAATTGCCTGTCGAGGAAAGCCACGCGGTGTCGTTCGCGGTCGTCCCTCCCGAAATTATTGTGGATGCATCGGCAGGAAGCTACACTCTCACTCTTTTGCGCGAGAATGCGGCCTCGGCTCCGCGCCGCACACTCACTGTGCGTGCTGTCACGGATGCCGGTAGGGTAGTTGTGCCCGGCTCGGTGACGTTCGACGAGGCGTCAGGGCTTGTGACGTTCGAGTTGTCGTACGATTTTTCTGCGGCTGGAGAGGCTGCCAATGTCACGGTGTCGGCAGAGGAGGCTGTGACGGTGCTGAGATTTGTCCGTCCGGAGACTCCGGCAGTCAGGATGAAGGGGGCGTATGTCCACAATTTTGTCCGCGCTGCTGTGGATATCGAAATACTTGAGTCGGGCAGTGCACGCGTCTATAATCTTAAAGGCGAAGGGCTCGAGCGAAGTGTGCGAGTGGAGGGCGAGGTGGCCGAAGCGTTGGCTGTCGGTGGTGTGACCGGTTTTGCCGCTGCCGTATCGACCGGTGGGCATGATTTGCCTGCCGATCCCATACTCTCGACCAAGGGCCGAGTTTCTGACGACGGGTCGATGATCAGTTTCGGAGTGGTCTATCCTGACGGAAGTGCCTGTATTGACTATATCGTGATTGATGACGGGGAGTGGGAAGATTGCCCGGGAGCTGTGTTTACCGATGCGTGGGTGTTGCCGGTGGTGACGTTCAAGGCGGTCAAGTATGTGCCGGCTTGCGACTATCCCTGGGAAGTGTGGCTGCAACGCAGCCGTACACGGCAGGGCATATACCGCATCATCGATCTCTACCGCGGCGGCTGTCCGCTCTCGTCGGCCAATACGGCCACAGCCGGTGATGTGCTGACGATTGATGCGCGAGATCCGGAGGCGGTGGTGTTCGGTCCGTCGACCAGCGCTTTTGCAAGTAATGGACTTGAAGCTTTTGAGATCGGAGGAACGGGTGTCCTGTCAGACGATGTGATAAGAGTGCCAGAAATCAACGGCATGGCGAGTCTTTCGCTCGGAAGATAGGTGCGGAACGGTGGATTGGTGCTTATTTTTACGCAAAGTCAATTTTTAACGCGTAAATTAAGGGTGTTTTTCAATTATTTTTACTTTCCGGCAATA
>DKVO01000039.1 GCA_002491245.1 Porphyromonadaceae bacterium UBA7176
AAATTAAATAGTTTGTTATTGTGTCTGTTGCAAATATAGCAACTTGCATTGATAAGTCAAAATTGTTGGCGTGTATTTTGTTTTTTTAACATTTAAGGTTCTTTACGGTAGAAAAACGCCGGCGTTACAACTACCTGTAACGCCGGCGTTTTCTTGTAGGCAGGGTATTTTGATACGCCCTTATTTTGTAAGGTTGTTATCTGATGGGAATGTACTCCACGAAAGCTTCGATGGCTTCGTAGGAGGCGAGGCCGAGACCTTCGTAGAGCTGGGCTGTGGCGCGGTTACGCTCTTCGGCACGTTGCCAGAACAAGCGGTCATCGTCGCCGAGGAATGGGGCGTTTTCCATCTGGCTCTGGTGTTTGAGGATGGAGTTGCGCTTGAACCTCAATTCCTCAGGACTGATAGGCACTGCCATCTCGATATGGTCGATTTCCCATTCGGCCCAAGCACCGCGGTACATCCAAATGCGGCAGTCTTTCATCCACGCCTCGTCCTTGAGTTCGTCGATAGCTGCGAGGACAGCATCGGTGCATACCTTGTGCGTTCCGTGAGGGTCGGCAAGGTCGCCGGCGACGAAAATCTGGTGAGGCTTGACATCGGTGAGCAACTTTTTCACGATTTCGACGTCGCGCTCGCTGAGGTCGCCTTTCTTGATTGTGCCGGTTTCATAGAACGGGAGGCGCAAGAAGTGTATGTGGTCGGTTTTCACACCGATGTAGTGACATGCGATTGTGGCTTCGGCCTGTCGTATCATCGTTTTGATCTCGCGGATGTCGGAGATATCGGTGTCGCCGGCTTTCTTGTGTGCCACAAAGCCCTGTACCTCACCGGAGAGTTTGCGGTAGCCGTCGGTGTCGAAGCCAAACATCGGTGCAATCTTGTCCATCATCAGGAAGTAGCGCATCATGTCCTCGTCGCCTACGGCGATGTTGCCCGAGGTTTCATATGCCACATGTACATCGTGGTGCTGGTCGACGAGGCGTTTGAGTGTGCCGCCCATCGATATCACGTCGTCGTCGGGGTGTGGCGAGAACACAATCACACGTTTCGGGTATGGCTTGGCACGCTCAGGACGGTAGGTGTCGTCGGCGTTGGGTTTACCTCCGGGCCAACCGGTGATTGTATGTTGGAGATCGTTGAATATCTTGATGTTGACATTATAGGCCGATCCGTATAGCGCGAGCAATTCGCCGAGCCCCCAGTCGTTGTAGTCCTTGTCGGTGAGCTTGAGGATAGGCTTGCCTGTCGATGAAGAGAGCCACACGATGGCACGTCGCATCAGTTTGTCGTTCCACTCGCAAGAAGTCACTTTCCACGGTTGGCTTATGCGTGTGAGGTCTTCGGCGCCGCCGAGGTCTGTCACTACCTTGACGTGGGGGTGTCCCTGCAGGAGTGAAGCCGGAACAGCACCCGATGCAGGGCCTTCGACAGTCTGCTTGATGATAGTGGCCTGGTTCTCACCCCATGCCATTGTGAGGACGCGACGGGCTTTTATGATGTTCGACAGGCCGAGAGTGATTGCCGTCGTGGGCACGTCGTCGCAGTTGTAGTCTTTGCTGATCTTATGGCGCATTTCGTTGCCGAGAAGCACAAGACGGCAGAAACTCGTCGCCTGGCTGCCCGGTTCGTTGAATGCGATACATCCTTTCGGGCCAATCTCGCACAAGGCCACGTCGATACCGCCCTCGTCGTCGATAAGTTGCTCATATGCGTTGCAATAGTCGGCCATCGCTTCCTTGGTTGTGGCAGGGTCGATGGAGTGGATGTTCTCGGGGCGTATGTTGATGTGGTCGAGGAACACCTGATGGAGCCTTGCGAGGGTGGATGGTCCTTCGGGCTTTAGTGGAAAGAACTCGCTGATGTTGAAGACCACGACGTTGGAGAAGTCTACTTTGCCTTCGTTGTAGAGTTTGATCAGGGCGGAGTAGACGCGGTGGGTGCTGTTTCCTGCACCGAGAGCAAGGACGCATTTGCCTTTCCGGTCAACGAACTTGGCGATGTATTTGGCTGTTTTGTCGGCGAGGAAGTCGGCGCCCTCGTTGGCTGTCTCGTATACTCGAGTGTCGATTTTTTCCTGGCGCCGCAGGGCTGTAAGCTCAATCTCGGTGTCGGGGTTGTAGTACCGGCGCGGTATCCTGTCGAGTTTTATCTGGCTGCTGAGATCTGTCTTCATTGTTGTGCTTGGCTTTGGGTTGTTTCGTCGTTACCGTCGTACCATTTGGAGTACATAAGGTAATTGCGAGCTATTTTGACGTTCATCTCACGGGCTTGCTCAGGGTCTACCATTTTGATGAATTTGGCAGGTGCTCCACCCCACAGTTCGTTGGGGCCTATTTTTGTCCGCGACAAAACTACTGCACCAGCCGCGACGATAGCGCCTTCGCCTACTTCGGCATCGTCCATGACGACAGATCCCATGCCAATGAGGGCGAAGTTGTGGATCTTTGCGCCGTGGATTGTGACGTTGTGACCTATCGATACGTCGTCGCCAATCTCGATTGTCGATTTCTGGTAGAGTGTGTGCAGAACCGAACCGTCCTGGATATTGACGCGGTTGCCGATCGTTATGGTGTTGACGTCGCCTCGCAGGACAGTGTTGAACCATACGCTGCAACCGTCGCCCATCGTCACATCGCCAATCAAGGTTGCGTTCTGGGCCAGGAAGCAGTCGTCGCCGGTTTTGGGAGTGAAGCCTCTTACGGGTATTATGAGTGCCATTTTTGTATTATATCGGTTCGGTATGGGCTATGAGCCATGATTTCTGAGCCTCGGTGTCGAGAGCCGGAAGGAGTCGTTCGCGCACGGTGGCGTGGTATGTGTCGACCCATTCGATTTCGTCGGGCGTCATGATTGATTTGTCGAACAGTGAGCGGTCGAAGGGGAACAATGTGAGCACTTCGAAGCCGAGGAATTTGCCGAATTCGGTGTCCATGCGTTCGCGGCAGAGGACGAGGTTCTCGCATCTGATTCCGTGGATGCCTTCGCGGTACAGGCCCGGCTCGTCGGACGTGATGCTGCCCGGAAGCATGGGTGCGTCGACCCAATTGAGACGGATGCTGTGGGGGCCTTCGTGGACACTGAGGAAGAAACCTACTCCGTGGCCTGTGCCGTGGAGGTAGGAGAGTCCGTTTTGCCATAGATATTGCTCGGCCAGAACGTTGAGCTGTGCTCCGCGTGTGCCTTCGGGGAATACGGCTTTTGCCAGGGCGATGTGTCCTTTCATGACAAGGGTGAAGTCGCGGCGCTCATCGGCGGTAGGCGTTCCGAGGCATACGGTGCGCGTGATGTCGGTGGTTCCGTCGAGGTATTGTGCGCCGGAATCGACCAACAGAAGTCCTTCGGGACGCAGTGTCGAGGCTGAGTTTTCGTCGGCTTCGTAGTGGACAATGGCTCCGTGGGGGCCGTAACCGGCGATGGTGCCGAAAGATTCGTCGAAGTAGTTTTCGCCTTGGCTGCGGTATTTGTGAAGGATATCGGCGACGTCGAGCTCGGTTGTGGCGGTACCTTTTTCGAGTCGGTCTTCAATCTCCATGAAGGATTTGACAAGGGCGGCACCGTCGCGTACCATCGCGTTGTGCACGCCGGCTATCTGCGTTTCGTTCTTTACCGATTTGAGTCGTGCGGCGGTTGTGATACCGCTGTCGAGTGTGCGCTCACCGAGTATCTCGAGTAGAGCTGCCGACGATTTTGTGGTGTCGGCCAGTACCTTGACATCGTCTGGAATAGCGGCGAGGAAGGTTTTGATGTCGCTGTAGGGCAGAGTAGCGACTCCCTGCGAGGCGAGGTATGCCTTTACAGTATCGTCGAGTTTGGCAGGGTCGGTGAAGAGAGTCGCTGCGCCATCGGCGAGGTAGAGGAATGCTGTTGCGACGGGAGTGTGTTTCACGTCGTTGCTGCGGATGTTGAGTGTCCAGGCAATTTCGTCGAGAGCGGTCATGAGGACGGCGTCGGCTCCGGCGGAGTGTGCCTCTGCCATGATTTTA
This sequence comes from Porphyromonadaceae bacterium UBA7176, assembly GCA_002491245.1. GTDB lineage: Bacteria > Bacteroidota > Bacteroidia > Bacteroidales > Muribaculaceae > CAG-873. The sequence goes on from DKVO01000039.1 coordinate 3,987, forward strand.
GCGATTTTGGCGATGGCGCTTTCTCCGGCATATTTTTCGTCGTGGATGAAGATTTTGCCATCGGGCAGGGCCGGACGGTCGGTCCAGAGGCGGTCGATTACGTCGAATCGGCTGTTGAGCTTTATGCCTTTCGAGGCAAATTTGGCCGCCATGTCGTTGACCTGAGGCATGGTGAATAACATGCCGTCGATGCCTACGGTCGATGCTTCGGGCAGTTGTGCGCAAAGCCAGTCAACGATGGAGGGGGTATCGGCGAGGCCGTCTTTCATCAATTCAATGCCGGATCCCTCGAGTTGTTTCGCGGCCTGGATGAAATATCGGGAGTCGGTCCATAGTGCGGCTTTTGTAGCAGTCACGACGAGGTCGCCGGCCGATCCGGTGAAACCGCTCAACCAGCGGCGCACCTGCCAATGCGAGGCGAGGTATTCGCCAAGATGAGGGTCGGCTTGTGGCACTATTGCGGCGTCGACACCGGCAGCTTCCATTTCAACGCGGAATGCTGCGAGACGTTCGGTGTATGTGTTCATATCTTTCATTTTTAACTATATGTTTTCAAGGGGGGATAGAAAGCGTCGGGAATGTGTTCGATGTTGTAGTCGTCGGGCGCCCCGGTGATGGCAAAAAGGTCGAAACGCACTTGATGGGGCAAGTCTGTTGAGTCGATGTATGCTTTGGCAGCGCGGACGATGTTTAGTATTTTCTTGCGGTCGATAGCCTCGAGCGGATCTTCTTCTTTATCGGAGCGCGTTTTCACTTCGGCGAATACAAGAGTGTCGCCTCGCATGGCGATAATATCGATCTCAAGTTTGTTGAGCCGCCAGTTTCGTTCGACGATAGCATAACCTTGCCCGGTGAGGTAATCTGCTGCCAGATTCTCGCCCCAGTGCCCGGTGTCGTTATGTTTTGCCATGTTATGCTTTCGTTTTTCTATATGCAAAGATAATACTTTTTTCAGTATAATTGATTTTACCGTTGTAATGTTTGGCAAAGTTTAGTATTTTTGTATTTCCAAATAGGTTAAACCAGATTTTAATATGAACAAATCATTACCACAATTCATCGCGGCCGGATTGCTATCGTTGGCGGCGATATTCGCGCCGACAGCTTCGGGCGAGGTCCTGCTCAGTGAGGACTTCAATTACCCGACCGGCAATCTCTACGGCCAGGGTGGCTGGCTGCAGAGCAACCACAAGGAGAACCCTATCCAGGTGACAGGCACTAAGCTGAGCCTGGCCGGCTTTGCTTCGGGCCAGTCGGTGAAACTGACACCCTCGACATCGCAGGACCAGGATTGTATGCATGCGTTGGTGCCTGTAGGCGCAGAGAATGCGGTGACGGGGATTACCGAAAATGGAACGGAAGTGTATGCAGCTGTGCTTATTAATGTACAGAAAGCTGAAAGTACTGCGTATTTTCTTTCATTTGGGTCCACTAATTATTCCGGAGCTTTCAATGATGGGACATTGACATCCCCATTTGGAAGTGTTTATGTGGTACCAAATGCAGAAGGTACAGGTTATAGTATTGGCTTGTCAAAACCCTGCTCTGCAACTTCTAAACCTTCAATTACATCCTCAAAAGAGTTAAAGTATAATGAAACTCACCTTGTAGTTGTCCGTTATACTATAGTAGAAGGTTCAAATAACGATACATTTGATGCTTGGATAGATCCAGTTTCGGACGCGGATATAACTGCTGCAGAGATAACCACAAATACATCTTCAGACGTCAGCAAAGGTTTTGTAAGTTTCGCTATTCATCAGGCAACAGGTTCTGTGAAGAAAAGCCCTGAGATGCTTGTGGGGCCGGTGCGTGTTGCGACGAGCTGGGCAGAACTTTGGAGCGAGGGCGGCGAGACGCCCGATCCCTCGGACAAGGGTGAGATAAGTGTAGGCAAGGTCAATCTGCCGGAACTACTTTACCAGTATCAGAAGTATCCGGTGACTGTGAATGTGAAGGCTTCTAATCTGAGCGAGGATATTACTGTCGGTGGTCTTAATTCGGCTGTCAAGTCGGACGTTACAGTGATCCCGGCGGCTGAAGCTTGCAGCGCCGCTGGCTATAATCTTCAGCTGACTCTCGATGCAAGCGCCGGAACTGAAATCAGCACGACTCTCGCGCTGACATCGGGCGAAGCGAACGCTAATGTGGGTGTGAAAGTTGCAGTGCAACCGACAGAAACTTTCGCAACATTCCGCGTGGTGCCCAACTTGAATGTTGGTTCAATCTATTATTTCAGCGGCACGGCCACGGTGACTTATGTGGATGCTTCGACCTCGACGATATACATGCAGGATGTTGCCGGCGGCATGGCTCTCAAATATGAATACTCGGGTTATGAGCAGTCGCCTCTCGCTGTTGGCGATATGGTGAAGAATTTCTATCTTATGACCGGAGAACCAGAGGTTACCGGAGGTGTAAATTCATGCTATTTGATGGCATATCCTGCTCCCGAGGGTATGGGCTTCGGTACAGTGACCGAAACCGGAGTTGAGAAGCAGCCTATCGAACTTGCCCTGGCTGACTTGGCTGAAAATGCGGAAACGTATCTCAACCGCCTTGTGAAGGTGACAGATGTGACATTTGCCGCGGCCGGACAGAAATTTGGAACAGCAGGTACTGAGATAAGCTCGAACGGGGCAAGCGGTAAGGTGCGCTCGTTTGCCGGCACAAATCTTGTCGGGACCGAAATACCTGCGACCGCACAGAGTGTGACAGGTATATCGACCTCGCGGTCGTCGGTGATGATATCGATGCGCTCGGCCACCGACCTTGTGGCTTCGGCTGCAGATGCCGAGGCTCTTGAGGTGACAAAAGAGCTTCTTGTGGATGAGAATGAATACTATCCGGTGAATGTGGCTACTCCGTTTGCCAAATTTACCGTCAAAGCAAAGAACCTCTCTAAGGCTGCGGCTGTATATGTCACTGGCAAAGATCGCGACCAGTTTACCGCCGATCTTGAGGAGATACCTGCCGGAACGGGTACATATGATATTACCGTTGCTTTCAAGCCGACCAAAACCGGCCGCCAGCAGGCTAACCTGATGATCGAGACGTCGAATACCGAACTGACCTACAACCAAGGTTTCGCAGCACAGGCTTATGACCCGGACAATCTGCCGACGTTTACTGTCGATGCTTCGGCTGTGACAGAGTTCAGCGCCGCAGCCGGCTCGACCCAGGAACAAACCGTGACAATCAATGCCACCGGCTTGCTTGACTATGGCTCGATACGTGTGCTTGGTCAAGGTCAAGGAGCATTCCGCATCGGTTCGACGATGTTCCTGAAGGATGGAGCAACACAGCTCAAGGTGACATTTGCACCGGCCAAGGAGGGTACGTTTACCGAGACTATCGAGTTTACTTCGCCTAAGGCAGAGACCAAGACTATCGTTGTCAAAGGTAAGACTACCGGCAGCGCGCCCACTCCCGGCGATAAGGAGGGTGATGAACTGGTGTTTGACACTTCTTCGCCGCTCACTTACTATCAGACTGATTTCTCGGGCAGCGGAGTGAAGAACAAACCGCTCTCTCTTGCCGGCTGGAAGAATGTGGCTGCTTTGGGCAACCGCGCATGGTGGAGCTACACTGAGGCCGATGGAAATGAGTGTGCCAAGGTGACCTCGTATGTATGGGGTGGCGCTACTGAGAATTGCGATGTAGTGGAGATGTTGCTTCTCTCTCCTGCTCTTGATTACAAGAACTGCACGAGCCGTCTGCTGTCGTTCCGCATCAAGGGCGAGACTTTGAGTGATGGCCAGGTGGGTGAGTTCGCTGTGCTTTATGTTGATCCGGAGCTGCCTGAAACAGAACGCTATCAGGTGCTTGTCGGCGGCAGCGATATACCTGTCGGCTCGGATGCATCGGGTGAATGGCAGGAGTATGTTGTGGATCTTGAAGGTCTCGACCTCGCCGATACGTTCTTCATCGGGTTCTACTATATCAGCGAGATGGGTGCTATCTCGCCGGAGCAGTATTATGTAGATGATTTCTGCTATGGCAGCACGACACAGCCTTTTATCCGTGTGGATAAGCGTCAGGTTGTCGGGTCGGCTTCTGTTGGCGAGAGTGTGGATCTTGAGACGGTGACGGTGAGCGGTCTTAATCTTACCGCGCCTATCGCGGTATCGCTCGAGGGAGCGGACAAGGGTCATTTTGTGGCTCCTGTGAGCGAGTTGCCGGCAGAAGGCGGTGAACTGACCTTTGCCTATGCACCTCAGTCGGAGAGCGCCGAGGATGCTCCTCATGCGGCATATGTCAACCTTAGCTCGGAGGGTGCTCCTGCAAGCCGGTTTATCATCGGTGGCATGACAAAGGCTTCGTCGGGAGTGGCATTACCAGGCGTCGCTGAGGCTGAACGCATCGCGGCATATGATCTGAATGGCCGCGAGGTTGTGGCAGAGACTTCTGCTGCAGAAGCGATGAGTGCTGTACGTTCGCTCGGCAAGGGTGTGTATGTGCTGCGCGTCACTGCAGCCGATGGTTCGGTGAAGAGTGTGAAGTATCTCCGTCCGTAAGTTTTATATAAATGAATAATTGCCGGGCCGGCTCCTTTGAGGAGTCGGCCCGGTGTGGTTTTTGATATGCTTTGCGGAGGCGATGCTGAGGGGTGAAAATGCGGAGCATTTTCTTCCTAAGATAGTATTGACGATGCCCATGAGGCGTATCTCCGAAACGCTTTTTCTTCTGTTTGCGTCCACCGGACTGAAGTCCGGCGTTATCCATAAGACGTTGCCTCCGGCAACTTGTGGGTGCCGGTATTTTGGCAAGGCTCGGAGTGCCACGCTCCTAACGATGCTGCTTTCGAAGTTACTGATGGCGGATGCGGTAGATTGTGCCTTCGATGAGGGATACGTATATGTCGCCGGTTGTGGGGTCGATGTCGATGCCGTTGACTTCGCTTACGCCTAAGTGGAGGGTCGAGACCGGGCCGCGGCTGTCGGCCGGGGTGATTGTGACGATGCCGCGTCGGCTGCCGGTGTAGATGTAGCCGTCGTGCTCGGCAACAATGCAGGGGGCGTGGTCGTAGCCGAGGCCGAGATCGATGGTCCATAGTTCATGGAAGCCAGGAGTGGTGGTGTCGACGGCGACGAGTTCGCCATCCATAGTCTTGGCGTAGACTCGGCTACCGTCGACGCTATGGCCGAGGCTTTCGCGGTAGCGGTGACTGTTGTCGCGCCACAGCTGTCGTCCGGTTGTGCGGTCGAGGGCTGTCATGTAGCGGTCGGGGGCTACGATTATCACTTTATCATCGGCTATGACCGGGACGACGTTGCCCGGGCCGAGCATGTTTGCGGTCTTGCCGTTGTTCCATACCCATTTGAGCTGTCCGGTATTCAGGTCAAGGCAACGCATGTTGGTGTCCCATGCACCGAAGACGAGGTCGTTGCCGTCGATGGCCGGTGCTGCCTGGCAGTAGTTGAATATTGAGTCGTAGGTCCAGATGATCTTGCCGTTGTCGGGACGGCGGCTTTCGATGCGTTTGTATCCACCTTGTATATATGCCTTGCGGTCGGGTGAGATTGTGCCGTCGGCTACATAAGGGCCTTCGCGAGAGTCGATGCGGCGCTTCACTTTGCCGCTTTCGGCATCGACAAACAATATGGCGTTGTGGGTAGGGACGGCTATCTGTTTTTTACCGACGGGTACCGGACGGCTGAAAAGCGCGGCGCCGGTAGGTATGCTCCATTTCAATCTGCTGTCGGCTTTCCCTATGGCTCTTGCCTGGCCGAGAGAGTTGCCGAAGTATATGTTGCGTCTGTCGATACCGAGCCGGGTGAATATCGAGGCGCTGTCGGCCCATACGCGTGTCACTTCGAAGCCTTCGGGAGCTGTCAAGGCAGGGCGAGGGGGAAATTGTGCTCTTGTATGATAAGAGTGGTTCGGGATTGTGTATTTTAGCCCGGGGTCTTTGCCGAGTTGTTTGTTGTAGAAGCGGAGGCTGTCGGGGTCTACATTCATGATTGAGTATCCGAAGTCGCCGCCGCCAGTGTCGAGTGCGCGGACGGTGACGCACGGAAGGTCGGAGCCGGAATCAGGACCGCCGGCGGTGTAGGAGTTCCACAGGTGGTAGTGGCCGTTGATGTGTGCCACCACCGGGTAATCGTCGAGGACTTCGATGTAGTCGGCCATGTTGTCGAGGTCGGGCAGAAGAGGGTAGTGGTTGAACGACAGGACTCTCCGCCCGTCGGTGGCGAGGCTGTCGAGGGTTGAACGGAGCCAGTGCAGGTCTTCCTGCTTTATGTGTCCGTCGCCCATCTTCATATATGGGCCGCAGTTGATGCCTACGACGACGAGCGAGTCGACGACGGTTGCGAAGCGGTCGTTGCCCCACAGGTCGATGAATGTTTTTGTGGCGCTCTGGCTCCAGTTGTTCTCGTGGTTGCCCGGCAGGACATACAAGGGATGCCTGATGCCGTCGAGGATGTCTTTGACGTTTGTGAGTTGCTCGTCAGAACCTTCGTTGGAGAGGTCGCCGTCGACGATGACAAGGTCGAACGGGGAGCTGTTTATTTCGTCGACAGCAACACGCAAGGCTGAATCACATGGATTGCCGGGAGTAACGTGGATGTCGCTCAGAATGGCAATGCGTTGACTTTGTGCGCAGAAACACAGGGATATAGCTAAGGGTAGGATGAGGTGTCGGATATTCATGGCTGATAATTATACCTGCAAAGGTAAAAAAAATATCGTATGGTCAAAAACCTTTTGCGACGCGATGTTGTTAGAATATCAAAACAACGAAAAACATAAACATTCAACTAAATATTTATAGAGATTATGAAAAAGATCGCATTAGTGCTCGCCGTCGCTCTCAGTAGCGCAGCCTGCTTCGCCCAAGTAAACAAGGGTGAACTTAAACAACTCCAGAACTTCCTCTCCCAGCCTGCCAAAGAAGCAGCCACAAATGCGGAAGCTCTCCGAATCACGAATATTAAAGATCCGTCGACCTGGGAAGGTGTCACCGTCAGCGGCAAACACGTTACCAAGATCGAGTGGAAAGACAAGAAACTTGCCGGCGACCTTGACCTGAGCGGCTTCACCGCTTTGACTTCGGTCGACGTGAGCCGCAACGCAATCACCGGAGTGTCGGTAACAGGCGCAACATCTCTTACCGAACTCAACGCCTCGCGCAACAAGATTGCCAAGCTCGAGGTTGAAGGCACTCCCTCGCTTACCAAATTGACTGTAAACAATAATCGAATTACAGATTTCACTCTCTCGCAGACCCCTGCAATCAAGAACATCAATATCTCGTCGAACCTCCTTGCCCAGCTTGATATGGCAGGCTCGTCGACCCTTGAAACTCTCAATTGCCAGGGCAACCACCTCGAAAGCCTTTCAGTAGCCGGCTGCAGCGCTCTCAAGAGCCTCTATTGCGGTTACAACAAGCTTACCAACATCGTTCTCGAAGGCGTGACCTCGCTGCAGAACCTCAATATCGATGACAACCAGATCAACGGTATGATTATCAGCGGTCTTCCTGCCCTTGCAACTTTCATCTGCTCGGACAACCACATGAAGACTCTCGGCCTTCGCGAATGTAAAGCGTTGATGGATGTAGTATGCTCTTACAATGACCTTACGACCTTCGATGTCAACGACTGCCCCAACATCCAGTATGTAGACTGCTCGTACAACGACCTTACGACCCTGTCGCTCAACAATCAGACTTTCCTGCAGCGCCTGCTTTGCAACAACAACCAGCTTACGATGCTCGATGTATCATTCGATACCCAGCTGAGCTATATCAACTGCCGCTTCAACATGATCACCGACCTCCGTACTGTAGCTTGCAACAACCTCAGGATGATTGCCTGCCAGTGGAACTACTAATTGATGTAAGAATTTCTCAGACCAATGCGATAATACTCTGAATAACTCCCCGAAGGGGGCGGGCCGACGGGTCCGCCCCCTTTTTGCGTATATGGCTATTGTTTGGATATTTGGCTCTGTTTGCTTATTTTTGCAACGTGAATTGCAGATTTGTTGTCATAATTTCAGTGATATTGCTTTTAAGTCTCTCTGTCGAGGGTAGTCGGGTCTTGGTGAGTGGAACTCGCGAGAGTATCGCCAAGATCGACAGCGCCCGGGTTGCGATAGGAGAACTGTCGACACAGAGAGATTCGCTTGAGGCACTTCGGCTCGACCGAGCCCGTGGTCAAGCTTATTACAATCTTGGGCTTAACGACCGTGCGCTCAAGGCGTATCTCGATGCTGTCGGTCTTAGCCGTGCGTTGGGTATAGATACGGTGACGGCCGATATTTACAATAATATTTTTGGTATCTATTATTATGAACATAGGCCTATACCTGGTCTTGACCTGCTCGACGATGCGCTTGAGATATACCGCAGGGAGGGTTTGAAGCGAGAAGAAGTAAAGGTGCTCAATAATTTAGCCTTAGGCTATGGTATGACCGGCGATTATGCTATAGCGGAAGAACATATAAGAGCTGCACTCGATGCTGTAGGCGACGATACGGTGACATGCGCCGGGCTACATATCAATCTTGCAGATCTATATGTAGCCAAAGGTGTGTTGGAAGAGGCCGGTGAAGAGCTTGGAAAAGCGGTTGAGATGGTCGACGTACATCCTGACGGGCAGCAGGTGCTGATACAGGGGATGCTCAATCTTGCAAGCGTCAGTGTTGCCACCGGGGATGCAATCAGTGCCCGTAGGCTTGCACGCAAGGTGGAAAAACTGCTTGGAGGACGCACACCATCGCGTATGCCCGACAGCTACGCCCATCTGGCTGATATATATTTCAATCTTGGCGATTCGATGGCGGCGTTGCCTCATGTACTGGCATTTGTCTCTCTGAGCGACTCTCTCAAAAATGAATTGAACGGGAGCCAAATGCAGGAGTTGCTGGTGGCCTATGATACAGAGCGCCTGCGGAGGCATAATGAGCGCCTTAACGAGACGGTGAAAGAGCGTACGAGAGGTGTTGTCTTTGGCATTTTTGCTGCATTGTTGCTTACGGCTGTTATTATATATGTCGTATGGCGGATGCGCTTTGACCGTCGGCGTAATGCTGTTATCAACGCACAGAGAGAGAAGATACTCGACTATGAACGGAAAGAGCATGAACGCCAAAGCCGGGAGATGGGATATGCGATAGACCGCAAGAACCGTGAGCTTACAAGCCTGGCTATAGATATTGCAGCTGTAAATGAGTTTCACTCTCAGTTGGGCGAGGAGCTGAAGCAGGTGCGCAAGTTGATGACGGATGGCGATGACGAAGCAGCCCGTTCGGTACTGATGCATTCGATAGGGACTTTGGCCAATTTCGGCGATAATGCCATGAGTATGGATTTCAAGATATACTTCGAGCAGGTGCATCCCGAATTCCTGACCCGAGTAAAAGAAGCCCATCCGGTACTCACTCAGACCGACCTGCGCCTGTGCGCATTCCTATCGCTCGGTATGCCGACCAAAGAGATTGCTGCGTTGATACACCGGGAGGTACGGTCGGTAGAAAGTTCCCGGCTCAGGCTGAGGCGCAAGCTCGAGCTGCCCGGCGAAATGTCGCTTTTCGATTACCTGCAAGGATTTATGCGCACGTAAAGAGTTAAAAGACAACGATGCAGTAGTAATGCAGTAGCGTGTTTTTTGATGGAATGTATAATAGGGGAGTATCTTTGCCAAAATTAATTTACCAATCAAAACCTTTTTTATGGCAAATCTCTATCGACGAATTTATGTACTTGCCGCCTGTGCCGCTCTTTGTGGCTTCTCAGCATCGGCAGCCAAAGGCGACAAGGCATTCTCTGAGAATTTCGATGCCGACGATGCCCTGACACGCTGGACTATCGTAGACATTAACGGTGGCCGAAGCTGGGAAGCACTCAGGGGTACGGCGGCTTATATGCTCGACTATCAGACGGGGCTTCCGGGCGACGACTGGCTTATCTCTCCGGCGTTCAACTTAGAAGCCGGACGAGTGTATGATCTCACACTCTATGCCGCCGCCATCAACAGCAAGGAGAGCCTGCGTATCGCACTCGGCACATCGTCGTCACCAGACGGCATGACGGTTACTCTGGCCGACTTCCCCTTGCTTAAAAACGCAAACAGCGGCAACAGGTCACTGCGTATAATTCCGGAAAAGTCGGGAGAATACTATCTCGGCTTCTACTCCTACAGCGCACCCAACGGCAACCGCATGGAGATAGATAATATCGAGATAACGGATGCCGGCGATGCTCTCGCTCCCGGCGCGGTGGAGGGCCTGAAGTTGACTGCCGGCGAATTGGGCTCGATGACGGCCACTCTTTCGATGACGGCACCGGCAATTACGGCCGGAGGCTCAGCTCTTACGGAGATATCACGGATAGAGGTGCTTAGAAACGAGGAGACGTCACCGGTGCATACGTTTACGGATGTTGTTCCCGGGACTTTTCTTGAGTGGACCGACAGAGATGTGGCTATCAATGGTTTCAATACCTTTAAGGTGAGCGCCTATAATACGGCAGGCAACGTAGATGTGTCGGAAGCCTCAGTTTTTGTCGGTCATGATACGCCGCTTCCGGTAAGTGGTCTTGTAGCGTCGGTAAACGATAACAGGAGCGTGGACGTGAGATGGAAGGCTCCGGCCGGCAGCGTCAACTCGGGTTATCTTGACCTCGGGGCAGTCGTCTACCGTGTGGAGCGCTCCGACGGTACTCTGATCGATGGGGCGATGACGGCAAGCGGCTTCAACGATGCACGTCCGGTCGCTGAAGGTCAGGCTGCGGTGTCGTATACAGTTACAGCCATCTCGGCCCAAGGCAAAGAGGCTGAGAGCGTGAGGAGCAATGAGGTGACATGTGGAGAACCGCTCAAACTCCCTTACCGTGAGTCGTTCGCCGATATGAAACCGACCGTACCATGGACTCATGACCCGTCGGCTCACGATTTCGATTGGTTGCTTACTTTTGATGATGAAGAGGGCGAAGTGGAAGAGGTTGTCAGCGCCGACGGTGACAACGGTATGATAAGTGCCGAGGTACGGTATGCCGATTATGGCGAGGAGTCGCGTTATGTGTCGCCGATGCTCGATCTGAGCGGCGTTGCAAACCCTTGCATGAGCTTCTATTTCTATTATGCACGCAGCGCTTGGTATGATCCTGAGTGGGACGGAGAGATAAACACACGCCTTGATGTTCAGATTTCGCGTAATGGAGGCGAATGGGAGTCGCTTGAGAATGCATCGTTCTATATCAACGAAAGTAACGCCGGATGGAAACGCTGCGAGGTGATACTGCCTAAGAAAGACGGCGACAAGTTTGTGAATATCGGTCTGCTTGCGGTGTCGGATGCCGACGATGGTTCGTACCGCAATATATATGTAGATGACATCAAGGTTGATGAGGCTACTTGTGCCAACGACCTTGTTCTTGATGGTTTCGAGGCAGAACCGTTGCGCCTGAATGTAGGAGAGACTGGGAAGTTGACGGCTACGGTATTCAATCGCGGAGGTTCGTCGACTTCAATTTATAAGGTGCATTTCATGGTGGGTGATGAGATTTTTTCGACTGTCGACGGTCGCGAGGTCGCTCCGGGGGCAAAAGAAAGTTTCACCGCTTCGTATACCGCGACTCTTGATGATGCATATGAAGAGTCTATACCGGTGTGGGCTAAAGTGGAGTATAATCAGGACGAAAATGTGGACAATAATGTGTCGGCAAAGCTCGGTATGTCGGTCCGCCATAACGATGTTGCCGCGCCTGATGGTCTTAGCGGTGTTATCTCAGGCGGTAGTGTTGAGCTTTCGTGGATGCCTTTGACTTCGGTAGAAGCTGTGGAGGCCGGTGAGCCCGATGTCGTGACAGAAGACTTCGAGAGCTATACTCCGTTTATAACCGAAGGTATCGGAGATTGGAGCCTCTACGATGGTGATGGGGCGACAACGCTTGTGACTCCACGCATACCGGTATCGTATCCGCATCAGGGCGAACCTATGGCCTGGCAGGTGTTTAATGTGGAGCAGTCGGGTACATGGACCGAAGGTAATTATGACCCGGCGTTTGAGCCTGTTGATGAAACGGGGACGCAGTATCTCGTCTGTATGTCGGCAGATTATCCGGCCGAGAATGATGACTGGCTGATATCTCCGCGTCTCGACGGCCGAGCCCAGCAGATATCTTTCCGTGCAAATGCCGCTACCTATGATGCCGAATGGATGCAGGTGCTTTATTCGACTACAGATAATCATCATGATAGTTTCAGGCTTATCAGCAGTGAGCGCGAATATGTGCATGGCGGTTGGAGAAAGTATACTTACAATCTGCCTGAGGATGCACGTTATTTTGCAATCCGCTGTATACGCCGCTGCGTGATAATGATGGTGGACGATATCACTTATGCCATCCACGACGGACGTCAGTCGGCTGCGAAGTTCCTGGGGTACAACCTGTATCGCGACGGTAAGAAGCTCAATAATGAATTGCTGACAGAGGCTGCATATACCGACGATAAACTGACATCTGACGCTCATGCTTACCGTGTGACCGGTGTGTATGAGGAGGGTGAGTCGGCTTATTCGCCTGAGTTTGTAGCCAACACTACCGGTATCGGTGGCATGGATGCTGATACGCTTATTGTAAGCGCCGGACGTGGATTTGTGACCCTTGAGGGTAATGGCAGCTACAGTGTCGTCGGTATCGACGGGGTTGTGCTGGCTACCGGTGTCTGCGAGGGCCGTATGATGATATCGCTCCCTGCCGGTGTCTATATCGTAAACCAGCAGAAAGTGGTGGTGTGGTAAAGTTGCTATTGATAGATAAGCAAGGCGTCCGGCTCGATTGAGCCGGACGCCTTTTGCGTTATGGTGCGTTATTTCGTGTCTTCTTTTACTTCTTTGTCTTCTTTTACTTCTGTGGCCTCGACGTCGTCGATGGGTGGAGGGGTAGGTTCGGTGCTGTCTTTGTGGCCGAAGAGTTCGTCGGTACGCGAAGTCCACTGGCGAGGGCCGAAGATGCGCTCTACGTCGTCGGTGAAGATTACCTCGCGTGTAATGAGCGTTTCGGCGAGTTCGTGGTGGCCTTTGGCGTGCTGCGTGAGGATGGCTTTGGCGCGTTCGTACTGCTCGGCGATGATACGCGATACTTCCTGGTCGATGATCCGTGCGCGGTCGTCGCTGTAGGGGTTGGTGAACATGTTGTTCTGTCCCGTTGAGTCGTAGTACGACAGGTTGGGAAGTTTGTCGCTCATGCCGTAGTACACTACCATCGCATATGCCTGCTTGGTGACTCTCTCGAGGTCGTTGGCAGCACCGGTGGAGATGTGGCCTGTGAAGAGTTCTTCGGCAGCCCGTCCGCCGAGGAGCGAGCATATGTCGTCGAGGAGTACCTGGGAGGGGACGATCTGTCGTTCTTCGGGCAGATACCATGCTGCACCGAGGGCTTTTCCTCGCGGCACAATCGTGACTTTGACGAGAGGATTGCCGTAGCGCAGGTGCCACGATACGGTGGCGTGGCCGGCTTCGTGGATTGCGATGGCGTTCTTTTCGTCGTCGGTGAGTATCTTGGAGCGTTTTTCGAGACCACCGATAATGCGGTCGACGGCGGCGTTGAAGTCTTCTTTGCTCACGCTGTCCTTGTTGTGACGGGCTGCGATGAGAGCGGCTTCGTTGCACACGTTCGCGATGTCGGCACCGGAGAAACCGGGAGTCTGACGGGCGAGCAGTTCGACGTCGAGGTCGGCGGCAGTCTTTATCTTGCGCAGGTGTACTTTGAATATTTCGACGCGGTCGGGGAGGTCGGGTAGGTCGACGTATATCTGCCTGTCGAAACGGCCTGCACGCATGAGGGCTTTGTCGAGAATGTCAGCGCGGTTGGTAGCGGCGAGAATAATCACACCGCTGTTTGTGCCGAAGCCGTCCATTTCGGTGAGGAGCTGGTTGAGGGTGTTCTCGCGCTCGTCGTTGGCTCCCATGCCGGCGTTGCGTCCACGTGCACGGCCCACGGCGTCGATTTCGTCGATAAACACGATGCAGGGGGCTTTTTCCTTGGCTTGGCGGAAGAGGTCGCGGACACGTGATGCACCTACGCCGACGAACATCTCCACGAAATCGGAGCCTGACATGGAGAAGAATGGCACGTCGGCTTCGCCTGCGACTGCTTTGGCAAGCAGTGTCTTGCCGGTACCGGGAGGGCCTACGAGGAGTGCTCCCTTGGGTATCTTGCCGCCGAGGTTGGTGTAGCGTTTGGGGTTCTTGAGGAACTCTACTATTTCTTCGATTTCGGTTTTGGCTTCGCTGAGACCTGCTACGTCGCGGAATGTGACTTTATCGGCATTGTTCTTGTCGAAAAGCATGGCTTTCGATTTGCCGACTGAGAATATTCCACCGTTACCTCCGCCGGGGCCTCCGTTGCCCGACATGCGGCGCATGAGGTAGATCCAGACGCCGATAAACAGGGCGAAAGGCAGCAAGGACCATATGAGATTGCCGAACTGGCTTGATTGCTCGAATTTCACGTCGCCTGTAAAGGCTCCGGACTTGCTCCACTGGTCGATTTTTTCGCTCAGTTTGTCGGCCGAAGGGATGTTTGCTTCGACTTTTGCCGATATGTTCTTGCCGGGTTTGAAGTTCTCGCCGAAGATGACCTGCGCGAGGGAGTCGTTGACGAAGCCCTCGACGAGTTTCTTGTCGCTGTAAACTACAATCTTTGTAATCGCGTGGTCTTTCTCCACGTAGTTCTCGAATGTAGAGTAGTTTACTTGCTTGGTGACGGTGTTGGTGTCGAAGTACAAAATACCGCCCAACAAGAGCAGTATGATAGCATACATCCACCACAGACTGAAGCGGAAGGGATTCTTTTTGGGGGTAGAGGGGTTGTTATTTGAGGGAGGAAAAGCCATTTTGTGATGATGTTTTTAAGTTTTAGAAGAGGCTTAGTCTACATCTGCGATGTTTTCGATGTGGGCGTCGCTCCAAAGTTCTTCGAGATTGTATCTCATTCTGGTCTCGCGCAGGAATACGTGTACCCACACGTCGCCATAATCTATTATCACCCAGTCGCTGCCTTCCTCGCCATCGATGCCGTACGGTTTGATGCCGGCGTTCAGCCTCACGTGTTCTTCGATATTTTCGGCTATTGAAGCATTGTGTGTGCTTGAGTTGCCTTCGGCGATGATGAATGTAGCAGTGGCGGCAGTGTCGATATCGCTCATGTCGATTATGCTGATATCATGGCCTTTACGGTCCTGAATGCCTTCTATGATGAGTTGCCGGATGTCTGTCTGTTCGCTCATTGACGGTTTTATCTTAATTTATGCAAAGGTAATGAATAATTCTGAAGTAGGGAGAGGTATATGTTTTATTAACAAAAATCATGCCTAAAAGTGCGATGTCATTCGTATTTGACAACTTTTGCCGGGTCGACCGACGATGCCAGACGTGCCGGCAGTATCAATATGAGCCATGCTGCAAGTGCCACTCCGATGTTGAGCGCGACTAATGCCCAGGGTTGTATCTCGACGGGTACAGAGTCGAGGTAGTACATCTCCGGGTCGAGAGGCACGGCGTGGGTATATTTCTGGACGAGGAGGAGTGTGATGCCAACGGCGTTGCCTATGATCATGCCGAGCCCGACGATGCGCATCGCCATGTCGATAAATATTGACCTGACGAATGGCTTGGAAGCACCCATAGCCCTCAGTATACCGATCATGGCAAGCCTGTCGAGGATGAGGATGAAGAGGCTCGAGATGAGTGTGAGGCCTGATACGCAGAGCATGAGGATGAAGATGACTGTTACGTTGGTGTCGAGTAGCGAGAGCCAGTTGAAGTAGAGCGCACCGGTGCGCAGCACACTGTCGACGGGGTAATATTGGTCGAGGCGTCCGGTAGCGGCATCGTTGACAAGACTTGCCTGCAGGTGCTCTGCTGCCGCTGCTATTTCGTCGGGATTTAGTCCGCGGATATCGATGCGGTTGCCGGCATCGCTGCCTATTCCGGCGACACTGCGCAGGCTTTGCATTGAGGCGTAGGCCACGGTCTTGTCGTATTCGCCGAAGTTTGAGCGGAATAGGGCTGCAATAGTGTATCGCCGCATTTTCACGTTGCCGTCGATGAAAAAGGTGCTGTATACCTTGTCGCCGACTCCGAGACCGAGGGCATTGGCGGTCGGGACGGATATGACTATCTTGTTGGCGCATGAGTCGGAAGCGTAATCGGGCCACTCGCCCTCGACTATGTTACTTTTCTCGAAGGAGAAGTCGGCGTCGGGCGATTGGGCTATAAATACAAGCCCTTCGAAGTCGTTGTCGGTTTTTATTAGTGCCGGTTGCCTCATTGACAGGCGGATGTCGGCTTGTGGCAGGCATTCGTTGATGGCAGATATCAGCCCTGGCGAGGCTTCTATTGTCTTGCCATCGGCCGGACATACGGTGATCTGGGCATCGAAACCCATGAGCCTGTCGCGGATACCGTTCTTAAATCCGACGACTACAGCCAGTGTGAACTCCATGATAATCAGTGCCAGAGCAACACCGGCAACGGCTATTGCCACTCCGGCCTTGCTGCTTCCCTTGCATCCGAGGCGCAGGCGCTGTGATATCCAGAAGCTTATGTTCATGGCTGGAGTTGTTTTAGTATGGCGTCGCTCAGCAGGTTGCCCCATAATCTGTAGCCTGTAGCAGTGAAATGCACTCCGTCGCGCGATAGCACTTTGGCATTTTTCATGGCGGCGGCAGACCCGGCTACAGCGTAGTGGTTGTAGTATGGGATGCCTTCTTTTTCGGCGTATTGGCGTATAGTCCTTGCCATTGTGGCTGCTTTCGGGTTGGGGACGGTGGTGGCTGTTCGGCGGCGACGTCCTTTGCGGCGGCTGTACACGCGTTTGTAACAATCGGTGGGACCGACGAGCAATATTTTTGCATCGGGGCTGAATGAGCGTATGCTTGAGAGGAGTACGTCGATGTTGTTGCGCAGAGAGGCTTCGGTGGTACGTCCGAAAGCTTCGTTCGTGCCCAAAGCTATTATTATCAGGTCTGGCGACAGGTTGGCAAGCTCGCTGCCGAACCGGTCGACTGTTGCGTAGGCCGAGAATGTCGCACCATTGTTGCCGATGGAGTGCACGACAGTCCCGGTGCTGTCGCTGATGAGTTCGATGCCGCCGTATACTGTTGTCTTGTCGCCTTTTGCAGTGAGTTTGAAGTCGTAGGCAGAATATGGTATTTCGATTACGGTGAGTCCGTCGCTGTCGGTACGGGCGGTGAAATCAACTGTACGTCCGTCGGCCAAAAGTTCTGTCGGGCCGGGGGGAGTGCCACGAGTATGGAGACGTAGCCTGCGAGTCGGGGCTGGAGAAGAGAACTCAAGAGTATATCGGTGGCCCGATGGTTGTAGACCGATGCCCGTAAATGTCATCTCAGTGGCCCAGGGAGTGCGCATGAGTTTAGAGGTTGTGACAGGCGAGCTTGTCGAGAATTTATAGTCGAGAGGCTGGTTTGTGCCTGCGATCTTGAATGGTATGATCAGTCCTCTTCCGGCATAGCGTGAGGCGGCGGCAAGTCTTTGGCGCAGTATGTCACCTCCGAAGTCTGCCTGTATATGTGAGTCGCCGAGGTAAACGACAGAAAACTTTTCGAGGCCTTCTTTAGCTGCTTCAAATTTACGTGCAAGCTCCGACCAATCGTCGCCGTTAAGATCTATCTTGTTCTTGTCGGGCTTTATAAATGGATATACTGAATAATCGGCCGGTAAAAGGGTGTCGCCGGCCTCAATCTCGGGGTTGAGTCGCATTTCGGTCATTGAGCTGTCGAATGTCTCGTCTTGGGCGGAAGCGGACAAGAGACCGACGGCGAGTATGGATATGGCCGATAAGATTCTATTCATCGAGTGCGTGTTTTAGGGCGATGTCGAAGAGTGTTGCCAATTCTCCTCCACCATCGTGGTTGAGATGGATGTAATCGGCATTGATGAGTTTGCGTTTCCGCCATTCCACCACTGCTTTGTCGCCACCCATCGCGGCGCGTGTATCCCAGAAATATGTGCCAGAACGGCGAGCCGTTTCCCTTTGGGCATCAATCATTGCAGGGAGTGTGGGCAAGGATGTGACTTCTGTACCGGTTTTCACGCCTCTGTCGCCGACGCCCATTATCAATATGTCGGCGTGGGGGTAGCAGGTCTGAAGATGAGTGATGGCTTTCACCATGTTTTGCATATAGGGGGTGTAGTCGGTTTGCCCGGCACTGAGTACGTTCATACCAAACTCAACTATTATGAGGTCGTAGTCGGCCCATTGTGCCATCTGACGGCATAGAGCCGGGTTGATACGTCCTGTTGCAAGGCCAGAGTTGCCGCGTATCGACATGCAGTCGAGCTGTACGCCTGCCGATGCATCGAGGTATGTGCCGAGAGACACTATGCCCGGAACAGAGACAGAGAAGGTCGATTTTGTTGTAGGACCGTCGATGCTGATTGCCTGGACATTATCGGACGGAGAGATATCGAATTTCTGTTTGACACCATCGGCTCCGGTATATGAGATTGAGCCTCTTCGATGAGTAAGAAAAAGGAAGGTCGTTTTGTCCCACGATTTGGTGGTCGGAAATTTGCTCCGTGCCGAAAAAGAGGTTGTGGCGAAACTGTCGGCTCTGGCGTAATCGCCTGAAAGCGTTCTTAATGTGTCGCGTCGCGATATCGAGCGGATATCGTGCATGGCCCAACCTTTGCTCGACTGGTTGACAGTCTGCCTGAAGCCCGGGAAGTCGCTGTGTGCTGCCATAAACCCTACGCCCGAACCTCCGTAGCGTTGCTGGAGGATATCACGAAGATGTGAGCAGAAGATATCGCCTTCGATATACGAATCTCCGATTACTGCTATGCGCACTGTGCGTTGAGATGCTTCGGCAAGTGCCTGTCGTAGATTGGGTAGGATTGGGCCGCTGCTGTAGTTCTCGATAGCAACAGAGCCGTCGATCATCGGTGCAGGGTCGGCCTGGATGTATTGCAGGACTGTATCAGAAGCAGTGGTATCGGCCGGAATTGCAGTGCTTTCGTGCAGATTACCGTCACCGGTATTGCCCGACCCATTTATGAGGGCCTCGAGTTCCGGATCGACAATCGGAGCTGTCGAGGCTACAGGTGCAGAAGATTGGCTCGGAAACAGATCTTCGAAGAGATTGAAATCTTTGAGGGTGTTGTTGGTTAGCCTGCTCCACGGCAAAGCCGACAAAGCGAGCAATATGCCGAACGATATGCCGACAATCGAAAGTATATGGCGAGAAGAGGTGTTGCTGTCTGACATAAGTGTATCAGAATTGGTTGAGGAGCATGAGCAGCGGTTGAGCCTTGGCTTCGGTCTCGTCCCATTCGGCGTCGGGAGTCGACAAGCCTGTGATGCCGCTGCCGGTGTATATGCACCAATGGCGACGGTCGAAGTGGACGCAACGCAGTACGACGTATGCAGTCGACGGTGTAGATATTACTCCGCCATAAAATTTGCGTTGCGGAATTTCGAGTTCGGCGATGTCGGCCAATGCTTCGGCACGAGGGAAGCCACCTACAGCCGGAGTGGGGTGGAGGGTATTTACGATGGTGCCAATCTGTGCAGGGCTGTCACCGGAATAGGCGAATGATATGGGAGTGCAGAGGTGCTCGATGTTGCCGTAGCGCAGATTGCTACGGTCGCCGCCTATGCAAGACCAGTCGGGACCGAGGTCGCGGATGCGTTGCTTGATGTCTTTCACGACCATTTCGTGCTCGGCAACATTTTTATTGTCCCACGGAGTGGCCTCGACTGCTTTACGGGTTCCGGCTAAAGCTCTTGTATCTCCGTTCTTTCCGTCGAAAACGGCCAATAGCTCCGGACTTGCGCTCATCCAGTATCCTGTGCGCGGATGATAGGCAAGAAAACAGAACATCGAGGGGAACGCCTTGAAGTATTCCCTTGCCATTTCAAGCGGTGCAAAGCGGTGGAAAGAGCCACATACTGTCCTTGCAAGGACGGTCTTGCCGTTACGTGCGGCAGCCCGTGCGGCAGCTTCTTTCACGGCCGCGGAGTATGTCGGCCGTGGAGTCGATACAGTGTCGACACGTTGTATGCCGAGAGTTGCGCCGAGCCATTGACTCAGGTGTATGTCTCCGGCATCGAGACCATCTCCGGAGGCAGTGACATCGGTTCGGCATATCTGCGTCTTTTCTCCCGGCAGGCGGTAGATAATGAAAGGCGAATTAATGTCCAATCGATCCATAGAGGTCAAATCCGTCGCTGTCGGTGATTTTTACGTTGTATATTTTTCCTGTTTCGAGTTCTTCATCGGCTTCGACGAATACGTTACAGTCTACCTCGGGGGAGTCGTACTCCGAACGGCCTATCCACCGCTGCATGTCGGGGTCGTATTCATCGATTATCACCCGGAGTGTCTTGCCGACTTCCGATGCTGCGACCTCTGATGCTATCTCTTCTTGTACGGCCATGAGTTTTTCGAGCCGAGCCTGCTTCACCTCGTCGGGTATGTTGTCCTCGAAGTTTTTGGCGGCGAAGGTGTCATCTTCCTCGCAGTAGGCGAAAGCCCCGAGGCGCTCGAAGCGCTGTTCTTTCACGAAGTCGAGCAAGCGGTCGAAAGCCGCATCGTCCTCGCCCGGGAAGCCGACCATCATTGTGGTGCGTATATGTATGCCGGGTACTTCGCGGCGTATGCGCTCGAGGAGGGCTCTGGTGCCGTCGGCATCGATGTGGCGCCGCATGTTGGTTAGTACTTTATCATCGATATGCTGCAGGGCGATGTCGAGGTATTTGCATACGTCCTTGCGTCTGGACATCACGGGCAGTATACCGTAAGGGAAGTCTGACGGGTAGGCGTAGTGCAGGCGTATCATTTCGACTCCTTCGATATCGGCCATGCGGTCGATGAGGTCGGCCAAAGGTTCGGCGGATGTATCGGCGAGGTCGCGTCCATACGACGAGAGGTCCTGGGCGATGATGTTGAACTCCCGGGTACCGTTGGCTGCGAGTTGTGACACTTCTGCGAGAATTTCATCGGCCGGGCGTGATGTGTGCCGTCCGGTTATGAGCGGTATGGCGCAGAAGGCGCAGAAGCGGTTGCAGCCCTCCGATATTTTGATGTATGTGTAGTGGGGTCCGGTCGAGAGTACCCGGTCCCACGGTTTTGTCGCTGCGTTTTGCTTGATTTCGCTCGCTTTTTGTAAGGCAAGCACTTCATCGACGATACCGGCCCAGTCGAATTTGCCGAATATGCCGTCGAGTTCGGGCATCTGTTCGGCCACGTCGTTGCGGTAGCGCTCGCTCAGACAGCCCATTACGTATACAGCCTTGATGTGTCCGCGGTCTTTGAGGTCGATAAAGCGCAGAAGTTCGTTGACCGATTCTTCTTTAGCGTCGCCGATGAAGCCGCAGGTGTTTACAACGGTAACAGATCCTTTCGGGGGTATTTCTTCGTCGAAGGCTATGTCGATGCCTTTATCTGCAAAACGGCGCGCCAGACGCTCACTGTCGATGAGGTTTTTAGAGCATCCGAGACTGTAGATATTTACGTGTAAGTTCATTACAAGCCTAAACAAACGTTATAATCTGCCGAAGAGCGAGCTTACGAAAGCCCGTTTGTCGAAAAGCTGGAGGTCGTTGATGCCTTCGCCGATGCCGATATATTTGACAGGTATCTTGAACTGATCGCTGATGCCGATGACAACGCCACCACGGGCTGTGCCGTCGAGTTTGGTGATGGCGAGATGAGTGACCTGAGTTGCGGCTGAGAACTGACGAGCCTGCTCGAAAGCGTTCTGTCCCGTCGAGCCATCGAGCACGAGGAGTACTTCATGGGGAGCGCCGGGCACTACCTTGTCCATCACGCGTTTGATTTTCGACAGCTCGTCCATGAGGCCTTTTTTGTTGTGTAGACGTCCGGCGGTGTCGATAATCACTACATCGACATCGTTTGCGACTGCCGACGATAGAGTGTCGAAAGCCACGGCTGCAGCGTCACTGCCAAGACTTTGCTTGACTACGGGTACGTCGGCGCGACGGGCCCATTCGTCGAGCTGCTCTATAGCGGCGGCACGGAATGTGTCGGCGGCACCGAGCATCACTTTGTTGCCAGCCATCTTGTACTGGTGGGCGAGTTTGCCTATGGTTGTAGTCTTTCCTACGCCGTTGACGCCGACAACCATGATGACGTATGGCTTCTTTCCGGCCGGGGGCATGAAGCGTCCTGTTGTGTCGTCGGAGTCGTTTTCGGCGAGCATGTCGCTGATTTCCTGACACAAGAGGTCGTTGAGCTCGTCCATGTCGACATATTTGTCGCGTGCCACGCGCTCTTGGATGCGGTCGATTATTTTTAGTGTTGTTTCGGCGCCGACATCGCTGGTTATGAAGATTTCTTCGAGTTCGTCAAGGAAATCGTCGTCGATAGTGCGCCTCCCGGTAAATGCGCGACGCAGCTTACCGAATACACTTTCTTTAGTTTTCTGAAGTCCGCGGTCGAGGTTCTGCTTTTTGTCTTTGCTGAAAAAGTCGAATAAGCCCATGTCTTTATTGTCTTTGAGAATGCAAAGATACGAATAAGTCGAGAGCTAACAAAATTTATTTGGCTTGCCGAGCGTGCCTATCTAAGGCAGCTATGTCAAAGATACGAATAAGTCGGGAGCAAACAAAATTTATTTGGCTTGCTCCCGACTTATTTAATTACTATAGTTTGGTTTTATCTGACGTATTTTTTGTGG
Organism: Porphyromonadaceae bacterium UBA7176; assembly: GCA_002491245.1. Taxonomy (GTDB): domain Bacteria; phylum Bacteroidota; class Bacteroidia; order Bacteroidales; family Muribaculaceae; genus CAG-873. The sequence goes on from DKVO01000039.1 coordinate 26,661, forward strand.
GCGTCGGATGTGAGGTGCTGGGGTTGCCGTAACCTGATGTTCTGAAAACAGCCGGTTCCTTTTGCCGTGTCCGGATTTTCGTCGAGGATTACGTTTTCGGTCGTTGCGTTATTTTTGTCCACTCCCATTGTGAAGTTTGTGACAACCGCGTTGAAGGGACCTTTCGAGCGGAATGCTGCGTGTTTCTTACCACGGTTGGAGTACCAGTATGCGAAGCAGTTGTGATATGTGCCTCCTCCGTCTTCTATCACAAATGCGGTGGCACATTGGTCGCTGTAGCAGTAGTCAAACCAATTGTTTCCGCATTTATCGACAAAGCCGCAGCCATCGTCGTAGATCTCATCGTCGGAAGAACCGTAGAGAGGATGAATGTTTCGGAGCATATTGCCGTCGGAGCAGAGCATCACTCCAATCTGACACCGGTAAATTCGCATGTTTGTGAATGTGTTGTCGTATCCTTCGACCAGAACACCGATGCAGTCTTTCGACATGTTTCCGGTGATGTTGACATCATGTACATCGGCGTCGGAAGAGTTGTTGTTGGCTCCTTTCTTGATGTGTATACCTATCAGGGCATTCTTGATTGACGTGTCGCGGATGACAGTCTCGCGTCCGCTGTCGATTGAGATGCCTTTTGCCACCCCGTCGCAGTCAATCACGCCTCCCTGCAGGTAATAGTTGCTGCCCGGGACGAGTATAGTGTTGAACGGGTCTTTACCTCCGAGGCGTATCATAGCCTCGTCGTGGTTCCAACCTTTGGCCGGTCTGATTATGGCATAGTTCGATAGTTCGAGGCATACGCTCTTACTTGGGTCGGCCGGAGTCATGATTGGAGCTGATAATATATATTTGCCATCGGGAAAATAGATTACTCTGTTGGGGTTCTCGTCGATAGCTTTCTGTATAGCCGGAGCCGCATCTTTCGTAAGGTCGGTGATGTAGTCCATTACATTTACAAAGCCTTTGTCCTGGGCCTGTGCTAATCCTGAAATCAGCATCGCGGCGATAGCGACGGCTATCAATCGCAATTTGGTTGTGTGCATGGTGGTATGGTTTTATTAGGTTTATCTTCGGTGGTGCAAAGATAAGGCTTTAAGGCGCAGGAATGTCCCGGTAAAATGCTTTTTTAAGTTGAATGGTATACTTAAAGATATGATGTCTAATTCTTTCGTTTGTTTTAATCTGCGACCAATTAAGAATATTGACAGGCTTCAAAATGAGGTTCGGGGGAAAGCATCGATGAAGCTGCCCGGAGTGGCGTTTAAAATTTTCACCCCACTGCTGTCGGCGTAACGGGCTATTTGATGATAGCTCCGAAATGCAACGGCGAAGCTGTCGACAATCTGGTGGAGGTGGTAGCCTCGGTACTCATGGCGAATACGGGCTTCCTCGTCCTTGCCGTCGGTATAGAAGTGAGGCTGGACAGATACGACTTCGTTGTCGTCGGTTACGGATATTGTCTTCATCCACGAATGGTCGGCACCGGTTATGATAATTTCCTTGTACCCCAAGGCTATGCCAAGCATTATCGATGGGATGAGCACGTTGCGAGGCCGCGGCATTGCAAGTCCGCAACGGAAGGCGGCATGGCACATAACATCAAAACCCTCGATGCCCACGGCGTTGAAGGTGGCGATGTCGAGATTACCGTAGAGTTTGCGAGCCTGTCGGCGGTATTTCACCGGCACAATGAGCGTCATGGGCCAATCGACAGCTGCGAGCCGGTCCTTGAGTCTGGCGAGGTTTGTGTCGGTAGTGTCGCCGGAGAAAAAGTGAGGATCGGCGAGTACGTAGTAGTCGGGCTTAAGTGCGGTAAACTCCGGTGCTATAGCGGCAAAGTTTACAGCCATTGTCGGTTCGGCCTTGAGCTTGTCGGCGCTTCGGGTTATGGTGTCGGCCAACGACGGGCCGTTGGCCATGATTATCAGCCTGTCGCCTTTTGCTCGACCCTTGAGCCGTGAGCATGGCCGCGACAGCAGCGCTATCTTGGCAAGGCTCTTTATGCTTGAAAAAAAATTGTCGATAGCTGCCATGACATCAAAGGCTTGAATTGTCGTAGACGTGGGTGCGCATGTAACTGCATGTATCGGTGGGCTTGAAGCCACAGCTTTGAAGCTTGGCAGAAGAGTAGAGTGCCGACTCTGTGTATGTGGCATACTGTTTTTTGCCGTATACAAGTCGTCCGAACCACTGCTGGGGCTTGGTGGAGAGGGTGCTGATACGTTTGTCGGACATGCGGTGAGCGAGAGCTTCGGCAATATCGTGCACCGAAGGGTCGACACCGTCGGTGAGATTGTATATGCCTGGATCCAGATTGTTTTCGGCTATAAATTTGACGGCACGGGCCACGTCTGTGGCATGTACGATGCTTTTACGTGCGTCGTTGCCGGGAAAATGGAAGAAGGCTCCCCGGTAGATGCTTTCGGCTAAACTACGCACCGGTCCGGTCATACCGGTGCCGACAATCGGTGCGCAACGCAGGATATATGCTTTTGTGCCGGCGCCTGCAGCCTGTGCTGTAAATTTTTCTTCAAGTTCAACCCAACGCGAGGATGGGTCGACAAGTGCGTCTTCATCAAGCCACCCTTCTCCGGATTGATATATTTCTGTCGATGACAGCATCACGGCAACGGCCGGGCGCTTGCCTAAGGTGTCGGTAATCTCGTCTTTGCCGGGTATTTCGCGGCGGATATAAGGAAGTGTAAACTCACGGTCCGGCGCGTAAACAAGGATGGGAGTATTCATCGGCGGAATTTTTTGAAGTGTAGTAAATATCGCTGCATCAGGCGAGGCCAAGAAATACGGTAGCCGTTTTCGCGCAGGGCACGGCGTTTTTCGAGGGTGTTGGTGACAAGGCGTGCATAGAGGGTGCGCGACCTGCCGTGGGCGTCCATCGCCACGAGACTTTCGGGAATATGTATACCTTTGAAACTGGCCTGATTGGAAAAGAGACGGATGAAATAGTCGAAGTCGGCTGCTATGGCATAATCTTCACGATACGGCCCGAGAGTGTCTTTCACGCGCCTGCTTATGAACAGGGCCGGGTGTGGCGGAGCGAAGCCTCGTGTAAGATATTCAGGTTTGTAGCCGTCGACGTTATATGTGCCTAAGACTCGCGTAATTACCGTGCCTTCAACGAAGTCGACATTTCCATATACGAAATCGACATCGCCCGTGCTGAATGTGCCGGCGACACGGGCGAGAATATTGTCGGTCGGGTAATAGTCGGATCCGTGGAGCAAGGCTATGATATCGCCGTCGGCAGCTTTCAATCCTTCGTTGATTGCGGCGTAGACTCCGCATGGCGGAGTGCGGAGTATCTTTACTCCGGGTCGGGAAGAGTATGCCGACAAAGCAGGAGGTATTGTCGGATTGCTGTCCACTATTATGTGTTCGACTGTATCGCCGGGCATGAGTCGCTGGCGATATACGCTGTGGAGTGTGCGGTCGAGTTTGGCGCCGTCGCCGTAGGTGATAGTGATGATTGAGAATTTCATATCTTTAACCCCAGCCCCCGGGCGAGTATATGTGCAGGCATACAGCCACAATTATCAAGCCGGCTGCGAGGATGCTTCCGTATGTCCACGCCCAGATCTTGAAATCTTTTTTTCTCCATCTGCCTGATGCCACGACCCATGCTGCGCATGGAACAAGCGTAGGCAGCCACAGAAGGCAATATCGCGATACCGTTCCTCCGGTCACATATGCGGTGGCGGCAGTGGCTATAAATCCGAAAACGGCAGCGAGCATCACTTTGCGCGGTGACTGGCGCAGACAGCGGACGAGATAGAAAATGATGATACCACCGACCGCATACCAAGGCAGGGTGAAACGTGCGCAAGCTAATGTCGGGCCATATTCCACGAGATTGCCTGTAGACCAGGGCAGTGGTGTGAGGAATTGTACAGCCATTGTGAACGGCAGGGAAAGTATTTTTCGTAATACGCTTATTTCGCCATAGTCAGGGATAACCTGCCGGAAAGCTGCCAACCGTTTTTCTCCGCCATAAGCTACGCCGAAAGAAGTTGTGCCATCGATATCGATGACATCCGGGGAGCTTCCGGTGTGGCGGCTGATGAGGTATATAGCTGTGAACGATATGGCAGCGACAGCCAGAACCGATATGCGGCGGCGTGGCGCAGCGAAACAGAACAACAGCGACAATAAGCCGGCGAAAGCGAAAAGCTGTGGGCGTGCAAACCATGCCGCGGCGGCACATATGGTCAGCAGAAGTAGCTGAGGCCAAAGCCGAGCATGATTGCATATGCGTGCGACAGTGTATACCATAAGGGTAAAGATAAAGATGCACACCGCATCTTTTGTTATCAGGTCGCCGCGGCTTATGAAGTGGGTTATACATGTCATCATGATCATGGCTACCGTCGACATGCGTGTCTTGAATTGCTTGTCGCCGTCGCATATAAGGGCTGCCGTCGCACCTGTGAATACGATAGAGAGCAGTGTGGATATGATGCTGAAAAGGATGTAACTTGTCACTTCCGGCCTTGAAAAGCCGAAATTGAGATAATACAGCAATTGGGAGAAACCCGACATGGGAGCATCGAGAGTGTGTCCGTCGCGGTAGAGGCTCTGTAGTTGCTGCCATATGTCGAAAGCGTCACGCGTGAATACTGGGTTTTCAAGAGTGCCGCCGAGGTATGTCGTACAGTGCCACACGTTCATGGCGAAGCCTATGCCGAGGAATGTCCATGCCGCAAGTATGATCCACGGACCGGCTACAGATACCGGGCAAACTTTATTGTAGCAATATAACGTCACGACAAGTATGCCGAGCATCTGCAACAGCGATTGAGCTGTGGATGCGCCTGGAAACATAATTAATGCGGCGGCAATCAATACGAGACAGCCGGCCACAGACCAGTGAAAAGCGGTAGATATATATTTCATATTCATTGCAAAATTACAAATTATTGCTTTGAAAGGCTCAATAATATTGCGAAAATTCATAAATTTGCAGAATAATTGCGTTATGACAGGAGATAAGCCAATCAGAATAGATATTAAGTCGGTGTTGGCTTCCCGGTTGGGAAGCCGAGCCCGTCTGATACCCGGTTTCGTCGTCCGCAGCCTGGAACGGTTGATATGCCAGGATGAGCTTAACTCGTTGCTTGAGCGTAATTTCCCGTTGCGTGGAGCCGATTTCTGCGATGGCGTGCTGTGCGATCTCGATGTATCGCTCGATGTACGGAACGCCGGCGTATTGCCCGAAAATCCGAGGTGTATCATCGTGTCGAACCATCCTCTCGGGGGGCTCGACGGGATGAGCATGATTTCATGGTTTACGCGTCATTACGGCAAGCCTGTGCATTTTGTGGTCAATGATATACTCATGGCTGTCGATCCGCTGCGCGATTGTTTTGTTCCGGTCAATAAACATGGGCGTCAGAGCAGGAGTACCACCCTGACGCTCGATGAGATTCTTGCCGGTGACGACCCTGTGGTGATTTATCCGGCCGGACTTTGCTCGCGTCTTGGCGACGGCGGCGTCGTAGCCGACCTCGCATGGAACAAAATGTTTGTGAGCAAGGCAATCGAAAGCCGGCGCGATGTGGTGCCGGTGCACTTTGATGGTCATAATTCGGCGTCGTTCTACCGTTGGGCCCGTCTGCGCGAGCGCCTCGGTATAAAATTTAACTTTGAGATGATACTCCTGCCCGGCGAGGTGTTCCGCTCGCGAGGCAAAACATTTACCCTTACGTGCGGCCGTCCGGTGAGCTGGCAGAGCCTGCGAGGCGGCAGCGAAGCGTCGGCCACGGCAGCGCGTATGAGGCAGACGGTATACGGCCTGCCCGTTAATATCAGTGCCAATCAACAATGAATAAACCTATAATAGACCCAGTAGAGACTTCGCTTATCGAAGCCGAACTCGGACGCGATAAATTCCTCCGCCCGACCAATAAGGGTGGTAATGAGATATATGTCGTGACCGCCCATAATTCGCCCAACACCATGCGCGAAATCGGCCGTCTGCGCGAGATTGCATTCCGTACGGCCGGTGGCGGCACGGGACTCGAATGCGATATCGACCGCTACGACACAATGGAGGAGCCTTGCCGTCAACTGATAGTGTGGGATCCGGAGAGCAAGCTTATACTCGGAGGCTACCGATATATATGCGGCCGCGACATACGCCTCGACAATGAGGGTAACCCGATGATTGCGACGAGCCATATGTTCAGGTTCTCGAAGCGTTTTCTCGAAGATTATCTGCCATACACTCTTGAGTTGGGGCGTTCGTTCGTGCGTCCTGAATACCAGAGCTCGCGCGCCGGTGCAAAAGCCATCTATGTGCTCGATAACCTTTGGGACGGTCTTGGCTCGCTGACGGTCGTCAACCCTGATATCCGCTATCTCTTCGGCAAGGTGACTATGTATCCGAGCTATACAGCGGTCTGCCGCGACATGATACTCTTCTTCCTCAACAAATATTTCCCCGATCCCGACGAGCTTGTAAGGCCTATCACAGCGCTCAAGACCGATGCCGATGAGGAAGCGCTCAGTAAGCTCTTCGACGGTGGCGATTTCAAGAGCGACTTCCGCATACTCAATGCTCATGTGCGAGCTCATGGCGATACTATTCCTCCTCTTGTCCATGCCTATATGGGGCTGTCGCCTACGATGAGGATGTTTGGTACGGCTGTCAACGACGAGTTCGGCGACGTCGAGGAGAGCGGCATTTTCATGGCTATCGATGAGATACTTGAGGAAAAGAAAAAGAGGCATATCGACTCGTACTTCAATTCTAAAGATTGACCTCAGATGCTAATTTATTAACACACAGATACTTCAAAAATATAGATATATGGAACTCACTCCGCTTACTGCCGTGTCGCCTGTCGACGGCCGCTATCATTCGAAAACCGCAGCTCTTGCAGCATATTTCTCTGAATATGCAGTGATACGCTATCGTGTACTTATCGAGATAGAGTATTTCATCGCATTGTCGCAGGCCGGATTGCCGCAGTTGCCGTCGCTCGACGACGATATGCAGGCAGCCTTGCGCAAGATCTACGAACCCGATACTTTCACCCCTGCCGAGGCTCAGAAAGTGAAGGATATAGAGAAAGTGACCAACCACGATGTGAAGGCTGTCGAATACTATCTCAAAGAGCGCTTCGACGAACTCGGCCTTGCCGCATACAAAGAGTTTATCCACTTCGGCCTTACATCACAGGATATCAACAACACCGCTTTCCCTCTGATGATGCTCAAGGCAATATCGGAAGTTATGGTGCCTGCCTACCAGCGCCTGCATGGTGGATTGGTCGACCTGGCCAAGTCGCTTCGCGAAGTGCCTATGCTCGCACGTACCCACGGTCAGCCGGCTTCGCCTACATCGATGGGCAAGGAGTTCGCTGTATTTGTATCGCGTATCGAGGAGCAGCTCGAGGTGCTCGACTCTTCGTGGGTTAATGCCAAGTTTGGCGGAGCGACAGGCAATTTCAATGCCCATACTGTCGCTTATCCCGATGTCGATTGGGCTTCGTTCGGCGACAAGTTCCTCGAAAGCCTTGGCCTTACACGCGAGGAATTTACCACGCAGATTTCCAATTACGACAATCTTGCCCAGCTGTGCGACAACTTCGCGCGACTCAACACTATACTTATCGACCTCGACCGCGATATCTGGCAGTATATCTCGATGGGATATTTCAAGCAGCGCATCAAAGAGGGAGAGGTCGGTTCGTCGGCAATGCCGCATAAGGTCAACCCCATAGATTTCGAGAACAGTGAGGGCAACCTTGGTATTGCCAATGCAGTGTTCGGACATCTGTCGGCGAAACTGCCGATCTCGCGTCTGCAACGCGACCTGACCGACTCTACGGTGATACGTAACCTTGGTGTGCCGTTCGCTCACACGCTCATCGCTATCGAGTCGACGCTCAAAGGTCTCGGTAAATTGATCGTGAACCGTGAAGCTATCGATGCCGACCTTGCCGACAACTGGGCTGTAGTGGCCGAAGCTATCCAGACCATACTCCGCCGCGAGGGTTATCCCAAGCCTTACGAAACACTCAAGGCTCTTACCCGTACGAATACTCATATCGACGAAAAGGCTATCAAGACTTTTATTGCTGGACTCGAAGGAATAAGCGACGATGTACGTGCCGAACTCGATGCTATAACGCCGTTCAACTATATCGGCAACAGCGCCAATTGGTAATGGCCGCCAGGATGAAGTGGGAACTCCTCGTGAACGATAAGCGTTTCGGTCTCGAGGACTACCACGACCCTAAAAAGAATACGACTCGCACTGACTTCAGGCGCGACTATGACCGGCTTGTATTTTCGTCGCCTTTCCGGCGGCTGCAGAACAAGACTCAGGTGTTTCCTCTTCCGGGCAGTATCTTTGTCCACAACCGTCTGACCCACAGTATGGAAGTGGCATGTGTCGGGAAATCGATGGCTGATAACATTGCTGTGTCTCTCCGCAGCCGCTATGCCCAGCAGGGTCTTCCGACCGAGCACTTCGACCATCTGGGCGATATTGTGGCTGCGGCATGTCTTGCCCATGATCTCGGTAATCCTCCGTTCGGTCACAGCGGCGAACGCGCCATAGGTACCTTCTTCAGCGAAGGGGCCGGGCGCAGTCTGCAGCCGTTTCTGTCGGACAGCGAATGGGCCGACCTGACTCACTTCGAGGGTAATGCCAACGCATTCAGAGTGTTGACACATCAGTTTAGGGGACGTCGTAAAGGCGGTTTCGCGATGACGTATTCTACTTTGGCGTCGATAGTCAAGTATCCGTATGAATCGTCGCTGTCGACAAAAGGCAAGTTCGGTTTCTTCGTGAGCGAACGCGATGATTATGTCCGCGTTGCCGGAGAACTCGGTTTGTTGCGTCTGTCGCCTGAAGATGCTCCACTGCGGTATGCACGTCATCCGTTGGTGTATATTGTGGAGGCCGCCGACGACATATGTTATGAGGTTATGGATATCGAAGATGCCCATAAACTCAAAATTATTACTACATCCGAAGTTATCGAGGCTTTCCTTGGTTTTTTTGATGACGACCGCCGTGCACATATGGAACGTGCTATGGGGCATGTGTCGGATCCCAACGAGAAAATCGCTTATCTGCGGTCGTGTGTTGTCGGGGCTTTGGTAGAGCAGTGTGCTGCCGCGTTTATCGATGGAGAAGAAGCCATTCTTGAAGGGCGTTTCGAAGGGTCCTTGCTCGACCACATACGCGAGCGTGAGCGCCGGGGCTACGACCATTGCACAGAATTGTCGTGGTCTAAGATATACCGTTCGTCAGAAGTGGTTGATATCGAACTTGCAGGTAACCGTATCATAACATTCTTGCTCGAACGCCTTGTTGAGGCTGTGACTCATCCGCACCTCAATTATTCGCGGCTCCTGCTTGCTAAATTTCCGGAGCAATACGATGTCGATGCCCCTACGCTTTATGGAAAATTGCAGGCCGTGCTCGACCATGTGTCGGCAATGACCGATGTGTATGCCCTCGACCTTTACCGTAAACTCAACGGGACATCCCTTCCTGCTGTGTAGTGCTTTTGTCTGATGCGTAAGTTGTTGCATATTGTATTTTTAGCCTTGCTGCTTGCGCCGGGCTGCGGAAAGGAAGAGACCGTCTCGCCCGTATTGGCAGGATTGTTGGCCGAAGAGGGGCCAAATCCTTACGATGTGCCTGGAGATACAGCCCCCGACAAAGGCTGCGTGCGTCTCCGTGTCAATGGCATAGGCGGTACACTCGGTCGGGTGTTCAGCGATGTGAATGCACTCCATCTCGAGGCTGCTGCCAAAGGAGGGGTGATGCCGGTGTCTGATATCCGTTCGTTATGGGATGGCTCCCGGGGTCTTGTGAGGGTACGGTCGAATGAATGCATGATGATAGACTCGCTCAAGCATTCGTATCCTTATCTGACCCGTCATGCCGCCGATCTGCTCTATGAGATAGGTCGCCGTTTCCGTGATTCGCTTGAGGCCCGAGGAGGAGGAGAGTACCGGTTGAAGGTTACAAGTATGTTCCGTACTCCTGAAACTGTCAGAAAATTGCGTCGGGTCAACCGTAACGCCACCGGCGAAAGTGCTCATCAGTATGCAACTACATTTGATATCAGTTACAGTAAATTTATTTGCGATGATGCCGGTGGTACGCGCCGTACTTTCGAGGATCTCAAAAATCTGCTTGCCGAGGTTGTCAATGATTTGCGTCGGGACGGCCGATGCTATGTGAAGCACGAACGGCGTCAGGCATGTCTGCATATCACATCTATAGCCGATACTACTGATATATGAAGCGAATAGTCGTAAAATTTTTATTTGTCGTACTTTGGACTGTCATGGCCGTGATGCTCCTTGTGGCAGGTGTGTTGATATGCAGTGTGCGTATGCTCAAGCCTGAACATCTGACACCGTTGGTGGCCTCTGTGGCAGAAAAGACTCTTGATGCCGATGTGGACCTTGGCCGTGTGGAACTCGCATTCAACCCTTCTTTCCCTATTCTTGAAATTAGGGTCGACAGTCTTGTGCTTGTGTCGCACGTGTTCGACAGCATGCCGGAACAAGATAGGCTATCCTTGCCGGCCTATGCCGATACTCTTTTCACTCTCGGAAGTTTCAGGGGGGCGCTCGATTTGGGTGCCCTGCTCATGCGTGGCGAGATAGGCGTAAAGAATGTAGAACTTGTTCGTCCCGGACTCAATATAGTCCTTGATCGTCATGGCCGGGGTAATTTCGATATTTACAAGGGCGGAGATAACAGTATCGACGACGCTGGCCGGCTTGCAATACCGCCTTTTTCGATATCGCGATTTGCTTTTGTCGAGCCTCGGGAGGTGAGGTATTTCAATGCAGCCGATTCAACCGATGCCACTGTGATGCTGCTCCACGATGCCGTGCTCGATGGCAGTGATGTGCCATTATATTCACTGCGTATCGATGGTCATCTTTCTGGTCCGTATCCACGGCAGTTGCTTCAGGCCGAGAATTTGCATTTCGGCTTGGATGGTCGTGTGCAGTGGAACCCACAGAGACCCGAAATGCTTGCTCTCGAGGAGTTTACAGTCAGCGGAGCTTTTGCGTCGGCTAAAATCGATACGGAATTGGTGTATGACACTACCCTTACTGTGCGCTCGGGACGTATTGTCGTGGATCCGATAAGTATAGAGGATGCCTTGACAGTGCTTCCTGACAGACTGCGGCGAAGCTATGGCCTTTTACCCGGAACCTTTGCCACCGACGGCTCTATAGGGATGACGGCGGTTCTTACATCGCCTTTCGTGCCTGCTCGTGACAGCATTCCTTATGCCGATGTCAATATAGCGATGGCTGATTGTAGGCTTCGATATGGAAAAGCCGATGTGCGCAGATTGGGCTTCGATATGGAGATAAAACTTAAAGGAAATGACCTCGACAGTGCCGTGGTGCTTTTGAAACGCTTTGATGCTGCCGGGCCGGCAACTTCGTTGTCGGTGAGCGGAAATGTGCGCGAGCTTGGTTCCGATCCTCTTTTCGATACGGAATTGAAAGGTAATGTGCGGTTACGAGCCTTGCCTCCGGTGCTTGCCGATATGGCGCGAGGTTTTATTGACGGGCGTGTTGTCCTTGATCTGTCGGGTCGAGGACGGTTGTCGATGCTTGATCAGGAAAAATTGCATGGACTCGATGTGAAGGGTCATCTTACCGGTCGCAATATCTATTATCTGTCAAATGATACCGCCGTGATGGTGGATATCGGGCGCATGGATGTGAAATTCGGATCGAAAGAACGTCTGCGCGACAGTTCCGGTGTATCTGCGCCGACTCTCGCGGCCGGAATTACGGCCGATACGGCAAGTATACTTATCGACGGCATCAATATTACCGCAGGTGGTTTTGCCCTCGGTGCCGGGGTGGAGAACACCGGACGACATAAAGACACTACTTTGGTTGTTCCTGTTGGTGGCGGATTGATAGTTCGCACACTCGACATCGAGTCGGTTGTCGACAGTGCCGGCGTAAGGCTTGCCGATGTATCCGGCCATGTTGGAGTGAAGCGCTACAAAGGCAACAAGCGATTGCCGCTCATCATGGCAGACCTTGAGATTGGACGTATGACAGCCGGAACGGTAGATACCCGATTTATGCTCGGAAAAGCCCATCTTGATGCCAGAATGTTCCGTCGGCCTGAAGTTGTGGAGCGGTATAAGAAGATGAAACAACTGTCAGACAGCATCAGCCGTGTGCATCCGGAGCTTTCGCCTGATTCGGTATATCGCCTCGCTATAGAGAAGCGCCGTCATAAGCCGGGAGAGAAGCGCCGTCGCCGGGTATACGGTGAGGTGGATAAGGATGATTATGAGGTGCTGGAGTGGGATCTCTCCAAAGGTTTGCGCAAGTTTATGCTCAACTGGCAGGTCGAAGGCAGTCTCGCCACCAGGAGCGCACGTCTCTATACTCCTTATTTTCCGCTTCGCAACCGTGTGAGCCAGCTCGATCTTGCCTTCTCGAGTGATTCTGTTGTGCTACAAGGAGTAAGATACCGAGCCGGCCGTAGCGACCTGTCACTTAAAGGCCGTATATCTAATGTAAGACGGGCTCTTACCTCTAAACGGGACGGCAATGAGTTGAAGATCAACCTTGAGATAGAAAGCGATACTGTCGACATAAACCAGTTGTCGGCAGCGGCTTTTGCTGGAGCTGCATATTCCGACAGATTGCACAAAGGACTCGGTACGACGTTTGACTTCTCTGCCGGAGAGGATACATTTGATAGTCAGCTCGATGCTCTCGTCACCGATGAACCTGATAGCGTCGGTCCCCTCCTTGTGCCTACCAATATTGATGGGACAGTTGATCTTAAGGCAAAAAATGTGCTGTATTCTGATTTGGCTCTTAAAGAGCTGAGTGGCCGCATACTCGTGTATGGCGGCGGAGTTAATCTCCACGACCTTGCTGCATGGTCGGATGCCGGCAGCGTCAATCTGTCGGCGCTCTATCTTGCTCCCAAAGCTTCTGAAATGCAGTTTGGTTTCGGTTTGCAACTCGATCAGTTCAAGATAGAGCGCTTCCTGAAGCTGGTGCCTGCTGTTGATTCGATTATGCCTCTCATGCGCGATTTCAGTGGTATTATTAGTGCCGATATCGCTGCTACGGTGGAGATCGACAGTACGATGAATATGGTTTTACCGACACTCGATGCGGCAATCAAGCTTAGCGGCGACTCTTTAGCTTTCATTAATGCCGACACTTACCGCACTCTTGGTAAATGGCTCCGTTTCCGCGACAAGGCCGACAATAAGATAAAGCATATGAATGTCGAGTTCCTTGTGCGCGACAATATGATGGAGACTTTCCCGTTTTCGTTCGACATCGACCGCTATCGTCTCGGAGTGGTTGGTAGCAACGATCTTGCACTGAATTTCAACTATCACATATCGGTTCTTAAATCGCCGTTGCCGTTTAAATTCGGTATTAACATAAAGGGCAACCCCGACAAATACAAGGTGCGCTTCGGTGGCGCTAAGTTTAAGGAAGGTATGGCGGTGGAGAGCGTCAATATTGTCGATACTGCGAGGGTTAACCTCATAAAGCAGATCGAAGGAGTGTTCCGTCGAGGCGTGCAGAACTCCCGTTTTTCCCGTCTTGATGTCAAAGCTCCGGTTAAAATTTCTGATTTTGAAGACGAATCAGGCTTGAGCCAGGCCGATTCGCTGATGTTGCGGCAGGAGGGTATTTTACCCCCTGAGGAAAAAGATGTAAAAGAAGATGCTGAAAAAAATTGAAGAAGCCCTGGCCGCCTATTGTAGGCGTACTGGACGGGCGTTTGAACGCCCGGAGGTGGTGATGTTCGATATGGATGGTATCCTTTTTGATTCTATGCCACTGCATTGCGTCGCTTGGAAAAATGTTTGCGACGAATATGGAATACAAGCCAGCCGCGACGAATTTTATGCCACCGAAGGGCGTACCGGTGCTTCGACGATAGATATGCTTTGCCGGCGGCAGTTCGGACGTGCCGCCACCGAGGAGGAAGTAAAAGAAATATATGCTCGCAAGTGTGAGCTGTTCAAGCAGTTGGGTGAGCCTCCTTTGATTGCCGGAGCTCGCGATGTTATTGACGCTGTCCTCGCCGGTGGTAGCGTGTGCGTGCTTGTGACCGGCTCGGGACAACGCTCTGTCCTCGATAGGCTCGACAGGGAGTATCCCGGTGCTTTTGCCCCTGAGATGAGGGTGACGGCTTTTGACGTCAAACGCGGCAAACCTGATCCTGAACCATATCTTATCGGCATGGAAAAAGGTGGTGCGCAGCCTTGGACTGCGATAGGTATCGACAATGCTCCTCTCGGCGTGGAGTCGTCGTCGAAGTCGGGGGCTTTCACGATCGGTGTCCGGACAGGGCCGCTTGAAGAGGGTTCGTTGTTAGCTTCCGGTGCTGATATAGAGATAAATTCGATGACCGAATGTGCCAAAATTGTTTCTCAGTTGTTATTAATCTAAGGTAGGTGGTTCCAGCTATCCCGGAATGGACCGATATTTATCCTTATGCTTTAACAACCACAGATAATATGAAACAGAAACTGATATTTACAAATCTTGTCGGCGAAGCCGTCGACGGTCTTGTTGCCGAGCTTGGCAACCCACAGATAGCGGTTGTGGCCGATACAAATACCGCCCAGTTTGTACTCCCCTTGCTTGTAAACGATTCAAAAGCAGTAGCCGGGGCTACGGTGATAACCGTCAAGTCTGGCGATGTGAATAAAAATATAGATACTCTTGCCGACCTATGGAAGAAGCTTTCGGCAATGGAGGCTACACGCAACACTTTGGTCATAAACCTCGGAGGTGGTGTCGTGAGCGATATGGGTGGATTTGCCGCCGCGACTTTCAAGCGAGGCATGCGATGCATCAATATACCGACAACACTTCTTGCGGCGGTCGACGCTTCGGTAGGTGGTAAGACGGGCATCAACTTCAATGGACTCAAAAACCAGATCGGTGCATTCTCCGAGCCTGAGGCTGCAATTATCTCTACCGTGTTTTTTAACACCCTGCCGCAGCAGGAAATCCTGTCGGGCTATGCCGAGATGTTGAAGCACGGTCTGCTCGAAAATTCCGAAGTACTCGGTAAACTCCTTGCATCGAGTCCTGTATATCCTTTGCTTGACCCTACACGGCTGTTACCGCTGATTGAAGAGAGTGTCTTGGTGAAGTCGCGTATTGTCGAGAACGATATTACCGAGGTTGGTATACGCAAGGCGCTCAATCTCGGTCATACCGTCGGACATGCGTTCGAATCATATTCGTATGAGCGAAAATCTCCGATACCTCACGGATATGCCGTTGCATGGGGTTTGGTGGTCGAGTTGGTTCTCTCACATATGCTTCTCGGCTTCCCTTCCGACGTGCTTCATAGTTTTGCCGGGTATGTGTTGGCAAATTATGGTGCGCATCAGATTACATGTGACGATTATCCGGCGCTTATTGCCGATATGCGTCAGGACAAGAAAAATCTTGCGCCCGACCAAATTAACTTCACTCTGTTGGAGAACGTCGGGGTGCCGCGCATAAATATAAATGCAACGCCCGAACAAATAGGCGCTGCACTCGATATTTACCGCGACCTGATGCATATTGCCTGAAATCGCGAGGTTGCCATGCTACGGATCAGTACCAGGCAACCGGTTGCTGTAAAATCTCACGGCATAAGCGGCCGAATATATCGTCGTCCGAATATCCGTCGGCGAAATCGGCCGATATCATTCTGGCTTCTTCCGCGAAAGCCGGGCATTCGGCGAAAGCCTTGGGCGAACGCTCTTTGAGAAGCCCCGGAAGAAAGTCTTCGTCAAGGTTGAGGCCCATCTCTTTCATGGCCTCTTCGCGCATGATCTTGAGGAGGACGTTGAAGTTGTCGGTGTTGTCGAATATATATTCTCTCACCATACGGCGTTGCTCTTCTGTCGCTTCCCGGCGTACGTATAGCCTTATGATATCGTTTATTGTGGTGCTCATGTCTGTTCGATTTTAGCGAGGGGGAGGAGAATGATGCGAAATTAATAAAAAATTTTGATTGTCCGGTGTCTGAGTCCAGACAAGATTACCTTATGACATAACTACGTCCTGACCCGTGTTTTTTCGGGATATCAGGACGTTTTTTTATCTCATTTAACATTTGTTGCTCGTCTTATCCGATTTTGTTAATTTTGCAATTGTTATGAATACACGTATCAAAGCCTGGGTGGAGGCTGTCCGCCTGCGTACTCTTCCGGTCTCGGTGGCCGGTGTATTTGCAGCTGTCGCTTTCAATATTTCCGACGGTACTTTTAAGCCGCTCCCGGCGGCACTGTGTCTGCTTTTTGCTGTCTTGTGTCAGATTGCGTCTAATTTCGCCAACGAATATTACGATTATCGGGCCGGGCGCGATAAAGCCGGCCGTGAAGGGCCTCGACGCGGTGTTACCGAAGGCGATCTCTCTCCTCAAGCCATGAAACGTGCCACATTCGGCGTTTTGGCTTTTGCTGCTCTTGTCGGTTTATCGCTTACTCATTGGGGTGGATTATGGCTTATTGCCGCCGGAGTTTTTATAGGAGTTTTCGCTTTGGCATATAGTGCAGGGCCGTGGCCCCTTTCAGTTCATTGCATGGGCGAGATTGCTGTGTTTTTCTTTTTTGGAGTCATCCCCGTCAATCTTACATATTATGTTCAGGCTCTCCAATGGTCTGTGCCGGTCCTGCTTGCATCGGCTTCAATAGGTTTGATGGGGGCAAACGTGTTGATAATCAATAATTATCGCGATGCAGTAGAGGATAAAGCAGTTGGCAAGCATACTCTTGCCAATACTTTAGGCCGCAGTTTGATGCCATATCTTTATATCGCCAATGCCTTGATTGCGGTTGTGTTGATGGTTCCTCAATGGTATCATCTTGCGTCTGCGTGGGTATTTGTTCCGGCTGTATTTTTAGCGGCAGAAATTTTGATAGCTGTGCGTATTCGGCATCTTTCGGGTCATATTCTTAATCCGTTTCTCGGATTGACGGCAATCCTGATGTTTCTCTACTCTCTATGTTTTCTTCTCTCTCAGGTATTGTAAGTGCGTTTTTTTATTGAAAATCTCTGTTTTTGCTATTTTGTTGATTAATAGTAATTAAGCAAAAATGGTGTAGGATACAATTGTGAACGAATGTTAAATCGATGTTATA
>DKVO01000005.1:0-240 GCA_002491245.1 Porphyromonadaceae bacterium UBA7176
CCGATGGTAAACACGTTGATACAATAGTAGTTATAGACAAAGATATAATAAAGCCAAGAAACCGTTTTGGTTTTGATTGGGAAGGTCGTAACATCTTTCGATTATTTAATGTATCTGATGAACTACAGTCTCTCGTTATGTATAAATTTGATACATTTCATGGAAACAAGAAGACCACAACTTCTATAGTTGTTGAAAAATCAGATAAAAAAGGGGTAAATATAAGATCATCATTTGGAG
>DKVO01000005.1:422-726 GCA_002491245.1 Porphyromonadaceae bacterium UBA7176
TAATATATCGGATGAATTTCCAGCAATAGTTATTTATGATTTTGAAATATCTCATAATAATAGAAAAGTAGATAATTATATCGGTATAGAGAAATCGGATAAAATCGGTATAAATATAAGATCATCATTTGGAGGATTGAATTTTAAGAATTGGCATAAAAAGTTTAATCAGACTGATACAATATCTGCCGATTTATCGATGTGTGGTCTTGTAGTCAATACAGATAGGCACATTCCTGATTTTTGGGGCTATAAATTGACTCCTAAAGACGGCCTTATAGAGTATTCATTCAAAGACGGCAGA
>DKVO01000005.1:1034-6879 GCA_002491245.1 Porphyromonadaceae bacterium UBA7176
GGAGCTCGAGTCTCCGACTCGGGCCAGCTATTGCAAGACAGTAGACAGACGCGGATGAAAATGTGTTGTTGTTTGTTAAAATTTGAATAACCCTATCCTGGTGCTTGAATTGTTGGTAAATGTGAAAACTTAAACTTAAATTAAAACAAATATTAATGAAGTGAAGCTTTGGTGTGAATTTTAAAAACTTTATTTAAATTTGCCACCATATAAGTGAGCCTGACAAAACAAATAAATAAAGTCTTTTTAACAAAACGAATATAAATCACATCTAACAAGTTGTAACCAAAACGAGTAGTAACTAACAACTCATTACATTCACTTCTATGAGAAAGCATCTTTATGTGACAATGCTTCTGCTTGCCGGGATGGGCGTAGCCGGAACTATGCCGGCTTTTGCCACTCCTGCTCCACAGACGCAAGGTCAAGCGGTAGCTGTTGTCAACGGTACCGTTCTCGATGAGAACAATGAGCCCGTCATCGGAGCCAGTGTGACGCAGAAAGGTGTGCGCGGAAATGCCGTTGCCACCGACGCCTTCGGGCATTTTAAAATTAAAGTAGCGGTGGGCACTCCGCTCGAAATCACCTATGTAGGCTATAAATCGATGACAATGGCCGCGAGCGCCGACATGGTAGTCTATCTACAGCCTACTACAGAAGCCCTCGAGCAACTCGTTGTCGTAGGTTATGGCAGTCAGAAGCGCGCCAACCTGACAGGTGCTGTCTCAACTGTTGATGTAGACCGTACACTCGAAGGGCGTCCGTATCAGGACCTCTCGAAAGCCCTGCAAGGTGCAGTCCCCGGTCTTACAATTACTTCCGGTTCCGGTACTCTCGACGAAGCCGCGTCGATTCGGATCCGTGGTGTCGGCACTTTGTCTAACTCCTCCTCGGGTAAGCCCCTCATCGTTGTCGACGGTGTCGAGATGGACGACATGTCGTATCTCAACACTCAGGACATCGCATCCATATCAGTTCTCAAGGATGCCGCTTCGACAGCAATCTATGGTACTCGCGCTGCTTTCGGCGTAATCCTTATCCAGACCAAAGGTGCCGACAAGAAAGATAAGATTTCAGTCAAATACACCAATAACTTCGCGTGGGATCAGGCAACATATCTGCCGTCCTATCCTACAGTCCCTGAGCAGCTCAAGGCCGGTATCGCCGGTGTTCTCCGTGCTTCGGGCGAGCGTGCCAACGGATTTGGTATCTATTACGACGAACTGTTGCCCTACGCTGAACTGTGGGAACAGCAGAACCCCGGCAAGAAACTCGGCTACGGAGAGATGCGCCCCTATGTGGACAACGATAATGTGGGCGACTTCAAAGGCCCTAACGGACAGGCTCTCTACTATGCCAACTGGGATGTGGCCGGCATCTGGTTCAACAACGCGGCACCGTCGAACAGTCACAACCTCTCGCTCAACGGATCGTCGGGCAAGACACAGTACTATATGAACTTCGGCTACGACGGCAAACAGGGTCTTATGAACTTCAATCCCGACAAGATGCGCAAATACAACGCATCGATCAACGTCAACACCCAGATCACCAAGTGGCTGACAGCCGGAGCCCGTGTCAACTTCACCCGTAGTAACTATTCGCGCCCCAATACTTACTGGACCAACCAGCTCAACACCGTATGGCGCTGGGGCTCATGGTTCGGCCCCTGGGGTACTATCGGTGGCGAAGACTTCCGTCTTATCGCCGACAGAAAGAATGCCCGTACACGCACTACTCAGACCGACATGCTGCGCATGACTGCATATCTCAAAGCCGACATAACAAAAGACCTCGTACTTAATGCCGACTTCACTTACTGGACACGCTCGCGCAACGAAAAAGGCGGCGACGGATTTGTATACGGCATCAACTCGTGGAACCGCGACACCGAGGCCTCGATGATTGTTGACCAGACAAGTTCGTATACCGACCGCAGCAACTCTAAGCAGAACACCTGGAATATGAACGTATACGCAACCTACAACCATACTTGGAACGACGCGCATACATTCACCGCTATGGCCGGTGTGAATGCCCAGAGCGAGCGCTACGACTACTTCATAGCCTCGCGCTCGAACCTCTACTCGGTCGACTACCCCGAACTCAATCTTGCCTTGGGTAGCCCGACGGTAGACTCGAAAGCCTGGCACAAAACCTATGCCGGCTATTTCGCCCGACTCAACTACAACTACAAAGACAAATACCTCCTCGAAGTCAATGGCCGCTACGATGGCTCTTCGAGCTTCCCCAGCGGCAGCAAATGGGCTTTCTTCCCCTCGGTTTCGGCCGGTTACCGCATTTCGCAGGAAGATTTCTGGGAACCGATCAACAAAACATGGTCTAACGCCAAACTCCGCTTCTCCTATGGCGAGGTCGGCAACGAGGACATCGACCTCTATGCCTATCAGTCTTTGATTGCAAGCGTGTCTACCAGCAATTCATATTGGGTGTATGATCAAGGCGGACAGAAAGTGAACATGTTCGGAATGCCCACACTCGTATCGTCGTCGCTCACATGGGAGCGTATCCGCACTTGGGATGTTGGTTTCGACTTCGGCTTCTTCAACAACCAGCTCACGGCAACCTTCGACTGGTACCAGCGCACCAACGCCAACATGCTTGCTCCGGCTCAGGAATTGCCCGGTAGTGTAGGCGCTCCTGCTCCTGTCGAGAATGCAGGCTCGCTGCGCACACGTGGATGGGAACTCTCTATTGGCTGGAACCACTCCTTCGGCGACTGGCAGGTATATGCCAATGCTTCGATTTCCGACGCAGTGACCGATATCACCAAGTGGCGCACCACTTCGCCCCTTATCAACGGCAACTACACCGGTGCCCGTTATGGCGATATATGGGGCTTCGAGACCGACCGCTACTTCACCGAAGCCGATTTCAAAGGCAAGGACAGCGACGGAAAGTGGATCTATGCCGATGGTGTTGCCGACCAGACCGGACTCCAGACCGGCACATTCGTATTTGGCCCCGGTGACATCAAATACAAGGATCTCAACGGCGACGGCGTGATAAACGGCGGCGACCCCAACATGAAAGATGCCGACGGCAACCTTGTACCTGTCGGTTCGGCCAACAATCACGGCGACTTGAAAGTGATCGGCAACACTCTGCCGCGCTATGAGTATAGCTTCCGCCTCGGAGCATCCTACAAAGGCTTCGACCTCGACCTTTTCTTCCAGGGTGTGGGCAAGCGCGACGTATGGACAACATCGCCCTTCAACTTCCCTCTCATGCGCTCTGCCGACCTCGCCGTATACGAAGGTCAGACATCCTATAACGTCTACGACCCGGACAACGGTATCGTCAACATCAGTGAAGACAATAAATACCCCTGTCTCTATGCCGGTGTCAACGATGCAGGTACTGTGGCTAACATCGCCGAAGGCCGTCACAACTACTATCCGCAGACCAAGTACCTCATCAATCAGGCATATCTGCGTCTGAAAAACATTACTTTCGGCTACACTATCCCTTACGACATCACAAAGAAAGCATACATCCAGAACCTGCGCGTATACTTCAGCTGCAACAATCCATGCCTCCTCTACAAAGGCAACGACCTCCCCGTCGATCCTGAAGTCAACGCCGGTCAAGGATATGCGGTGTCGAATACCCAGATTTCAGGCCTGCGCAACGTATATTGGGGACGTACAATCCCGATGACCCGTACATTCTCGTTCGGCCTCCAGGTAACTTTCTAAAATATAACTACAGACCAGTATGAAAAATATATATATCATCGGATGTCTGGCCGCCGGGCTCACGTTGGCGTCGTGCGACGATTTCCTCGATAAGAGCCCTCTCGACCAGTTCCCCAACACCTCGGTTTACTGGAGCTCGCCGGCCAATGCCGAAGCGCAGACAAACCGTCTCTACAACAATATTCTCGGCTACGGCAACGGTCAGACACATGGAACGTTCTACTTCAACTTCCTCAACGACGATCAGGCCAGTCCGTCATTCGCCAACTGGACGTATATAAATATTCCGGCGCAATCGTCGAGCTGGAACAGCCCGTTTGAGCAAATCCGCGGTTGCAACTACATCATCACCGGCGTCCGTTCGGGTAGCATGGCCGATAACGATAAGAAAAAGTATGAGGGTATCGCCCGCTTCATGCGTGCCTACCAGTACTATCTCCTTGTCCGCGACTACGGCGATGTGCAGTGGATCAGCATTCCTGCCGGTGTTGCCGACACCGATGTTGTGTACGGCGCACGTACCAAACGCGATATCGTGATGGACTCGGTGCTCAACGATATCAATTATGCTGTCGCGACTATCGGCGATGCCTCATCCAAGACCCGTTGGAGTTCGGCTGCCGCTGCCGCTCTCAAAGCTGAGATATGCCTCTTCGAGGGTACTTTCCGCAAATATTGCACCGAGGCTGATAATAATCTTGCCCCCGACGCTTCGCGTTCGAAGAAGTATCTTGAGGAAGTGGAGAAAGCCTATGCCTTTATCAAGGCCAAGGGTTATTCGCTCAATCCTGAGTACGGCACAATTTACAACTCGCTCGACCTTAAAGACAACAACGAGGTGATCATGTGCAAGGCATACAGCCAGCCCGAGGCTTCGTTCGGTCACGGAACGATAGCGTACACAAACTCGACCTCTGTAATGTCGGGTATGAACAAAGACGCCTTCGACTCGTTCCTTTTCCTTGATGGTAAGCCTCTTGCAACCACCGGCATGGATACTTTCGATGGTGTGGAGATGCTCCCGAGCAAGGTCGCCGGAGTCCCCGGTCTCGTACCTTCGATCGCCAAAGCTCTTTCGACACGCGATAAACGTCTTGCAGTCCTTCTCGACGAAGGTTTAGGCTTCGGCAACATCTTCTGGACGCGCTATGCCGGCAGCCCCAAGATGTGTTCGTCAACAGGTTATGTGGTGCATAAGTTCTATACCGATCAGCTCAGTAACTACAATCTGATGACAATCGGTCAGAACACCACCCAGGCGCCCATATTCTATCTTGCCCCGGTGCTCCTGGCTTATGCAGAAGCCCGTGCAGAGCTTGGTACTATAACTGCCCAGGATCTTGATGAGACCGTGAATGCCCTCAACAAACGCGGTGGTATCCCTGCTATGACTCTCACTCCTGATGCCGACCCGGCTAATACTTCGGGAATTTCTAATCTGCTTTGGGAGATACGTCGTTGCCGCCGTTGTGAACTTATGTTCGACAACTTCCGCTTCTATGACTTGGTGCGTTGGCATTGGCTCGACCGCCTCGACAGCAAGAAAAATCCCAAGATTTTCCTTGGCGCTAACGTGAGCGGCCTCGATATCTCGAAGTTCGACAACGGAGAAGTAGAGAAACTTGGTGCTACGCTCGATGGCGACTATATCCGTGTTACCCCCGGTATGGAACGTGAGTATGCATCCAAATATTACCTCTTGCCTGTTCCGCAGGGACAAATTGGCCTTAACAGCAATCTGACCCAAAATCCGAACTGGTAAATTATAGGACAAACATAAATCGAGTGCGCAGTTACCTCGCGGTGGCTGCGCATTTTTTATTCATGGTATTCATTAAGTCAAGGTACGCTTTGACGACGTTTTGGCTTTGGGCGGCGGAGTCGACTACCGCTTGCGTCTTCGATGACGTTGGTTTGGAAGTAGGGGTGTTTGTTGTTTGTGGTTTGGATGTTGGTGCGACATGACAAACTCCACTATCTCTTCGGGACTGGCGTCGGGGTCGATGAAGTGGACGGCCGGGGTGGTCCACCGTGGTGGTGGGGTCGGTACCGGGCAGGTCGGGTTGGTGTCGTAGTCCGACGGCACACCGGGGTCGCGACCACGGATGTGGATGATGATGAAATTT
>DKVO01000024.1 GCA_002491245.1 Porphyromonadaceae bacterium UBA7176
TACTTATTTATATACATGAAAAATCAGAGAGATTTAAGTTTTTGGAAGCTGTGGAATCTCAGCTTCGGTTTTTTCGGAGTGCAGATAGCGTACGCACTCCAGAGCTCGCAGGTGAGCCGTATATTCTCGACTATCGGCGCTGATCCTCATGACTTGAGTTACTTTTGGATTCTTCCGCCGCTGATGGGACTTATCGTACAGCCTATCGTCGGCAGTGCCAGCGACCGTACGTGGACTAGGCTCGGTCGCCGTCTGCCGTATCTGCTCGTCGGGGCCGCAGTGGCTATCATAGTGATGTGTCTGCTACCGAATGCCGGGTCACTCGGACTTGCTATATCGAGTGCGATCATGTTCGGCCTTGTGATGCTTATGTTGCTCGATACGTCGATCAATATGGCTATGCAGCCGTTCAAGATGCTTGTAGGCGATATGGTCAACGAAAAACAAAAGGGCCTTGCCTATTCGATACAGTCGTTTCTGTGTAATGCCGGGTCTGTGGTGGGATATATCGCACCGTTTGTTCTTGCATGGTTTCTGAGCAATACGGCGCCGGCCGGCGAAGTACCACCTACGGTTACATGGGCATTTTATTTAGGTGCGTTCATCCTGGCCTTGTGTGTGGTCTACACTTTTGCCAAGGTGAAGGAAATGCCGCCCCATGAGTATGCGCAGTTCCACGGTATCGATGACTCAAAGGATGCAAAGGGAGAGTCGGAAAACATGCTCAAGCTTTTGGTGAAAGCTCCGAAAGTGTTTTGGTCGGTAGGTCTTGTGCAATTTTTCTGTTGGGCGGCGTTTCTGTATATGTGGACATATTCAACCGATGCTGTCGCTCATCAGGCATTCGATGCCCCGTCGATGCAGACTGTGACCGGTGTCACTATAGACGGGCAGGAGTACAACGACAAGTATTTTTTCAATAATGGTCGTCCGGTGATTGCCAACGGCCGTCTCGCCCTTGCCGGAATCGAGATAGACGGTGAGATTGCACGTCCTCAGACAGTGGTTCTTGCCGGAGATACGCTTATCAAGGACGGGGCTATCGTTCTTGCAAACGGATTGGAGAAAGTGGCTGTCGGAACTATGCTTGCTCAGGCTGGTGCGACCGTGAATATTGACGGGCGCGACGTCGAGGTGGGCCAAGGCGTCAACACAGTGTCGGAACTTTCGCTCATAGAACCGGGGACACGCCTTACTCTTGCCCATATAGCAAACAAAGAGCAGGGGACTGGTACATATGTCCTTGACCAGACAGTGGAACTGCCATCTGTAAATTCGGCAGAGGATATAGAGTTGAATTATAATACGATACTTAATCCATCGACATCGCAATACCAGAACGCCGGAGACTGGAACGGTATACTTCTCGCTATCCAGGGTATCGCTGCTGTGTTGTGGGCAATTGTCCTCGGTGGTGTGAAACGCCGTAAGGCAGCGTATTCGCTTAGCTTGCTTATCGGTGCAGCCGGTTTCATTTCGGTATTTTTCGTTCACAATCAATATGTGCTGTGGATCAGCTATGCCCTTATGGGATGCGCGTGGGCTGCTATGTTGTCGATGCCGTTCACGATACTTACCAACGCCCTCTCGGGTGGTAATATAGGAACGTATCTCGGACTGTTCAACTGCACGATTACGGTTCCGCAAATTGTCGCAGCCTTATGCGGCGGCATGATACTGCATCTTTTCCCTGTTGCAGCCAACGGTGCACCACAGACGCCTGGTATGCTCCTTGTGTCGGGTATACTTTTGCTATTCGGTGCTGCTGCAGTGTGGATTATAAAAGAGACTTACGGCTCGCAAAAAGAAAATTAATCAGGCATGGCTTAGCAGAAATCAGTGTTCATAGTAATGTTTTTTGAGCAGCATATTTCTGCTTTCAAAACCATAAACAAAAAAGAGGCTTCGGTCTCTTTTTTGTTTATGGAAGGATATAAGAAGTTTTGGCCGATTTGGAGTATTTTTGCTAAATTTGCAAAAATAAAAAACTTAAATGCTATATCATGAAACTGCGTAAAACCGTTTTCATCTGTTTTTTGATGTTTCTATTACCCTGCATGTATGCTTGGGCTGCAGATTATAAAACCGTCAAAGATATTCCTTATCGTCAGTCTGTCGATAGCTTGATGAAAGCTCGCTGTGTTCTCGATGTCTATTACCCGGAAGAAAAGACAGGTGAAGCTCCTGTCGTGGTGTGGTTTCACGGAGGAGGTCTGACCGGTGGCGACAAGCATCTGCCTAATGAACTCCGCGACAAAGGTTATGTGGTTATTTCTGTCCGCTATCGTCTAATTCCGGCTGTTACTGTAGCAGAATGTATCGACGATGCCGCCGCCGCAACAGCCTGGGCGTTCGACCATGCCAAAGAATATGGCGGCGACAAGGATAAAATATTCGTCTCCGGACATTCGGCCGGCGGTTATCTCACAAGCATGATCGGTCTCGATAAAACATGGCTTGAGAAGTATGGTGTGGATGCCGATTCGATTGCCGGTCTCATACCATTCTCTGGTCAGGTCATAACACACTTTTCCCACCGTAAGTCGCAAGGAATGTCTGAGCTCCAACCTGGCGTCGATCGTTTCGCACCTCTCTTCCACGTCCGGCCCGACTGCCCACCATATATAATTATCACAGGCGACAGAGAACAAGAGCTTTATGGCCGTTATGAAGAAAATGCATATATGTGGCGTATGATGAAACTCGTAGGACATCCGCAGACGTATATCTACGAAATCGACGGTTATAACCACGGCGATATGGCAGCACCGGCCTTTCATATACTCCGCAACCATATATCTGACATTCTCAGGAAACGCAACGGTAAATAAACTTATCCACGCCTGATGCGTTGTATTTATAAATACACGCGAATGAAATGGATAAGAGCAATATTCTAAAAAAATTGTGGATACCGCTTATTGTTGTTGTGGCCATATTGGCTGTGACAGGACTTTACCGTCGTAATCATATTTCGGGGTCAACTCTTGTCAACGGTTATTCAAGACCCGGTGGCGACACTCTGGCGGTGGCTATAGAAATGTCTCCACTGACGTATAATTTCAGCACCGACACCGCTTCGGGTTTCGATTACGAAATGTTGAGTGATATTTTCAAACAACATGGTATCGCTGCCCGATTTTATCCCGTCGGTGCTTTGGAGTCAGCTTTCGAAGGCTTATACGACGGGCGGTACGACATGCTGGTCGCTTCAATGCCTAAGACAAGCACTCTTAAGCGTTATTTCCCCCTTACCGATGATGTCTATCTCGATAGGCAGGTAGTGGTCCAGCCAGGAGACTCAACCAGCAATCATTACATAAGTGGTGCCCAGCAACTTGTCGGCGACACTGTCTGGTTGCCCGAAGGTTCTCCTTACCTCACTCGTCTCAGAAATCTGTCAAAAGAGCTGGGCGACAGCATTTATATAGCAACGCGTGAAGGATATTCTTCCGAAATACTCGCTATAATGACAGCACTTGGCAAAATCCCGAAAGCTGTGGTAGGTGAGGCTGTAGCAAGACGTATTGCCCAAAGATATCCCTCGCTTGATATTAAAACACCCGTGTCGCTCACGCAGTTGCAATGCTGGGCTGTCGCTCCCGGCGACTCTGTGTTGCTTGATTCGCTCAACAGGTGGATAAACGAGTACAAAGATACTCCACGTTATGCCGCTCTTGCCGATAGGTATTTGAACTGATCAGTCGGCACAGTCCGTCATAGCGTAGTGGCAGCGGTGCGTGCATTCTGTCAGTTTACGGTCTACAATAACATGACGAGTGGCGAGGGCATCGATTTTAGAAATCTGATGGCTAACGAGCAGCACTGTCGTACTTTCCGGTTGTGCCTTGAGGATATCGTAAAGACGGCCCTCAAAGTGGCGGTCGAGATAGCTCAACGGTTCGTCGAGTATCAGTACGTCAGGTTTTGCGACGATAGCCCTTCCCAAGAGTGTCCTTTGGAGTTGTCCTCCCGATAGACGACCAATCGGACGTGAAGCAAGATCATTCAGACCGACGACATCCAAAATCTCTGTGACCCGATTTTGCTTATCTTTCTTATCCATACCGTTGATGGAAAGCAGTCCAGAAGCCACAACTTCGCTTACTGTTATCGGGAAATGTGAGTCCACACTGTTTTTCTGCGGCAGATAACCGGGCCGGAATGTCGAATGCGAAGCCGGAGAGCCGTCGGTGTCATAGTAGATTATATTACCTCTGGTAGGCTTCAAAAGGCCAAGCAACAGGCGCAGGAGGGTGGTTTTGCCTCCACCGTTGGGTCCGGTTATTGCAACAAAATCTCCACGGTCGACTGTAAAGTTTATATCATCGAGTATAATGCGGTTATCACGCACAAAAGAGACATCGCAGAGCGAGAGCATCGGATTGGCAACGTCCCGGCATCTGCATGTCGCGCAAAGGCATGGATCACTGTGGCCTGGCGATTTCATCGGCGATGTATTTCAATTGTTCTTGCCAGTTATAGTCAAGAAGATTGACAGCAACCAACTTCGAGCCTATACCTTCGTTCATGACCTCGGCCTGGCGAGAATCAATACCGGGCTGAAAGAAGAACACTTTCACGCTATCGGCCCGGGCATGGTCAATAGCTTCGGCCAAAGCTTTGGCCGACATATCTTTGCCCTCGACTCCGAGAGGAAGCTGCTCAAGACTGAATTCACGGGCAAAATAACTCAAAGACGGATGCCACACGGCAAACGTACGGTAATCAGCCGAAGCAAGTTGCTCTGACAATCGTTCCTTGAGGCTGTCGGTGGTGTGGATGAATTGACTATACCGGTCTCTGAATTCGGTTTCAAGATCGGGATATTTGTCTATTAATGCATCAAGCATCGAAGTGGCAATACTTCCAACCCCCTCAAAAGAACTCCAGTAGTGCGGATCAACAGCTTTGCCTGCAGTATCTCCATCGTTATGATCAGAGTGATGGTCATGGCTGTGAGTACCATAGATAAGATGTACATTACCGCTTGTCGGGACGTATCGGGTATGTTCAGTCAAGGTGTTCCGCAGTTTGTCTTCAAACGGAAGGACGTCGGTGGCAAAATATATGTCGGCATCTTCGAGTGCGACCCTTTGAGATGTGCTTGGGTCGAATGTCTCGGGGTCTGCACCTTTGCCAAGCACAGTCATTACTTCGAACGAAGGGCCGGCTATCTGCTCCAGAATTTGGCGTTGCGGTTCTATGCTCACGGCCAAAATCTGTTTGTCGCTGTCTCTTTTATTTCCGCAAGAAGCGAGAGTCAACG
This sequence comes from Porphyromonadaceae bacterium UBA7176, assembly GCA_002491245.1. GTDB lineage: Bacteria > Bacteroidota > Bacteroidia > Bacteroidales > Muribaculaceae > CAG-873. The sequence continues at coordinate 5,270 of DKVO01000024.1, forward strand.
CGCAAAAGACAGGAAGAATGTATTTAGCACTTTGCATCAGCGAGAAGTTTTTCGGCCATAGAAGCTGCTGCGTGACGGCCGTCACCCATCGCAAGGATGACGGTGGCGCCACCTCTGACAATATCTCCTCCGGCAAATATCGCAGGAATAGAGGAACATAGGTTCTCGTCTACTGCTATGGTGCCACGATCGGTCACGTCAAGTCCGTCGATATTGTCGGGTATAAGTGGATTGGGCGAAACGCCGACGCTCACGATTGCAAGGTCTATCTCGATTTCATCGATAGCCCCCTGGATTGGGACAGGTCTGCGACGTCCGGATGCATCGGGCTCTCCAAGTTCCATCCGCTGTACTCTTACAGCACGTACACGGCCTTTCTCGTCGGCAAGATATTCTATCGGATTGGCCAAAGTCATGAATTCGACACCTTCCTGTCGGGCGTGTTCTATTTCTTCGCGTCGGGCTGGCATCTCAGTCTCGCTGCGACGGTATATTATTATTGCCCGTTCGGCGCCCATACGACGTGCGGTACGTACTGAGTCCATAGCCGTGTTGCCACCGCCTACGACAGCCACACAGCGTCCGACAGGTGCTGGAGTGTCAAATCCTTTACGGCCAGCACCCATGAGATTGATGCGTGTGAGGTATTCGTTGCTCGACAATACTCCGCAATAGTTCTCCCCTGGTATACCCATGAACTTAGGCAGACCTGCTCCGGATGCAACAAATATGCCCTTGAAACCTTGGTTCAGAAGGTCGTCGTAGCTTAGTGTCTTACCGATTATGGTGTCGGTGTGGAAGCGCACGCCGGCATTGCGCAGCGATGCAAGTTCGGCATCGACGATGCTGTTTGGTAGACGGAATTCGGGAATGCCGTATTTGAGCACACCACCTATCTCATGCAAGGCTTCAAAGACGTCGACTTCGAAACCCCGACGGGCCATTTCGCCGGCGAACGATAGACCGGCAGGGCCGGATCCGGCAACAGCGACACGTATACCATTCGTTTTTGTTTTATTGGTATTGATGTCAACACCTCGGGCTATTTCTTCGTCTGCTGCGAAACGTTCGAGATAACCTATTGCAACAGGAGCTTTCTTCATCTTATTGTAGATGCATCGGCTCTCGCATTGCTTCTCCTGTGGGCATACGCGACCGCAAACGGCTGGCAGTGCACTTGTGGCTTTGAGTATTTTAGCAGCGGCAGGCAGATTGCCTCGCTGAATGTTTTTTATAAAGTCAGGAATCTGTATTCCGACAGGGCATCCTTCAATACAGGTCGGAGTAGGGCAGTCAAGGCAACGGGTTGCTTCGAGGACTGCTTGCTCAAAACTAAGACCTTGGTTGACTTCGTCATTGCAGGATACCCGGTAAGCACCGTCGAGCATTGGCATTTCAACACGCGGTATCGCAGTACGTTCTTTCGCAGTCATTTCCTCGCGCAGAGCTTTGCGCCAACCCGTATCGCGACCCTGTATATTATTATCTGTCATAGTGATGGTACTTAAACTTAGTTGTATGCTTTCATTCTCATCATCATTTCGTCGAAATCGACCTGATGGGCATCGAATTCAGGTCCGTCGACACATACGAAACGAGTCTTGCCACCGACTTTCACTCGGCACGCTCCGCACATTCCAGTGCCATCGACCATGATGGTGTTGAGAGATACCATTGTCGGTATATTGTATTTTTTCGTCAGCAGGGCAACGAACTTCATCATTATTGCCGGACCTATGGCCACGACTTCTGCAACGTTTTCTCGTTGGATCACTTCTTCAACTCCGGCAGTGACAAGGCCTTGCCTTCCTGCCGAACCGTCATCGGTCATAATTATCACTTCATCGGAATATTCCCTCACCTGATCCTCAAGTATTATCAGGTCTTTGTTTCGAGCAGCCAACACACTAATCACACGGTTGCCAGCTTCTTTCATTGCTTTTATGATCGGTAGAAGGGGTGCGACTCCGACTCCACCTCCACAACAAACGACAGTCCCGTTGTGCAAGCAGATATCGGTGGCACGGCCGAGAGGTCCCACAAGATCAGTGAGAGTGTCTCCAACGCCGAGCGCGCATATTTTACGAGTCGAAACTCCGACAGCTTGCACGACAAGCGTTACAGTACCTTTCGAGGCATCGGCGTCGGCTATAGTAAGCGGTATGCGTTCGCCCCCTTCACCACATCGTACAATCACGAAGTGGCCTGCTTTACGTGCCCGGGCGACTTCAGGAGCCTCGACGACGAGTTTAACGACATTTTCAGAGAAATATTCTTTTTCGATAATTCGGTTCATATCAGTACATTATAGAGAGATACGTTTGATAAGATTATAGGCAGGTACTATGCCGAGTTCTCCGGCCTTGCTTAAATCGGAAATACCATCGGTACGCCGGCCATTGCGGAGTGATATGTAACCTCGGTTATAGTATGCTTCGCCGAAATCGGGTTTAAGTTTTATAGCATTGGAGTATGCCTCGGTTGCTTTGTCGTAGTCTTCCATTTCAAAGTATATGTTACCGAGATTGAAGAATGCAACAGGAGTTCGGGGGGACAATTCGAGTACTTTGAGATAGTCCTGAGCTATGTCGTCGAGGTCCTTACGTGCGAGTGCTTGTCGAGCCGGACCCTGACTTTCTTCATGGCCGAGAATATATTGGCCGTAACGGGCCTGAGCCCTGACTATATATGCCAGGGCGAGGTCGGGAGCGAGGGCTATTGCCCTGTCGGCGTCCTTGAGTGCGTTTCCGTAGTCGCGGACAGTAATGAAGTCGAGCGCCCTGCCTATATAGTCGACCGGACGTGGAGTATGACTGGCCAGATAGGAATTATAGTAGTCGATAGACTGGAAATGGCGTGCGGCTGATGCCTCGTCAATAGTGGGAACGACGTTGGTAACCATAAGCACAAATCTCAACGAACGAGTTGCGTTGAGGTCGTCGACTTCTCGAATATAGTATGTGTTGTGTTTCAACTCTGAAGGCGAAGTGTAGAATGAAAGCATCATGAGGGGTTCTATCTCGATGTTGAGATTGCGGTCCTGAATGCGTCCGCGTATCGCCGAGTTGTTGTACTCCTCGCGGAAGTCTGCGTTATCGCCAACAGTTATGAGAGAAGCAAAACGTCGTCTGGTCATTTCGTCGCTCATTTCGTCGGGTGTCTTTTCTTCGTCTGCTTCAGGTTGTGGACCGGTGCTGTCTTCGGCCTGCTGAGCTGCTGTCGGAAGAGCTTTTACAAGTTTTTGTGCATGTTTGTAGTCTGCCTCGGCTTTGGATAACTGGCCAAGCTGCTTGTGTAGATTAGCCAGCATGAAATACGTACTTGGCAATTCGGGGAACGCTTCTGCCACACGTGTGATATCGTCGATAGCTGCTTTGGTATTGCCTTTGTTTGCATGTATCACGGCACGGTTATATAGCGCACGCATATCGTCGGGCTCGAGTTCGAGCACTCGGTTGAAATCGTCGAGCGCAAGGTCGTTCGCACTTACTTCCATAAGGAGGATGCCACGGTTGAATAAGGCCGCCATGTTGTATGGCTCGATTGTGAGAGCGTAGTCGTAGTCGGCCATAGCCCCGTTATAGTCGTCGGTTTTATAGCGCAAAAAAGCTCTGTTGATATATAGGCCGGCCGCACGTGGCTGGAGCTTGATAGCATAATCGATGTCGGTGAGAGCTTTGTTATAATCGCCCTCTGAATTGATGGCGATGTCAGCCCTCATTATATATGCATTAAGAGCATTTTTATTGATTTCGAGAGCCTTGTCGATGTCTTTTAAAGCATTGACGGTATCGGCGAGAGCAAGAGAAGTACGGGCACGACCAAGATAAGCGTTCTCAAAGCCGGGATAATATCTTAGTATTTCGTCAAATGTAGCCGCTGCCTCAGCGTATTCCTTAAGATCGTTGAGAGCGAGAGCCTTATTGAAGAGCATCTGCCTGTTGCGCGGCAGTAATTTCAAAGCTTCGGAATAATCGTCTATCGCAAGACGATGACGACCAGTATTTTGACGAGCTACACCACGAACTTCCCAAGCGTCGGTTAGGAACGGGTTTAGTTCAATCGCTTTGGTGGCATCTTCTTCGGCGCCACGGTAGTCTTCGAGGTTAAGCTTTGCGATTGCTCTGTAGAAATATGGTTGAGCAAGGTATGGCTTTGATTGGATTGCCTGGTTGAAATATTGGATAGAGAGCATGTAGTCCTCGAAGTAGAGGGCGTTCTGACCTATCTTCAACACCTGATCGGTGTTTATTTGTGCCTGAGCCTGAGCACAGGTGCCGAGCAATAGTATTGCGAGGAGATATTTAAGCAATTTGCCCATTTATTTTGCATTTGGTAAAAGATGACGCACCGACAACAATATGTCTCTGAAAAAGAGTACTGTCGGTGTGACGAAAGGTATGAAACGGGTTGATTTAGTGGGGGCAAATACTTTTAGTTTGCCCGGGTGACATTTAATATCAATCAGCGGAGGCATTTCTATAGCATCCCCATCGATATGGGCAGCACCGGAGTCGGTACGTCGTATTACAGCTGAAGTTGTACGTATAGTGTCGACAAGTGCATTCTTGCCGATGAAGCCGGTGAGCATGTCGACGCCGACAAATGCTTGGGTGATTGCATTGCCGGCATGAACGATTGTAATATCGAGCTCTCCGTCGGAAACAGAAGCGTATGGAGCAACGAAAGTGTTGTTGCCGTATTGGGATGCATTGCACACGACAATCAGGAAAGCCCTGTCGGTAATTTTCTGACCGTTAGCTTCGATGGTGTATTCTTCGGGAGAGAATTTCATGTACTCGTTTATGGTGTTCTTGAGGTACATGAGTATTCCTCTCCGCTTTTGTCTGGCACAACGTTCACTTACAGCAGCATCGAAACCGACACCGAAAGTACAAAAAAATGGTTTGTCGTTTGCTGTGCCATAATCAGCATCGATTATGTTGCCTTTGGCCATTACTCTGATTGCACTGTCGATGTCTACAGGTATACCCAGATGACGAGCAAGACCATTTCCCGAACCGGTCGGGATAATAGCTAAGGCGGTTGATGTTCCGACCAAGCCAGATGCAGTTTCGTTGACCGTTCCGTCGCCACCGACGGCAATCACTGTGTCGTAACCGTCGTCGGCGGCCTGTCGGGCCAAGATCTTTGCATGTCCCGGGTAACGGGTTGATTTGATTGTGTAGTCTATCCCCGAACGGTCAAGCCGTTTACATATATGAGGTATAATCCGGTGCTTTGACACAGTGCCGGAAGCCGGATTTACAATCATTATGCAACGGCCGGTATTCGCCATTCTCTTTTGTTTTTATTCTTCGCCTTTTTCGGCAAATTCCATCAGATAAGCTTTAATGAAATCGTCGATATTACCATCCATGACACCTCCGACATCGGATGTCTGCCAGTTCGTACGATGATCTTTCACTCGTCTGTCGTCAAATACATAACTTCGTATCTGGCTACCCCATTCGATTTTCTTTTTGCCCGCCTCGACTTTGGCTTGTTCGGCCATGCGGTGTTCGAGTTCTTTGGCATAAAGAATAGAGCGGAGTTGGCGGAGAGCGTTTTCCTTGTTTTTAGGCTGGTCGCGCGTCTCGGTGTTCTCAATCAAAATTTCTTCCTTTTCTCCAGTATACGGATCGGTAAACTGATAGCGTAAGCGGACGCCGGATTCAACTTTATTTACGTTCTGACCACCAGCACCACCTGAACGGAATGTATCCCAAGAGAGCAAGGCCGGCTCGACTTTGATCTCGATAGTGTCGTCGACAAGTGGAGTTACGAATACTGAAGCGAATGATGTCATGCGCTTACCTTGTGCGTTGTAAGGAGATACACGAACAAGTCGGTGCACTCCGTTCTCGCTCTTTAGGAAGCCATATGCAAAATCACCTTCGATGTTGAGTGTACATGATTTGATGCCAGCTTCGTCACCTTCGAGGAGGTTGGCAACCGATAATTTATAGTTGTGAGCTTCGGCCCAACGCATGTACATACGCATCAGCATCGAGGCCCAATCCTGACTTTCGGTACCACCGGCGCCGGAGTTAATCTTAAGTACAGCACTCATGATATCTCCTTCTCCGCGGAGCATATTGCGCAACTCAAGTTCCTCAAGTAATTTTATTGCGTGATCGAATGCTGTATCGACTTCGTCTTCAGTGACCAATTCTTCCTTGAAGAAGTCGAGCGCAAGTTTCACTTCGTCGACGGCACCTTCGAGTTCGGCATAATCAGCAATCCACTTCTGGAGGTCCTTGATTTTTTTCATTTGTCGTTGCGCGGCTTCAGCATTGTCCCAAAAGCCGTCGGCCATTGTTCGCAACTGTTCTTCTTCTACGGCAATTTTCTTCCCGTCGATGTCAAAGATACCTCCTCAGCGCAAGCATACGCTCAAAAGTCTCTTTTAATTGTTCCTG
>DKVO01000009.1:0-158 GCA_002491245.1 Porphyromonadaceae bacterium UBA7176
GCAAATTTATTTGCAATTTGCCGATTGGCAAAGCCCAATGTAGCCTAATATAGAACCCAACTGCCTATCCCAAACATTTTAAGGCATACATATGTTCTTCTATATACTTGTACTTATTAACCCCATTATGATTGTATGGATAAGAAAAGACTGACCGC
>DKVO01000009.1:469-14804 GCA_002491245.1 Porphyromonadaceae bacterium UBA7176
CGCTGAAAACGGGCGCCCGATCGCCGACAACCAAAATGTACAGACCGCCGGTCTGCATGGCCCGATGACCGTTCAAGACCCTTGGTATCTTGAAAAAATCGCACACTTCGACCGAGAGGTAATCCCCGAACGACGTATGCACGCCAAAGGATCTGGTGCTTTCGGTCGATTTACCGTCACCAACGATATCTCCGAATTCACCAGAGCTTCAATTTTTTCAGAAATCGGAAAACAGACACCTTGTCTGGTCCGTTTCTCCACAGTTGCCGGAGAGCGTGGAGCCGCAGATGCAGAGCGCGACATCCGAGGATTTGCAATAAAATTTTATACCGATGAAGGTAATTGGGATCTCGTAGGAAACAACACCCCCGTATTTTTCTTACGTGACCCACTGAAATTTCCCGACCTCAACCACGCCATCAAGCGCGACCCTCGCACCGGAATGCGCAACCCGACATCCAACTGGGACTTCTGGACTCTTTTACCTGAAGCTCTGCATCAGGTCACAATAACCATGTCGCCAAGAGGCATACCGGCCTCTTTCCGACATATGCATGGTTTCGGAAGCCACACATACAGCTTCATCAATAAAGAAAACAAACGCACCTGGGTGAAATTTCATTTCATAACCATGCAGGGCATCAGAAACCTTACCGACAAAGAGGCCGAGGCCATAATCGCAAAAGACCGCGAGTCACATCAACGCGACCTGTTCGAGGCAATCGAACGCGGAGACTTCCCTAAGTGGAAACTACAAGTGCAACTGATGACCGAAGACGAAGCTCGGGAATACGGTATCAATCCTTTCGACCTGACCAAAGTTTGGTATCACAAAGATTTTCCTCTGCGCGATGTCGGAATACTTGAGCTCAACCGCAACCCGGATAATTTCTTCGCCGAAATCGAGCAGGCTGCATTCAACCCCACCAACATTGTTGACGGTATCGGTTTCTCTCCCGACAAGATGCTGCAGGGAAGACTCTTTTCATACGGAGACGCCCAGCGCTACCGCCTCGGAGTAAACCACAACCTCATTCCGGTCAACAGACCGAAATGCCCCTTCCACTCCTATCACCGCGACGGACAGATGCGCACCGACGACAACTACGGGGCAACCATCGCATACGAACCCAACAGTTACAGCGAATGGCACGACACACTATCTCGCAAAGAACCGCCCATGCAGCTCCACGGCGACATGTACAACTACGACGAGCGCGAATATGACGACGATTACTATACCCAACCGGGGAAACTTTGGCGTCTTATGTCGCAGGAAGATAAGAAAGCCACTTGCGACAATACAGCTGCACAAATGGAAGGTATTCCGCTCTTCATCAAGCAACGCCACGTACGCGCCTGCCACAACGCCGACAAAGAGTATGGTAAGATGCTTGCCGAGTCCTTAGGCATTGACCTTGCAGAAGCTCTTGTAGCCGAAGATCCGGCCCATCCTTCTTGGGACAAACGCGGCAAACCTCATACCGACAATTAAATTCTGTCGCAACTGGAGCGTGGCACCGATAGTGTGTCGCGCTCCAATTCTTAGATTCCAAAATACTCGAGATAGCGGTTATATAGATGACCAGCCTGGAGATAAGCTGACTGAGGACTCATGAAATGACTGAACTCAAATGTTATGGCCTTGTCGTAATTGCAACGCGCGGCCGCCTCGAGTTTCATCCGCAGTTTATCAAACTTTATAGGAAGGAATCGGATAGGCATATCTCGGTCGAAAGACTCTGCATTGGTCCAGCACTGCATATTTATCTGCCAGTCTTTTGTTAACCGAGAAAAAGGCATCCAGTTCGTCATAATCGATATGACCATCTTGAAAAGCGCAGGCATCGACAACCTCATGTATCCCATCAAAAATCTCATCCCATTCTCGCTCGTGCTGCTCAACCGACACCGCATCTTCTTTTGTCAACGAACTTCCGGCAGCGGCAACAGCTTTCTTGCCGTCGATCCAGGGGGAGATAAATGTCGGCATACCGCCCGACACATCCTTGCATTGCTTGCCCATACCATAAAATGCAGAGATAACACCTTTGGTAGCCCGGCTTATCTCTCCGCTGATATACCAACCGCCGAAACTCGGATGGCGCTGCCCATAGCGCTCCCACACTTCATCGATAACATATTTATTATGTTCCACTTCGAGCGACATATCTCCAGTGTCCCAATATCGGCCAGAATCATACAGGCCGAAATAGAATTTCATTCCGTATTTATCCGCAAGTGATAGAAACAACTCCAGAAGATCTCTCGAAGGCATATAACACCCTTTCGACAGCAGATACGGCGAAGGATATGTCAATTGTTTGCGATAACCCGACCTGATAAGTATCACCGTATCTATACCCATCGCTTTCATATAGCGGAAATCTTGATCCCATTCTGCCGGTCCCCAGTTCTGATGAGGTATATCATGCGAAATTTCATCAATAAACGTTGCTGTTATCGGCAAGCCGGCCCCTTTGATCAACAATCCGTCAGCACTGTTTCCTATAGATTTTGATGTTTTCGGTTCCCCGGCAATACCGCTGGCAAAAGCAGTCGGCGCCACAGCAGCTGCAGCTGTACCTCCGAGTAGCGTTTTAAGGAATTCACGGCGTTTTTTCATGGTAAGTATAAGGTAGGTATTAATTTATAAATAAATGGAGGGGCAAATGTCGCAATTATCATTCCTCCACCAGCGACTTCAATTCGTCCTGCATCTGTTTCACCAAAGACGACATCCGGCGATATTTAAAAACGCCAATCACAATACCGGCACAAAGGCCAATAACGAAAGCAATCACCGTATGGTACTCTGATTTATCTAAAGCATGGACAAACATCGTCACAATAAGTGCTCCACCCGACAATATGCCGAACGACCGGATATAGCGTTGGTAACGGGCTATATCGACCGCCTTTTCAAGAGCCTCCACGGTTGGTACCGAAGTGTAGTCACAACGGCTTATGAAATTGGAAAACCACAGATTTATTACCCCCATCACCACGCCGAACAACGCATATAGCGCCGCAATCCACAATGGGAAACCGAGCGCCGACACGAGCATGGGCGAAAATGCAGGAAGTAAAATTGCACAGATAAACGACCTGCGGTAATAGCGCGATAGTTTGTCTCGGGCTGTCTGTGCCCTGCCGGTAGCAAGTTGCGATACCAACCTGCGGTTGTCGGCCTCGAGCATTTCATTATTCACCCGGGCTTTATGCCAGTTTTGTTTTAATTCTTCTAAATTCATAGGTTATCTGTTTACGGCAGCCAGTTTTGTAAGTTTCTCTTTTGCCCGATGCAGACGTACAGCCACATTAGTCTGGCTCAAGCCTGTGATATGTTGAATATCCTCATAGCTCTTCTCATCAAGCCAAAGGGTTATAAGAGCCTTGTCTACAGGTCCAAGCATCGAAATCAGACGGTATAGTTCCCGGTAATCTTCCATCACCGAGGCATTATCGCCCGTTTCAGCTGGTTCGAAAATCATGTCGTCGAGTCTGTCGGTATCGCGTGTGCCATAGCGTGCATTACGTCTGTGCCATGTGATGCAGGTATTGATTGCCGTACGGTAGATCCAGGTCGATATTTTTGCCTCTCCACGGTAGCTGCCAAGACCCTGCCACAAATTTATAAGCACTTCTTGATACAGATCATCGAAACTCGCCCATGCGCTCGAATAAAGATAGCATACCTTCGCTATGACCTCCTTGTATTTGTCGGTCACAGCAAGAAACTCTTTTTCTTTATCAACTGCCGATTGTTTCATCTAATCCTTAGACGGAACAAAGATATAGAAAATTACATTGCCCAAATGTTAAAAATAGTATAAGCTATTGCATAACTAAAAACTTAGTTATACCTTTGCGATATCAACTAAAATATTAGTTATGCCAAGGACAAGAAACAAATACCCACGCCTCACCGAGCGCGAAGCCGAAGTGATGGAACAGCTTTGGGACAGAGGTCCGCTCACTGTGCGTCAGCTACTTGAAACATATCCCGACCCCAAGCCCCATGTCAACACCGTATCAACAACCGTGCGTATACTCGAAGACAAAGGCTACGTCGGACACGATCCGGATGCGTCAAAACCATTCCGCTACCATGCACTGGCGCAAGCCGGTGACTTCGCTGGCCGCAGCCTTGCCCAGGTCATAAAAAGCTATTTCAATAATTCGTACACATCTGCCGTATCAGCACTGGTCGAAGAAGAAAAAATTTCAATCGACGAACTGAAACAGATCATCGACATGGTGGAACGCAATAAACATTAAAGCTATGGGAACATTCGCAGCTTATTCATTTACCTCCGGCATATACCTTCTTGCCGCATACCTCGTCTACAAATGGCTGTTGTCGGGAGAGAACCAACCGGCATTCAACCGGGCTGTGCTCCTGTCTCTCTATGCCCTCGCTTTCATATTGCCTCTCTCCCCTCGCTTCAGCTTAGTGTCGGGACAGGCAACTCAAGTAGCAATTTCCACCGAAGGCGGCATACAGGCAACCGCTGCGACCACAGACTTATCGCTCGGCCTCTACGAGATTGTTCTGTATATCTATCTAAGTGGTATGGTCGTGACTGCCTTAGCCTCAATTATGGCCATCATCAGACTATTATCAATAATCCGGAATGGACGAAAGATTACAGCCGGACATTATACCCTCGTCATACTGCCACAGACCAGACTCTCACCGTTCAGCTGGATGCGTTATATAGTGATGAGCGACGACGATTATAAGTCTGCCGGCGAGATGATCACATGTCACGAAAGCGCACATCTGCGTCTACATCATTGGATCGACCTGCTTTTGGCCCAGTTGACTATAATTGTCCTTTGGTACAATCCGGCCTCATGGCTGATGCGTACAGAACTCCGGAATATACATGAATACCAAGCCGACAGCGCAGTGCTCCGCAGCGGCACCGATGCAAGGCAATATCAACTTTTATTAATAAAAAAGGCTGTCGGCCGTAGATTTCCGTCACTTGCCAACAGCCTGAATCACAGCAAACTTAAAAACCGTATTACTATGATGTGTAATCAAACAAGCAGTCCGGCACGCCGACTTCGTGCCTTGGCTTTCGCCCCGGCCCTTCTTTTGGCCGCCATTGCAGTCAACATTCCTGCCGTCACATCGGCTTTGAACGCTACATCGGCAGTTTCGCTTACTGCCGACAAAGGTAACGAAAAAATCGCAGACCGTCAAAATGGAAACGATGTCGTTTCCGGCATTCCCGAAGTACTTCCTCAATATCCCGGAGGTGATGGTGAAATGATCAAATTCATGGTCAATAACATCAAATATCCAAAAGAGGCAGCAGAGGCCGGTGTGCAAGGCCGTGTCGTCGTAGAGTTTGTAGTCGACAAAAACGGTCGTCCTACCGATATAACTGTCAAAAAGTCTGTAAGCCCGGAACTCGATGCAGAAGCGCTACGCATTATAAGCATTATGCCTGACTGGACACCTGCCAGAGACAAAGGCAAAACCGTCGGTTGCAAAGTAACTCTACCTGTATCGTTCAAACTTCAGGCCGACGATAAAACCACAAAATAAGGCAACGTCAAGGTCGATTGATTAAAGGATGGCGGAAACTGCTGCGGTTTCCGCCCTTTTTTGTGACTTTAAGTCCACCCAATCCATTTTTTCGCTATCTTTGCCGCCGCAATGGCCGACATATCTTTTATACAGAACGGACAAGCCCTTTCGCTCAAGCAACAGATTGCACTGACTGCAAAATTGTCGGTGCCTGCCATTATTGCCCAACTGTCAACTATCATGATGCAATATATCGACGCATCTATGGTCGGACATCTCGGCGCCGACGCTTCTGCTTCAGTTGGGCTGATGAACTCGAGCCTTTGGATGTTCTGGGGCGTATGCTCCACTTTCACGATGGGATTTTCGGTTCAGGTCGCACACAGGCTCGGGGCACGCGACAGTATCGGTGCACGGGCTGTCCTGCGCCAAGGCATCATCACATGCGTCATTGCCGGAGTATTGATGGCTATGTTAGGCCTCGGCATATCTGGATATCTGCCCATTTGGCTCGGGGGTGATACAGGCATATGCCACGGAGCTTCAGTATATTTCGCCACATTCGTGTCCGCTCTCCCGGTATTGATACTGAACTATCTCGCCGGCGGCATGTTGAGGTGCGCCGGTAATATGAAAATCCCGGGGCTATTCAATGTCGGCATGTGCATTCTCGACATCATATTTAATTTCTTCCTCATATTCCCTTCTCGCACCGTATGTTTCGCCGGCATGGAATTGTCGCTTCCAGGAGCTGATTTAGGCATCTTCGGTGCTGCTCTCGGTACTGTGGCAGCCGAGTGTATCTGCGCCGCAGCCATGATGTATTGGGTCTGCCGACGGCAAAAAGACCTTTGTCTCCGTGGCGAGGAAGCAACCAAGAGCTACCGTCCCACTAAGAAAGTACTCACCAAAGCAGCATCTATAGCCGTCCCGATGACGGTCGAGCATATAGTGTTCTGTGGAGCCCAGATTGCCATCACAATCATCGTTGCCCCTCTTGGAGTAGTTGCCATCGCAGCCAACGCATTTGCAGTCACTGCCGAGAGCCTATGCTATATGCCTGGATTTGGCATCGGAGAAGCCGCCACCACCCTTTGTGGACAGGCCTATGGTGCGGCACGCTATGACCTCGTCAGACGCTTCGCCCACCTCACCACAATACTCGGTATGATAGTGATGACTGCTATGGCCGTCGCTATGTTTGTCTGCGCCGACATGATGATGAGCATCATGACACCGGTAGCCGACATTCGTTCACTCGGAGCTGAAGTGTTGCGTATCGAAGCCTGGGCCGAACCGATGTACGCAGCCTCGATTGTTGCCTACGGAGCTTTTGTAGGCGTAGGCGATACCATGCTCCCTGCCACTATGAATTTCGGCAGCATATGGCTTGTCCGCCTTCCGCTCGCGGCAATACTGGCCCCGACATGCGGCCTCAAAGGTGTATGGATAGCTATGTGTGCCGAACTCGCATTCAGGGGTCTCATATTTCTGGCACGTATCCGATGGGGTCGATGGCTGAAGCCTGGTAAAGAACCGCAATCGCCGGGAGGCAATGTCGAAGTATGAATTTTATTATACTTGTCACAACACGCATTTTTTAGTACTTTTGCAGTCTAAAACCGCATAAATACAATGAACGAACTTCCGCAGAAATACAATCCCTCCGAAGTTGAGGACAAATGGTATGCTTATTGGCTTGAGCACAAGCTATTTCACAGCGAGCCTGATGCTCGCGAACCATATACTGTCATCATTCCCCCACCGAATGTGACTGGCGTGCTCCACATGGGACACATGCTCAACAACACTATCCAGGACATCCTCGTCCGCCGGGCCCGTATGCAGGGAAAAAATGCTCTATGGGTGCCCGGTACCGACCATGCGTCAATCTCGACCGAAACAAAGGTCATCGCCAAACTGGCCTCGGAAGGCATCAAAAAAACCGACCTCACTCGCGAGGAGTTCCTGCGCCATGCATGGGACTGGACCGAGAAATACGGAGGCATCATACTCAAACAGTTGCGAAAACTCGGCGCCTCGTGCGACTGGGAGCGTACTGCATTCACAATGGATCCCCTGCGGAGCGAGAGCGTGATAAAAGTATTCAACGATCTATTCGACAAAGGCCTGATATACCGCGGCAAACGAATGGTCAACTGGGATCCGCAAAACCGCACCGCTATCAGCGACGACGAAGTATATTTCGTTGAAGAACAATCGAAACTCTACTATCTGCGTTACTATCTCGCCGAAGAGCCTGCTCAACTCAACATACCTGAAGGTTGCGTGGTGCACACCGATGCCGATGGACGCCACTATGCAGTTGTTGCCACCACACGCCCCGAGACTATCATGGGCGACACTGCCATGTGTATCAACCCCAAAGACCCCAAGAACCAGTGGCTCAAAGGTTGCAAGGTCGTTGTTCCGTTGGTCAACCGTATCATTCCCGTGATTGAAGACCGCTATGTCGATATCGAATTCGGTACCGGATGCCTTAAAGTGACCCCGGCCCACGACAAGAACGACTTCATGCTCGGAAAGACACACAAACTCGAAACCATCGATATCTTCAACGAAGACGGCACTGTAGCACCTGTAGCCGGCATGTATGTGGGTATGGACCGCTTCGACTGCCGCTCAGCGATAGCTAAAGACCTCGAAGCCGCAGGTTTGCTCGAAAAAACCGAAGATTACGTCAACAATATAGGTCTATCCGAACGTACAGGTATTCCTGTAGAGCCGCGTCTGTCGCTGCAGTGGTTCGTCAACATGAAACACTTCGCCGACATCGCTATGGGGCCTGTCATGGACGACATCATCCGTTTCGTCCCCGACAAATACAAGACCACATATCGCATATGGCTTGAGAACATACAGGACTGGTGTATCAGCCGTCAGCTCTGGTGGGGACACCGTATCCCGGCATATTTCTACGGAGATCCTACCCTCGACAACAGCGAGGATGCTAAGTTTGTCGTAGCTCCAACATCAGAAGAAGCTCTTGCGAAAGCACGAAAGGCAAGTGGCGACGACTCGCTCACCATCGATGATTTGCGTCAGGACCCCGACGCCCTCGACACTTGGTTCTCATCATGGCTATGGCCGATCACACTCTTTGATGGCATAAATCGTCCTGGAAATGAGGAAATAAGCTACTACTATCCTACAGCGACACTCGTCACAGGCCCCGACATCATATTCTTCTGGGTTGCCCGTATGATCATGGCCGGATATGAATATGCCGGAGACAAACCATTCGGAAACGTTTACTTCACAGGCATCGTACGTGACTCCATCGGACGCAAAATGAGCAAGAAACTTGGCAATTCGCCCGATCCGCTCGACCTTATACGCGACTACGGCGCCGACGGTGTACGCATGGGCCTCATGCTCGCCGCGCCGGCTGGCAACGACATTATGTACGACGACAAGCTTGTGGAACAAGGCCGCAATTTCTGCAACAAGATATGGAACGCTTTCCGACTTGTCAAAGGATGGGAGATCGCCGATAACGAACAACCAGAACTCAATGCCCTTGCCGCTCGTTGGTTTGAAAGCCGACTCAACGAAGGCATCGCCGAAATCGAAGACCTCTTCGGTAAATTCCGCATCAGCGAAGCCCTCATGACTGTATATCGTCTCTTCCGCGACGATTTCTCGGCATGGTACCTCGAGACCGTAAAACCTGCATACGGTACCCCTGTCGATGCTACCACATATCGTCAGGTCGAAAACTTCTTCGACATTCTCCTTCGCCTGCTACATCCATTCATGCCCTTCATCACAGAAGAGCTTTGGCAGGCTTTGGCAGTACGCAAAGACGGAGAATCGATAATGTACTCCACCATGCCGGCTGCTGGCGCCGTCGACCGCGAAATTCTCGCACATATGGCGATGGCTCAGGAAATCGTCAACGGTGTACGTGGCGTCCGTGCTCGCAAAAACATATCGCCCAAAGAGACATTACCCCTCCTTGTGCTCGGTAAAATCGACAACGACACAGCCCTGTTTGCAACCAAACTCGCAAATCTCGGCGAAATAACGATGGATGCGGCTAAAGATGCCACAGCTGCCTCTTTCATGGTCGGCACACTCGAGTTCAACGTACCCCAGAGCACTGCAATCGATGTTGAAGCCGAAATCGAACGCATCAACAAGGACATAGCGTACTACGAAGGTTTCCGCGACTCGGTAAACAAAAAACTTGGCAATGAACGCTTCGTATCAAAAGCCCCTGCGGCCGTGGTCGAAGCCGAACGCAAAAAACTCGCCGACGCCGAGACAAAACTTGCTGCTCTCAGGGCTTCACTCGCTGCCTTGAAATAAATCTACGAACATACTATATCTGACGGCGCATATGTAAATAAGCCTCGTCAGCATCGAAACATGAAATTATAACGAGCAAAAAATACAATTCGCTTGTTATAATTTCATGTTTGATATATCACGTAAACGGATACGACGACTTATCCGCGGCACTATCTTCCGCGGACGTCTGGCTCGTATGCGGAGACGCTACGGCAATATTGTCGAAACTGTTGCGTCTGCCCTTTCCGTTATTGTCGTCATCACATCGGCAATCTGCCTCACATGCCTCCTCATATATGCCGGATACGATAGCAGTACGGTAGACCGCATCCTGCTGATGCGCACATTGCACATTTCTCAGGCCATATTTATCGGCTATATACTATTCAACATTCTCTTCCGTTTCCGTAAGATGTTGAACGAAAGCCTATTTATCAGGCGCATTGCCGACGCATTGATGTTACTCACCGTAATTCCGCTCCTTGCGCCACATTGCGGAGGACCTTCATGCGGCGCATTGCACTTCCTCCACAGCCGACTCATTCTATTTATCGGACTTTCAATATATTCGACAGCCGAACTATGCTATGGCCTCATGCAGCTATTAAGCCGTCGGACCAACCCGTCACTAATACTGTCGGGTAGTTTCCTCTTCTTCATTATCATAGGATCCTTCGTATTGATGCTCCCCAAATGTACTGTGGTGCCGATCAGATATATCGACGCATTATTCATGGCCTCGAGCGCTGTGAGCATGACAGGACTTAGCACTATCGACGCCGCAGCAACATTCACACCATTAGGTTGGCTCGTTATAGCCATATTGATGCAGATCGGAGCCTTGGGTGTACTGACATTCACAAGTTTCTTCGCACTCTTCTTCAGCGGACGTTCGTCAATATACAATCAGCTGCTCATGCGCGACTTCATTTACTCCAAAAGCATGGGTGCCTTGTTACCCGTCATACTCTACATCCTCGGTTTCACACTATGTGTCGAGTGTATAGGCGCTGTAGCGATATACTTCACCGTTCCCGACGCGATGTTTTCCGACACCGGCCAAAAAGCTGCTTTCGCGGCTTTCCACTCCCTGTCGGCCTTCTGCAACGGCGGTTTCTCCACCTTGCCCCACGGCCTCGCCGACCCAAGGCTTTTCGATGGCAACCAGTTATTCTACATCGTCGTAACCATACTCATCATAGCCGGTGGCATAGGCTTCCCCAACCTTGTCAATTTCAAAGATGCGTTCACCGAATATTTAAAACGATTTAAGGCACACCTATTAGGTCGGCGCCACACTCGCAGCATCCATGTCTACGACCTCAACACGAAACTGGTACTCGTTTTCACTGCCATACTGTTCACATGCGGAGCCGCGGCATTTTACCTCCTCGAGTACAACAACAGCATGGCAGGCCTGCCCACAGGTAAACGCATCGTGCAGGCAATCTTCTGCTCCGCCACAGTGCGCACAGCCGGCTTCTCGACCTTTGGCCCATCAGACTGGCTCGGAGTCACCTTCCTCATAGCCATGATACTCATGTGGATAGGTTGTTCGTCACAGTCAATGGGCGGCGGTATCAAGATCAACGCCTTTGCTGCGATGCTCTTCAACCTCCGCTCCATTGCAAGCGGACAGAAGGGCGTGTCTGCTTTCGGCCGCTCCATATCCCTGGCCTCGGTAAGAAGAGCAAACGCCGTAATCTGCTTCTCGATACTTTCAATTGTGCTCTACTCCGTCGCCATAATGCTCATGCAACCCGAGTTGCCGATGAAAGCTGTCATGTTCGAGTGTTTTTCGGCAATTACCACAGTCGGAATGTCACTCGGAATTACCGACCGCCTCTCCGACTTATCGAAGATAGCTATAGCATCGGCCATGTTCCTGGGACGGGTAGGCATAATTTCTGTCCTTTGCGGCATTATAGGCAACAAACCCGACAACTCCGGTATGCTACCATCCGACGACATAATAATAAATTGACTATGAAATACTTGATAATAGGCCTTGGTATCTATGGCGAAAACCTCGCTCGCGACCTTACCGACATGGGCCACGAAGTGATTGGTGCCGACATATGCCCATCAAACGTCGAGGCGCTCAAAAACTACATATCCACAGTATATCTCATCGACTCCACCGAAGAGAGCCAGCTTGCCGTCCTGCCTTTGACCAACGTCGACCTTGTGATAGTAGCCATCGGAGAGAATTTCGGAGCAAGCGTCAAGACTGTCGCCTTACTCAAGAAAGCCGGTGTGAAGCATATCTACGCACGGGCCATCGACACCCTCCACGAAGCCATACTCCAAAGTTTCGGCATCGACCACATACTCACTCCTGAGCAACGGGCTGCGGCCGACCTAACTGACGAGATGGAACTCGGCCCAGAAGTAAAATCGCTCAAAGTCGACGACAGCAATCTAATCGCAAAATTCGCCGTCCAGGACTATCTTCTCGGCATATCCTACGACGAACTCGAAAAGAAACTCATCCAGGACTATAACCTGAGGCTCATCGCCGTAAGCCGCCGTTACGACAGCACCAACATAATCGGTGTAAAACGGCCAGTGCAGAAGATGCTTGCCGATACAAGCGGAGCAACAGTACTTCACGGCGACACCATCACCATCATAGGCTCTCGCAAAAAGATAATGGCATTTTGTAAAAAATAAAACTGCCCGACAATATTCATGCCGGGCAGCTACAATCTTGTTCGATGATTACAATATCACCTTTGTCGTTTTATTACCTTGGCGCTTGATGTAGATACCACCCTTAGGTTCCTTCACCTCTACGCCCTGAAGGTTATAATATACAGCAGGTGCATTTTCATCTTCTGCCACAATCACCTCCACTCCGGTAGGAGTGCCCGATTTGCATGTCACAGTTGCTACAGTATTAGCATAGCCGCCATTATAGGGATCATTGGCAGGAATTACGGCCGTTATGGTCCCTTTGAAATCCTTTGCAAAAACCGAACCATCACGGGGTCCATCACCCTGATAGCCCCACTGCTGCGATTTATCTCCTACAGTCACTTCACCGCCCTGCTTGGAACCCTCTGCATAGAGCATCCATGAATTTTGCCAGTTATCCTGTGCTATGAGGCGTATCTGCTGGCCTGCTTCAATATTATGAGCATCATCACATGTGAAAGTATAGGTGATACCATCGGTAGTCGACATTTCCCACATCCCGTTATCGGTCTGGAAATCGTTGAACGTACCACAAATAGACACATTGCGGTAATCTGCCTCATAAGTAATCTCCGAAAGGTCATCCTTGATCTTGATTGTATAGCTTCCTTCGTAGGGAGGACACACATCTGCAACACCTAATTTTGCCGCACAGGCCTTGTTGATGGCTGTAAGAGGCACATAATTATGACCGTTTTTCGACTCCCAGTCCGACGAACCGATTGAATTGCTGCTCAAGGTTCCCCAGTTGCCGTTCGGATTTTTACATCCTATCGACATCGGCTTGAGGGTCTCGCACTCAAGGGTGAAATATCCATCGGCCGGATTTACGACAACAGGGGTGCCGATATTCCAGCCGCCCATCTGTTCGCCATTGATATTTTGGGCAACGCCGACACAGAACAGCTTACCCTCCCATGATGTTGTCGTCACGTCAACCTTCTTGAAATTGTCACTGAACGACAGTGTCCATTCGCCAAGCATCGGGAGTTTCACATTATTGGCAGTTGATACAACATCCTGTGTCTTGCCATAGAGCGACGCACCGAATGATACCGGTGCGATTTTGCTTGCATTTATCACATTCCACGAGTTCTTACCTTCTGGAGGATTGTTCACCTCATCAGGTGTTGCAGTGTAGATACTGAAGTCTGCCGTAGTCTTGTCATAACGCACCTCTACTTTTGCTGAACCATCTGTAGCATCTACTGCCACTGCATTCGAAATATTCCAACCCACATATTTGTAGGAATCGCCCACCTTCACATTGATATCTCCTAAGATGTAGATTGTATTTAGATCGGCAGCACACACACTGCTCGCTAATGCAAAAGCACAGATTGAGTATAAAATTCTTTTCATCGATTAGATTTTTGTTTTTGTTGTTTAAATTTTAGGCATGGTCCGCTGTCACGATGTCCGTCGTACAAATGGCTCCAAGCCCAAGTTCGAACTTTATATTGGCCGTTACAAAATTATGGTAAAAACTCATTTGTTAGACGTCGTTTGAAAGCCCCATCGAGATATTTAAAGTCCACCTCGCCGGTGATTTAAGTTTATACAAACAAAAACAGCACATACAAACACCTTGATAATTAGCAAAATACCACAATAAATCCGTTCTGACACACTCTCCTTAGACTCTCCTGCTCCACAACATAAAATTAAAGTTTCATAGAGGCGTTAAACACCCTGTCAAGCATAAAAAAAAGCCCGGCCAAACCTGAAATGACCGGACTTTTACAAACAGAGAATTAGAAAAAAACTATTGGAGCCAAT
>DKVO01000021.1:0-100958 GCA_002491245.1 Porphyromonadaceae bacterium UBA7176
AATTTTTGTCATCTACTAAAAAATTAGATATGAAACGCCTCGCTATCCTTCTGCTTGTCACCGCAAGCTTCTTTACAAGCCTCTCGGCCGGCACCATCCCCTCCGGCACATACAGCGGAGCGCTCAAGCTCGGTTTCAACAAACTCAAACTGCGGCTCAATGTAAGCCCCGACAGATGCACGCTCGACAGCCCCGACCAAGGCGCGAACGGCATCGCCTTAGACACCGACTACATCTCCGACGACTCCATATCTGTTTCAAGCAAGACCCTCGGCGCTTCATACAATGCCACCCTTCATGGCGACACTCTCAAAGGAGTTTTCATTCAGCGTGCTTTTAAATTCAAGCTCGACATGGTCCGGCAGACAACTCCAATAAACCGTCCGCAGACACCGGCTCCACCCTATCCCTACACAGTTATCGATACCGTATTCACAAACACCAAAGCCGGCATTCGCCTCGCCGGCACTGTCGTCATCCCCGACGGCGCCAACCGCCACCACCCCGTACCGGCCGTAGTATTCGTAAGCGGAAGCGGAGCACAGAACCGCGACGAAGAACTCTTCGACCACAAACCCTTCCTCGTCATAGCCGACTACCTCGCTCGCCAAGGCATAGCATCGCTACGCTACGACGACCGTGGTTTCGCCGCATCCGAAGGCAACCTCACCACAACCACAACTGCCGATCTTGCCGACGATGCCAGGGCTGCGGTAAAATTCCTGTCTACATTCGATGCCATCGGCAAAGTCGGTATAATCGGCCACAGCGAAGGTGGCACAATAGCCATGATTGTCGCTTCTTCATCCGACTTACCCTTCTTTATAAGCCTTGCCGGAGCCGTCCAGCCTTGCAAGGACATCATACTGGCCCAAAACCGCCGCGCGCTTGTCAAAGCCGGATTAGACGAAACCCTGACCCGACAAACATTGCAACTGCTCGACACCGTTTTCACCGACATGGCATCCGGCCGGCCTACCGACATCCGCAAAGTCGCCGGCAAGCTCAATATCAATCTGCCGGAGCCACTCATCGCCAACCTCGCGAAATCAGCCTCGAAGCAATCAGCATGGTTCACCTACTTCATCAGTCTCGACCCGGCTCAATATCTCTCCAAAGTAAAATGCCCCATCCTCGGACTCGGTGGCGACAAAGACACACAGGTAGACGCCGTGACCAACCTCGCACTCCTGCAACAGATATGCCCTCAGGCTGATATAAAGATATACAAAGACCTCAACCATCTCTTCCAGCACTGCCATACAGGCGAGATCACAGAGTACGGCGAGATCGAGGAAACGATATCACCCGAAGTCCTCGACGACATCCTTGCATTCATCAAGCGTGTGACTGGATTATAATACTGTCGGAGTGCCTATTTCCGAACATTTCAACCCACTCCGTTGTTTATACATTATCCATACATCACAAAAAACGCTCTGCATAAATGTCGAAAAACCATATTACACGTCTTCATTGGAAACTATTCTTCCCATTAGTCGGTCTTTTATGGCTTGTCATAGGCATAACGATACCATATTTTGTAGCCCACGAAAAACACCGTTTGAGCTACAATCTCGGCAACCGTTTGATAAATGTCAACAACACCGTGATCGAAGCTTACAATAAAGGTGCCGACCTGCAGAAAACCGTCGATTTCATAAAACTTTTCACCTATCAGACCACGCTCGATCCTCTCCACCTAACCGTTTACGACAACAACGGCAACGTGATCGCCGACAATCAGGAACCTACAATCCTCATCCACGACAATAAAGGCAAAATCATACAAGCATTCCGGCAGTCTTGGAACAACCGCGACACCACATACCTCCACGACATGGAGCTCGAAGGCGCCAAATTTATGGTAAGTTCAGGCACAAGCAGCGACGGAATGATACACACTTTTGCCGCATTGCCTTATAAAGGAGAAGTAAAAGAATTCCTCAGCGTCGATTCTATGGTATGGGTTGTCGTCCTGGCCTTAGGCGTGCTATCATTCATCCTCGCTTATTTCGGTTCCAAAGCAATATGCCGCAACGTATATGCACTCCGCGATTTTGCCGAGATGATTTCGTCCAACAATCTGCCCGACGACATTGAAGCTTGGCATTTCTCCAAAGACGAACTCGGCGAAGTTTCTAAAAGACTTCTTCTCCTCTACCGCGAGAAGATTAAAGCGGAGCAAGAGAAATATGCTCACGAACGTCAGATTGGCATCAATGTCAGTCATGAACTCAATACTCCCGTCGCAATCATAAAAGGATATCTCGACACCATACTCATGGACAACGATATCCCCGAAGAGCAGAAACGGATATTCATAACCAGGGCAAGAGATAACACCGACAGGCTCGCCGAGCTGATCAACGACCTCAACTCTGTCATGAGGCTTCAGGAAAACAAGACATCGATACCCTGCCGTCAATTCGATTTTCATAATCTGGCCGTCAGGCTCGCCGACGATGTCAAGCACAACCATATGGCCGGAAATATGGATATCGTCATCGACATACCCGACAATTGCCTTGTCTATGGCAACGAGAACCTGATCGTAAATGCCCTTCTAAATCTCATTAAGAATTCGGCACAGCACTCTTCCGGCTCTATCATCTCAATTCGTTACCTAAGCAACGAAAACGGATACTCCAGTTTCTCCTTCTCCGACAACGGTATCGGTGTCGACGACCAGCATCTCGACCGGCTTTTCGACCTTTTCTATCGGGTAGATAGCGGACGCACCCGTAAGAGCGGAGGTTCTGGACTCGGTCTATCGCTTGTCAGCCGCATTTTTATAGCCATGAATGGTAGCATAACAGCCCAAAATGCCGACAAGGGTGGACTGGAGTTCATTTTCACCATCCCGGACGACAAAAAAGACGACAGCCCTGAGCTATAAATCGTCTTTCATATCCTTCATGCACCTCGATATGAGTGCTGGCTCAAATCCTCGGGCAAATGCAAACCTGTAGATTTTTGTCCGGGCCTCGTACGACGACACCTCGGGCATCGAACATGCCTTAGCCTTCACAATGCCCTGCAATATCGCCATATACTCCTCTTCGTCAATCTCCTCGAAAGCATCTTCTATAAGATCCGGAGCGACTCGCTTGGCTTGAAGATGCTGCCGTATCTTGATTCGTCCCCATTTGGAGTAGCGGTACCTGTCGCGGACAAAAGAAACGGCAAACCGTCCGTCATCCACAAACCGCCGGCGTCTCAATGAGTATATGATTGCTTCAGCATCATCTCCGGCCACTCCCCACAACTTCAATTTTTGAGCGAGTTCATAGGTGCAATGCTCGGCTCGGGCACACAGTTCCTCCAGTCTTACAAGCGCTTTCTCCGGCGATAATGGCTTCTTCGATGTCCGTCGGGATTGTATCATGGCTGCTTCGCTGTAGCATACCGGTAATTGCCTTTATAGTCGCGCAACACCGCAACGTCAGTAAATCCGCAGCCGCTCAGCAATTCCGACATTTCCTTCGGGAAATGTTGATTGATCTCAAGATACAGCTTGCCACCCTGCTTCAACGCCTTTCGGGCATAAGATGCTATCGCTTTATAGAATACCAATGGATCACCGTCCGGAACAAAAAGAGCAAGATGAGGCTCATGATCAAGCACATCGGCGGTCATATCCTTTGCCTCCTGCTCTGTCACATAAGGAGGGTTCGACACTATGATATCATAGGCTTCCGCCCGGGGCACTGCCCTCAGTATATCCGATTGTTCAAAGTCGACCTGAGCTTTGAGCGCTACGGCGTTTCGGCGGGCTACAGCAAGAGCGTCATCGCTCACATCCATACCATCAACATCCGCAAAAGGCAATGCACGGGCAAGACTGATGGCAATGCAACCCGATCCCGTGCCTATATCGAGTACATGTAGGTCGCTTCGTCCTTGCCAATCATCCACAACCATGTCCACCAACCCTGCAGTCTCTGGTCGGGGTATGAGCACAGCCGGTGTCACCGTAAAATTATTACCCATGAAGAAAGCCTTACCCACAGCATACTGAACCGGCATCCCTGCGGCAACCTTATCGACAACCGCTCCGATGCGCTCCTGCATCGATGCCGTGATCTCCCTGTCTCCGTTGGCAAAGATAAACACCTTGGTATAACCGGCCACATCTTCAAATATGATACGTGCGGCAGCTTCCGCCTCGTCACCATCAGGCAACAAAGCTTCAAGCCGCCGCTTCACTTGGCTGTAAAAGTCGCGTATCGATATCATTTACCGTCGTTGATAGCTTCGTAGATAAATGGATCCTCTCCATCATCTTCTTCATCTTCCACCTCAGCATCATCCCAGTCGATATCATCGCCCCAGCTGTCTGGACTGATACTGCGGAGATCCTCGGCCTCCTGCTCTGCCTCATCAGCCGACGGTTCATATTGGAAGATAAACTCATCTTCCTCGCGCACGCGATGATGGCCGTCGAGAGGCCGGTGGATTATATCGCTTGCGTCTATTCTGTTGTTCTCATCATTGATGGCACGCCACAGCATATCCTTAAGTTCTGTTATACCCTGGCCTGTAACTGCCGATATAAACACTGCCGGCACACCTTCGGGGAGCGTTTTGGCAAGCTCTTCTCGCAGTTCGTCATCAAGCATATCCGACTTCGACACTGCAAGCACCCTCGGTTTGTCTACAAGCTGCGGATTGAACTGCTCAAGCTCATTGAGCAGCACGCGGTACTGCTCTGCTATATCATCAGCATCGGCCGGCACCATAAACAGTAGCACGGCATTGCGCTCTATGTGTCTCAGGAAACGCAACCCGAGACCCTTGCCCTCGCTCGCACCCTCTATGATACCGGGGATATCCGCCATCACAAACGAGCGGTTGTCGCGGTACGACACTATACCAAGCTGTGGCTCCATCGTCGTGAATGGATAGTCCGCGATTTTAGGCTCGGCTGCGCTAACGGCCGACAGCAACGTCGACTTGCCTGCATTAGGAAAACCTACAAGACCCACATCAGCAAGCATCTTGAGCTCGAGGACTACGCTGCGCTCTATCGCCGGCTCTCCGGGCTGCGCATAGCGTGGGGTCCGGTTGGTTGCACTCTTGAAATGCCAGTTGCCAAGACCGCCACGGCCACCTTTCAGAAGCTTCACTTCCTGGCCGTCGTCAGTCACCTCGCATAGGTATTCTCCCGTCTCGGCATCAAAAACGACTGTACCGCAGGGTACATCCACCACAACATCATCGCCATCCTTGCCGAAACTGCGGCCTCCCGACCCCGACTCGCCGTTGCCGGCGAATATATGTCGGCGGTATTTGAGCGGTAGCAGCGTCCACATATTGCGGTTCCCTCGCAGGATTATATGTCCGCCACGGCCGCCGTCTCCTCCGTCCGGGCCTCCCTTAGGCACATATTTAGCACGATAGAAATGACGCGAACCGGCGCCACCCTTGCCCGAGCGGCAAAGGATTTTCACATAGTCTATAAAATTTGATTCAGGCATGTTGTAGTCAGTTATGTTTAAATTATAACGCCGTCAGGGCTCAAGAGTTCGTCAACGAATTGTGATGCCTCATAAGTTGCCCTGCTTGACGGAAATCGACAGGAGAACCCACATCAATCCACGTTCCCTTGACAGGATAGTATGTCACTTTCCGGCCGTCAGCTATAGCACGTTCGATAAGGTCAGTGGCATCGCAATGCTCGCCGGCGACAAGCGTCGATAGTATTGCATTCGAAAATATATAGATTCCGGCGTTGGCATAGTATGAATACGACGGCTTTTCCTCTATTGCAGTCACTCTATCTGGGTCATTTCCGTCGAGCGTCAGTATTGCATAAGGCACCGACACCTGATACGGCACTACCGCTATGGTGACATCGGCTCCGGCCGAGCGGTGCCGCAGATACATTTCTTCAAACGATATGGTTGTCAGCAGATCCGAGTTCATCACAAGAGTATCACCTTCGTTGCACTTTGGCCATAGACCGGCCACAGCTCCGATAGTACCCAATGGCTCGCTCTCGGTCACACATCTCACCTTGACTCCGGCGACAGGTCGGGCAAAATGATCATGTATCTGTTCAGCGAGATAGCGCGTTGTCACCACAATCTCGTCTATACCGCAGGCAGCAAGCGCCTCCACATTATAGTCGATTATAGCCTTTCCCTCTATTTTTAGCAAAGGCTTGGGGGTTGTGAGTGTCATCGGGCGCAGGCGCTCTCCGCGTCCTCCGGCCATAAGCACGGCACGGAGAGGTAGCACTGTGCGTATTTGGGTCAGGTCGAGGAGCGACACAAGCCTGCGGTCGCTGTCTAAAACCGGTATCAGCTTTATACCCTTGTTCCGGCATTCAATTATGGTCTCCGGATCAATGTCGCCCGACTTTACACTGCGGTAATCGCGGTGACAGGCCGAAGCCACACTGTCGTCGAGCGAGGATCCTCCTATGAGTGCCCTGCGGATATCGCCGTCGGTAACGCTTCCGCTGATCCGGCCGTCGGTATCAGCGACAAAAAGGGTCATCACGCCGCCCGGAAGGCCATTGAGACGGCTAAGGGCATCGAGCAACGTCGAAGACTCATCGATGATATGCTGTTGTATTTCTGTCATAATTTCGCAAATATTTGCTCCGCACGCACCCAGTCCTCGGGCGTATCAAGGTCTATGCTGCGCGATTTAGGCATCACATATGCCACTCGACGGGCAAACTCTCCGAGACCACAGCGCCGCAACGACTCCGGATTGATCACATACACCGCCCCGTTGTATTTCATTACCGGCGGTGCATCCTGCCGTCGTGTGTATGTCCCGGGCCCTTTGCATACATGCAGGTTGCCTTCGGCATCTTGTTCGAAAAGATTGTAATAAGGGTTATCATCGGCCTCGCACACACTCACAACCATATCGAGTGTCGGGTCATACATATCTATAGCTGCCGACACATCCACCGCCGTGCGCAACGGTGAGGTCGGCTGCAACAGCACGACACAGTCGTAGTCCAATCCTCGCGCTTCCGCCCATTCCATCACATCGAGCATCACGTCGCGGCTCGATGCTGTGTCGGTCGCGAGAGACGCCGGACGGGTATACTCCACATCAATCCCACACGAACGGGCCGTATCTGCAATCTCGGCATCTTCTGTCGAAACCACTATATAACCACCGTAGACGGCCCAGGTCTCGATCGCACATCGTATCGAATGACAGATCAGCGGACTGCCGCCAAGCGGTTTTATATTCTTACGCGGTATCCCCTTGCTTCCGCCTCGTGCCGGGATGATATAAAGCGGTTTCATATGAGTAAAAATTTTATATGATATCGTGGAATTGCTTGGGAGCTTTGGGTAGTCCCATGAAGTTTTCTATCTCCGACATCATTATTTGGCATGTATCAGCTTTGTAGTACGGATTTTCGCATCTTTTGGCAAGTATCTGCATTTCTTCCGACAGAGCCTTACTGATAGCGGCATCGATCGAGTCTCTACCTTCATCGCAATGTATTACCGACCGGGATGCGATACGTCCGCGCTGACGTATCCCGACATCCACCGTAGGTATGCCGGCCGAAGGAACTTCAACTATACCGCTCGACGAATTACCTATCACCAGATTGGCGCAGCGCAGCAGACTATGGTAACGCACCATGCCGAGCGAACGCACAAGGCATACCCGATCCCTGCGTGCTGCCGCAAACTCTTCAAGCAACGTCAGCAGGCCGGCGCCACCGGCATCGTTGTTTGGGGCTGTCACCACGAGTTTCAAGGCCGGATGGCGGTCGAGGGCTGCAAGGAAATCTTCAAGTCGTTCACGAGGCGGCACACTATCGTTTGTCGCCGGATGATATGTCACCACGGCCAACGGGCCTTCTGTCACATCGAAACCTATGCTCTCCGATAGTTCGGCTGCGGTCATCAATGGAGTGTTCATCGCATTCCACACACCGATAGCCCCGGTATTGACCACCATATCGGGCTGCTCACCGAGCTGTATCACTCGGCGGCGGTAGTCCTCGGTCGCTGTAAGATGGAACGACGAAAGCTTGGTGATAGCATGCCTGAAAGAGTCGTCGAGCGCTCCCTCGGTTATTTCTCCTCCGGCAATATGTATTATGGGCAGATGCATCACCGCTGCTGCCGACGCGGCGGCAAGCATTTCATAACGGTCTCCCAAAATCAACACGGCATCAGGTCGCAGTCTGTCAAACGCATCAGCCATGCCAGCCAGCGTCTGTGCCATTATCTTGGCTCTGGAAGCATCATCATCGCCTTCTGCATCAACTGGAACTCGTGCGGCTATGTCGAACCCGTCTGCCTCTATCTCGCGCCAGGTATCTCCATACTGCGGCATCAGATGCATGTTCGTGGCAATTATGTCGACCTCGATGCGGCCCGACTGCGACAAAGCGCGTGCTACCGGAGACAGAAGTCCCCAGTCGGCGCGTGTGCCGCTAAGCACGCAAAGTCGTTTTTTACCATCATCCATAATAGTGCAAAAGTACGAATTATTTTAAATACAGCAAAAACATTTTTGACACTCTGCTTATTTGGTAGACGCTGAAAAAATGCGTAACTTTGCAGCCAAATAAACAACCCCTACCCTGCAATGGTAAGCTTTTTTGTCCACGGCGACACGGTATATGCCGTCGATGCCGACCACAGATTTAATCAGAGTGAAAACGAACGCCTGACATGGCTCTTCGGCGGTGCCGAGGCTATTGATGCCGACTCCATGTGCGGCACTTTCGTCGGGCCTCGTAGAGAAATGATAAGCCCCTGGAGCACTAATGCCGTCGAGATTACCCAAAACATGGGCATCGGCGGCATTTCACGTATCGAGGAGCTTCAACGTGTCCCTGACGGCGAAGAGCCCCGGTTCGATCCCATGCTACAGGCGGTCTACACTCAGCCGGGTGCCGACATGTTCGCTTCAGATGCAACCGCCGCAGCACCCGAAGAAATCGACGATATCCATGAGTACAATCTCCGCGAGGGACTCGCCCTGAGCGAGGAAGAGGAGCAATACCTCCGCGATTTGTCGAAACGTCTGGGCCGCAAGCTCACCGACAGCGAAGTTTTCGGTTTCTCGCAGGTTAACTCTGAGCACTGCCGACACAAAATTTTCGGAGGTACATTCGTCATCGACGGCGAAGAGAAACCTTCGTCGCTCTTCAACCTGATCAAACGAACAAGCAAAACCAACCCCGGTCGTCTCGTCTCAGCATATAAAGACAACGTCGCTTTCGTAACCGGTCCGGAAATATGGCAGTTTGCACCCGATAAAGCCGACGCTCCTGGCGATTTCACACTCCGTAAGATCAACACCGTACTGTCGCTCAAAGCCGAGACTCACAACTTCCCCACAACTGTCGAACCATTCAACGGCGCTGCTACAGGCAGCGGCGGCGAAATCCGCGACCGTCTTGGTGGTGGTCGTGCCAGCCTTCCTTTGGCAGGTACTGCTGTATACATGACTTCATATCCGCGCCTCGACAGCGAGACCGCAAAAACATGGGAAAGCAAAGTACCGGCACGCAACTGGCTCTACCATTCGCCGGCCGACATCCTCGTCAAAGCTTCCAACGGTGCTTCTGACTTCGGCAACAAATTCGGTCAACCGCTCATCTGCGGATCTCTTCTCACATTCGAGCACGAAGAAGATGGCCGCACCTGGGGCTACGATAAAGTTATCATGCTCGCCGGCGGCGTAGGTTATGCAAACGCTGACCACGCGATCAAAGGCGATCCTCAACCCGGACAGGCTGTCGCACTCTCTGGCGGCGACAACTACCGTATCGGCATGGGTGGTGGTGCTGTATCATCGGTCGACACCGGCCGCTATGCAGGTGCCATCGAGCTCAATGCCGTGCAGCGAGCCAACCCCGAGATGCAGAAACGAGTGGCCAACCTCATCCGAGCCTTGGCTGAGAGCGCTTTCAACCCCATCGTATCTATCCACGACCACGGCGCCGGCGGACACCTCAACGCCTTGAGCGAGCTCATTGAGAGCACCGGCGGATGCATCGACATCAACGCCCTCCCCGTCGGCGACCCCACTCTTTCCGATCGCGAGATAATCGGCAACGAGAGTCAGGAACGCATGGGATTTGTAATCAATCCCGACGACATTCCCTTGGTTGAGCGCATCGCTCAGCGCGAACGGGCGCCATTGTATATCGTCGGCAAAACAACCGACGACCACCGTCTCTCTTTCGGTCGCGAAGGCGGAAAACCCGCTATCGACCTCGCTGTTACCGACATGCTCGGCAATCCGCCCAAAACAGTCATGCACGACACTACCGCCCAGAGTAATTTCTCTGCAGGTGATTACGACATAGCCAAACTCGACCAATACATCCAATCCGTATTGTCGCTCGAAGCCGTCGCTTGCAAAGACTGGCTCACCAACAAAGTCGACCGCTCTGTTACCGGACGCATAGCTCGTCAACAGTGCGACGGTCCTCTCCAGCTGCCTCTCAACGACTGCGGTATCGTAGCACTCGACTACCAGGGCAAACGTGGCATCGCAACATCTATCGGCCATGCACCGACTGTAGCTTTGAGCAACCCGGCCGCTGCATCGCGTCTGGCTGTTGCCGAAGCGCTCACCAACATCGCATCGGCAAGTCTCGACAAAGGCCTGTCCGCAGTTTCCCTCAGCGCCAACTGGATGTGGCCTTGCAAGAACGCTGGCGAAGACGCTGCCCTCTACAGCGCCGTCGAAGCTTGCAGCGACTTCGTTTGTGCTCTCGGAATTAACATTCCCACAGGTAAGGACAGCTTGTCGATGACTCAGAAATACAGTGACGGCACAAGCGTCAAAGCTCCCGGCACTGTGATTATCTCCGCCGCTGGCGAAGTCGACGACATCCGTCGTCACGTACCTGTCACACTCTCCACAACAACTCAGTCAACCCTCTACTACATCGATCTAAGCGATATGCCTCTCGCTCTCGGCGGTTCCGCACTCGCCCAGACTCAAGGTATCGTCGGCGGCGACGTTCCCGATGTTCGTTCGGCCCAGTACTTCTCCAAGGCATTTGGAGCGGTCCAGACCCTCGTCCACTCGGGCCTCGTGGCTGCACAGCACGATGTCAGCGCTGGCGGTCTCATCACAACTCTCCTCGAGATGTGTTTCGCCAACACTTCGGGCGGTCTCAACTTCTTCACCGAAGGCTTCAAGATGATCGGACAGACCGACCTTGTGAAGATACTGTTCGCCGAAAATCCTGCAATCGTCATTCAGGTACTCGACCGCAAACGCACCAAAGCCGAAACCATCCTCGACAACGCCGGCGTCCGCTACTTCCCCATAGCATCACCTTCGCGCCGCAGCGAGAAAGTGATTACGATCAGCCACGAGACTTCAGTTCACATGGTATCGGTACCGGCCATGCGCCGCGTATGGTTTGAGCCATCCTACCGCCTCGACTGCCTCCAGACTGCACCCGAATGCGCAACAGAGCGTCGCAACAACCTCGGACTGCAACCCGTACCATACCGTCTCCGTCCCAACTTCGATGGTAGCTTCGCATCGCGCGACCTCCGTGCTCGCCGCCGCACCCCGTCAGGCATCCGTGCAGCAATCATCCGCGAGAAAGGTGTCAACGGCGATCGCGAAATGGCTTATTCCCTCTTCATCGCAGGTTTCGACGTGCGCGACGTCCACATGACCGACCTCGCTTCTGGCCGCGAGACACTCGAAGATGTCAACATGATAGTGTTCTGCGGTGGTTTCTCCAACAGCGACGTCCTCGGTTCGGCCAAAGGTTGGGCTGCAGGCTTCCGCTGGAACGAACGTGCTGCCGAAGCTCTGCGCCGTTTCTACGAGCGTCCCGACACCATGAGCCTCGGTGTCTGCAACGGATGCCAGCTCATGATCGAGCTCAATCTGCTCGGAGCAAATCCGGCCGAAGGCAACAAACCGGCAGTGGAAATGAAGCACAACCTTTCAGGCAAATTCGAATCGACATTCGTCGGTATGCGTGTGGAGCAGTCGCCCAGCGTGATGTTCTCGTCGCTCGCCCACCTCTGCTCCGGCATATGGGTAGCACATGGCGAAGGCCGTTTCCACTTCAACGCTCCTTTAGCAGAATCAGGAGTCAAAGTGGCTGCTCGCTACGCCTACGATGCATATCCCGGCAACCCCAACGGCTCAGAAGGCGCAATTGCAGCTCTGACAAGTGCCGACGGTCGTCACCTTGCACTGATGCCCCACCTCGAACGCGCCATCTTCCCCTGGCAGTGCCCGACCTACCCTGCCGAACGCCGCGACGAAGAAGCCACAATATGGCTCGACGCTTTCGTCAATGCACGTAAATGGATTGCAAAGAAAATTCGCAAATAACACACCTCAGATACCACATGCAAGGAGCGCTTCAAAAAGCGCTCCTTCGTTTTTGTTTATCCAACATGTCAATAATCTCTTTTCGTCATGCAAAGTTAAGACTACAATCCATGCTGATATCCGCGTATTTTCAATTCTGTTGATTTTAGCTCCGGCATTCGCTCTGACGGGAGAGAGAAGAGAGTCACACAAACATCGTCTCCCGTCAGAAGCCGGCCTTCTGCAATATTTTCCCGATTGCAAAATTACCGGCAATCCACCTGATCGACAATACCTAAAATTTAGGTTTAATGCAACTATATCAGACATGACTGTCTATTTCGATAAGTATTTTTAGGTATTGTGAAAGAGCCGGCAAATACCTAACTTTGCATACCTAAAACGCCACATTATGAACGACATGGAGATTTATGGGCCCCAACATACGATGCGCAGCCTTATCAGAGACAACAATCTGCTTCTGATGACCCTCAGCCGCTTCAACATCGCTTTCGGATTCGGCGAGAAGACCGTGGCCGAGATATGCCGCGACAATGCAGTGGATGAAGACACATTCCTTGCCGTATGCAATTTTCTCAGCGGCCGACCTTTTGGCGGTTTCAACATCTCGCTTCCTGCCCTGATAGCATACCTGCGGCGAGCACACTCCTCATTCCTCGACTTTTCGCTGGCCAAGATACGCCACAACCTGATCGATGCCATCAATTACTCCGAGGCAAACGATGTGGCCATGCTCCTGATAAAGTTTTACGACGATTACGTGGTGGAAGCCCGTAACCACATCGACTACGAAAACAATGTGATCTTCAATTACGCCGAAAAACTTATCGCAGGATACACCGACACCAAGTACAGCATCGAGGAATTTAACGGCCACCACACCCACATGGCATCGAAGTTGCGCGACCTCAAGGATGTGTTCATATCGCACTACCATCAGAAGGACAACACTCGGCTGAGCGCCGTCCTGTTCGATATCATCGTGTGCGAAAAAGATTTCATGTCGCACTACGAAATCGAGCGGCAGCTCCTTGTGCCGGCAATAGAGAAACTTGAAGACAAATCGGTCAAACGCACCGAGGTTAAAGCCCCCGAAGATACTGTCGACAAGCAGACTGCCATTCTCGGAAGCCGTGAGAAAGATATCATACGTCTCGTTGCCAAAGGATTGGCGAACAAAGAAATCGCCGACAAGCTATGCCTGTCGTTCCACACCGTGACAACTCACCGGCGCAACATCAGCACGAAACTCAACATCCACTCAGCCGCCGGACTCACCGTTTTTGCCATTCTCAACCACCTCGTGGAGCTCGACGAAGTGAAGCCTCAGTGACAATTTCAAAAATTTGCAGGGATAATTTTTTTGAGTAATTTTGTATCATAATCATACTTACTTATCCCTACTATACGATGAATAAACTCTACACGGCACTGTTCTCGCTCCTGCTGCTCTCCTTCATCCACGCGGCAGCCCAGATAGTAAGCCCCTCCCCTACTCCTTTGCAGGAAGACAGCAAAGACGTGGTGCTCACCTACAACGCCTCCTCTCCTTTGGGCAACAATGGACTCAAAGACCTTCCGCAATCCCAGCCGGTCTACGCCCATATCGGTGTGATAACCACCAAGAGCGTCAACAACAGCAACTGGCTCCATGTCGTGGCACCGTGGCCCGAGAGCGACGGTAGCAACTCACAGTACGCCAACCTCGAAAAGAACAAGCTGACCTACCTCACCTCAAACCTCTACAGACTCACTATCGGTGACATGCGCACATATTTCGGCATCACCGACCCCACCGAGCATATCAAAAAAATTGTCGTGGTCTTCCGCAATGCCGACGGCTCGAGGACAGGCAAGACAAGCAGCGAAAGCGATATTTTTATCGATGTCCTCAACGACGGTTTCGAGCTCACGCTCACAGCCGACCACGACCGGCTCATCGATAGCCCCACCACCGTCACCTTCACACTCTCAGCCACACAAGCTTCAGATCTCACCTTGAGCGTGAACGGCTCCAAGTTCGCAGAAAAGTCAAATGCGACAAGCCTGACAGCCGGCTATAAGTTTACCGCCAGCGGCAACTACACCGTGACAGGCACCACAACCTTCAACGGCAAGCCTTATTCCGCAACCTACGAAATCAGCTATCCGGCACCAAGCCCGGCAGAAGTCTACCCAGGAGGTGTGCCTCAGATGGGCTGTGTGCGCAACAGCGACGGTAGCGTCACCTTTTGTTTAGCCGCCCCCCGCAAGAAAAGCGTACAGCTCGTCGGATCATGGAACAACTACGAGATCAACTCCGGATATCTCATGAAATACCAAGACTACAACGGTCAGCGCTACTTTTGGACTACCGTTACCGGTTTGGCCGATAATGAATATTACCCCTACTACTTCATCGTCGACGATACCTACCGCGTCGGCGACCCGTACGCACATCTGGTTCTTGATCCCTGGAACGACCGCTATATTGCAGCTGACGTATGGCCCGACCGTCCGCAATACCCCTCCGAGGTCGAAGGCGTCGTATTAGGTGTTTACCGAGGCGATATCGATGATTACAAATTCAGCAGCTTCACCATACCCGACCACGAAAACCTGATAGTGTACGAAATGCTCTTGCGCGACTTCACCGGCACCGACGGTCTGGCTCAAGGCAATGGCACAGTAGCAAAAGCGATAGAAAAGATACCTTACATCAAGGCGCTCGGCTTCAATGCCGTGGAGCTGATGCCTATAATGGAGTTCAATGGCAACAACTCATGGGGCTACAACACCAACTTCTACATGGCTCCCGACAAAGCATACGGCTCGCCTCGCGACTACAAAGACTTTGTCGAGGCCTGCCATAACGAGGGTATCGCCGTTATTCTCGACATCGTTTTCAACCAGAGCGACGGCTTGCACCCGTGGTATCAGATGTATCCGGTCGACAACAACCCGTTCTACAACAAAACCGCGCCACACGCCTACAGCGTCCTCAACGACTGGAATCAGGACAATGTTCTGGTGCAGCAGCAATGGACCGACGCCATAAAGTACTGGATGGAGAAATACAACGTTGACGGCTTCCGTTTCGACCTTGTCAAAGGTCTTGGCGACAATAACAGCTACATCAACGGCACCGACACTTTCAACCAAAGCCGCATCGACCGCATGAAACGCCTCCACGGTGTCATAAAATCGGTCAAGCCAAAAGGAATACATATCAACGAGAACCTTGCCGGAACACGCGAGGAAACCGACATGGGGCTGGACGGACAGATCAACTGGGCCAACATCAACAATGCCTCCTGCCAATATGCGATGGGCTACGACTCCGACGACAACCTCAACCGCTTCCTCGCCACCGACGACGACAAACGCCCGTGGGGTTCGACCATATCTTACGCCGAAAGCCACGACGAACAACGGGTGGCATTCAAGGTCGACGCCTATGCACCCTCTTCGATAAAGGACAATACCGATGCCAAATTCGCGCGTATCGGAGCTCTCGCTGCGCAGATGCTCCTGACTCCTGGCCCTAAAATGGTTTGGCAATTCGGAGAGCTCGCCAACAACCAGAACACCAAGGACGGCAACAACAACAATACCGACCCCAAAATCGTTGACTGGTCGGCCTGGCTTGCCGATGCCGACCGCAAGGCACTCCACGACGTATACTCCGCTCTCATCAACATCCGCCGCAACAATCCCGAACTCTTCTCCCGAACAGCCACATTCAGCAAGAGCGACCTCGACGGCCCATTCTCTGCCGGACGGCGACTACGCCTTGTCAACGGCAACAAAGAGATCATAGCCTTCATCAACCCATCGTTAACTTCAGAACTAAGTATCAGCAGCCCGGCCTCGGCAATTTCTTACTCAAACCACAAACTCCTCACAGCGTCGAAAGGATATACCGACAACCTGAGTGGTTCGGGTACGGTTTCCGTACGAATTCCGGCCAATGGTTTTGCAGTATACACCAGCAACGAAGTCAGCGCCCTTGGCGAGATCACAGCCGGCCACGACGTGCTCGTCTACGGAGGCAAAAGCGAGATAATAATCGAAGGCGACTACACTGATGCCTCTGTCTACGACCTATCGGGACGCGCTACAGGTGTATCAGGCATACCGGCCGGCATATATGTTGTCCGCGTCGACGGCAAAGCTTTTAAAGTAATTGTAAAATAACAAAAAACACAGGGATGACCGACGGAGAAGACAAACCGCAATGGTTCGTGATGCGCGACCTCAAGCGCCCAAATGCCTTGAGGCCGGCATATATCGACCTTGCCGACAAGGGGTTCGAGGTGTTCACACCTCTACGCAATGTTCTGAAAGACAACAGAGGCAGGAGTATCCGCACTACCGCACCTTTTATCCCCGACCTCCTCTTCGTCAGGTCTACCCGACCGGCTCTCGACCGCGAGGTTGCGGCCACGCCGACTCTTCAATACAGATTTGTACGCGGAAAGGCCGCCAATACACCTCTCACGGTCCGCGACGAAGATATGGACCGTTTTGTCAAGGCCGTCAGGACTGTCGACAACCCGAATTATTACACCCCCGAAGAGAT
Source organism: Porphyromonadaceae bacterium UBA7176 (assembly GCA_002491245.1). Classification (GTDB taxonomy): domain Bacteria; phylum Bacteroidota; class Bacteroidia; order Bacteroidales; family Muribaculaceae; genus CAG-873. The sequence goes on from DKVO01000021.1 coordinate 16,886, forward strand.
AACCCCGACGATGCTGCGACGACACATCAGCATCGTCCGGCGGTCCACTCGATGGCTACGAGGGGATACTGGTCACAGTCCGAGGCTCAAGGACAAAAAAAATACTTGTAGACATACCCGGCATAATCGCCGCGGCTTTCGAGGTAGACGCAAAATACATCAGGCTGCTATAGATCCTCAAATATCTCGCCGGAGATATCCGAAACAGCATCAAGCGCAATGCCGGTGCCATCGGTCAGCGTGAGCAGGTTGATGCACTCCTCCACTTTTTTGACATGTCCGTATACTGTCACATACTCTCCTCCTCTCTTACTGCAATCGGGCCTGAAGTACGTTATAGCCATCATAGGCCGGTCAGCAAATGATAGCGCATAAGCTATCTTGCGCGAAAGCTCCTGCTTTTCATCGTCCGACAGATCGAGCTTCGCCGATGTCGTCCGGGCCGTCTCCGCAACAGCATCCCCGTATCCTGAAAGAGCGGCAAAAGGTGCGAACTGTGCGGCACGGGCTTCCATCGGCATCTGCCGGCGTCTGTTAGACACATAGTGAGGCAGGTTGATTATGTCGTCGTATGGAGTGCTCATGCCTTGTGTCCTCCGATCTGTCGGTTGCGTTCGATCTGCGTTGCTCCGTCAGTGAAGTTCAAACCTTTCAGTACAGAATTTTTGCCAAATTGCTTCCTCAGTCTGAGAATGGCTAACTGTTGGCGATGCTCTTTGGCAAGAGCCTCTTCTTCTGCTCGACGGTGACGCCTTTCTTCCTCATAATCGGTAAACAGATCAAGCTGAATTACGTGCCGTCGCTTCGGTATTTTATCTTCAGGCATCAGTCTGTTGACAGATATAGATAGCCTTCGAATGAGCAGTGCCGGATCGACTATACGCTAGAAAAGACCGGCAACTTGGTGCATTATGATACGGGAGGATGAAGTATAGCGGTCAAAATTTGCTGTACCGTGAGCATGTCCCGGTACCTTACGGCCATAATGATCGGTAGTTATTTTGCCCTGATAACACAACCCGAGCTTTGTGAGGTTCTCTATATCGTAACCCACCGTAAGCACCACCTGATTGGCAACAAGTCCTTTGTCGACAAGGTCGAGAGCCAATTCGTCGGCCATCTCACGGACCACGTTCAAAGCTTTGGCATAAGGGTAAGCGCTCGCCAACACCTGACCGCTCGATATCGACCGCGAGCCGGGGTGGTAAGATTTGATGCAGTCCATCGTTACCGGTTCCCATCCCCATGCATGGTCGATAAGCAATTCGGCGTTGACACCGAATTGCCTGTAGAACCAATCCTCGTCGTAAAGCGAAGCCCGGGCGATGTCGCCCATAGTCCGCATACCGGCAGCCTCGAGCTTCCTGGCATAGCCCTTTCCGAGCCTCCAGAAATCAGTGAGAGGAGTGTGCGACCACAGAAGCCGACGGTATTCCATCTCATCGAGTCCGGCAATACGAACGCCATCTTTGTCCGGCTGAATTTTCTTTGCCACTATATCCATCGCAACCTTGCAGAGGTAAAGATTTGTGCCTATACCTGCCGTTGCGGTTATTCCGGTCTCTTCCAACACTGCACGAATTATGGTCCTTGCCAACTCATGAGCAGTCATCCTGTAAGTGGGGAGATACGCTGTCGCATCAATAAAAACTTCATCGATGGAGTATACATGGATATCCTCAGGAGCGATGTAGCGCAGGTAGATGTTATAAATACGTGTGGAGTAATCAATATACAGCTGCATCCTCGGGGTAGCCACTATATAGTCGATGGCAAGATCATGTCTGGCGGCAAGCTCGCGACCTGATGCCGATTTACCCCAACGGCCACGGCGAAAGTTGGCCTCGCGAACTTTCTGTACCACCTCAAACAGACGGGGGCGCCCGGGTATGCCATACGCCTTAAGCGCAGGAGAAACTGCAAGGCAGATAGTCTTTTCTGTCCTGCTTTTATCTGCGACAACAAGGCAAGCGTCGAGAGGGTCTAATTTCCTCTCCACACATTCGACAGAAGCGTAGAACGACTTCAGGTCAATAGCTATATATTGCCGCGGACTACTCATCATCACTATCGTAACTGATAATTTGTCCGGCAAAGATAGCAACGAGCCTGGGCAAGATTTAAGCCCAGGCTCGTTAAAAAATATTTTCAGGTAAAGTCAAACCAGCGGCAAAATTTGGCCGGATTATCGATTATTCGCCTGTTATTGTCGCGACAATCTTTCTTGCACCGCCATAATTGCGGAACTCGCAGAGATATATTCCCTGCCATGTACCGAGATTAAGGCGTCCGTTGGTAATGGGTATGGTTATGGAGGGGCCGATAATCGACGTCTTTGCATGAGCCGGCATGTCATCGTCACCCTCCATCGTATGGATATAGAACAATTCCCTCTCTCTCACCAGGCGGTCGAAGATGCTCTTCATATCTACCCGGACATCCGGATCAGCATTCTCGTTAATAGACAATGCTGCAGAAGTATGCTTGATGAAAAGATTGAGCAACCCGACCTTGGGCAAACCCGGGATATGGCTCATTATCTCATCTGTCACAAGATGAAAGCCATTCTTTCGAGGTCGGAGAGTAATTTCTATCTGCTGCCACATAAGCTATTGATCTAACTTGAATACTATGCGTTGAACCCCGTCGGTATATCGGCTGCTGGTTATGCGGAAAGTACCGATCTCACTCGTTCTTTTCACATGTGTTCCGGCGCAAAGACAATGGTCATAGTCTCCGACATGTACAACTCTCACCGTATCGGAAGCACCATCCGGCAGACGGCTCATGTCGAACCGTTTCATGGCATCAGCCTGAGTAATATACTCTTCCGTAATTTCTACATCCTCTTCTACAATTCCGTTGATATAGTCTTCGAGCGACCTAAGTTCACCTTCGGTCAATGCTTTGGGCAGATGATAGTCGAGTTTCGACTTCTTGCGTTCGATATGGGCGCTGAATGCCCGGCCATGCCCGTAACGGCGAGCCATCTCTCCGTTGAGAAGATGCTCGGCTGTGTGCATCGGAGGAAACTCCTGTTTGTTATGTTCGTTCAAAATAGATGTATCCATCTGGGTTTTAATATCATCGGTCAATATATCGTGGTCAGCTCAGCACCGGGGAAATAGTGATAGAGAATAGAATCGTAGGCATATCCACGCGCACTCATTACAGCCGCTCCAATTTGGCACAGGCCAACTCCATGTCCCCAACCGGCACCGTGGAGCGTAAATTCTTCAGGCAAACCATCAGCACCGGTTTTGCCATGCTCAACGATGAAGGCGGAGCTATAGAGATGACTCGGCGACAATGTACGTCTTATCTCAAGTTCTTTACCGATTATCATAGTGCGTTTCGTTCCGGTGATGCGTAGACGTGTCATGCGTCCTGAACGACCGCGGCTGAGTGGCTCGAGCGACACGATTCCGCCAAAATCGATACCCGAACGGCGATGTACAAGAGCTGCAAGTTCATCTTGCCGGTAGTTTACCTCCCAACGGTAGAAATCGGCTGTCTCGCGGTCGTAGTTATTCAACACACGCCCAAGAATATCCGGATCGGAAGTGTTGCAGTAAGCCTCCGGGCGACCTGCAATCCAGCTACGCGCATTATCCTCATCCCTCAAGTCGGGGAAATTATCCTCCGCATCACTGTCACGCCGTGCTTTCAGATAACTGTGAGGGACATCTTCCCAACAGTTCTCAAACTCTTCGAGCACACCTCCGCAGCATTTTGAGAACCGTGCATCGCACACATTACCGTCAGCATCGGTCAAAACAAGTCCGCGCGTGGCCTCCACAGCCCGGAGCACTGTAGGAGTCGTGCGGCGAGTGATACCCTGATAGCGTTGGCAATGGTCGTCGGCGCAGACATCAAAATTGACATGGTCCTCACGATCATACCAACGCACAATTTCATCGTCGGAGACAGTACACGACGGTTCCTTGACCTCTTTATTCCGATTGAGTATCTGGGCGAGAAGCCAACTACGCGAGATAACGGCATGAGCCTTGAGAAATTCTTCATCGGCAGTGGCGCTCATCTCCGACGAAATGACGCTCATAAGATATTCCTCAATCGGCAAGCGGTTTATAAGCGTCAGCCCATCTCGCTCAACTATAATCTTTACCGCTCCGGTAAAACGCTGCGTTTCCTTGCGCTCCCAATGGAAATTGACTCCTATGGTAACATCGGCCACATCGAAAGTAGCATCAAGGCTTACGGGCGAAAATTCGAGCGTATCGTACACCTCTCCTCGCCACTCCACCTTGCCGTCGCCTGACAAGGAAAAGGTCAGAGGCCCTTCGATGGCCTCTCCGGTGCTTTCCAATATATATTGGCCGTTGAAGACGACTTGCAGCACGTGGGCGTTCATTATCCCTACGGTGATAGTAGGTTCCATATTCAATTCCGGTTTTGAAGTTTCACAACAACTTCGGCAAGTTCGTCAGTGCCGGAACATATCTCTTTCAAAGTGCGGCTCAGTGTATCGGTGTCGAAGCGCTCGAAGTCGACGAGACGTGGAGTCACGAAAACACCACCCATGTCGACCGCCGCCGGACTAAGCATCATGCAGGAGTCGCCTTCGGTCCCATAGAACGACGGACGATGACGCTTACGGGGCACGACAACAAGCCTCGTTGCACGACCGGTGCTGTATGCAAGCATATTGAGCATCGGTTCACTGTCACCATCGGCTACAGGAAGTGACTCCGATAAAAGATCAAACATCTGTTCGCCGGCCTCAGGAGTTATGGCATCGATTACAAACATTTTCACAGGCAAGGAGTCAACAATCCCGAGAGAGGCTTCCGCACAATTTTTCAAAATACTTATATCGGCCTTCTCAAGATTGGCGGCAAGCGGAAGGAAGTCGCTGTTTCCGGCCTGGAAGTGGAAGTGGTCGGGGGCAGAGGCACCACAGCACGGCCCGTTGTAGAAAACCGTGTATCCCTCGAGTTCCGAGGCAAGACGCAACATGTCGGCAACGGCACCTCGGCACGACTGTGGCACATGATCAGTGCACGGCACCGTGAAATGGCGCGGAAAAATCGGAAAAGGATTGACGAGGATCACATACCGTCCACCCCACTCCATTCCCTGTTGGCACTCCGGCCTGTTGTCGGAGCACAGAAAACATTTACGCGCCTTTATCGAGGCCGCATCGACCTTGGCTCCGGACGATACAGCTCTGGCCGGATTGAACTGCACACGGAAGTGCATACCGCCAAAGTCGAGGTCTTTTACCTTCACTTCGGTCAAGGCCGCATAGTTAGCAGCAGCAGATGGCCATTCATTCAGCTGCGATTGCAGCAAGCTCTCGATTTCCCGGGCTGAAGTCATCGTTTTTCTGTTTTGTTGAGCGCTATGCGTGCGCGAAGTTCCCAGGTGCGTATGCGGTCTTTATAGAGATTATTCGCGTTGGTCTTGGCTATGTCGAGAGCATGGTCGGAGTTGTCTTCCCAACGGCGGCAAAGGTACACTACATCATAGACACGTCCGATGCGATGGCGGCGCGAAAAGGCCAGACCAAGGGCATAATCTTCGCCATAGCTTGTGTTGGGCACATGTATCCGGCGCAACATCGGTGTAAAGAAAGCACGAGGCGCACCGAGACCATTGATACGCAGCGCATTGTTGCGACCGTTGTCGGGTGTCCATTCCTTATGGTCGATCACGCCGGGGGGGATGGTGTTAAGATCGATATCGGTGAGACGATAAGAACCTACAACCATCGCTGCATCGTTGTCGTAGAATGCCTTTACCATTTTTGCAAGGGTATTTTCGTCGGCATATACATCATCGCTGTCGAGCTGCACGCAGAACTTACCTGCCTTGGGATGGTTTGCCCCTACATTCCAGCATCCACCGATACCGAGGTCGTCGCGACAAGGCACGATGTGTATCACTCTGTTATCTCCGGTAAACTCTTCGATAGCCTCGCTCGTTCCGTCGGTGCTGTGGTTGTCTACAATAATGAGGTTGAAGGCAAAATCAGTTTTCTGACCCAACACACTGCGGATTGCGTCGCGGATAGTACGCACACGGTTGCGCACAGGGATAATCACCGATGCTTCATATTCGAACTCCTCGCAGTCGAAATCTACCGAGTCAAACTCCGGTTTGAGATAGCCGCCTACTGTTTTGAGATGCGCCGTACAGGCATCTTCCATCTCAATCTGCACATTGCGGTTCTTGGGATCGACATAGGCGAAATGAGCTTCACCCTCCGATGCCTCGGGGACTGCAGTTTCAGTATAAAGGTACTCGCTTATATGGACAGGCAGTGCCATCCGGCTCAGTCGCAAACGAAGATCGTAAAAACCGGCGGCTTCATAATCTTTGTCCATACCGGCAACGGCAGCCTTGAAAGCGGCGGTATCGAACATCACGAGAGGACCGAAATCGAAATCGTCGCGCAACGAGCCTTCCTGACAATCTATTGCCGGGACATTGCTCTTCGACTCACCAATCTTGACATAACGGTCGGCATAAACCATGACTCCTCTACTGTCGCGCAGTATCCTCATCATGCGCTCGAGAGCGAAGTAGCCCAGAGTAAGAGTATTGCGGCTCCGGTAGAGCAATATGAATTCTTCGCCAGCCGCATCGGCTATCGCACGCATAGTGGCGGTGGAGTCGAGCTTGCCGATATATATGATGCCGCATCCTTCCGGAGTAACGGCTGCAGTATCGGTAGCCAAAAGCGTGATCTTACCTACTGTATTCTCTGCTTTCAGGGCTTTGACTGTAGCCCCGGCCTGCGCCTCACTCACATAGGGAAGGAAGCAATGTATCTGTTCGTGCATATTTCGTTTGTATTTATTTATCTAAAAAATCGAGGATCTGCCTCATAAGATGCGACCTGGCTTCAGCTCCGTCCATCGTCTCGAATGGGAAACCGATCACCACAGTCTGGTAAGAGCCTGCATCGTAGGCACTGCCGGCCGGAATATTGTTTTCGCCGAAACGGAGCAAGGTCGCTCCACGGCTTTTGTCGGAAGGCATAACTCCGTCGGGCGACTCTACTACATAACAATCGCTCCCCGGTGTCTGGTTGAATGTATACGAACCTTTACCGAATGCTTTGTATTGCGTCGGCACAAGGTAGGCACTGCCGCAGACAGCCGCACGTTCGGCCCGAAGGTCGCAGCCAAGCACATTTTTTGCAAAGTCGCGGTCTGCTGCAACTGTCACCGCATCGGAATATGGGTTTGCAAGCAAATCGGACGCCACATAGGAACCCGACACAAAGAAATCTGTTCCCTTGCCAGAGAGATCTTTGATACGCGCCTGCATCTCAGGGGTGAATGATTTGCAATCAGTACCGTAGGCTCCGCGTCCACGTTTGATTTCTTTTTGTTTCCCGAGGATTATATCGACAGTTTCCGGTACATCCGCCGCCTTGGCGAATGCCTCGGCACTACTCGAGATAAACGACCGTCCGGCATCGGCGATAGCCTTACCGTGAGTGTAGACATAGTCGAAACTATTGCCGGCGACAACCTTGTCTTCATAGTTCGAACGGGAGTTTCCGAAGCCCGAGTCATCGTCGTCGGACCAGGGCAAAGAGCGGTCGAACTCAAACTGCGGACCTGTGAACGATATGTCGCAGAGATATGGGACTCCTCCATCCTTACTGCTGTCGAAGCCGGCCATAGAACCGCCGTCGAACCAATCTGGAGCGCTGACACGGGTAAACCCGTTGACAACCGTCACCTGACGCCCACCTTTGTTGCAGAGCGCGAGCACCTCGCCGGGAAACGATACACCACCGTCGTTGCCTGCTATTATGCGGTAGGAATGTATGTCGCCGTCGGTCACGGTTACAGTCCATTCCGGCTCAGTAACTTTCGCTACAGGACGGAAGGCGCCTTCTCCGACCCGTTCTTCAACAATATAGTATGTCGGAGCAGCCGTAGGTTCGCGACGGTCGGTACGGGCCGCCCACGACAGTCTATACTTGTCCTTCCCCGAATTATTTATTGCAAAACTACGGACGGGCAACGGCTGTACGACATAGTCGCGGCCGTCGCGGTGGGCCAGAAAGCGGAGAATGCCTTTGTATATGGCCCTCGACACCACAAAACGGAACGCAGGATCGAGGCCGTACTTCATATCTGCGAAGTTCTGATGCGACAGAAGCTCGAGCAGCATAGCCGGTACCTCGGGCGACCGGGCCTCGGCATACTGCTTGTCCCACATGCCGCGACGCGCCCACTCGGGTTCGAATGTAGCCCTCACATCATCGACTATCGCGCTCATCACAAGGTCGGTATAGTCGCGCGATGCCGTCCGGTCACTGCCGTTGCCAAGCTTTCCTCCGGCCGTGGAATAAATACCGAGAGTACCGACAATTGAGTCGCCCATAAACGTGCCGGCATCGCTGTGAAAAGCGAAACTCATGTCGATTGGAACACCGAGACCTTTGGCGTCGGGCAGCATCGACGATCCGCCGGCAAGCCAGTTGACCCACAAGCCACGGCTACGGTAATCATCGTTGTAATCGTTGACACATTCTGTTGGAGTGTACACAGAGTCGGGAGCACCGGCCCATTGGAGGAAATAACGCGCCCCCTCGGTAAAACGAGGATATCCGCTTGTGATTGGTTCGTAAGGAATGGCGGCATTACCATCCTCAACCACACGGGCCACATTACCCATGCCTCCACCAATCTTCACAGCATCGGCACTTACTTGTCCGTCACCACTCCCACTAAGCTCCACCATCGCGGTTTTGTCACCGGCCTCGAACGGGAAATGACCGAGGTAGACCCATGTGCCGCCTCCCATACGTTGGTTTACGATAAACTCATGGACGCCATCGGCAGCATTGACTGTGTAACGGGCTTCTTCGCTGCTCTCCGGCGTTGAGGCATAACTTACATATACCGCATAAACACCATCCTCCGGCACCGCCGCGCTCCATCGGGCCGTGCCCTCGGTAAAGTTTACCGCCGTACCGGCCTCGAACGGATTATCGCCCTTGCCGAGACTTGCCTTTGTATATGCGAAACCTTTCGAATGCTTGCCTTCCATCGGGCCATAAAGAGCAAACAAGCCGGAGGTATACTCGGAAGCATCGTTATCTATGATCAACTCAATCCGCTTGGTATCGCGTTCGCGCGGACTCAGCACATAAGCCCCGGCATTTTCGAGCATGGGCATCAGAAACGGCACCACATATCCTTGGGTGTAGAGATCTTCAACCGTGCCGAACATCCTCGCACGCTGCCACTCCCAACGGTTGAGCGACGGCTCGAAATAGCGTCCGTGGCTTTGCCACACGGCGATATTCTTTCCATCGAGACCCAACGGCGCGGCCTCTGCCCCGACACGCCGGACAAATGGCTTGACCTCGGTTGGCCCGGCAATATTTTTCTTTGCAAAAAGGACAAGTTTGTCGAGATTTTTATCTTTGGCCAATATATTCACCTTATACTTGGCATACTTCGCCCCGAGAGCCTTGCGGCAATCATCCTTCAGGGCCGACATCTTTGCCGATGTCAGAGGGATATATGCGCCGTTCTCGCCGAGTTTCACGGTAATGGTACGCTTGTTGTCATTGACTGTCACCGACTTCACCCTGACGTCGCCGAACCCGGTGACACCCGGCAGGTAATCACGCACCACGTCTTCCACCGCAGCCTCACGCACACCGCCAAATACAGGCATGACAATAGCCGCGGCACAAGCCAGGCCCAATACCCTGTTCTTATATTTCATTTTGCTATGTAGTCTTTTTCGTTGTTCATGCAAGAGCATGGCGATACACACTCCCACATTACAAAATTAGTATATCAGGGTGTAATACCAAAATAATAATCGTTGCCCGTTCAGATTTTTTTTGCTAATTTTGCACTTAGTTTAATAAATAACACCAGCATGAAACTACTCGAAGGAAAAACCGCCCTCGTCACCGGCGCGGCCCGCGGCATCGGCAAAGCCCTTGCCCTCCGTTTCGCCCAAGAGGGTGCAAATATTGCCTTTACCGATCTCGTGATCGACGAGAACGGCAAAGCTACCGAATCTGAAATAGCCGCCTGCGGCGTGAAATGCAAAGGATACGCATCGAACGCTGCCGACTTCGCCCAGACCGAAGAAGTCGTGAAGCAGGTTGTGGCCGACTTCGGACGCATCGACATTCTCGTCAACAACGCCGGCATCACCAAGGACGGACTCATGATGCGCATGACCGAATCGCAGTGGGACGCCGTAATAGCCGTCAACCTCAAGAGCGCATTCAACTTCATCCACGCCGTACTGCCCATCATGATGCGCCAGCGTGCAGGCTCTATCATCAACATGGCATCGGTAGTAGGTGTGCATGGCAACGCAGGCCAGTCGAACTACGCAGCGTCGAAGGCCGGTCTCATCGCTCTCGCAAAGAGCATAGCCCAGGAAGTAGGCTCGCGTGGAATACGCGCCAACGCTATCGCTCCCGGATTTATCGAGACTGCAATGACCGCAGCCTTGCCCGACAACGTGCGTGAAGAGTGGTCCAAGAAAATTCCTCTGCGCCGCGGTGGCAAAGTCGAAGACATCGCCGACGTCGCAACATTCCTCGCTTCCGACATGTCGAGCTACGTCACAGGTCAGGTTATCCAGGTCGACGGCGGCATGAACATGTAATAAGACGAAAAACAACAGCACAGCAAGGGCCGGCGGTTCAAATCCTGCCGGCCCTTGATATATCTGATCGAGGCACAAGAAGGCTAACCCTCTATCCTCTCCATAAAAGCCTTGCGGTTGCTGTCCGACACCGGTATGGCACGGCCGCCCATTATGATGCAGTTGCGCTCCACAACCCTCACCTTGTCGATATTGACTATGAACGAACGGTGCACACGCATGAATTTATCGGAAGGAAGGCCATCCTCGAGACTCTTGATGCTCATAAGCGACAGGATAGCTTTGCTTTCGCCAGCAACAAATATCTTCACATAATCCTTAAGCCCCTCAATATACTCGATATCGCCAAACGGGATACGCAGCAAACGGTACTCGCTCTTCACCAATAGGTGACCGCCTGGCTGGATACGGCTCTCCTCTGCCGGCATCATATCGCGCTGCGCACGCATAGCCGACTCCAGGAACTCCTCGTAGCTCACCGGTTTGAGAAGATAGTCGAGCGCATCGACACGGAAACCCTCCACCGCATGGTCGGAATATGCTGTCGTAAAGACAACCTTTACCGACTGCGGTATCATACGGGCAAGCTCGAGACCGGTGATTCGCGGCATCTTGATGTCGAGATACATCAGGTCTACAGGATGGCCCTTCATCAGTTCGAGAGCTTCCTCGGCGCTATGGGCCTCTCCTACAAGATGCAGGAACGGAGTCCGCTCAACATACGACCGTATGAGCGCGGCTGCAAGGGGTTCGTCGTCTACAACGATGGTTTCGATAACGGTAGTCATAGCGGTATACGTAAAACTGTACGGTAAATATGGCCGTCGGAAGTAGTCGTCAGCGACGCACGGCCCGAATATATCAACGCCAACCGACGGCGAAGATTGGCAAGCCCGATACCCGACGAACGGCGTTTTGACTCAGGACGCGCCGGGCTATAGGCATTCGACGTCGAACATACTATCGACTTGTCCTCATAATGTATGTCGAGCGAGATCGGAGTATCGTCCGGAGCATCGACTCCATATTTAAATGCATTCTCCACCAACGGTATGAACAGAAGCGGAGGCACGCATTCACCCTCATGGCCCTCTATATTGATATTAAGGTCGGCCTGGCGTCCCGACAGTCGCAGACGCATCAGCGTCACATAATCTTCGATAAACTCGACCTCTCGACCGAGCGGCACTCGCGGTTCGTCTTCATATAGCATATACCTCAGCAAAGCCGACAGACGATGAACCGCACCCTGGGCCTTGTCGGGAGCCACCGAAATCAAGGCATAGATCGTATTGAGCGTATTGAAAAGGAAATGAGGGTTGAGCTGACTCTTCAGATTATCGAGTTCAGTTGCCCGTTGACTCAATATCAGTTCCTGCCGCTGATGCTGTATCTCCTTCCACTTCAACGAAAGCCGCAGGGCCATCGCAAGCGAGATAGTCAGCACAAGCATCACTACATCTCGGAGATAGAAAGAGGTAGTCCGCAATATAGCATGCCATTTATCGGGTTCAGGGTAGCGCGACGGCCGGGGATTATTGAAAGTCAGCCGCGTCACAAGGTCACACAATAGGACACCCAGCACTATCAGCACCAGATTTATAGCGATAAACCACCCAATGCGTCGACGGCCTCCCGACGGCACAAGAGTACGGTCTATGACCAGCAGATAATTGAGATAAAAGACCGATATATACACCAGCGTCTTTATATAGAAACCGGGATACATGAGATACCATCTGTGGTGAGGCATCGCTATCGCCATCATCACCTCAGGCAATACAAATAGTATGAGCAAAAAAATCAAATGCGAAGCAGTCCCGGCAAAGCGGCCGCGGCTCCGTGTCGATAAGTTCTCTGACATAGTAACAGCATCTTTTTTGCAAAAGTACATATAAATACTATACTGATGGTAGACATAATCGACAAGTTGGCTTATTGTGTCTACCACACCCACAAATTTAGTGATTATCCGACGAACAAAAAATACCGGCGGTCCGTTTTATTGAATATGATTGATAAAGGAGTATGATCATGACACGGAAACTGTTTTTCCCCATCATTTTAAGCGCAGCCGCCATCACTGCGGCAGCCCAGGAGCCACCGGTAACATTCGGCGTACGCCTGGGCATGGATATAACACTGCCGGGTGGAACATCCGACACCTACAATACCGGTGCCGGCTTTTCGCTCGGAGGCGTGGCGAAAATCAGTCTTCCAAAACACTTCCACTTCGAGCCCGGGCTATACTTTTCCTACACCGCTATGTCGGCCGATAATCCTTTCGTGTCCGACGACGGCTACCTCTATCAGGGAGCAGCAAAATACTGGGGGCTCAAGATTCCTCTGATGGTCGGCTACGACTTCGACGTAGCTCCGAAATGGGTAATGTCGGTCGCTACAGGGCCTTACATCAACCTGAACCTCTATGCCCGTCAGCAACTGTCGCCCAACCTCGCCGCTCCCGATCCATTGCCCGACAGGAAAGTGAGCCTCTTCGGCAACGGTTGGAAACGTTTCGACGCCGGATGGGCTATCAAGCTGAGTGTGACATTCGCAAAAAGCTATTACGTAGGGCTCACGACCGGAGTCGCATTCACTCCTTTGGCGAGCTACGGAAACCGCGACAACAAAATCAAGATATACCGCCACACCATAGCCATATCGCTCGGCTACAACTTCTGACTCCGCTGGCGCGGATAAAGTGGATAAAGCTCCAAATCTTCGCTTTTTTGACGTTTTTTTCGTAATTTTGCATCCGCAAATCAAAAAGCATGAAGATACTCCTTACCGGAAGCAACGGCCAGCTTGGCCGCGAATTGCGACGGGCGCTCGACATCAAAGCGCCCGGAGATGCCGTCTATACCGATATCGAAGACCTCGACCTCACCGATAAAACGGCCGTCGCCACTTTTTTACGCACCGGCGACTTCAGTCATGTGATAAACTGCGCCGCATACAATGCAGTCGACCGTGCCGAAGAAGAAAAAAGACAATGCGCGGCCGCAAACATCGACGCCGTGTCGAACCTCGGTCTGCTCGCCGACGAGCTCGGGTTCAAAATCATTCACATCTCCACAGACTATGTCTTCGACGGAAAGACATACCGCCCCTACCGCGAAATCGACAAACCCGAGCCCCTCTCAGTTTTCGGAGTCACAAAGCGCAAAGGAGAGACTGCTCTGCTCGGCCTCGCTCCCGAAAGCATGATAATACGTCCGGGATGGTTATACTCTCCATATCCCGGCAACTTTGTCACAACAATATTGAACCTCGCATCATCGGGAGCACCGATGCGCATCGTCGCCGACAGGATAGGCTCACCCACATACTCTGCCGACCTCGCCGACGCAATAACAGACATCATCCTCTCGGGCCATTGGTCGCCTGGCATCTTCAACTATGCCGGCGAAGGAGCCGCGTCATGGTACGACATGGCTGTCGCAACGCTCGAATACGCCGGCATGTCCGACCTCGCCGCTAAGATAGTCCCCGTTTCATCGGCCGACTACCACGGTGCCGCCACTCGCCCATACTACACCGTCCTCGACAAATCTAAAATAAAAGCTACATACGGTATCGATATTCCGCACTGGCTCAATTCTCTGCGCCGCTGCATCGACCGCATCAACAAACAATAACCGATGGCCAACATTCAGGACCAAATAAGCCGCCGGCGCACTTTCGCCATTATATCGCACCCCGATGCCGGCAAGACAACCCTAACCGAAAAATTGCTCCTCTTCGGCGGTGCGATCCACATCGCAGGTGCCGTAAAAAGCAACAAAATAAAAAAAACAGCCACCAGCGACTGGATGGAGATCGAGAAACAGAGAGGTATATCTGTCGCAACATCGGTCATGGGATTTAACTACGGAGACTATAAGATAAACATCCTCGACACCCCCGGCCATCAGGACTTTGCCGAAGACACCTACCGCACGCTCACCGCCGTCGACAGTGTGATCATCGTCGTCGACGTCGCAAAAGGCGTCGAAGCACAGACAAGAAAACTTATGGAAGTGTGTCGCATGAGAAACACTCCCGTAATCATATTTGTCAACAAACTCGACCGCGAGGGACGCGACCCATTCGAAATACTCGACGAACTCGAAGCCGAACTCAAAATATCAGTACGCCCCTTGTCGTGGCCTATCAACATCGGAGCCAAGTTCAAAGGAGTGTATAACATCTACGAAAACGCTATCGACCTCTTCACTCCCGACAAACAGAAAGCGACCGAACGTGTCGAGATCGACGACGTGAACGATCCCCGTATCGACCAAGCAGTCGGCGAACGCGACGCTGCCCAACTGCGCGACGACCTCGAACTCATCGAAGGTGTATATCCCGAGTTCGATGTCGACCGCTACCTTCAGGGCAAGCTCGCCCCCGTATTCTTTGGCTCGGCCCTCAACACCTTTGGTGTGAAAGAGCTCCTCGACTGCTTCGTCAAGATTGCGCCGTCGCCAAAACCCGTCGAAGCAATCGAGCGCACAGTAAAGCCCGACGAAGACCACTTCAGTGGCTTCGTCTTCAAGATCCATGCAAACATGGACCCCAACCACCGCAGCTGCATAGCGTTCGTCAAAGTCTGCTCAGGACGTTTCGAACGCAACGCTCCATACCGCCATATCCGCTCGGGCAAAACACTCCGCTTCGCCGCCCCCACCGCCTTCATGGCCCAGAAAAAAAGCATAGTCGACGAAGCCTTCCCCGGTGATATCGTAGGTATACCCGACACCGGCAACTTCAAAATCGGCGACACCCTCACCGAAGGCGAAGAAATACACTACAAAGGCCTGCCGAGCTTCTCGCCCGAAATGTTCATGTACATCGAGAACACCGACCCCATGAAGTCGAAACAACTCGAGAAAGGCATCCAGCAGCTGATGGACGAAGGCGTCGCCCAGCTATTCATGCACCAGTTCAACGGCCGCAAAGTAATCGGCACCGTCGGTCAGCTGCAGTTCGAGGTAATCCAGTACCGGCTGCTCCACGAGTACGGTGCACAATGCCGATGGGAACCCATGTCGATGTACAAAGCGTGCTGGATCGAGAGCGACGACCAGGCAGCCCTCGAAGCCTTCAAAAAACGCAAGCACCAGTTCATGGCCCTCGACCGCGAAGGGCGCGACGTCTTCCTGGCCGACTCGCAGTTCGTCCTCACTATGGCACAGAACGACTTCCCAAAAATACGATTCCACTTCTCCTCCGAGTTTTGATAAACTCTAAAAATCGCACGCATGATATTATCGTCTTTCAACTATACAACCTCTGGATGGACCTTGTCGGAAATTAATCCGCTTAAGCCAACAAACCTCCTCGTTGGCAAAAACGCTTCCGGCAAGACCCGTACGATCAATGCATTAAAGAACGTCACTTCTTTTTTGCAGATGAAACCTCGGGACCCGTTTCTGGAAGACGATTTTGCGGCCAAACTCACATTCACAAAGCCCGGCGACGAAACCTGGCACATGACCTACTCATTCGCTATAGCCGATAAAGAAATTATCTTCGAGAAGCTTACCGTCTGTGATGTTGATTTGCTTCAACGAAACACAACATCCTCTACCACGATATTGAAAGGAGAGTCGATAAACCCTCCCAAAGATAAACTCGTGGCTCAGGTTCGTCGCGACAGTGTTGCATACCCCGAGTTCGAAGCCTTGATGGAATGGGCCGAAACGACAGTTATCATATCCTGCTCCAACCTCAATCCTTTCACAAATCTCAACGTTCCATCCCACTACATCAACCCCGTATCTTTGAGCGATATGGTCGAAAGCCTGTCGGAAAACGAGAAAAAAGCAGTTATCGACAACGCTCAAAAGCTCGGTTATGACCTTGAGGACATATACTCCATTCAGGCCGGCGAACTGAAATTCGTTCTCGTCAAAGAAAAAGATCTCAAGACCGACATTATCGATTTCAAATTATCGAGCGGCATGTTGCGTGTATTGTATCTGCTGTGCTTCATGAGCTATATGAAGCAACATGATAAATACAGCCTGCTGCTCATCGACGATTTGGGCGAAGGCCTCGACTACAGACGTGCCACCCTGCTCGGTAAGATAATTTTCGACGACTGCACACAAAATGGCGTGCAACTGATCGCAAGCTCCAACGATTCGTTCCTTATGGATGTGGTCGACATCTCCGACTGGCAGATTTTGAGGCGTGAAAGTTCAAATATAAAGACGCTGAACGAAACAAACTCTCCCGACTTGTTCGACGGGTTCAGAATGACCGGACTGAGCAATTTCGACTTGTTCTCTTCCGACTTCATCGATACTTTTCTTGCCCAGAACAAGAAATGAAATACGCTGTATACGTCGAAGGGCAGTCTGAAATGCTCTTTGTAGCAGATATCCTCCAAAAATATTCTGATTACGACCCCGTAAAATGCGGCTTTCACTGCATCAACCTCAACGCCGATATCCAGAAAGAAGTATCATATCCCATTCAGGGCGACAGACACTCTGAGAACTTCTATCAGATCATAAACGTAAACAACGACAATCTTGTCGCCTCCCGTATCAAGAAAGATAGCCCTGGACTTATCGCCCAAGGCTTCGACGTAATTTTAGGACTGAGAGACGTCTACGGAGACACTTATAAGAGAGTCACAAAAAACCAGCGAATAATCAGCCGTCAGGCAATAGAAGCCATCCACAAGGCTCAGTCCGCAGCAATCGGCATTACCGGACACGACTGCCGTCTGCATTTCGCAATAATGGAGTATGAGGCATGGATGTTGGCACTGATTGAGCCTTTCGCATCGCACAACGGCATCGACATTGACTCTATCGATTTACCTCAGGGCTTCGATATCACATGCGACTTCGAGCAAATGGTATATCATCCCTTCCCAGTAGTCCGGAAAATATTTAATGCCTGTGGAGAGGACTATCATAAACATGGCAAGGAATCATATTCGTTCCTTGCCACATTATCTGTCGCCGACTACGAAGCTCTGCGACTTTCAGGTCGTTGTCCGTCCTTTTCAAAGTTCATCGACAGTCTTCTGGGCGGACAATGCCCCGATTTACCATAATAGCCTCACTCGAACAACGGCCTTACAAACTCAGGTATCTCAATATCCTCCGTTTTGATTGTTCTCAGCAACTGAAGTCCATCATCGCTCAATGCAAAATACATCTGACGGCGGTCGCTGTCACCCATTGAGCGCAACACAAGCCCCTTTTTTTCCAACGACCTGAGCACTTTCGACATATTCGATGGTGTCAAGCCTACATTATCCGATATCTTCGATGCCGTGAGCCTATCCTCACTTATGCAGCATAGCGCCATCGCCTCGTTGGGCGAAACACCATAGCGCCTTTGCAGCTGAGCCTCGAGATCTGCCATCGCCAGTATCAGCTCTCGCATCACACATATCGATTTTATTTTTTTCATAAACAGTTTTAGATAAACAGATTGACATTCGACCGTTCTGCTCGGCTCATATATGTCGCCACGCCTCCGATTGTAACCTCGTCGAGCAACTCCTCCCGGGCTACACCCATCACGTCCATCGACATCTGACATGCGATAAACTCAACGCCATTATCAAGCGCCTGCCGGCGAAGCTCTTCAAGCGAATCCACATTCTTATTCTTCATTATATAGCGCATCATCCTGCTGCCGACACCTCCCATATTCATCTTGGAAAGTTTAAGTTTTCTCGAGCTCGACGGCAACATCATGCCGAACATCCGTCCGAACAAATCTTTCTTCACTCCCGGCTTACGCTCCTTCTTTATAGCGTTCAGGCCCCAGAACGTAAAGAAAATAGTCACTTTCTTACCCGTCGCGGCAGCACCGTTTGCAAGCACGAAAGTAGCGAGAGCCTTGTCGAGGTCATCGCTGAAGAGAATGAAAGTCTTCCCTTTATCTTCTCCCGAAATCTCTGGAAGCACTCCATTTCCGCCACCTTTGGCAACGGTAACAGTATATACACCTCCTTGCGACGAAGACGAAACTACAAGATTGCCCGTTGTTTCACACCAGGCCGCGGCGTCACGCGGAAAACCTGGGTCGGTAGCCGTGATTTCAAGTCGCTCACCATCCGCGAGAGTTTCCATGTTGTTCTTAAGTTTGAGAATTGGGCCGGGACATGAAATGCCACAGGCATCGATCTTGATTGCATGAGCACACTTCTCGACCGAAGGATCCTTCTGCTGTGAACCTACCGGAAATCCTTTCGCCACCGGCAACGATGCCGTTGCAGCCCGATAGAGCTTGATACCGCCTACAAGATTTCGCACATCCCCAAACCCGTTTTGCCTGAGGATATTGGAGGCGAGATAGCCCCGAAGACCAACGCCACAATACACATAAACCGGTTTGTCCGACGGTATTTCGCCAATACGGCCACGCATATCATCGAGAGGTATGTTGACAGCTCCCTTCAACGCTCCCAATGCAAACTCATCAGGAGTCCGCACATCCACAAGCGTCACTTTCGACAGATCAGCATCTCTCAGCTCCCTCCAATAAAGAGGTTTCATCTTGCCGCTAAGTATATTTCCGGCAACATAGCCGGCTATCGCCACTGGATCTTTAGCCGACGAATACGGAGGAGCGTAAGCCTGTTCTATACCTTGAAGATCATAGATCGTTCCTACGCGCTTTATTACGAGCGCAAACTCATCGATACGTTTGTCAACACCGTCATAACCCACAATCTGTGCGCCAAACAACTTACCGTCTTCCGGCGAGAATGTCACCTTTATCGACATCGGCAAAGCGCCCGGATAATAACCGGCATGAGAACTCGGATGTATCGTGGCCGAGAGATAATCAATGCCCGACTGACGGAGCCGTTTGGCTGGCAATCCGGTGGCGGCGACAGTAAGGTCAAACACCTTTGCAACTGACGTCCCTATCGCTCCCTCATAGACCTCCTTGTTCCCGAACACCATATTGTCGGCCACTATACGGGCCTGACGGTTGGCAGGTCCGGCAAGATAATTGAGCCAAGGCACTCCGGTGACTGGATGGACATATTCTATCGCATCGCCAACTGCATAAATATCTTCATCGGAGGTCTGAAGATAACCGTTCACCTTTATGCCCTTCATCTCCCCTAACTCAATACCGGATTCAAGGGCAAGACCTGTATTTGGTCGCACTCCGATAGAAAGAACCACCATGTCGGTAGCAATCACATCTCCCGACTTAAACTTGACAACAAGCCCGTCGGCCCTCTTCTCAAAAGCCTCGACAGCCTTTTCAAGATATAGAGCCACCCCTTTTTGGATAAGGTGCTCATGAACAAACGATGCCATCGAATAATCAATCGGAGCCATCACCTGATTTGCCATCTCAACCACAGCAACATCAAGCCCGGCATCCTTGAGATTTTCCGCCATTTCAAGGCCAATAAAGCCTCCACCGACAATAACAGCGCTCTTTGGTTTCCTTGTCTCTACAAAACCCTTGATCGTATCAGTATCGTTGACATTCCGCAAAGTGAAGATACCCTCTGCATCGATTCCCGGTAACGGAGGACGGACAGGCGACGAGCCCGGCGACAACAGAAGTTTATCATAATCCTCTGTATACTCCCGGCCGTCTTCTGTCCTGACTGTCACCTTTTTTTCTGCCCGGTTTATACTGAGTACCTCCGACTTAGTCCTCACATCGATATTGAACCTACGCCCGAAAGACTCCGGAGTCTGCACCAACAGCTTGTCGCGGTCTGCAATCACACCACCTATATAATAAGGCAATCCACAGTTGGCATAGGAGATATATTCCCCCTTCTCGAACAACACAATTTCTGCCTCTTCACTAATTCTTCTGATACGGGCAGCAGCAGTCGCACCACCGGCCACACCTCCTACAATTATATATTTCATATGCTCTAAATTTTCCATTAAACATATTTTCCATTAGAAACTATGCAAAGATAACACAAATTTTCATACCAACAAAATTTCCACAGGAAAATATTTACAAAAGCCATCAATGGAAGAAAATAGGAATAAAATGCTCCGCATTTTCACCCCACCACAACGCATTAGCACCGTTAGGAGCGCGACGCTCCGCGTCGTGCCAAAAGGCCTGCATAAGCAAGTTGCCAGAGGCAACGCCTCATGGATAACGCCGGACTTCAGTCCGGTGCTTGCAAATCGAAGAATAGCGTTTCGGAGATACGCCTCATTACATAGTCAAAGCCATCATAGGAAGAAAATGCTCCGCATTTTCACCCCACCTCAACGTATTAGCATCGTTAGGAGCGCGGCACTCCGTGCCGTGCCAAAGAGGTAGTATCAGCAAGTTGCCGGAGGCAACGCCTCATAGATAACGCCGGACTTCAGTCCGGTGATAGCTCTGGTCGCACCACCCTATTTGGGATAGCCCACCGGCAGATTGAGCACTGCTATAGCCTCCTCTGGCAGATTGAGCAGTTTGGAGATAGCATCCCGGTCCATAGTCGCTCTCGGAACAACCGACAACCCACGTCCGGCGCAGAACAGACATATATTCTCACTCATTATACCGGCATCAGTAACAGCCATCATCGTGGCCATCTCCGACATTTGGTCGAATTTCTGTGGATTAGCCACCGTAAGAAGACATACAGGAGCTGTCAACACAAAATCTTGCGAGAATTGGGGAGTACCGGCAACCAGCGCTCGTTGGTCTCCTTCAGCTACCGGCTGGAGCCTATGTCCTTGGGGGATATACTTGAACACACCCTCCTTCGTAAACACATACAAATCAATCTCCTGTTTGTTGAGAGCTGTAGGTGACGTCAATTTTCCATCTTCCACCCTGTTTATGCCCGATGCGGCAAAAAGAAGGTCGCTCAAATCCTGATTGGAGAGCATCTTGTCGCTGAATTCACGGTCGGAATGACGGTTCCACAGAGTCTCCATTATAGAGAGCCCTCCTGTTTTCGAAGGCTGCACCAAAGGTATATAATTCTCGGCCGAAGCTAAACTGCCTGATATTGTTATCGCCATGATTAAGAATATTCGTTTTAAAGATAACATCTCCCGTCTCTTTTTGTTTGTTAGATATGTTGTGGAAACATCATTATTTTGTGCGAGCCAGAATAAGAGCACTCGTCGGAGTCACAACCACTGTGCCGCCCTTCGATGTCCCGAGGCCATCAGGATTTAGTTCACCATCTCGAGCGATAATCGTCCATTCTCCACGCGGTATCTTGGCCACAAAAGGAGAAGTCGAACCGTTGAACACAAGCTTTATCTCCTTCCACTCATCGCCGTTAGCGTTATTCTTGATTGAATACGATACCACATTAGGCGCCTTTACTTTATCGAAAACAATATTCTTTGCAACCTCGTCTGCCGAAGTCATTCGGAAAGCCGGATGCTCGCGACGCAGACGTATCAGATTACGGTAATAATCATACTGCCCCTTGTTCTTCGCTTTGAGCGACCAGTCGATGGCATTTATGCTGTCGGGCGACTTGTAAGAGTTATGCACACCCTTTTTATCGCGGAACACCTCTTCACCGGCAAACATAAACGGCGTACCCTGCGAGGTAAACACTATCGTTTGGGCCAGTCGGGCAGCGCGTTGGCGGTCTGCCTCTGTCGAGCCGGGCATCGATGCCGCAAGCTTATCGGTCAAAGTCAGGTCATCGTGGCACGACACATAATTGATAATCTCAGTCGGAGCTCCGGCATATGCAAACTTAGAGTTATTACCCTTTGCATAATCAACTTGAGGATGAGCCGTCGACGCCACAATTCCAATCTTCACCGTCTCTTCGTTGCCTGGTTTGCCGGTAGCGAAACCCTGATCATCCGAGCGGCTGTAGTGACCCTTCACCGCATCGCGTATATCGTCTGAAAAGACTGCGACACCTTCCATTTTATCAACATTCTCCTTGAGAGCCCTTTGGGCGGCAGGCAGAGGCGAATCGCCGGCAGTCCAACCCTCGCCATACACAAATATCGACGGATTAATCTTCTTCAGTTCGGCGGCCACTTCATTCATCGTCTCTATATCGTGGATAGCCATCAGGTCGAAACGGAAGCCATCAATATGGTATTCCTTCGCCCAGTACTTAACCGAGTTGACAATAAAATCGCGCATCATCTTGCGGTCCGAAGCCGTCTCATTTCCGCAGCCTGAGGCATCGCTGTAGCTTCCGTCAGCACGGTGGCGGTAGAAATAACCGGGAGCGGTAAGCGAGAAATTCGACCCGTCGTTATCGGCCGTATGATTGTATACAACATCCATCACCACACCTATGCCGGCATCATGGAGCGCCTTCACCATCTCCTTCATCTCGCGGATACGGGTCTCCGGCTTGGCTGGATCGGTCGAATAGCTGCCTTCCGGGGCATTGTAGTTGTAAGGATCATAACCCCAGTTATACTGGTTCGACGGGAGGTTAGCCTCATCAACCGAATTGTAATCGTACGACGGTAGAATATGCACATGAGTGACACCAAGCTCCTTGAGATGGTCGATACCTGTGGCAAGACCTTCCGGTGATTTTGTGCCTGGCTCAGTCAACGCAAGGAATTTTCCTTTGTGAACTATACCAGACGATGGATCGATACTGAAATCGCGATGATGCATCTCATAAATCACAGCATCGGTGATATGCTTTGTCTCTGGGCCGCGATCCTTGTCCCAGCCCTCAGGGTTTGTAGTGTTCAGATTGATGATGGCTGCTCGATGGCCGTTGGTACCAACTGCCTTTGCCCATATGCCGGGGGTCTCTGCAAGGGTCTTGCCTCCGGTAGTGACAGCAAAAGTATAGAACTTACCGTAAAGCTTCTCCGGCACAGAGACATACCATGTACCCTTATCGCCTCGCTTCATATCAAGTGTATCGGAAGCCACACCGTTGCGGTCGGTGTCATAAATCATCACACGTACCGCGTCGGCCTCAGGCGACCAAAGAGTGAAATGAGTCCCGGTCGGGTCTACCTTGACTTCGTTGTCGTGTCCTTCACAAACAGGCCATGATGCATATCGCGAATCGATGTCTTGTGCCATGATAGTCGGAGCGGCAATACCGATGGCTGCCGCAGCAAAGATGGTATGGATATTAAAGTGCATATTTTTGAAAGCTGATATAATCTTTTGCAAAATTAACGATTAGCCCACACAAAATATCCGCCTTTTTTCCATTTTATGTATTTTTAAGACTATTCGGCCAAGCGGCGCAACGTATCGACAAGCCTGTCGCCGAGACCAATAGTGTAGCCGTGGCTGCAAAAGAGCACCCGGTTGAAAGTGTCCGCAATCACAAATACAGGCTTATCTGCCGTATCGATCTTAAGATTTTCGCCAAGCTCGCCGCTTATCACTCCGTTTATGTCGCATCCAAGCACCGTATTTGCCGGCAGACTCCCTGACAATGGACTTCGGAAACGATCTGCCTGACCCTCATCCGCGAAAAGGAGCACAAGTTTCATACCCAGACGGTCGAATTCCTCTGCTGCAGCTGCAATCTCACCCAACGCATGGGCTGTCGGTTCATGTGCCGGAGCAATAAGGCCAAGCACATAATATCCGCGGCCAGTAGCCGACAACAAACTGCGTTCCTTGCCACTTGCCCTGTCGATAAACGTATTTTCTGAATTGAAACTGCCGATAACCTCGATTTGGGTCGAATCACTGCGCACAGTCAGCGGAACAGGCACCATAGTTTTGGCAGCCTCGAAAAACACAGCACGGGCAAGCACTCCGCCATCGGCAAGGCGCTGGCCGGTCACAAGCATATAGTAGCCGGGCGCTACCGGTGTACCGCCCTTGAAAGTCTTGCTCCAGGGTGTGAAATCATCGTATGCAAGCTGCGTCGGCGAGCAACCATCTATACGTGAGAGGGAAAAGTTCGAATAATACTTCGGATCATCTATCCGGGAATCTTTGGCAAGGAAACGCAGATGCAGGTCAACCTTTCCGGATGTATCTTCGGCCACGCGATCAAAATCGACAGCCGTCCATGTCTTTCTGTCCACCGAATACTCCACCGCTCCATTCACCGGGTCGATACGCGCCGGAATACCACACGAACGAGCCATCGCGACAAAAAGTATATCGCGCGACGTCGGGTCGATATCACGCTTGTGCCTCCACGCCGAGACAGGGCTTATCGGCAGATGCCGTGGATTACGGCTACCGTCAACCTTGATGCTGTCTGAGATATACCGGGCCAACAACGCCGGCTCGGAACGGAACGCATCCTTCTGCGCCCGGCTCAGACTCGTATCGAAAAATTTCTTGTAAGGATACAGTTCCTCGTTGGCCACTCGCGGATTAAGCACATAACGGGCATACATGAGCGTATCGCCAGTCCGGCTGGTATGAAGATAATGATCCAGCAGCACATCATAGCTCACATCGCGCAAATCCTTCTCTGACAAAGCCTTCAACAGATCCACCGCTCGCTTGGGCGATAACTTTGATGCATAGGTCAGGAAACGGCACACGGTGGTGTGGTTCCCATAAGTCTTGGGTAGAATTGACACCATATCATCGGCCGGATAATCGTATCGGTCGGCAAAAGCCCGGGCCTTAGCCGGATCGAACATCGTAGCCATGTAGGCATTACGCAGCGAATCTTCAGTGGCCTTCCGACGCTCATTGGCGGCTATGCTTTCGTCATCAGCTACCGGCAAATTTTTCGACAGCCCCGGAGGAACAATATCGAAATCGACCACGAAATTGTCGCCCGGCACATGGTCGAGCGTAACCGTAAACACGCTGTCGCGGCCGGCTGTCATCTTGCCAAGGCCAAAACGGCTGCCATCGGTCGCCCACACCACCATATCACCCAGACCGGTAGTCACCGACGCCATGCCGAGGCTATCGGCCGTCTGGGTTGCCACAGGGTAAAATTCGGCGTAATTGTAGATGCAATACATCACTTTGGCGCCGGCTGCAACAGTTCCGTCAGGATTGAGGGCTTTCACTTTGGCTTTGACTGTAGGCGCATAGTTGGGCGTCACGTTAATGAGCGAGAACGACGGTGAGGAGAACAGCACCTCCTCGCTACCGCTGTAACGGCCATCGGTACGGGTGCTCATGAGCATACCTCGCGACGCAGGCCCGTTGAACCACGCCATATTGAGCTTCGGTTCAGGTTCGCAGGCACCAAGAAACTGCCACTTGCCATCGACATATATCTCCACCCAAGCATGGTTGTCGTCGGTATGTGCCCACCGTGGAGTATAGACCTGTCTGGCCGGAATGCATACCGAGCGCATGGCAGCCACAACAAATGCACTCTCCTCGCCGCACCGGCCCCACGACGTGCTCACCGTAGCGAGAGGTGACGAGGTCCGTGCATCCGACGGGCGATAAGTCACCTTCTCATGCGCCCAATGATTGACCTCGAGAGCGGCGTCGACCATGCTCATGCCGGCAACACGTGGAGCAAGCTCCTGATAGAATACCGTGCGGCACGAATCGAGTCGCTCGTTATTTGTGCGCACAGGAAGCACAAAATCAAAAAACAGTGTATCTCCGATCTCCTTTCCCCAAGGCATTTCTTCCCTTGCCTTAAGCGACATACGGGCGTTTTCGGCAAAAAATTCACGGCTATAGTCGAGCGAATCAGGCAACGACATACGGGCATAAAGGCTGTCGACAGCCTCCTCGGGCGTTATGGCTTGTGCTGCCGGCGATATCGCTGCGGCAAGCACTATGGTTGCTAATAGTTTATTCATGATTGATGTTTTGCATAATGAGTGTGATGATAGAAGCATCTGACGACCGGCCACCGCCAAGGCGGCACGAGCCATGTATTTCTGTCGCTCCGGTAGCGTTGCATATCCGGGCGGCATTTGCCGCCGTCACACCGCCACCGGGTAGAATTATGATACGCCCCGACGATTGCGCCACAAGGCTTGCAAGCTCATCGACTCCCTCTTCCGCGCTTTCGGCACCGCCGGATGTCAGTACCCTGTCATAACCCATACCGATAAGAGCGGCAAGAGCCTCGGCTTTATCTGTGCACTGATCGAAAGCTCTGTGGAAGGTCACCGACAGCCCGTGGCGTCGGGCTGTCGACGCGGCAAGAGCTGCAAAACCGCAGTCGATCCGCCCGTCGGGCAGAAGCGCTCCGACAACCACTCCATCGCATCCGCATTTGCAGGCAAGTCCGATATCGTCTATCATGACATCCTTCTCGGCCTGAGTATACACAAAATCGCCTTCGCGAGGACGTATCAGCACATGTATTCTGCCCTTGAAAATTTTACGGGCGGCCGACATAAGACCGGCCGACGGAGTGACACCTCCTACCGCAAGAGCCGAACAAAGCTCTATCCTCTCCGCGCCGGCTATCGCCGACGCGGCCACGCTATCCGCATCGCCGCAACAAACTTCGAGTAACTTCATAATATGCAAAATTAATGCGATTTTTTTGTAAATCAAAGTTATGTGATATATATCGCACTTTTTTGCTAATTTTGCAGAGTAAACAAACACGCAAATGGAAAAGCACGACACCAATTCCGAATATTCATCAGCCCTCGGCCTTTGCCGCCAGATATTTGCCGCCAAACTCGAAGACTACGGAGCTTCGTGGCGCATAATGCGACCTCAAGCAATTACAGACCAGCTGTTTATAAAAGCCAAGCGCATCCGCACCCTACAGACGACAGGCAACGCGAAAGTCGACGAAGGTATACTCCCGGAATTTATGGGTATTGTCAACTACGGTATCGTCGGTGTCATCCAGCTTCGCCACGGATACGCCGACAGCAAAGACATGACCCCGGCCCAAGCCTTGGAGTTCTACGACAGCGTGGCCGCTGAAGCCCGTGATCTCATGCTTGCCAAAAACCACGACTACGGAGAAGCTTGGCGCTCGATGCGCGTCCTGTCGTTCGACGACCTCATCCTCACAAAAATTGAACGGACAAAAGAAATTGAAGACCACAAAGGAGTCACAAAAGTATCGGAAGGCATCGATGCAAACTACTTCGACATGGTCAACTATGCCATCTTCGCCATCATAAAACTCTCCGGCGATGAAGCTTAGCACCCGGCTGCGCATACGCTGCGCCTTGGTATGGATAGCACGCATAGCTGTCGGTACCACATTCATCATATCCGGCTGGGCAAAAGCCATCGACCCCTGGGGATTTGTGATAAAGGTTGGCGAATACCTGTCGGCCTGGGATTTCGCCCTACCCCACGAAGCCGTGGCCGCAGCGTGCGTGACACTTGCATGTGTCGAATTCATCACCGGCATATTACTTCTCTCCGGAGCTTTGAAGCGCACGACAGCTATCGTGGCAGCTGCCATGATGGCTTTCATGCTGCCGTTGACCCTCTACATCGCCGTTGCTGACCCTGTTCCCGACTGCGGCTGCTTCGGCGATCTGTGGATCATCTCCAACTGGGCTACTTTCGCCAAAAACGTCGTCATATCGGCTTTCATTATCTATCTGTTGGTCTACAACCGCTATGTCCGCGGCATCTTTCCGGCAGCAATCCAATGGCTTGTCGTGGCAGTCTCGGCCGCATTCCCACTCACCCTTGCCCTGATCGGGTACCAGATTCAGCCGCTTGTGGATTTCAGGCAGTACAAGACCGGCACTGTGATGTTTGCCGGAACCGACATAGCCGATACTCCCGACGAATATTTTGTATACGAAAAAGACGGTGAACGCCGGCAGTTCACGCTCGACGAACTGCCCGACAGCACATGGACTTTTGTCGAAGCGCCACAGGACGAGACCGGCGACCGTTTCGGAGGTGGAATTTCGGTTGTCGACGCCGACGGTTACGACATCGCATCCGACCTTGCCGATACCGACGCAAAACAACTCTACCTCATAGTCCCCGACCCCAACATGCATTACCTCATCTATGCGCACTACGTCCAGCGCATGGCCGAATACGCCCGTCGCACAGGGGTCGATTTCATCGCCCTGTTAGGCTTCGGAGGACAGTATGCCGAGAGATGGAAAGACTGGGTGCGGCCCGACTTCGACATATATACCGCCGATGCCACAGCCCTCAAGCAAATCGTACGCGGTCGTGAAGCTCTCGTTTATGCCGACGGCGGCATCATCAAATGGAAACGGACCCTCCGCTCACTCCCTCAGTCTTTGCCCGACAGCACAAGCGCCGACACCCTCGACATAATATCAGCTCCCGACGATGGCCGTTTGCACGGCACACTCCTCATCATCTACTTAGCTTCAATGCTCACCATCTACCTCCTCGGCCAATCGCCCAAAGCCCTCCGCTTCTTCATCCGCCTCACCGGACACAAATAGAAAGACCGTTATCTCAATACGGTCTTTCTACAAACGTAAATTTAGGTCAATTTTACAGATTCATGACCCGGCCACCAAACAGAACTATACCTGTCTCCTTATGGCGTAGCATAAAGGCAAACGGACGGTCGAAACGGATAAGGTCGGGGCGTGGAGCTGTCACCATCTCGCCAATTGTTGCGGATGCAGCTGTTGTCTGCTCTTCATCAACCTTGATATATGACTTTTGATAGACTGTAAAAGCGCCCGATATGGGCTTGTCAAATAGACGTATATCTGCAATCTCTCCGATTTTGCTTATACCCATATTACCTAACACATCCGATAGATCCAATCTGTCGCTCGGAGCGATTTCAAAACGTGGTAAAAATATTTTAACCAAATGCTGCGATAAAGTGGCTTGTTCCAATTCTTCACGTGTAGGCACCAAGACTGGTTTCCCTTCTGCCGGAAGTATAAACATCATTTCAAAGACACTGTTTCCATAATCTTTGCTGACGGTTGTAAAATCATCACAATACCTGACGTCGCACATATCGAAACAATTCATCATATCGACAGTCGCATCTCCTCCGCTACCATGAAATATAGCTTTTTCGGTTTCCGCCTTGTCGAATTTAGATCTCCATTTGGCATCGAAATATAAAGTATTGATCAACACGGCAACTTCGCCAGGTACTATTTTATCTTTAATATTTTTGATTAGACCCTTCGACTTTTCATTTGTCCACTGGTTGATATGACCTACGACAAACTCTCTGTCATTATCGAAATCTCCGCTGTAGACCTCAGAATCATAATAAGTACCCAACACTGAGAGTAACGATGAATTAAGAGTATACCCTTCATCATACCACAATCCGTTACCAAACGATAGATTTACTTTGGTATCACTTTGTGGCAATTGATACATGATCTTCGCATTTAATGTGTTGACTACATCAATATCTTCCAACCCGAGAGCCTCGGTAATTTGGTCGCGAGCCTCATCACCGCATACATTTGCAAGCATTGACAAAAGCACAGATGCACTTAATGGAGAGACGATAGCATTGTCTCCATTACCTTGCTTATCATATTCTTTGATTGAAGTATTGACAAAATCAATACCAAACGAAGCGAAATTATGTGCAGCTACAAGCTCTTCGTCTGTCGGAGAAAAGCGCGATTTGACATCCACTGCCGGAGTCGAACTGATCTCCAACACTTCTACACTGCCGCTATAATCGAAATTAGTTTCCTCGTTTCCGCTACACGCCGAGATCAACAGCGTTGCTAAAATAAGTGTAATGAATGGACTCTTCATATTTTATAGTAAATTGTGATTAGATTTTGCAAATATACAACATGCAATTAAAAAAACAAGCAAAAAACGCTTTAATTTCCGCTTGTTTCGTCAATTAAAGTTATATATCACGCATCACCGACATGAAAGCCGGAGGTAAACGATTATGACATGCGTTTACCTCCGGCTCTTGTAATTGCAATTATCAGTTATTTCTGTAATCGAGCCAGACCTTCATGCGGCTGGGGGCGCGGTTGTCCCAACTGAAATAGGGCACCATCGTAAGCTTTCCTCCGGGAACGGTAGCTATCACCGGGATTGCCCCATTGAGATCTGCGACAGGTGCGCCAAGACTAAATGAAGTATTGGCGATGGAGAGTCCGATGTCGTATGTTGTGCTGTTGTCGCATTCTTCGACGCAATAAACAAGCGGACCACGGGTCACAGCACGTTTGCCGAGATTGGCCTGCACACGTGTGTCGGCACTGTTGATTTCGACTGGCATATCCATGTCGAAATCTATCTTGTCGCCATTGGCGCAATCTTTGATCACAAGATATCCGTTTTCGACAGGGACACTCATAGCCTTACCATTAAGAGCCACCGAATAACTTGAACACCATCCAGGCACACGCAGTCTGATGTCGCGGCGTTCGTCGGCTGGACCGGTCAGAACGATGTCCACATTACCCTGATACGGATACCCGGTTGTCTGAGTCACCGACCACTTACCGTCGGGCATCGCACCCTCGCTACCGATGTAGAGATTTACCCAAATGGTTTCGGGCGAAACACCATAGATATATCCACCGAGCGATGGCAGAAAACGGCACAAATTACTCGGACAGCAGGCTACACCATACCACTCCTTACGGTGATGGTCGCCTCTTGATTCAAGGGGATTAACATAAAAGAACTTCGTACCCGACATGGATACTCCCGACAGGATACCGTTGTAGAGGCAACGCTCCACGATATCGACATACTTTGAGTCGGGCGTCATGGTGTTCATCCGTTGGTTCCACAGCGCCATGCCTATCGACGCACAAGTCTCGCAATATGCTTCGAGGTTGGGGAGGTCGTAATCAACCGTGAAACCTTCGTTATGGCCCGACGAACCTATACCGCCGGTGATATACATATTGCGGTCCACTACATCGTGCCACAGAGCACGGAGCGGCTTCATATACGTGGTGTCGCCGGTAGCAGCAACTACATCGGCCATGCCTGAGTACATGTACATACACCGCACGGCGTGACCCGAAATATCGGTGAGTTCAGATGCCGGTGTCAGGTCCTGGTAATATTGCGGATCCCACGGCATGTCGAGACGTACGCCATGCCCATGACCACGCTCCTCGATGAGCCAATGGGCGAAGTCGACATATTTTTTCTCGCCCGTCACCTCAGCAAGCTTGCATAGGGCAAGTTCTATTTCCTGATGCCCGGGCACCCAGAGCCGTTTACCGGGGCCGAATAATGCCATCATATGGTCGGCCATGCGGCGGCCGACATTCAGGAGTTTATCCTTTCCGGTCGCTTTCTGATATGCCACACCGGCCTCAATCAAGTGACCGGCACAGTACATCTCGTGCTTGTCCATATCGGTCCACCGCTCGTCGGGTTTTGCGAGGGTGTAGAATGTGTTGATGTATCCGTTTTCGTCCTGAGCGGCAGCAATCTTGTCGATCCACTCGTCGGTTTTGGCTTCGAGCATCTCGTCAGGATTGTTGATGAGCGTATACGCCATGCCTTCGATAGCCTTGTAGACATCGGAGTCATCGAAGAAGATGCCGGAATGGTCGCCGAAGCCATTAGCCACACGCTCGAAATTGGCCATACGGCCAGTCTTGTTTTCTATCTGGTCGATACATGTGGCAACTGTAGTGGCGGCATGTTTCTGGAGCCTCGGGGCCCAGAAGGAATCGGTGATTTTGACACGGGCAAAATCGACCGGAGTATTTGCCCAGGCGGCCGCCGTAGCGGCGCCTGTGGCAATCGCCATACAAAGATGGCGTAGTTTTAAAGTCGAATACATCAAAACCCTTACTTTTTCATCTTTTTGACGAACAAAGGCATCCAGTGGCCACCGATAACCGAACGAGCGATGAAGTGCTCGTACTTACCGGTCTTGGTATCGTACCAGTCGCTGATTGCCACACGGCTCGGAGTCTCGTTTATATAGGCATAGAGCGGCGAGATGAACTTGCCGAGGGTTTCGGCATCGGGCGACATCGCTGCCGACCACATGATCCAGTCGCTCTTGGTGTAGTCGCGGCGGTTGTCGAGAGGCAGACCGTATTTATTCTGCTTCTTGAGGTAATACGCGATTTCGTCTTTCATGACTTCGGCCGGGAATATGCCGGTGTTCCAAAGCGTATCCCACACCATGTTGTACTTTTGGCTCCAGGTATCGGGGCGGTCGAAAGCGAGGCGGTAGTGCACATTGCCATTCTTGCCTTCACGAGCATCTTTCACCCATTTAGCAGCCATCTCCTTGGCACGGTCGTTATATTTCTTAGCAGTAGCATCGTCTCCTTTCAGTTTGGCCATTTCTGCAAAACCGGCAACACCCATTATCGCTTTCACCGACAGGTTTGCGTTGTGTGCCCAGTGACCGGCGAAGTCGTCGGTGCAAAGCTGGTTCTCGGGGTCCTGTCCGTTCTCCGACAGATAATCGGCCCAGATCTTAAGTATGTCCCAATATTTGTCGGCATACGAAGTATTGCCATCGAGTATCGATATCTGAGCGAGAAGCGTGAGCATGTTGCCAGCCTCTTCGAGAGGCATGTCGCCTCCGTACACTTGTCCGTTGGCAAGGGGGTATTGACCGAGGTCGTGAGCAGCGAAAGGCTTGGTCCAACGGCCCGACTTGCTGTAGTCGAGGACAGAGGTCATCATAGCTTTCTGAAGCTCGGGGTTGTATGCGAGGAAGAGGGGTGCTTCGGGATATGTCAGGTCGACAGTGTTGACACAACCGTTAGAGTCGTTTTCTTTCGAGAAGAAGAGGAGATTGCCCTCGTCGTCCTTGAAAAGTTTGTGGGCGCCGATAACATGGCGGTAAGAACCGGAGAGAATTTCTGCGTATTCCTTTCCGCCCACAGCCATAGCGTCGTCGTAGATCATCTTGTCGAAATTCTTGCAGCGGTCCATAACCGAAGCATACGATGAAGCGAGGTTATCGAACATCTCGAATATATCCACATCGCCACCATGAGCCCAATATGCCTTATACTGCTTGTAGAAGTATTCGATATCCTTGATTTCGTCGTAGCCTATCATGGTGAAACTTGCAGCACGTTTGGTCTTGCCAAAATCATGAACATATGCAAGAAGAGGTGCCTGCGAGGACTTGTAAGCAACAATTTCGCTACCTACAGCCGAAGGAGTAATGCCACCTTTTGTAATGAACATCTCTTTGATTTCGTTGTCGGGACCTATGGCGACATCACCGTTTATCGCCGGCAGATAGAGATAACCCCAGTCGATGCAGATATGGTCGCCGCTCTTGGCAAGGATGGGCTGCTCTATTGTGCCGGTTTTGGCGTAGCGCACACCATTATCCTCCACTATGCTTGTACGGGTGGGCTGGTAATCGTTATTCTGTGCTATCCGAGGCGAAGCAGTGAGCATGAGCTGCACGTTGTGGTCGCGGCCGTCGGTCGAACGCACCTGATATGAGATATAATTGGCCGGTGACGACAGGAGGTCGTAGTTGTCGATAAGCATCGGGGCAGTGAACACGAGGTCGAGTTCTACAGGACCGCAGGCAAAGGTGTAATACGACGAGGTTGCGAGTACGTCGACACTCTTCTGCTCTGCATTACGAACATTCTTGTCGTAAGCGCTTTTCTTACGGAATAGGCCGAAGTCGGTGTAGGCTCCGCCATCGGTATTGTGGCAATGGGCGGCGATTACATTATTACCTGCATGGAACAGTTTCTTAATGTCGTCTGACAGCGGAAGTTCCACGTCATTGTACCAGTTGTGGCCGGTATTCACGACTTCCTTGCCGTTGATATACAGCTCGAACACATCGTCGTGTGAATATATCAGGAAAAGATCTTCGTCGAGGTCGGCAGGTGTAAGCTCAACATTCCGTCGCACATACAGGTCGCTGTTTGTCTCGGTCCACGGGGTGTGTATACTGGCCCCATACGAGCCGAAAGCTGCCGTTGCAGTCTGCCAGGCACTGTCGTCGAAAGACTCTTTCTCCCAGCCCTTGGCAGGTTTCTTACGCATTATCTTGCCTTGCCAAGCTTCTTCGCCTGCCATAGGAGCTATAGCCTCGACAACCGAGACAGGCTCGCCCATAAAACGATATGTCTCACCATCGACACGCAGATAGCCCTGCAAAGGTTTCACATCGCCCGACCAGTGGCGTGTAGAGCCATCGGTCAGTTTATCGTAGGGCGACCATATGGAGAAATATGGGTCGGACATTATCACAGGCACTGCCGGCATACGCAGGTCGGTGGCCTGATAAGGCTTGAAAACATCGGCACTCTGGGCACCGACAGCCCATGCTGCACTCACAAGCACGGCTGTAGTCAATAGTTTTTTCATGCAACTGTTGTTGATTACGGTTTATGGTTTAGATTTACGAAGTCTCAATATCTCCGGCCATTTACATCACATTGAGCACCTGCTCCTTGATCTGCTCCAGGAGGTCTTTCATTTTCACGACTATGGCCTGCATTCCGGCATGATTGCTCTTGCTTCCGAGGGTGTTGATCTCACGGCCCATTTCCTGAGCGATGAAACCGAGTTTCTTGCCTTGTCCCGGAGTCGGGGCATCCATCGTCTCGAGGAAATACGAAAGGTGCTTGGCAAGACGCTGTTTCTCTTCATTCACATCGAGTTTCTCGATATAGAATATCATTTCCTGCTCCAGCCGTCCCTTGTCGATTTCGAGCGCCGGAATTTTTGCAAGAGCGTCTTCGAGGCGCTGGCGTATGCGAGGTACCCGTTCCTGCTCGTAAGGTTCTATCTGCGCCAACAGATCGGCAATAGCCCCGATACGAGGACGGAAGAAGTTTTCGAGGGCAGTGCCTTCGGTACGCCTGTGCGCCATGAGCCCTTCGACTGCGCTGCGGACAACACTATAAAGCACTTCAACCTCGCCGGCCTCAGCTTCAGGCGCGGCATTCCGCACAGCCTCGGGCAGTGTCATCAGCACACGGAAGAGGTCGTCGGGGACAGGAGTTCCGAGTTCAGCCGCCGCAGCCTCTATCTGCGCCTTATAGCGACGCATCACATCGATGTTTATTTCAGATACAGTAGCCGACGATACCCCCGGCAGACTCTCGCATGTAACGAGCAAATCGGCTTTACCGCGCTCTATCACATGCCCTACTATCGAGCGTACTTCAAGTTCGCTCTCCCTGAAAATATATGGCAGGCGGACACTTAAATCGAGCTGTTTGCTGTTGAGCGATTTAATCTCGACAGTAATTCTATGGGTTTTGGTTTCAGCAGTGGCTTTGCCGAAACCTGTCATCGACATGAGCATGGGAACGATTGGTTTTTGGTTGTTAATTACAGTACGGAATAACTCCGACGGTCTTGCAAAATTACAAATTATTGTCGGCAAACTATGTTTTTTATCACAAAAAATAGTAACTTTGCCGTAAAAGAAGCATCCAATGGCAACAATTCTAAATATAGAGACATCGGGAGTGCCGTGCTCTGCCGCCCTGACGAGCGAAGGCATGATTTTGGCCCACCGCGAGAATTTCGAGGGACGCAACCACGCCACCATGCTCAGCAGTATGGTGAAAGAGTGCCTCGACCACGCCTCATCACATGAAATGAAGATCGATGCGGTAGCCGTCGGCATGGGGCCCGGCAGCTACACCGGCCTGCGAATAGGGTTGAGCGAGGCAAAAGGGCTCGCATACGCACTCGACATACCTCTCATAGGGGTAGACACACTCAAACTACTGACTACCCGGGTGATGTTCTCGACCGACGATATCGACCCCGATACCATCTTCATACCGATGGTTGATGCCAGACGCATGGAAGTGTATACGGCGGCACACGATTTCGCTTTGTCGGACCTCCTCGCACCACAGGCCCTGATACTCGACGAGAACTCTTATGCCGACTTACGGGCTACAGGCAGACCGATACTGTACTTCGGAAGCGGCGCAGCCAAAGCCCGCGATATATTCGCCAACACACCTCAGGCACAGTATGTCGATGGTGTGGAAGCATTGGCTGTCGACATGATAGCCCTTGCCGAACGGGCTTACGCCATGCGCGACTTCATCGACACAGCATATTCAACACCTGCATATCTCAAAGAATTTCAGGCAACGACACCAAAACATAAGGTGATATGAACATATACACCGACGACATCCGTGCCGCCGTTGCGGCCATGAGAAAAGGTGGCATCATCCTCTACCCTACCGACACGGTATGGGGCATCGGCTGTGATGCGACAAATTCTGCTGCCGTACGCAAGATATTCGACATCAAACGCCGTGCCGACGCCAAGGCCCTCATCACTATGGTGGGGTCGCTCGCCCAACTCGAACGCACAGCCGAGGGAATACCGGAAGTAGCTTACCAACTTATCGAATACAGCGAAAAACCTTTGACCATAGTCTACGACGGCGCGGCACCCCACTCAGGCATCGCCCCCGAACTCCTCGCCCCCGACGGAAGCATAGGCATAAGGGTTACAGCCGAAGCTTTCAGCAAGGCACTGTGCATTGCCTTTGGCAAACCTGTCGTATCAACCTCGGCAAATATCAGTGGCGAACTAACTCCGGCAACATTCGACGACATCAGCCCTGAAATAATCGCTGCCAGCGATTACGTATGCACATCGAGGCGCGACGAAAATGCTGCTGCCAGGCCATCGACAGTAATGCGCCTGTGGGCCGACGGAAAGTTTAAAATCATACGCCCGTAAATATACGCTAATGCAGCAGGAAACGAGGCTCAGGCTACGGTATATGGCCACCGACTTTGCGGCGGCCAACATCGGTTTCTGTATCTTCGACATCATAAGATACGGCACAATCCCGGCATCGATGAAGGCCGACAGCCTCACCGGTTTCCTTACAAGCCCGACCCTCATCGCCGAACAAATCGCCATGCCGATAATCGTAGTGGCTCTCTATGCCATTTTCGGCAGTTACAATAAGGGTAACACACTTTATAAATCGAGACTCGAGGAGACTCTGACATCGCTTACGGTGTCGATTGTAGCCATGCTGGTTGTATTTTTCACTGCCTTGATCAACGACAATATACCGGAGCGGATAACCAACTATGAGCTGATGCTCGCCTTGTTTGCCTCGCTCTTCATCCCGGCATTCATCTCGAGGATGATAGTATTGACATCAAGAGCAAAGCTCATAAAGAAAGGCAGTTATGTGATAAATACTGTAGTTATCGGAGCTTCGCCGCAAAACAGCAAGCTCATCGCTAAAATAATGCAATCGTCGACGCTCAACGGCATGAGACTGACCGCCGCAATCGATACTGACGGCAGCTCGGCAACCGAAAAAATACAAGGACTCAAGATAATACGCACCGATGATCCGTCCAAGACATGCGCCGACCTTGGTGCACGCGCCGCAGTAGTACTGCCGTCGGCCAAAGGACTGTCGAAAACAGCCGAGATCATCGACAAGCTATACCGGTCGGGCATCCGTCTTTTTGTGTCGCCCGACCTCCACAGTATGCTCGGCATAAGGCCGAGGGTGTCGCAGATCACCGCAGAACCGATGGTTGATATCACAAACGCCCGTATCTCGCCGGCCTTGAAAAATTTGAAACGTATCGGCGACATACTGTTCTCGTCACTCACTCTGGTCCTTCTCAGCCCTGTATATGCCGTCATATCCATAGCTGTGAAATACGGCTCTCCCGGGCCGGTATTCTACAGCCAGGAACGGATTGGCTTCCATAAAAAGCCATTCAAAATCTACAAATTCCGCACCATGAGCCGCGATGCCGAAGAGAATGGCCCGGCACTTTCGTCTGACAACGACCCCCGTATCACGCCGACCGGACATTTCCTCCGCAAATACAGGCTCGACGAACTGCCGCAGTTCTGGAACGTCCTCAAAGGCGACATGTCGCTTGTCGGGCCACGACCCGAACGGGAGTACTACATACGAATGATTACCGAGCGCGTACCGGCATATAGCCTCGTGCATCAGGTCCGTCCGGGAATCACTTCCTGGGGAATGGTGCGCTACGGATACGCCTCAAACGTCGACCAGATGATCGAACGCTTCAGATACGATCTCCTCTATCTCGAGAATGTCAGTCTTGCCGTCGACCTCAAAATACTGTTCCACACCATAAGCACCATCATCAAAGGCAAGGGCCTGTAGTAAAGAGTGTGTTTTAACGCAACATTATGGTAGAAAAAAGTAAAATCCTACACCGCTTCCACGAGGTCCTTATGTCTTTCGTGACATGGCGCGAAAGACATATCAAGGAGAAGAATTTTGTGTTGCTGCTGGCATTTTTTGTAGGCATCTTCTGCGGCCTTGCAGCTCTGGTACTAAAATTTCTCATCCATACAATCTCCGGCGCCCTTACGTCGCACGTCAATCCTCAGGCGGGCAACTACCTTTATATCCTCCTCCCGGCTGTCGGAGTCATAATCACGGCACTTTATGTACGCTACATCGTCCGCGACGACATCAGCCACGGCGTCACCCGGGTGCTCCATTCCATCTCCCAGAATAAAAGCCGGCTCAAACGCCACAATATCTACACCTCGGTGCTGGCAAGCTCGGTGACGATAGGTTTTGGCGGATCGGTCGGAGCCGAAGGTCCGATTGTATATACCGGGGCGGCCATAGGCTCAAACCTCGGGCGAGCGTTCCGTATGTCGCCCCGTATCCTGATGATACTTGTCGGGTGTGGCGCCGCAGCCGGCATCGCAGGCATCTTCAAAGCCCCTATCGCCGGTATGCTTTTCACACTCGAGGTACTCATGCTCGACCTTACGGCTGTGTCGGTGATGCCGTTGCTGATAGCATCCATCACAAGTACCACGCTGGCATATGTCTACACCGGCTATGAATTCGAGTTCTTCTTCGCCCAGACCGAAGACTTCTACACCTCGCGTATCCCTTATGTAATCCTTCTCGGTATCGTGTGCGGCTTCGCATCACTCTACTTCACGCGCATGATGAACATGATGGAGAACTTTTTCAGACGTTTCAAAAACCCGTGGACCAAAACGGCTGTAGGCTGCGTGATACTCTCGGCTCTCGTTTTCTTCTTTCCGCCGCTCTACGGCGAGGGATACGGATCTATCACCGGACTACTCAATGGCGACACATCGTCGATAGTCGACGGTTCGATTTTCTACGGCGACCGCTACCAGTTCTGGTTCTTAGCTCTGTTTATCGGGCTTGTGATATTATCGAAAGCATTCGCTACATCTTCGACCAATGGTGCCGGCGGTGTAGGCGGCACCTTCGCTCCCTCGCTCTATGTGGGTTGCCTCACCGGATTTCTATATGCTTTCATCCTCAACCACTTCGGGTGGATAGAATTGTCGACTAAAAACTTCGCGCTCATAGGTATGGCCGGGGTGATGAGCGGAGTCATGCACGCGCCATTGATGGCTATCTTCCTCACCGCCGAGCTCACTGGCGGCTACGACCTGTTCCTGCCCCTCCTTATAGTCAGCACTATTTCTTATGGTACAATAAAAATCTTCGAGCCATACTCGATATACACCATGCGTCTTGCCAAGCGAGGCGAACTGCTCACCCACCGCAAGGACCAGGCCGTACTCACGCTCCTAAAGGTCAATAATGTGATAGAAACCGATTTCCTGCCCGTATATCCCGACATGACGCTCAAAGATATGGTAGACGTGATAGCCAAGAGTAAACGCAACCTCTTCCCTGTCATCAACGCCGGACGCGAGCTTGTGGGCATTGTGCTGCTCGACGAGATACGCAACATCATGTTCCGCCCCGAACTCTACCGCCGTATGCGTGTGAGCACATTCATGTCTATGCCTCCGGCAAAAATCGAAGTCAACGACAGTATGGACAAGGTGATGAAAACATTCGACGACACCGGAGCGTGGAATCTCCCTGTCGTCGAAGGCAATATCTATGTAGGATTTGTGTCGAAAAGTAAAATATTCAATTCATACCGCCGCGTGTTGCGCCACTATTGCGACGACTGAACATGACGTTCAGTTGAGAATAAACACCGGCAGCGATGGCCCTACATAAAAAGCACTGCGAGCAAGCTGACAGAGCTTGGCTACGGTTACGGCCCGGGGTCTGATATTTTTACGGCGGATGCTTACTCGAACTGAATAAGAAGAAGGGGTGAAGAGGGTAGAATCTTTATGCATAGGCACTGATAAATTGCGGTGAATGGAGCTTCTGATTAAGAAACGACCGCAATACCGATTTATTGTATCATCACCCCTGATTTTTGTATGCGTAGATTTTATTGCCCGACGGGTATGATGTACAACTGCACGGCGCCTTAGCTATCGCCGGGGCGGCAGGAGTCCCGGCATCACCCAAAACGACAGGCGCCACCTCGACATATGCCTCATCCCATAGTCCGACGCGGATAAATTCGCCGAGCAACGAAGCTCCGCCCTCGACGAGCAGCGACGTGATGTTGTGCTCAGTGAACAGCGACCCGAGCACGTCGAGCAAAGGCATGTCGCCTGTAATGCGGATGCCGTCGAAATCGCCGGCTATGCCCCGGCGATCGAAAACAACGCGCCGTGGCGACGGACCGGCGATCAGGCGTGTGTCGAGACGCGGACGGTCGAGCAAAGCCGTACGGGCACCTACCGCTATGGCATCGTGGACGGCCCGACGGTTGTGGACGATGAGTGATGTCAATGGAGTGGAGAAACGTACGGCGTCATCATCAGCAGAGCGACGGCGATCCATAAATCCGTCGGCGCTTTGTGCCCATTTGAGAGTGACAAACGGACGCCTAAGGGTATGGGCGGTCATAAACGTTTTGTTCAAAACCCGGCTTTCATCTGCCAACAGACCTTCGGATACAGGTATTCCGGCCTGGCGCAGCATCGCTATTCCCCTTCCGGCCACACGTGGATTGGGATCGCCGGCACCTACGACAACCCGACCGATACGGGTATCGACAAGCAGTTTGGCACATGGAGGTGTCTTGCCGTAGTGCGAACACGGCTCGAGTGTAACGTATATCGTGCTGTCATGAAGTAAATTCCGGTCGGCAGCAGCCACAGAATTTATTGCGTTGACCTCGGCGTGAGGGCCACCGTAATGTCGGTGCCACCCCTCTCCTATGATGCGCCCCCCGGGAGCGACGATAACAGCTCCTACCATCGGATTGGGGGACACATGCCCCCTGCCATTGGCGGCAAGCTGCAGAGCTCGTCTCATATAGAGGTAATCGGCGGCTGAGAAAATTGCAGTATCAAGCATTGCCACGTGGTAAAAGTTCGAATGTGTCGACATATATTTCGGTGATGCTGTGACGGATAGCATTACGGTCGTCCCACGAACGCGTACGTATCTTACCTTCGACAAGCAGCTTGGAACCCTTGCGGATATATCGTTCGGCAAACTCGGCAGCACGGCCCCACATCACTATATTGTGCCACTCTGTGATTTCGGGCAACTCTATTTCGTTTCCGGCGGCATCACGTCCGCGCCGGCGTTCGTTTGTGGCGAGGGTAAACTCTGCCACCGGGCTATTCTCGACCATGCGCATTTTGGGATCACGGCCAACATTGCCACACAGGATTACTTTGTTCATTTTATAAATTTCGGTGCTAATATGTACATACCAAGGCTTATGCCAGCATTAAAATGATGGAGCGACGACGAATAGTTGCAATAGGCGCTCAAGGTGGCAAAAGGCAACTTGCAAGCTATCGCAAATTCGCCGAAAAAACGGGCCGATCCGAACCAAGCCCCGTTACGGGCTTCTCCTCCGGGCGTTTCGACAATAGTCCTGACCGGTACGAAACCGCTCAGCGACAAACGCGCCGATAGGCTTTGGTTGTATTTGTATACCGGCACAACCGTGGCCGCGACAAAACTGTTAGCCCGTAAACCGGGATCGAACACATTGTTCGACGATGGCGTGGGCAGAAAAGCCGGCGCTGTCGTCAACGATGCATAATAGCTCTTCAGCAAACGGCGTGTCGAAACAACCGCCTCGCCTTCGACTCCTAATGTAAAATGCTTTGATAAATTAAAATAATCGCGTTCGCGCCAATGCATTTGCAGCCAGTGCTCGCTGTGGCTGAAAGTGCGGCTGACAAGAGCGTTGTAGAAATGCGACCTCCCCACCAAAGCCATAAACGCGCCTTCGCGCCCATAGCCGGAAGTCGGATAATTGATGTCGTCGAGTGTCGACGAGCCGTATCCGACAAAAGCCTGAGCAAGGTTGAGGCCAATATTGTCGCGGCCTGCGATATAGCTCTCTTCGCTGTCGTTGCGAAAATACGAATTGTAGATACGTCCGCCGCCTACACCAAGTTCACCGGCACCCTTGCGACCGAGGGCAAAAGCCCAGGCAAGACGCCCGAAGTACTCATGGTCAATCACAAAAGAGGGGTCATTGTCTTTGAAAAACAATTTCTCACCTTCATGAAATCTCTGTCTCGACGCCACTGCGGTAAAACGTAGAGCCGACGGCAAAGCAGTAGGAAGATATACAGTTCCCCGTAGAGCCCCGGCCATATAACTCTGACCTATCCATGCCTCAATTCCGGCATTTACACTACTGAAACTCATCGACGAATATCCACCGCGGAGATAGAGGTAACTATTGTTCGACGAAGTGATATAGGCACCTGCACCGACCGACAGATTTTTCTTCACCGCGATATCGAG
This sequence comes from Porphyromonadaceae bacterium UBA7176, assembly GCA_002491245.1. GTDB lineage: Bacteria > Bacteroidota > Bacteroidia > Bacteroidales > Muribaculaceae > CAG-873. The sequence goes on from DKVO01000021.1 coordinate 59,896, forward strand.
ATTGAGATTGAAAAGACCCGTACTGTCGACCGGAGAGGCTTCGGGCACAAGCATACTGAGTTTATCCGATGCCAAAGCGCGGTAAAAGGCAAGTTTGGCACGGTCTATACCGATGGTATCCTCGCCCTTGGACGGACGGAAAAGATAGCGGACATACTCATTCTGCGACGACGAACCACCGGTGACGGTAACATCAGAAAAACGCAAGGCAGGAGTACCCATCCTGAATGCCTCGCGACGCATACGCCTCACATCGGACGGAATACGCGTATGCACCCTGGCTTTGATCGAATCAATCATCTCAAGAGTACGGCGATAACCTTTCTCATAAATCTGACTGGCGGCACCGAAATCGAGCAGACTGAATTCACTCAGATCTATTCGTACTTTAACACCCTCGTCCTCCGGCAGGTCGTAACTTTGCGGAACGGATACAAGCAGATCGAGCTGATCCATATAGCTGTTCGGAGGCCCTTCCGACGGTGCCGACACATCGAAGCCTATCATGACCGACGGCGCAAACTCACTGCGCATCACGTCTACAGGAAAATTATCATATATACCGCCGTCGTAATATATGTCATCACCGATTTTCACAGCCTGAAAGACCAAGGGAAAGCTCATCGACGCCCGTACGGCATCGGCAAGACTTCCGTGACTGAAAACATGTTTCCGGCGCTTGGTCATATTCGACGCCACAGTGCGCAACGGCACAAAAAGTTTATCGAAATCGCCTCCGCACTGCGCTGTATTGGCTCCGAATATCTCCATAAAACCGAAAAGCATAGGCACCGGCGATATAAGGGAACTCGGATTGAAGCGCTTGTCGACAACAGTACTGTCGCTACGGCCCAACTGCATCGAGAACATCTGCGGCGATGGCTGTTCGGATGAAAAATAGTAGGTGTACTCAGGGTCGACCTTACCCGACGACAGATAGCCGAAATAGGGCGACGATATGAGCCCGAGCATCTCTTCAGGAGTGTAGCCGATGGAATATAGAGCACCAACAATCGCGCCCATCGACGTACCGGCGATGTAGTCGACTGGAATATCGTTTTCTTCAAGAGCCTTGATCGCTCCAATATGCGCTATGCCTTTGGCTCCTCCTCCACTAAGGACAAGACCGACCGACTGATGCGGTTCCTGCGCGGCAACGCGCAGCACAGGAACCGTAGTCTGAAGAAAAACGAAAAGAAGAACTAAGCACTTTAGAACCCTCATGGGCAGCTCTTGATGAAATAGTTGAAATTGTTTTTAGCTTTATTTTAAAACGCTGTGCCGGAGATTTTGTTCGGTATCCGTCAAAATTTACGGTCTATCAGCTAACCGATTATGTAGCTATCTTTGAAACCAAGGAAATACAATACCCCGTCAAGCCCGATTGTCGATATGCTCTGTCGTGCTGTTTCCTTCACTTTCGGCTTGGCATGGAAAGCTATTCCGAGACCTGCCGTGGCAAGCATCGGCAGGTCGTTAGCCCCGTCGCCGACTGCTATGGTCTGGGCGATATCTATATTTTCGACCTGAGCTATGATACGGAGCAACTCGGCTTTGCGTTTGCCATCGACAATATCGCCCACATAGCGTCCGGTAAGTTTGCCATCGACAATCTCGAGGTCGTTTGCATACACATAGTCGAAGCCGAAACGTTGCTTCAGATAGTTGCCGAAATATGTAAATCCGCCCGAAAGTATAGCCGTCTTGTATCCGGTCCGCTTGAGTACCTCCATCATCCGTTCCACACCTTCGGTCACAGGCAGATGCTCCGCGATATCGCGCATCACACTTTCGTCGAGACCTTTGAGAAGGGCTACCCTGCGCTTGAAACTCTCGGTGAAGTCAATCTCTCCGCGCATGGCACTCTCGGTAATCTCTCTCACCTGAGGTCCGACGCCGGCGCGGTCGGCCAGTTCGTCGATAACCTCGGTTTCTATCAGCGTAGAGTCCATATCGAAACATACCAACCTGCGGCAACGGCGGAACACATTGTCTTCCTGCAGGGATATATCAAATTCCTCAGCCTGCGATATCTCGAGAAATCGGCTTCGCATAGCATTTACATCGAGCGGATTACCACGCACCGAGAACTCTACACAAGCCTTCGACTGAGGTTCTTCGTTCTCGCGCAACGGCATACGACCAGTGAGACGGCGTATACTGTCGATATTCAGCTGCTGACGGGCAATCTCATCAGTCACCATAGCGATATGCCGTGCCTTGAGTTGACGGCCCAGTATAGTGATAATCCATCTGTTCTTACCTTGGCGCGACACCCAGCTCTCGTAATCTCCGATAGTTACGGGAGTGAATCGGATCTTGACGTTGAGCTCATAGCATTTGAAGAGCATGTCTTTCATTATATCACCCGAGCGGTCGGCAGTCGTGCGGAACAATATGCCAAGCGACAGGCTGTGGTGTATATCGGCCTGACCAATATCGAGTATCTGCGCTTCGTGGCGAGCCAGTATGCCTGTCAATGCTGCAGTGACACCGGGACGGTCGTCACCAGATATGTTGATAAGGATAAGTTCTATATTCGATTTTTCTTCCATGTCGTTATAATTTATTAAGAGGCAACTCGATACGGAATGTCGTACCGGCAGGCGACGATTGCTTTACGAATATGCGTCCACCATGATACTGCTCTATTATACGCTTTGCCAATGTCAGTCCCAGCCCCCATCCACGGCTCTTGGTAGTGTATCCGGGGTTGAACACTGTCTTGAAATTCTTACGGCTCAAGCCTTTGCCCGTATCGGCAACTTCGATGAATGCATTTATAGGCCCGGCACCAACAGTGACATCTATCCGGCCTTTCCCGTCCATTGCATCGACAGCATTTTTAATCAGGTTCTCGATCACCCACTCGAGCAAAGATTTACTTGCCTTTATATCGATGCCTCTTGCAAACGGATGCCAACCAAGGTTGATGCGGCCTGATATGCGCGTTGACATATAACCGACAGCGTCGCCGACGACAGTATTGAGTTCTGCCGGTTCCATACGTGGTGCACTACCTATTTTAGAGAAGCGAGAAGCTATGGTGCTCAAACGGCTGACATCTTTATTCATCTCCGCAAGAGTATCATTGTCGACGCCCATGTCAGGTAACAGTTCCATCCATGCCATAAGCGACGAGATAGGTGTGCCAAGCTGATGGGCGGTTTCTTTCGACAGTCCGACCCACACCTTGTTCTGCTCCGCTTTTTTTGTCGAGAGCACCGCGAAATAAACCACAGCTATGAAAGCCAGCATCACAAGCAGCAGGATATAAGGAAACACACTCATGCGACGCAACAGGGTCGAGTCATCGTAATATAGCCGCTGTACTTCATCCGGCGATATGTCAATGACGATAATCTTGTTGGAAGCTTCGAGCTCCGAAAGTTTGGAGGCGAGAAATTCGGCGTTGCGCTTATCCGACGGAGCGCCGAGTCCGAGAGTATCGCCTGGTACCGGCAATTCGAAATTGCGGTGTTGCAGTATATTGCCTTCGCTGTCGGTCAGAAGCACAGGGATAGTGGTGTTACCCTTTATGATACCGAGCAAAAAATCGACATCGGTCCCAGATCCATCAGCAGAGCTTGCCGCCGAAACAAGTTCTTTTGTAGCATCGGCCCAAAGCTCCATGCGTTCGCGTTCGACAGCCGACAGATCTTTGATCAGACCATTGGAAAAATACAGAAAAAGCGCCACCACGGCAGCCGCGGAGATAAGAAAAGCTATCCGCCCATACCGGCGTAAGTCATATATATTTGCCACTTTTCTGTCGTTTCGCTTTTAATACGTGCAAAGGTAGTCAAAGGCCGACAAATATGCAAACCCAGAAAGTCATACCTCCGGGTTAGAGTCCATTCGCAAAATAGTTTTTGCATATTCATTCAAAAAATGTAATTTTGCTTTAGAATAACAATTGTCATAAGACAACTAACCTTAAATCTGTCGCATGAGATTATCTTTACAGTTCTTATTGGTTTTGGCTTGCATACCACTCGAGATCCTCGGCTTGAATTCGACGGGACAGGCAGCAGCCCGAAAGATCAAAGATGTAGTCGTGTATGAAGATTCCATGTACTACGTAGCCTTCCCTTCGGTAGTGAAAAGCGGAGATGAATACCTGGTCGCTTTCCGCCGCGCACCCAACAGGGTCATGCTTGGCGAGTCACATCCACGGCACACCGACCTCAACAGCTATCTGGTCATGGTAAGGTCAGTCGATGGTGAGAACTGGAGCCGGGAGCCCGAACTGATTTACGCGCATCCGATGGGAGGTTCGCAGGATCCATGTTTGCTGAAATTGGACGACGGCACACTCCTGTGCACAAGCTACGGTTGGACACACCTCCCTGCAGAAGCGATAGCAAAACTTGAGCAACCGGTCTACAGCGAAGGCGGATGGGTATCGCTCGGTGGATACATCGTTCGATCCGTCGACAATGGTAAAACGTGGGAAGGACCTATTTATCCACCGGCAGTGGAAGGTGCCGTATATAAAGACCCGATAGGAAACCCGATGCCGGCCTATAACCGTGGAGCCCTGTGCCAAAGCAAGAGCGGACGTATATTTTGGGTCGTGGCTGCGATGGACGACTACCCCCTTACAAAAACATCAAACCACCTGCTCTACTCCGACGATAAAGGCTCTACATGGCACTACTCGGCCATCGTGGCGACTCACGAAAAATTCATTTTCAACGAGGCATCGGTTTACGAAACGCCCAAGGGCGACATCGTTGCTTTCATCCGCACCGAAAACCCTGAGACCCGTGCATGTATAGCCCGATCGACCGACGGTGGCAAAACATTCACATGGCAACCGATGGGATTTTACGGACATCCTTTGGCTGCCGTAAGACTCCCGGACAATCGTGTATTCCTCACATACGGTTATCGCGAGAAACCTTGCGGAGTACGGGCCAGGATACTCAACGAAGAATGCACCGACTTCGCCACCGCCGAAGAAATCATACTCCGCGACGACAACGGTCCAGGCACAGATGTCGGATACTCATGGCCTGTTGTAATGGACGACAACCGGGTACTCGTGGTTTATTACATTACCAAAGAAGACGGATTGCGCCATATCGGTGGTACAATAGTAGAAATTGCACCAAAATAGCATGTTGTATGAATCGATTTCTGCTATTGATCCTGCCTGTCGTCCTTATGGCCTGCAATGCACGGGTCGACGACAGGACATACAATTCGGGCATACACATCATTCCACAACCCACACAGATAGAAACATCCGAAGGTACTTTCACTATCGACAGGTCTACTGCAATAGTCATCGATGGGAAGATATGGGAAAAAGAGGCCGGTGTGCTCGCCGACAAACTCGCTGCGGCAAGCGGCATGGTCTTGCCGCTGTATGACCGCGAAAGGGAAAACGCAATCATACTCCGGACCGACCGTAATATCGGGAGTGAAGGATATACGATTGACGTTGACAAAAAACACATCATCCTTTCTGCCTCGACTGAAACAGGAATGTTCTATGCCATCCAAAGTTTATTGCAACTCTTGCCGGCAGAGATAGAAGGCGTTGTTCCGGCCGATATTGTATTGTCTGTCCCGGCTGTCAGAATTTCCGACAGTCCCCGTTTCAGCTACCGGGGACTTATGATCGACGTATGCCGCCACTTCTTTTCCATAGAAGAACTTAAGCGTCAGATTTCGGTAATGGCGATGCTCAAACTGAACTATCTGCATCTCCACCTAACCGACAACCAAGGATGGCGCATAGATATTGACCGTTACCCCGAATTGGTTGAACATTCCGCCGTCCAGGAAACATACAATGGTGAAAAATATGGACCTTTCTACTATACGAAAGATGATATAAGGGAACTTATCAGTTTCGCCGACAGCCATCATGTGGAAGTAATTCCTGAAATAGAGTTTCCCGGACATAGCCTGGCAGCATTAGTCGCCTTTCCCGAACTTTCATGCACCGGAGGCCCATTCGAGAGCGAACAGGTATTCGGCTATGAGGAAAATGTATTCTGCGTAGGCAACGACTCTGTCTTCTCGTTTATGGAAAATGTTTTGCAGGAAATTGCAGACCTGTTTCCTTCGCAATATCTCCATATCGGAGGTGACGAGTGCGTGAAAAAATATTGGACCACATGTCCGCGTTGTCAGGCCTTGGCGGCGAAACTGAACCTGAAACCGGACGGTGGACATTCGGTCGAAGAACAATTGCAAAGCTATGCGATCAAACGCATGGAAAGCTACATCTCCGGTTCTTTGGGCAAACGGATGCTCGGCTGGGAAGAAATACTCGAAGGCGGACTACCCGATGGAGCGGCCGTAATGAGCTGGAAGGGTACGGAAAGCGGTGCTGAAGCGGCAGCCTTGCACCACGATGTAGTAATGGCATCGATGGCCGACGGACTTTATCTCTGTGCCGCACAGGGGGCCGACGAAGTCGAACCGGCTGCTATGGGCGGACAATCATTGCTCAAAGACGTATACGAGTTTGAACCTGTGCCCGAATGTCTTGACAAAGAAGACAGGTCCTTCGTCATCGGTACACAGGCCTGTCTATGGAGTGAATGGACTCCTACAGTCGAGCTTTTAGAGTACATGCTCTATCCGCGAGCAGTAGCCCTGGCCGAAACGGCATGGTCGCAACCTGGCAACAAGGATTGGAGTGATTTTTTAAGACGACTCGAAAACATACAGGTCAGGTTAGACATGAAAGGTATCAACTACCACATTCCAATACCTGAAGGAGAGCTGACCACAAACCGTGTCTTTACCGGAGATTCTGTGACATTGGAGTTTACCAACAGCCACAACCTCCCCATGATATATACCGACGACAACTCCACGCCCGAAAAAGGCTCTCCGCTACTGCCGGAACAACTCATCATACACAACCCGTGCACTCTTAAAATATGCACAAAAACAGCAGCCTGCAAATTTAGTCCAGTACGTACGGTCGTTGTAGAGAAACAGCAACCCATGCCTGCGATGCATGGTGAATACCACGATAAAATCAGGCTATCATTGGCTACCGGACTCTTCAAAAATGAAAATGATTACTCACAAGCCGTATTCGATACCGACACTGTGATCGATTCTTTCGCCTCATACGACAACAGCAAATTCGATTTTAAATCACCTTCGCTGGCAGTCTACTGCGGTGTGGTCAATGTACCACAGACAGGTGTCTACACTTTCAAATCGAATGCCGATGAACTATGGATTGCCGACCGGCGGCTGATCTACAATCCCACATCATCACGCTTTTACAGGCAGAAGTCACAAATTGCCTTGGAAAAAGGTCCGCACCCTTTTAGATTAGTATTCTCAAACCGCCTCAAAGAAGGTTTTGCCTCATGCTGGTACCCTATCGATTTCCAATATCAGTTACCATCGGGCGGCGAATGGTTAAAACCTTAATAACATGCCTGAAATGAAAAATATCTTTAAAATTCTTGCCATATCAAGTATCGTCACATCGTGCCACTCCGGCAATATAGCCGAGACAGACCTGAACACAGACCGTGAAGTAAACCAACTGTATCTCAACTCAACACCCGGAAAAGAAATGATTGTCGATGTCGACATGTGTACCGATGTCGATGATGCCTGCGCCTTGAGGATAGCCACCGCTCTCGACGACGACGGCATAATCGACCTCAAAGGCGTGGCATTCTCTGTCAACGGGCCCAATAACCTCGAGGCTTTACGCGGTTTCCTGCTCCACGACGGCAAGCCCGATGTGTTGATAGGAAAAAGCTCGGTCGACAATATCCCCGAAGAGTCTCCCTATTGGGATCTTATGGCCAGCTATAGCGACGGAAACATCGGCGACCTCGATGCCGTGAAGATGTACCGAAAGATATTGTCGGAGAGTCGCACTCCCGTCGATATTGTCACGACCGGATATACCACCAACATCGAATGTCTCCTCAAGAGCGGTCCCGACGAATACTCTCCCCTCTCCGGGCTGGAGCTGGTCAAACGCAAATGTGGTCAATTATATGTCGTAGGTGCAACATACCCCGAAGGTCGATGCAACAATATCTGGTTTGCACCGGCAGCGAGGACAGCTGCCGATTACATAAGCAAAAACTGGCCATTCCCCATCCTCTTTTTCACCAACGACGTAGGTGGACGCCTCGAGTGTGGCGCAGGCCTGCAGGCTGTAGATATCAACCACAACGACATCGTGACCAAGGCCCTCGATGCTTTCGGTACCGACAACGGACGCTGGGCCTGGGATCCGTTCGGAGTATGGTGCGCGGCTTACGCTTGCGGCAAAATAAACCGCCTCGGATTTAAAAGAGTAGATATCCACATCGACACCGAGACAGGTCAAAACACCTTCACCGACGCCAACAACGGAAAGCATTTTGTCATATATCCGCTATGTGACAACAAAGGTTATTACAATTCGATGATGGACCATCTGCTCATAAAAAAGGCCCGACTTTAGCTGTTACTGGGGCAAAAAAGGCCATAAAGAACCAACTTTTACAATGATTTGTTATAATTGCAGTAGGTTTTTACAGCAATTTGTTGTAATTTTGCCGCCAATTCATACCGAAATTCGAAATACACATATATTGTCTAACATCAAAACTAAACATTCAACACAATGAACACAGAAACTATCGGCATGTATGCCGGCTCTGTTTGGGTTGCACTCAACAACGCCGATGCACTCGGTGTAAAACAGATTAAAAAAATGACCAAACTCAAAGACAAAGAGGTTTTCGCTGCTTTGGGTTGGCTTGCTCGCGAAGGCAAAGTAACTATCCTTCCCGACACTGAAGACGAAAAGGAACTTATAATCTCCCTTACCGGCGACAAATAAGTTCTATCCTGATACAACAGCAGAGCACCCCGGCGTACAAATTAGTCGGGGTGCTCTGCTTTTTTTTAAATTTTTGCCCAACAATATGTCCGGCTAAGATGTTTACATGATATTCATCATTATTATCGCCCGGCTATATGAAACGTATCATCGTACTGCTTTTTGTCGTAATCGCCACTGTCGCAACATTTGTAAACGCACGCACCCTCAACGACGACTTCATCGACTCAACCGCCAAATCGCACAAACTAATATTTATCGACGGCAAACCGGCCGACGGCGACGAACTGCGCCAATACACCGACTCTGTCCGACAACGTATCGCGGCTTTTTACTACGACCAGTTCCACCACTTCATGGACCCCGGAGCACCCTACTTCCTTTTTCTCAGCAAAGATTCCAAACTCGCGATGGGAATAGGCGGAGCTGTCCGTATGCGTGCATATTACGACTGGGGCGGAGCCATTCCGGCTCCGGGCTTCGCGCCGGCTCTGATTCCAATTCCTGCCAATCCGTCTGAGATGCGACACTTCGGCACAACCCCGGCCGGAACATGCCTGTTCTTCAGAGTGCTCGGACAAAATAAAACCCTCGGGGAGTACCAGCTGTATATCGAAGCCGATTTCACAGGCTACCAATCGCGCGATTTCAAGCTCAAAAAAGCATACGCCATCATAAACAACCTCACCGTAGGCTACGCCGCATCGACATTCTCCGACCCGGCAGCCATACCTCCTACCGTCGATGCCCAGGGACCGGCCAATAAGATGACTCCGACTGCTGTACTCGTCAGATACATGCCCGTGATAAAAGACAAATGGTACCTCGCCGTATCGGCCGAAACCCCCGATGCCGCCATCGGCGCCGACGGCAAAAATACATCGGCAGTGAGCAACTGGTTGCCCGATTTCGCCGCTTTCGTCCAGTATCAGTGGGCACAGGGTCAACATGTACGCCTATCGGGTATAGTGCGCACCTTGTCCTACCGCGACCTGATCAACAGCACCAACCATAACAAAATAGGCCGCGCCCTGCAGCTCAGCGCCACAGGCTCGCCGCACCGCTCTGTCACTCTGTTTGCGACAGCCAACTACGGCCACGGGTACGCAAGCCTCGGCGGCGACCTGATGATGGGAGCCAACGACCTTGTTGCCGACCCGTCGCAACCGGGTACACTCTATGCTCCGGCTTCTTTCGGGTGGTGCCTCGGAATGAAATACAACTTCACGCCGTCGCTCTTCGCGAGCATATCGGCCAGTCAGACTCGTTTCCTGCCAAGCCATCAGGTTGCTCCCGACCTTTACAAATACGGCATAGCATCGGCTGTAAACGTGTTTTGGAACATGACTCCGCGTATGCAGGTTGGTGCAGAATTCGATTTCGGTTACAGGCGCAACTTCAATGGCGACCACCGCTCAGCCAAACGTATAGGAGCCATGTGCATGTTCTCGTTCTGAAACCGGTCACACCCGGTACCGGGCAAATCAGCGTGCGTCGACAGCTTTGCGCTTGAGAGTCATCACTTCCTTGCCTTTTGAGTTGAGCAGCAACACCGTATCTTCTTTCTTTCCGGCTATGGCCGACACAGCCTCCTCGAGCCCGACCATAATACGGCGCTCCTGATCCGATTTGGGACACGCCATGCGCGTCAGGCCCATATTTGAGAAATCGACAGCATTGCTCCTCAACGGATCGATATACAGATCCCCGTTGAAATGATTGCAACCCGTATTACCGTGTATCTTAAGTTCGGCCACATCAATGAAGATATTGGCCTCCTCATCGTTTATCTTCTTGCCGTCGGCCGATGTCACCGCCCAGTTTCCGTTGAGAAACTCCATATTATGCCGGCGGTATATCGCCTCATTATTACCATTCTTGCCGTTGAAGTAGAGATACGTGTCCTGCCCTATGCGGCGGCAATCGAGAGCGAGCGGCACACCATCGGCAAACAGTTTACCTACCGCCGGAGCATATTCCACATCTGGGCAATACTTCATCGTCGAAAGTACGTTGGCAAACACCATTTCTCCGTTCGACCGTATCGTATAATCACCATTCACCACATTACATCCGTCCGATGCATAGAAGCGGCCTCTGGAGTCGAAATAGATATAAGGCTGTTCATCCTCGGCGTTAATCTCGAGATCGCCCACCGACACAACCGTCCAGCGGCCACCCGTAAGCTGAGCCTCGGTAGGCAGCGTGCCCAACACACTCCCCGGCACCTCAGGAGTCTCTATATCCTTGAGAGTCCCTTTCTTCTTATCAACCTTGAGTTGCTGCACCGTGGGGGCATCACCTCCGCCCTTGGCCGTTTTGTTGAACAATGAGCAGGAACACATCATAAATGCCGCCGCCACGCAAAATATGGTCTGTATATATTTCATGTCGTTACATTTTTACCGCAGGACGGACACAAAGCTCCGCCCGGAATTTTTTTCGCGCTGTAAAATTACGAAAAAGCCCCGAAATTTCATCATGTCAAGAAAATTTCGTAACTTTGTATGCTTAAAAAGAAGAACCAAACATTCAACTTTCGCTCCTCAGTCCAGTAGAGTAGGCGAAATTTAACAATCGAATATGGCAGAAGAAGAAAAGGAATACAGCGCCAGTAATATCCAGGTGCTCGAAGGGCTCGAAGCCGTCCGTAAGCGCCCGGCGATGTATATCGGCGACATTTCCGAAAAAGGCTTGCACCACCTCGTATACGAAGTGGTTGACAACAGCATCGACGAAGCCCTTGCCGGCTTCGCAAAGGAAATAAACGTAACGATCAACGAAGACAACTCCATAACCGTTGTCGACGATGGCCGAGGCATACCCGTCGACATGCATGAGAAAGAACACAAAAGCGCCCTCGAAGTCGTCCTCACCGTCCTCCATGCCGGCGGCAAGTTCGATAAAGGCTCCTATAAGGTTTCCGGCGGCCTCCACGGCGTGGGCGTATCGTGCGTGAACGCACTCTCGACATATCTGCGTGCCGAAGTACGCCGAAACGGCAAAATATATGCCCAGGAATACAGCTGCGGCAAGCCCACGACCGAACTGATGATCGTAGGCGAAAGCGACCACACCGGCACGACAGTGACATTCAAACCCGACGCAAGCATTTTCACTGCCACCGTCTACAACTACGACACCCTCGCCAATCGCCTCCGCGACCTCGCATTCCTCAATGCCGGCATTACGCTCCACCTCGCCGACATGAGGCAGCTCGACAGCGAAGGCAATCCGCGCAAAGAGACATTCTACAGCCGCGACGGTCTCAGGGAATTTGTCGAATACATCGACTCAAGCAAAGAACCGCTCATTCCTCACGTCATACATCTCAGCACCGAGAGAGCCGGCATACCCGTTGAAGTCGCCATGACTTACAACACCACTCAGAACGAAAACATCTACTCCTTCGTCAACAACATCAACACCATCGAGGGCGGCACACACCTCACCGGCTTCCGCCGCGGTCTCACCACAACCCTCAAAAAATATGCCGACGACAACAACCTCCTCAAAAACGCCAAAGTAGAAATCGCCGGCGACGACTTCCGCGACGGTCTCACAGCCGTCATCTCGGTAAAAGTGCTCGAACCCCAGTTCGAAGGACAGACAAAAACCAAACTCGGCAACAGTGAGGTCGCCCCGGCAGTAGCCGCGGCAATCAGCGAAGCCCTCGGCAACTACCTCGAAGAGCATCCCAAAGAAGCAAAAGTCATAGTCGAGAAAGTCGTTCTCGCAGCACAGGCTCGCCATGCTGCTATGGCTGCACGTCAGAAAGTTCTGCGCAAATCGCCCCTCTTCGGTGGCGGACTCCCCGGCAAACTCACCGACTGCTCAAGCCACACAGCCGAAGACTGCGAGCTTTTCCTCGTCGAGGGTGACTCCGCAGGCGGTACAGCCAAACTCGCGCGCGACCGACGCACTCAGGCCGTCCTGCCGCTCCGAGGCAAAATCCTGAACGTCGAAAAAGCGATGGACCACAAAATTTTCGACAACCAGGAAATCACCAGCCTTTTCCGCGCCCTCCGCGTGACAATCGGCACCGAAGACGACCCCAAGGCACCAAACCTCTCCAAGCTCGCATACCACAAAGTCATCATCATGACCGATGCCGACGTCGACGGCGCACACATCGCAACGCTCCTGATGACATTCTTCTTCCGCCGCATGAGGCCCATTATCGAAAACGGACACCTCTTCCTCGCCTCTCCGCCACTCTACAAATGCAAGATGGGCAAGAATGAGGAATACTGCTGGAACGACACTCAGGTGCAGCAATTCATCGCAAAGTACGGCGAGCGCACACAGATCCAACGCTACAAAGGTCTTGGCGAGATGAGCGACGAAGAGCTCCGCTACACCACCATGTCGCCTGAGCACCGCATCCTCAAGCAGGTGCAGATCAGCGACGCGGCCGAAGCCGACCGCATATTCTCGATGCTCATGGGCGAAGACGTAGGCCCGAGGCGCGACTTCATCGAAGCAAACGCCACATACGCCACCATCGACGCCTAAAGCCAACTCTTCAAGCCCCGGGTTTGTTATTTACACATACCCGGGGTTACAAATATCATCGCGCCGGCACAAAACACATTACTACCCATCATGGCCAAAAACACAAACACAAAGAAAAACGTAGGCCGAATACGCCTCAACATAGACACATACATAGCCGGCAATCCTACCGGCACATTCAACTACCGGCAGATTTCATCCGCCCTCGGGCTTAACGCGCCGGCCGAACAACGCCACGTGGCCATGTATCTGGCCGAGATGGCCTTCGACGGCGCTCTACTCGAAGTAGCCCCCGGCAAATACAGGCTGCCGCAACGGTCTACAAAAGCGACTGGCACATTCGTCCGCCGCTCAAACGGCAAAAACAGCGTCATTACCGACGACACCGCCGAAGAAATATTCGTTGCCGAGCGCAACTCGATGCACGCACTCAATGGCGACAAAGTCGAAGTCACCATCGCCGCTCGCGTAAGAGGCGCCGAACCCGAAGCCGAAGTCATCGACATAACCGAGCGGAAAGACCAGACATTCATCGGCACCCTCAAAGTCGACAAACACTTCGCCTACCTCCTCACCGACAGCAAGTATCTCGCCACCGACATATACATTCCTAAAGCTAAGCTGCGCGGAGGAAAAACCGGCGACAAAGCCGTTGTACGCATCACAAACTGGCCCGATGACGCAAAAAACCCACAAGGCGAAGTTCTCGATGTCCTCGGTGCTGCCGGGGAAAACGACACCGAGATAAACGCGATCATGGCCGAATTCGGTCTGCCCTACCGCTATCCCGAATCGGTAGAGAAAGCCGCCGATAAGATCACACCCGGCATCACCGACGAAGTCGTGGCACAGCGAGAGGACATGCGTGGTGTCACCACATTCACTATCGACCCCCACGACGCCAAAGACTTCGACGACGCCCTTTCGATACGCAAACTCGACAACGGCAACTACGAAGTCGGCGTACACATTGCCGACGTCACATTCTACGTCCACCCCGACACCATAATCGACCGCGAGGCCAAAGAACGCGCCACAAGCATCTACCTCGTCGACCGCGTCGTACCCATGCTCCCCGAGCATCTTTGCAACGGCATATGCTCCCTGCGCCCCGACGAAGACAAACTCACCTTCTCGGTAATCTTCACCATGACCGCCGACGGAAAAGTCCTCGGGCACCGCATCGCACGCACTGTCATACGCTCCGACCGCCGTTTCACATATGAAGAAGCCCAGGAACGCATCGAAACTGGCAAGGGCGACTTTGCCGACGAAATACTCACCCTCGACCGCATGGCCAAGGCACTCCGCAAAAACCGCTACGACAGCGGATCCGTTGACTTCGACCGGGTGGAGGTGAGGTTCGACATCGACGACAAAGGACATCCCGTATCCGTATTCTTCAAGGAATCCAAAGATGCCAACAAACTCATCGAGGAATTCATGCTCCTTGCCAACAGGGCAGTAGCTTCAGCTATCGGTGTCGTACCGGCCAAGAAGAAAGCCAAGGCTTTCGTCTACCGTGTCCACGACGTACCAGACCCCGACAGGCTGTCCAACCTCGCCGACCTTGCGCGTGTGTTCGGCTACAAACTCAAGACCAAAGGATCGGCTAAAGATATCAACCGGTCCCTCAACAAGATGCTGGCCGACATAAAAGGCAAAGGCGAAGAAAACTTCCTCTCCACACTCGCCATACGGTCGATGGCAAAAGCCATATACACCACTACCAACATCGGCCACTACGGCCTGGGCTTTGACTACTACACACACTTTACATCGCCCATACGCCGATACCCCGACATGATGGTACACCGTCTCTTGGCCCGGTATCTGGCCGGCGGACGAAGCGTCAACCTCCAGAAACTCGAAGACGAGTGCAAACACTCCTCCGACATGGAACAACTCGCCTCGAGTGCCGAACGCGCCTCCATCAAATACAAACAGGTCGAATATATGGCCGACCGGCTCGGCGAAGTATACACCGGCGTCATATCCGGTGTCACCGAGTGGGGTCTATACGTCGAACTCGACGAAAACAAATGTGAAGGCCTCGTCCCCATCCGCGACCTTGCCGACGACTACTACGACTTCGACGACCGTAACTACTGCCTCGTTGGACGCGCTCACAATCACCGCTACCGTCTCGGCGATGCCGTGACAGTACAGGTAGCTCGCGCCGACCTCCAGAAAAAACAACTCGACCTCGCTCTCGTCGACGAGCACAACCCGGCCCGCAGCATCGCCGATCTCAAGAAACAACGCTCAGGAAGGCCAACAAGCGAAAAAGTAGGCAACCGCAAGAAAAAAAGCCGCCGTCGCCGTTGATCATGACCTCTGCTGCTATCTCGGTTAAAGGACTGAGGGTCTACGCCCGTCATGGCGTAGACCCTCAGGAAACCCTTGTCGGCAATACTTTTACGGTAGATGTCACAATACGCATACCCATACCTGCCGCCGTCGAGACCGACGACGTGGCCGACACCATCAACTACGCCTCCATCATCGAAATAATAAAAGACGAAATGTCGCAGCCATCGAAACTCATCGAACACGTAGCCGGCAGAATACAGCACTCCATATGCTCGGCATACCCCCAGGTCTGCGGCGGCGAAGTCACAGTCGCCAAACTACGTCCACCGGTCACCGCCGAACTCGACAGCGCCTCCTTCACCCTATATTGGTGACAGACAAGCACCACGACGCTCCACCGTGCCAACAAATCAGCATCATTAGGAGCGCGACTCTCCGAGTTGTGCAAAAAGGCGACGACAGCTTCCGCGAAGCGGAGACTCCCCAGTTAACCTCGTATAGAGCGAAGCGACAAATCAACTGCCAAAGGTCATATCATTGATATCGCCTTGCAGTTCATGCATCTGTTGCTGCCACATCGTGGCCGAAATATACATCCCGTCGTCCATGCACTGCTGGTAATGCTCCTGTGCCGAACTATATAGCTCACTGAGTGTATCAAGACGGTGTTGATCATACGAAGTCGGCAACGACTCCGATATGAAAGGATCAGACATACCTCCGAAACCAAATGAATTGTAATCATATTCAAACGGATTCCATACTGGAGTCACCGGAGGGAACAGATTCATATCCCACATCGGCAGATTGTATGTATCAAGCATATTGTTGAAGTTCCAGTAAGCCGCAGGGTCATAGGCATCAAACATCGTATTGAGCGTATCAAGCTGCGACTGATCTATCTGGTGGCTGTAAGCCTGGAAATCGAGGAAATCGTTGTAAGGAACACCGGCAACCTCAGGCAAATGCATATCCGTGATACCCGATGCCTCAAAGTTCTCGATACATGTAGGTGTCGGGATATCGGTCGAAACCATAAAATGATGCGAGTCACCCCACGCATCCATAAACTGGTCGAGAGGATAAGGCTTGCATGCCTCTCCCGAACCCGGATCGGTAACGAGCACCATCGGGTTATCCGGGTCTGTATTGTCTATTCCCACCACAAGCAACGCATGGTCCATCTGGTCGCCAAAGAAAAGATCCTTGAGCCATTCGAGTATACCACCCTCCCATAGCTCGCTGCTGTCTACCGTCACGATAACCTGATGCCCGTTGGCCAGTTGGTCTGCGATATCATATATATTTGCGTCGATACGCTGCGTCACTGGTATACCGGCCTCTGCAAGTAACCGCCCGATATCAATACACATCGTGCCGCTTCCGTCACCGCTGTACCATCCGTGTTGCATCGATATCTGCACCAGTTCCTCTTCCGTCACATCGATACCATATTCCTTCAATATCAGCTGCTGCGATTTTATAGCGCACGTATCATCGGCATGTTGCCGGTAGATATTGTCAGGACGCCCGATAAGTCCGTTGATATTTAGTCTGTCTGCCATAATGAGTAGTTTATTGTTTAGTTTACGTTGTCTTATTATATTTTTCTCCTGAACGCACCGATAAATTTCTTAAATAAATTCCCTCCGCGCTCTGGTTCTGTTTTCAGATCATCGGTAATTATGCCGTCAAGCTCCCAACCGCACATCGGACAGAACTTCGCATCAGCCACAATTGCCGCTCCACAACCCGGGCACAGTTTCCCCGGCATCTCCAGTTCCGCCTCTTGCACCTCAAGCTCACCCACTTCATCCTGACCCAAGAGCGCTATCAACGCTGTATTGTTATCTCCCGACGCAACCTCGCATTGACGCCGTATCGCATCAGCTCCATCGGCAAAATCGAAGGCAGTAAACGCCTCCTCCAGGCGCGAGTCGCGAAGACAATCATTCACACCATCGCTGCAAAGCATCAGAATATCGCCATCACACACATTGACGACATCTATCTCTGCCTCGGCATGAGCCTTATCAGCCATAAGGGCACGCGTTATCCTGTTCTTGTACGGATTGTCGAATGCTTCATCTTCAGTAATGATTTCGTTTGCAACCGCCTCTGCCACCAACGAATGATCGGTCGTGCGGAATTTTATGCGACCGTCTCTACCGAACAGATACACCCGGCTGTCGCCGACATGCCCTGCCATCAGACAGTTTCTGTTCATCACCGCCACCGCAAGAGTCGTACCCATCACCCGTTCTTCGTCGGCAATCTTTCCGGCACATAAAGCCTCTGACGCGCAATCCACAGCCGCCTGGATATCAGCACCGGTATACTCGTCGGCATCAAGCCCGGTCAGGTAATCATACACCGTTTCGGCAACAATCCGGGAAGCCACCTCTCCATGACCGTGACCGCCCATCCCGTCGCAAAGCACAAGCACACGGTTGCTCGTCGTTGGTTCTTTAGGCATGATGCAGTCTTCCTGATTATCTCTTGGTCCAAGTTGGCAAAACGTTTTTATTTCTTTGATTTCAATCATATTGTGAGGAGTTTACAGTCGTAATAAACTAATTTGCGCTACTTACTTATCACATTATTCTGCGATTGCAATAAATGCAATGGGTCGTTGTGCCATCTGCCTTTATCCATATACGGCGGCCGCAATAGCGGCAATTTGTCGGGCCCGGTTTATAGTTCGAAGGCCGATAGCCGTACTGTACCGTCATCCTTCCACCGCAATAACGGCAGAAGACAGCCTCGGGAGAATTGTCGGTACCACAATCACGGCATATACGCCTGTCTGCCATATTCAGTTACTCAATAGTTGTATCAGTTTGAACAAAGCATATCCGACAACCGGAGACGCAAGCCACCCCCAGTTTGAACTGCTGCTGTCCGACGGTTCTGAACTACCCTTACCATCCCCTTGGGTAGACTGTGTAAACTTTGCTCCGCACGCACGGCAAAATTTTGCCGTACCAGGATTAGATTCGCCACAAGAAGTGCATCGTTTGTTGTTTGCCATAATCAGTAAGTAAGTTATATACTTATATATTTAGTTTATTACCGCAATGAATACAAAATCTGGTCTTACCGTCCGACCTCAGCCAAGTCTTCTGTCCGCATTTTGAACACGTCACAACGCTTTTCGACGGTCTTGGAGGGTCGGCAGGAGCCGATACAAGAGTCTTGCCACAATTGATGCAGAAACGGTAGCGCTTGTCGGTCTGTTTATGGCAATGTGGACACAATACCGTACCCGGTTGTTGAGTCAGGCTCATACCGCAATTCGTGCAGAAGCGATACCTCTTGTCGGTCAACTTGCCGCAGTGACGGCAGGTCACCACTCCCGGCGACGACGTTTTGGGGGCTTCGGGCTTGGCTACCGGAGTACCGCAATAAGGACAGACCTTGAATGTCGCCTCAAGCATACGTCGGCAGGCTGCGTTGCCACATCGCACCTGAGTAGCCGTCGACGGGCCGTTGAGCGCATCTTCTATCTCCTTGAAGTTCTGATAGCGCTTGTTGGGGTTCTGCTGGGTACACTTGTCTATTATTGCACTGAAAAGTGGATCCGAAACGGTCACTGCCGGGTCATTGGTACCGGTAAGGAGATAGTGAAGCGTCCAGCCGAACGAAAAGACATCTGTTGCAAATGTCAGTTTAGCCCCTATCTGCTGCTCTGTCGGAGCAAACGGAAGCGTCCCCTTGAATGTCGTCTGTCCTGTCGTGGTCATCATCGTCTTGTTCTGGGCGCCATCGATAATCGACGCGTTATCACCCACCACCTTAGCTATCCCGAAATCGATAATCTTGATATAACCGTCAGTAGTCCGGAATAGATTCGACGGTTTCAAATCAAGATGCAATATCTGCTTACCGTGGGCATGGCGCATTCCGGCTATCACCTGCAGGGCTATGCGTTTCACCTCGGCAGGTCTCATTCCGCGACCGCCATTACGCTTCTCGATATAGCTCTGGAGGTCCATTCCGTCCAGCCATTCCATTTCGAGTACGGTCACTGTACGCCCGTCGCTGAACTGATATGGATAAGCATTGTGAAATGCCACTATATTAGGATGATTGAGCCTCGACATGAACGACACTTCCTGCAGAAACATCGTCGACAGCTTCGCATTATTGGCTGCCTTGTCAGGCAACAAAAGCTTGAAAGCCTTCCGGAACGACCCTTTGCGCCCTTGGTATACCATCGCCATTCCTCCGCGGTGTGGAGGTTCTACTAATTCAAATCCGTTGATATTTGCCATAGTTAAAAGGTGCTTAACTCTCAAGAATAAACATAGTGCGACCGGCCAATATTTCGGCACCGTTGCAAATCACCGCCTTATCACGGCAGAAACCGCCATAGCGGCAGTCAATCGGCTCCGTACCATTGAGTATGGTTGAGTTCGACTGGCTCAGACTCCTCAACACATACTCATATCCGTTACCTTTCGGCAACACCTCCACCGTAAAATGCTGGCGGCTCATATGGCTGTCCGATGGAAAGACAAAATCGTTGCCCTCGCCGCGACCGAAAGTATTCACTCCTTCGTGGAGCTGAAATTTGCGGCTACCATGTAGAAGATGGCCGATAGCAGCTAGGCGTTCGGTTGCTTTGGTCGTGATGCCGCCAAGACAGGTAGCGAACAGATGATTGTAACTATCAGTCTCGCCCTGCATTGTCCGTATTATCTTCACTCCCGACGCATTATGCGACTGAAGGTGATGCTCAAGCATATCTTTGATAAGTGGAATGCCTGTGGAACCACCGACAAACAACACCTGCTTCACATCCGCCCACTTCCGCCCCGAAGTCGACACCACACTGTCGCAGGCATCAAGCGTAAGGCGTATCATCGGTTTGACAAGATCCTCGAATGTCGGACGGTCAAGTACTACACTCTTGCCATTGCTCATTATCTGTGTGGCCGAAGTCTCTATCGACAGTGTTTCCTTCAACCGGCGGCAAGCCTGATAATCGGCAAGTTTGTCGGCCCGGGCCAAAGGTGTGCCGGCATCACGCATAATAGCCGCCACATATTTGTAGACGGCGGCATCAAAAAACTGGCCTCCGCACCTCACTCCACCTTCTCCGAGGATTTGAGGAGTCGACGACATATCTATCAGCACCGGATCAAAAGTACCACCGCCAAGATCATAGACCAGCGATAGACCTGGCTTCTTATCACCCGACACATAAGCATAATGGCACGCAGCCGCCTGTGGCTCGGGTAGAAAGTCGACCTCCGAAAAACCGGCCTGCAAAGCGGCCTGACGCATCACATCCTTTCGCGGATCGCTGGCTGTGTAGATAGCCGGGATGGTGATCAACGCTTTGTCGAGCGCATTGTTGTTGTTCTCAAGTTCTGCGGCATGACGAACAAAACGAAGTATCTCGGCTACAATATCCTGATAACTGCGGCCGTTTATATCCGCCGGATCAGATATCTGCAACTTGAACTCCTGTTGGAAAAACTCGGCGAACTTGTCGCGTAGAGGCTCCGCATTACCGCATACCTGTATATCGCCCGAATCGAGTACACATGCAACCGTCGGAAAAAACGACGAGTTGCCATACCTCACCAGATGAGGCTTGCCACCGACAAGGAAAGCAGCCGCAGTGTTACACGTCCCGAAGTCGATGCATAGCCATTTATTATCTTGCGTATTCATTGATATCACAACTTTTTACCGTCCGTATTGATAACGAAACTCTCTCCGCCCCGAGTTACCGTCAACGTATCGTCGGGTGAGCACCATGCCATGGTGTCGTATTCTGCCGGCACCGCCACCTTGTATTGTTTCAGATTGATAAGACCGAATTTGCCATAGCGCATAAAGATCACAAACTTGGCCATCTCGAAATCCTGGACATAATCGGTGCGGTCTATGGCCTTGTTGAACTTACCCGTCAGATTGAGCAACACGAACCATTGTATCACCATCACCGCCGTCACAACAACATAAACGGCAAGCGGAAGACGCAGGGTGTCGACTGCCGAAAGAGTCACCAATACACCTAAGAAAACTATATCGGCCACTATTGCAAGGACAAGCATCAGCCGTAGACGCTTGTTTACCTTGTTCTTGAAATCGCGCGACGGAATCATGTTCATCTGCCGCAGAAGCTCTGGTTTTTCATTAATCATATCATTCATCGTACAAAAAAGACTTGGCAAGTTGAAGTGTATATTTCATCTCCTGGATACGAAGGCGCAGACGGGTATACGACCCGAGCACAACCGTCATCCACCGGCGTTCATCCGGGTCAGGTTCTCTGGCGATGGTGGCTCGCCAGCTGTTTTCCCGTTCAAGTGCTCGGGCAAGCATTTCTTCTGGACTTGAGCCTGGCGGCATTCCAAGCAACCGGGGTGCAGATGTTCCATGTTCGCCAAACACTGTGCAACATTCTTCGGCATCTGCCGGATCGAGGTCTATATCGTTGTTATAGATAGCATTCAGCAGTTCATACTCACGGTGCTCCTGCGCAAGCGATGCAAATGTGTCGGCCACCCTCTGGTCAATCTGCCCTAAAAGAGCCGCATGGGCTGGGTTCGATATGCGGCCGCGCACCCGGCGTATAGCTCCTCGTATATGCTGGCAGATACCTTCTGTCTTGATAAGGTCGGAGCGCAGCCCGAAATGATTGTAAAGTGTCTTCACAAACACATCTGCCCCACTCTCCTTCTTGAATATCTCACGCATATCAGCAAGTGTAAGCCCTGGAGAGGCTGCAAGCGCGTCACGCACCAGTGAGACACCATAAAGACCTATGGCATCAATAATTGCTCGGCGACGCTCGGGTGGTATACCAGTCGCTTCGTTTTCAAGGAAAGTGTCTACCTTGACAAGCGACTTACCCAAGCCCTGGGGATCTGCAAGATATGCGCTTCTAATATCTTCGAGCATCTCTTCGGTAAACGTTACTGCAGCGAGAAACAGTAGCGCCGACACCGGATACATCTCAAAAATAGTCTTCTTGAGCATCGGGTTGCGTTTCGCAAGGTTTTTCACCGTCTTGCGCGATATCTCGAGGGCTGTCTTCTCGCGCGGTATGGTTTCCTGCCACAACACATCGATTTTGGTAAGCACTCCCAGTGCATTGAGTGGCGAAAAGGCCGATTCTGCATTGAACTCCTTCACGATATCGAGCACATTGCCGCTCACCGAATGTGTAAAGAGCATGATGACTGCATCCGGACGAACCGATGCGATAAAATCGAGAGTATTCCGGGAGTCCTTGTTGCGCAAAGCATCAAGACCGGGAGTATCGATGATATTTATGCGGCGCAAGATTTCGCTGTCATCAAATATCTCTATATAACTGATATTATCGAGATTGCCACCCTCTATGGTTGCCAAGGCATCAAGCTGCGATCTTGGCACTCGCCGCTCGGGCGAACCATCCTTATGGTGAATCACTACATCTGACCGAGGATCACCATACTTGAGCCAGCACACATTGAATGTGACCTCTTTCTGACCGGTTGGCAACAGTTCATCCTTTCCCAATATAGCATTCACAAGGGTCGATTTCGATGAACTTATCTTGCCTATGATAGCGAGCTGCATCGGTTGTACGATTGTGGTCACGGCCCTGTCGAGCGCATCAGCGAGAGGCACAAAAACACCATCGCCGGGCACAAGACGGCGTATATCGGCAAGTCGTTCGGCTATATGTCCGGTCTGAAGATTCATAAAGCGGCGAGTGCCTCACGGGCCTTTTCCAACGGTTTCATCTTATTCTGAACATTCACCCTCATGTTCACAGCCTGTGCCATCTGTTGCTTTATCTGCTGTATCTGTGCAAGCGACTCCTGGATACTGCTGCGGTACTCCTGCGCACGGTCAGTCACAACCTTAAGCCATTCATGCTGGAAATCTTGGAAACGCATGTCGACATAAGTGCGCAGGTTCGACAGCGTGGCCGTGATCTGAGGCTGATATATCTGTCTGAGACCCTGTTCGTTGTGGTTACGCACTGCATCGTGTATATTTCGGGCCATGACACCTCCGCCAACTGCGGCAACTGCTATCTGACCTACCACTGGCACGAACTGACCAAGAAGACCGAACGCTATCGTGCAGATACCCATACCGCTCATGCCGGCAAGCACTCGCTTGTGCCAAGGCAGCTTCTCCTCGATGTTGCAGGATGCTATATCAACCTCAAACTGCTTGGCCGAGAACTTGAGATTACCGCCGAACTCCGGCATTGCCGCGATTTTGGCAAACATCTCATTGAGGCGCACTGCAATATCCGACGATAGATAAGTGAGCATGTCATTGAGCATACGGCCCATCCACACACCGCCATCATCGGCTGAGGCCCTGGGATCATCCATCAGTTTGCGCAGATTAGAATTTTGCATCTCCACTGTAGCATTGTTGAGATACGTAAGCAATTCCTCTCGCTTGACACTGATGATTGACGAGATTTTATTGCGGAACTCGCTGTTCGGATCCGTCAGATTTGCAATCTCCTTATCAAGTTCGTTTTTACGTTTGGTCAGTTCTCCCACCTGATCGATATCCGGGCTGTCTATCTGATTGAGCTGAGCTTGAAGCGGAGCTAACACAAGACTTATAAGCTCATCTAAATCTGCAGCCACTACATCGAGATGGCTCTGACGGTAATCATCGGCCTTCTCGGCTATGATTTTGCGCATGGCTTCAAAATTACTTTCGCCGAAACCCTGATCGGGGTATGCCTCGGCGACAGAGCTCACAGCGACAGCTTCTATCTCAGCCTCGGCCTGACCTGAATAAGTCTTGAGCTTGGCCACTGTATCAGCCAGTATCTCAGCCGTCTCGTCAGCCGGTTTGAGATCACTCTTGTTGACCACAACCAGCGACTTTCGGGCCGACCTCAGGATATGGTCGCGGTAGAAAGCCATTTCGGTCGAACTCATAGGCTCATTGACATCGGTCATGAACACCGCCACATCAGCTCGAGGTATCAAAAAGTTAGTCACCGCTGCATGGCGTGGGTCAAGTCCGCCGACACCCGGTGTATCAATTATCGTCAGACCGTTCTTGAGTGCTTCAAGAGGCATCTCGATTTCGATAAATATCGTATTGTCAATCTCTTCGGCCGAGCCTACGGCATAATCTTCGAGATCATCAATATCAATTACCTCGCTTCGCATGTCGCCGAAATCACCGAACCAGCGTTTGGCCTTCGCTTTCGGCCCGTAGCTTATCACCGAAGCAACCGAAGTACAGATATCTGTGTCGGTCGGACATAGACGCCGCCCTATCAACGCATTGATAAAAGTAGACTTTCCGCGTTTGAACTCACCGCACACAAGTACCACGACAGGATTATTAACCACCGCATCAAGGGCCGATTTGACAGATGCCAACTGACTTTCTTTGCCGGCCGCCTTCATGGGGAGAGATACTGAAGTGATGATATTGCTGATATGAGCCGCAGTATGAAGAAATTTCTGATTGTCCATAATGGTATAGTTTGTTTCGCAAAAATACATTTTTTTCACCGACATTTATCCTTCGTTTTTAAATTTTTTTGATTTTTGCCCGAACTATTCTCCCTCCGCCGTCGTTATAAGTTAAAATATACATCGCATTATGAAACTTCACGGTACTGTTCTTTATGCCCTGGCGCTGGTTTCGGCAGCCCCTGTCACGTCTGCTGCCCTCGATCTCAAAGAGATAGGAGCGGCATTGAAAGCAACAGAGTGCTATACCGATACCGCGACATACGACCTCCTCCTTGCTTCGCTATCCGATCCCGTCGCCTACACCGTCGCCCTCCAGAGCAAAGCGGCCCCGGCCGACACCCTCGCGCCTTGCGAATACATCATAACATGGTCATTGCCATCTCCAGGAGGCATCGCCAGAGGCTTCTCGGCTTATTTCGACAAATCGCATTTCCGCTTCCGCGACAAAAGACTCCAGGAGTACCATTACGCCGAAAACCCCGATCCATTCGCCCCTCTCGGCTTTACCGCAAGAGGTGTGCAGAGACAGGTACAGTTCGCCGAAATATTGCCACAGTTCATCGGCGAACAATTCGAACTCATGGCCTCTGATTCGACCTACACCACACACATCACCCCCGACACTATTGTCAGTGGTTCGAAAGCTGTCGTGGTCGAGGGTGTGCGCCGCATCAACGGCATCGACGCGATGGAGTACACATACATCCTCGACCCCACGACATACCTCCCTCGCAACATCGAACTTGAAAACAATCCCGGGCAAATCGGAGAACAGAGCATCGCGATAAAATACAGCTCGGCCAAACCGGCCGCCGCTACCGAAATCTCGTACGACGCTCTTGTTGCAGCCGAACCCGAAGCTTTCGAAAAATTCCGCGAGAGCACATTCTCCCTCACCACACTTCCCGGACGCCCCCTGCCTCGCATCGCCGCGCCGACAGCCACAGGCGAAAGATATGTCCACGAACGGGAAGAAAGCTTCTCCGCTCCAACCATATTCGTTTTTGTCGAAACCACTGTCGGCAGCACGCCACAGGTAATCGGCAGCGTGCGCAAAGGCGTCGACTCCTTGCCGTTCCAGACCGATGTCGTATGGGCATTCCTCGACCACCGGCCCGAAGACGTTACCGAAATCGTCGACAACATCCGGCCTGGCGAAAGCCTGCTCATCAACGCCGGCGGAGCCGCACGCGACTGCGGAGTCGGCAACACGACTCCGGCATTTATCTTCGTCAGTCCCGACGGGCATGTCGCCGATATTCAGGTCGGATACAACCAAGAACTCGATTCGGTTGTTATTCAGAAAGCAACCAACTCAAAATACTCTAATTAATGCAGACAGTTTATTTTAAAGGCACCCCGTGCCATACCTACGGCAATATTCCGGCTGTAGGCTCTAAAGCTCCCGGCTTCATACTCGCCGGCAAAGACCTATCCGAAGTACGGCTCGCCGACTTCGAAGGCAAACGTGTGGTAATAAACGTATTCCCGAGTCTCGACACTCCTGTATGCGCCGCTTCTGTTCGCCGTTTCAACAAAGAAGCTGCCGCTCTCGACAACACTGTGGTCGTTTGCGTATCGATGGACCTTCCTTTCGCAATGGGACGTTTCTGCTCCGCCGAAGGCATCGAAAACGTAACGGTAGCATCAGCCTTCCGCTCCCCGATGTTTGCCGAAGAATACGGCCTGCAACTTGTCGACGGACCCCTCGCCGGTCTGCTTACACGTGCTGTTATAGTCCTCGACTGCGACCATAAAGTGATATTTTCCGACCTCGTCGGAGAGATCACCGACGAACCCGACTACAAAGGCGCTGTTTCAGTATTGAAGTAACACCTCCCGGAAGCTCTTTTCAGCCCTGTTCTGACCACTTTATGACCACTGGTCTAAATTTTGTTTCAATAAATTTTGGAGATAACGACAAAAATATCTAAATTTGCACTCCGAAACTACGCAAACAATAAGAAAAATCACGATAAGGCAATGAAAAGAACATTCCAACCCTCTAACCGTAAGCGCGTTAACAAGCACGGCTTCCGTGAAAGAATGGCAACAGCAAACGGCCGCAAGGTCCTCGCTCGCCGTCGCGCCAAAGGTCGCTATTCGCTTTCTGTTTCCGACCACATCGGAGGCAAATAAGCTATCCAAGTGACACACAACATTGCCGTTCTTAACCGAGAACGGCTTTTTTTATGATACGAAAAGGAACTTTTGACGATGCAGCAGGCATCGCTGACATCTTCAATCACTATATCGAGAGCAGCACAGCCATTTTCTCAAACCGCCTGCGCAGTGCCGATGACATAAGGGAGCAACTCACCCCTGTCGTCGGCCACTACCCGTTCTATATCGCCGAAGAAGACGGAGTCATTACCGGTTACTGTTACGCCCACGCCTTCCATCCCGATCCGGTCTACAGCGCCACATGGGAAATAACGATATATCTCCATCACAACTACACCGGGCGAGGAACCGGACGCCGTCTGCTCGAAAGTGTGATCAGCGAAGCCCGGATAATGGGAGCACACACTCTCGTTTCGTGCATTACTGATGGTAATGAAGCCTGCGAGCGGCTCCATAAAGGTGCCGGCTTCGAACGAGTCGGAGTCATACGCGACGCCGGCTACAAATTCGGGCTTTACCTCAACGATGTATTTTACCAGAAAATACTATAAAGCTCCGCAAGAGCGCAACAACGCGGCATAAAATTCCGCTTTCTTCTCCAAAGCCAGTGGATAAGCCCTGCTGGTCGACGGCATCCGCCATATCGTCAGGCCGCTGTCCCCGGCAACATGACATCCCATTTTCGGCACATCGGTACCAGTCTGCTCCGCCACGACAGCCGCGGCCTTCTCTCCTGTAGTTGCCACGGTGGAGCACCCAGGCATCTTATCAAGCAAGGAAGCAAGGTTCACTGCCTCTACAATCTCAAGAAACTTATCTGACGCATTACCTTTGAGCCGGCATATCTTGTACCCGGTATCGGCAAGAGCTATTCCTCGCTCGCAGACGAGTTGTTTCACGGCCGCGATATCGAAGCGGCGCTGTCCGGAATCATACAAGGCGTTTCGGTCTCCGAAGTAAAGTAGCCCCATGATACGCCAGAAATCATTAGTCGGGTTAGGATAGAAAAAGTCCATGCTCCAACGATGCTCTCCGGGTGGAAATGTGCCAAGAATTAAGACTTTAGCCCCGTCGGGAATAAACGGCGCCCACGGATGCGTTTCTATCGGCAAATCTGTATTGGTAATCATTATCTGTCTTTTAGAGGCTGTTTACTTCTATCAATACGCTCTTGGCGCGATTTTGTTGCAAAATTAAGAAAAAGTCTGTAACTTTGCACAGAATAACAAAAACCAGAAAAATAGCTTTCACGCATATTTTATAAAAATGAGAATGATACACCGGATGGCGCTTATCGCAGCCATCGCAGCAGCCTTGCTAACCGGTTGCAGCGCGCCTAAAAAAGTGCCCTATCTCGTAGATGCCGAAAATTTGCCCAAAGAGGTATTATCACAGTTACCTGTACAGTCCGACCCGATAATAACTGTCGGCGACCTGCTCAACATCGATGTGACTGGTGAAAAAATGGACGCCGTAGCTCCGTTCAACAAAGGACGTTATGTGGATGAGAAAGGCAATATCCTCAACATGAACCGCACTTACAACCAATACGGTACCACCGGTCTGGAAGTGTCGACCGAATATTACCTCGTCAACGCCGACGGCACCATCGATTTCCCACTCGTTGGCAAGATTGAGGTAGCCGGAAAGACCAAGGAGGAAGTCGCACGCGACATATGCAACGCCATATATCCCAAATATGTCAAAGAGAAGCCCTCGGTCGATATCCGACTGATGAACTTCCGTGTCACTGTTGCCGGAGCCGTCAGAAGCCCCGGTGTCTACCAAAGTAAAAACGAGCGCATGACTTTCCTCGAGGCAATTTCGATGGCCGGCGACCTCGATATCCGTGGCGACCGCGAGAACATACTTCTCTACCGCACAAACCCCGACGGCTCTCGCGAAGTCCACAAACTCAACCTTCACGACCGCAACCTCCTCCTGTCACCCTACTACACCTTGCAGCAGAACGACTTCATCTACGTGACCCCCAATAGCTCCATGCGCCAGGGTGCATGGCAGCTTAGCCCTGCAGCTTCGGCTACAATCACAATCGTAAGCGGCATCTCTTCGCTATCTTCGCTTATTGTCGGTATCATAAACCTCTCCAAATAATAAAATATGGACAACAATAACCTGAACAACTCAATCGAAAAAGAAGAAAATTTCGATACAACAGGCCTGTTGCTTGCTTTCCTTGCAAATTGGAAATGGTTTGCCTTGAGTGTTGTGATATGCCTCATTCTTGCCGCTTACAAAATTGTCACGACTGTACCGGTATACAACATGGAGTCGTCGATATATCTCAACGACAACAATACCAACTCACGTAACGCATTCAATCTCAGCGAAGCAGCCAATCCAATGGTCGCTTTCAAAAATTTCATCGACGAAACTGAGCTCGAGGTACTGAAATCGCGCAACAATCTGGTAAAGATTGTCGACTCGCTCGGCCTGACATACTCCTACGCCCAGAAAGGATTCTTCCGCGACAAACCATTGTACAAGAAGAACCCGATATCAGCGAAACTCGACTCTGCATCATTGGTCGAGTTGAAACTTCCGATTTTCATCGAAGTATCGGCTAACAAAAACGATAAATACGACGTTGAAGTCAAAACAAAATTCGAAGTCGAGGCTGATATACTCGAAGAGGAGAAAGAATTTAAAGACATCACCCTCCCCTACACTTTCGAGCTGACAAACGGCACTGTAACCCTATACAAGGCTCCGGCCGATACCCTCAAAGGTACCGAAAAAATTACAATCGTCAGCCCGATGATGGCTGCCAAAGAACTGTCGGAGGCTTTCAATATCGAATTCGCAAAAAAATCGGAGAAGATCATCCGCGTAAGCCTGCTCACAAACAGCCAGAAAGAAGGCTCCGATATTATCGAGACACTCGTCGACTTCTATAACAAGAACATAATCGAAGAGAAAAACCGTTCGGCCGTACAGACCGAGGCTTTCATTCTCGATCGCCTTGTAATGATCTCAAACGAACTCAGCGACGTCGAGAACAGGCTCAAAGATTACCGACAGACACACAACGTAACAAACATTCAGGAACAATCGAGGCTCAACCTTTCCCTCCGCAGCGACTATGAGCAAAAGAAATCGGAGGTAGAGACACAATTGCGCATACTCGAAGAAATCGAAAAACTGGTATCTAACTCCAACACGATACAAACGCTCCCGGCTATCGTCAACGACAATACCACTATGGCTCAGATTATCGAGGAGTACAACCGAAAAGTGAACCAGTTCAACCGAGCCCTCGAAGGAAGCACCCCCGACAATCCTCTCGTTCGCTCCCTGCAGGACGAACTCAACCGCGACAAGGTCAGAATTTTGCAGAACATCACAACAAGCAAAGCCAGCCTTGCCACCGAACGCAATTCACTCCGTGCGCTCGAAAGCCGACATGCCAGCCAATTGGCCGCCACACCGAGCGTAGACCAAGGTTTCAACGAGATTTTCCGCGAACGTCAGGTCAAAGTGGACATATACACCTTCCTGCTCCAGCGCCGCGAAGAAATAGCCTTACAAAAGACCTTGGCCACAAACACGGCCCGTCTCATCGACGACCCCACGGGCGAATACCCGGTAGCACCGAGGAAATTGCTCCTCCTCGCAGCCGCATTCCTCTTCGGTCTTGCAGTTCCTGCAGGCATAATTTTCTTACGCCGCATGTTCTTCCCAGTATTCGGTGACAAAGAAGACCTCAAACGCATAACCAATGTGCCCATCATCGGCGAAATATGCACGTCTGAAGACAAAGAGCACAAAGATATCGTCGTTGGCAAAAACATCTCTTCATCGATTGCAGAGCTATTCCGACTTCTGCGCAACAACATATCGTTCACCCGTGTCGGAGCAGATAGCCGCGTAATCCTCGTCACATCGTCGATATCAGGCGAAGGCAAGACATTCGTCACCTCGAACCTTGCCTTGACCTACGCTCTGATGGGCAAAAAAGTAGTTGTCGTCGGTCTCGACCTGCGCAACCCCATGCTTGCCCACAGTTTCGGAC
This sequence comes from Porphyromonadaceae bacterium UBA7176, assembly GCA_002491245.1. GTDB lineage: Bacteria > Bacteroidota > Bacteroidia > Bacteroidales > Muribaculaceae > CAG-873. The sequence continues at coordinate 91,187 of DKVO01000021.1, forward strand.
TGTCTAACAGAGAAGGTGTGACAACATATCTCACCGGCCAGACAAACGACATCAATGGCCTGCTCAAGCAAGTAGACAGGTCGTCGAACCTCCATATACTCCCGGCCGGCCCGGTTCCGCCAAATCCCAACGAACTCCTCATGTCAGACCGCATGGGGCACATGATCGAGGCACTGAGCCAAGAGTTCGACTATGTCTTCCTCGACACAGCTCCTATCGGTCTTGTGTCCGACACATTCCTCATCACAAGGTACAGCGATATCCAGCTCTACGTAGCCCGAGCCAACTACACATCCAACAAGTGTCTTAAAGAGCTCCAGAGCGCTATCGAAACCGGCAAACTCCCTGCAGCCTATATCGTGCTCAACGGAGTCAATATGACTGCGAGCAGCTACACCTACCGCCGCTATGGCGACTACCACCGCAAGAACGCGCCTTACGGCTACGGATACGACCGGAAGAAAGACGACGAATAAAATACAAAATACCAATCAAAAAGGAGGCCACAAGCCTCCTTTTTTGTGCTCGACAATATAAATTATTTAGGCCTCAGTAAAGAGCCTGAATACGGTGTTGACGCTCAACTATCAACATTATTGGAAAAAAGAGCTTCCCCACCCGACTTGCGCATGATTATATTACGAGAGGGATAATCATTCCGGCGAATATAAGCAGGACACTCCCGACCGCATAAGTCACAGTATAGCTCATCGCCGGGAGAAAAGCCACAACCAATTATCAGATTAATTTTTCAATAGTTTAAACTCATAGCACTATCTACTTGAATAGTTCAGCACCATCAACATGGAGGAAGCTGTCTGCTCATTCTATGAAACAAAAGCAGCGCCGTCAGTCTCGACGGCGCTGCTTTGATTATGATAGAGAATTGAGATTACTCCGAGAACTTGGCATTGAGGAACTCGCGGTTGAGACGGGCGATATTGCTCAGCGGAATGTTTTTGGGGCACTCAGCTGCGCATGCACCAGTATTGGTGCAGTTGCCGAAACCGAGTTCGTCCATCTTGCTTACCATAGCACGGGCACGACGCTTACGCTCTACCTGACCCTGGGGGAGAAGAGCGAACTGGCTTACCTTAGCCGATACGAAAAGCATGGCAGAGCCATTCTTGCAAGCTGCAACGCAAGCACCGCAGCCGATACATGTAGCCGAGTCCATAGCGGTGTCGGCCACTTCCTTGCTGATAGGTAGGCTGTTGGCATCCTGGGCGCCGCCGCAGTTGAACGACACATAGCCGCCGGCCTGCTGGATTTTATCGAAAGCAGAGCGGTCGACCATAAGGTCGCGGATCACGGGGAAAGCAGCCGAACGCCAGGGTTCGATAGTGATGGTGTCGCCATCGTTGAACTTACGCATGTGAAGCTGGCAGGTTGTGATACCCTGCACCGGGCCGTGGGGATGGCCATTGATATAGAGCGAGCACATACCGCAGATACCTTCGCGGCAGTCATTGTCGAATACGACCGGTTCTTCACCCTTTTCTACGAGCTGCTGGTTGAGCATATCGAGCATCTCGAGGAAGCTCGAGCCGGTAGATACGTTGTCGAGCGAGTAGTTGACGAACTGTCCTTTCTCTTTGGGACCACGTTGACGCCAAATTTTCAGTTTTACGCTGATTGTATGTTCCATTGTTTATTGATTCTTTGGTAGCCCTGCGGCTTATGATACCGGCAGGGCCGCGTGGTTTTGATTAGGATTTGTAGTTACGGGTCTGTACCTGTATAGCTTCGTATTTAAGCGGCTCCTTGATAAGAATAGGTTTCTCGGTGTCGCCGGTATACTTCCAGCAGCTTACATACATGTACTCGTCGTCGCGACGTGCAGCCTCGCCATCGGCGGTCTGATATTCCTCGCGGAAGTGAGCGCCGCACGACTCGTTGCGGTTGAGGGCGTCGATAGCCATCATGCGTGCGATTACAAGGAAGTCTTCGAGGCGGAGGGCCTTCTCGAGCTCGGTGTTGAGGTCGTCGGCCTTGCCTACTACGCGAAGGTCGGAGTAGAATTCTTTGCGTACTTCTTCAATCTCGCCGAGAGCCTTGACAAGGCTCTGCAGGGTGCGGCCCATGCCTACGAGGTTCCACATCACGTGGCCAAGGCGTTTGTGGATTTCGTCGGGACTCTTTGTACCCTTGATATCCATCAGGCGCTGTATGCGCGAACGCACGTCGGCCTCAGCCTTGTCGAACTCGGGATGCGATGTATCGAAAGTCGAACGGGCAACCTTGATCTGATCGCTGAGGTAGTTCTGCATGGTGTAGGGAAGCACGAAGTAACCGTCGGCAAGACCCTGCATGAGAGCCGATGCACCGAGACGGTTGGCACCGTGGTCAGAGAAGTTGCACTCACCGATAGCGAAGAGACCCTTGACAGAAGTCTGGAGCTCATAGTCGACCCAGATACCACCCATAGTGTAGTGGCTGGCCGGGAAGATCATCATAGGAGTCTCGTAGGGGTTGTCGTCGCTGATCATCTGGTACATGTCGAAGAGGTTGCCGTAGCGGTCGCGAACAACATCTGCGCCAAGACGCTCTATGGCGTACTTGAAGTCGAGGTAAACGGCGTTGCCTGTACCTACGCCGAAGCCTGCGTCGCAACGCTCTTTGGCAGCACGGCTGGCGATGTCGCGAGGACAGAGGTTACCGAATGCCGGATAGCGGCGCTCGAGGTAGAAGTCGCGGTCTTCGTCGGGGATATCGGTCGGTTTTTTCTTGCCGGCGCGGATAGCCTCGGCATCTTCTTTCTTCTTGGGTACCCAGATGCGGCCGTCGTTACGGAGCGATTCGCTCATAAGGGTGAGCTTGCTCTGGTCTTCGCCGTGGACGGGGATACATGTGGGGTGGATCTGTGTGAAGGCAAGGTTGGCAAGGTAAGCGCCTTTCTTAAATGCCTGCACTGCAGCCGAGCCATTGCAGCCCATAGCGTTGGTCGACAGGAAGAAAGCACGGCCGTAACCACCTGTTGCAAGCACAACGGCGTGAGCGGCATAGCGCTCGATCTCGCCTGTGATGAGGTTGCGGACGATGATACCGCGAGCACGACCATCGACGATAACGACATCGAGCATCTCGCGACGGGTGAAGCTGTGCACGGTGCCTTTCTGAATCTGACGGTTGAGCGAGCTGTAAGCACCGAGGAGGAGCTGCTGGCCGGTCTGACCCTTGGCATAGAATGTACGGCTTACCTGAGCACCGCCAAACGAACGGTTGGCGAGCAGACCGCCGTATTCACGGGCGAAAGGAACGCCCTGGGCCACACACTGGTCGATGATGTTGTTCGATACTTCGGCCAGACGATATACGTTAGCCTCACGCGAGCGGAAGTCGCCGCCTTTTACGGTATCGTAGAAGAGACGGTAGATTGAGTCGCCGTCGTTCTGGTAGTTTTTAGCTGCATTGATACCACCCTGGGCAGCGATGGAGTGTGCGCGGCGAGGGCTATCCTGGATGCAGAAGTTATATACGTTGAAACCCATCTCGCCGAGCGTCGAGGCTGCGGAAGCGCCTGCGAGACCTGTGCCGACAACGATGATGTCGAGGTTACGCTTGTTGGCAGGGTTTACAAGATGCTGGTGAGCCTTGTAGTTGGTCCATTTCTCAGCGACAGGACCTTCGGGGATTTTTGAGTCGACCGTGTACTCAGGCATGTTGCCGGTTTCGATGTCGGCGTATTCGTGCATGATAGGGGTAGAGTCGATCATGCCCTCAAGTTTGCTTGTTTGTGCCATATCTCTGAGTGATTATTGGTTGTTTGATTCTGTTTCTTCGCTCTCTACTGCCATTTCTTCCGGCATACTGGGAAGACCTGCAGTAGCTTCGCTGACATGCTGCTTAACGAACATTCCGAACTGGCTTATCTGGGGCAGATACTGGCCGGCTGTGCGGACGTATTCGGGAGCCTGCATCTTGGCATAATTGGCAATAGCCTCGGCGTTCTCTACGAAGTAAGCACCGCGATCAGCGAAAAAGTCCTGAACTTTGATAGGATTGTTCTGATCTACAGAAGCGATTTCGGTCTGGAATTCGGTGATGAGAGCCTCGGCACGGCCATCCCAATATTCAGCATACTGCTGCTGGAGCTCGGGGGCGGTGAGGAAGTATTGTTTCTTAGCCTGAACGGTGAAGAGAACTGCCTGAGCCACGAAGAGAAGTATTACGATGGTTGTCCACCAGCAAGCAATCTTTTTGAGGCGCGGAAGCCATATGCTACCGTTCCAACCGATGGTCTGGAACATCGACCAGAAGCCGTGGTTCATGTGGAACCACAAGGCAATGAAGCCGATGATATACACTACGGGGGTCCACCAGCACTCGAAAGCAGCCTGGAGGAAGAGTGTGCCGAACTCGGGAGCGGCAGGCACTTCACCAACCTGAGGAAGAGCGGTAAGATCGTGGGAGATAAGCTCCTGGAGCTGCATCTTTGCCCAGAACTGGATAAGGTGAACGGCAAGGAAGGCGAGAACTACGATGCCGAGGACGAGCATGTTTTTCGACGACCATTCAACACCGGGATAGTGGGCGTTGACAGCATAGCGGTCGTTGCCGCGCGCTTTGCGGTTTTGCAAAGTAAGCCACAAGGCATAGATGATGTGGATGATGAAAAGGAACGCGAGGCCGGCCGAAGCTACCAGCGCATACCAGTTGGCGCCCAGGAACATGCAGATCTGATTGTAAGCTGCAGGCCACAGGAGGGCAACCGAGTTCATCAACACGTGAAAAGTTACGAATAGGACGAGACAGACGCCAGTAACGGCCATCACGAACTTACGTCCTATAGATGAGCTTGTTAACCACATAAGATGATTGTTTTTGATTGATTTATTAATTGTTTGTGTTTTTATGCTTGTTCACAATGGCTGCACCTCCGCAAGGAAAGCTCACGCCAATTATTCTGCAAATTTAAGGAGTTTTGGCTATCTTAACAACTAATTGACGAAAATTTTCTTTAAAAGATGTGGCGAAAATGACAAAAGACGTATGAGCCGGATAAATTTTACAGCAGCAGGTCGCGTATTATGGCATCGGAGAGCATCCACGATCGCTCGGGTATAGCGAAGCCTGACGGCGACTCCACCAGATCTCCGCTCTCCAGCCAAGGCAATGCGGCCGCTTTTATCTTCGCCCTGTCGCCATCATCGAACAGCGTTAGGTCAAGCCCTCCGGCAGTACGGAGCGACACCATTATACGGTCGTTGGCTCGGTCGGTTTCATCCTCATCGTCTATCACCGACGCTGTGCATGGAGCTTTCAGATATGATTTTATATCGGACGGCACATAACGCCGCACCCCACAGCTGTCGAGAGAATGAGCGCCCGGACCGAGCCCGAGATAAGGTGTGCCGCACCAATAGGCAGAGTTGTGGAGCGACCTGAAGCCGGGCAATGCGAAGTTTGATATCTCGTAATGCTCGAAACCGGCCGATGCGGCGACACGACATAGAGACTTGTACATTTCCAAGGTCAGATCGTCGTCGGCCGGTACCACCCTGCCCTCCTGCAGCCACCGCCACAGGCGAGTACCCTCTTCGTATCCAAGGCTATATGCCGACAAGTGCCTTATACCCGAACTTATAAGCCTCTTGAGCGAGCAGACAAACGACGACGCTGTCTGTCCCGGCAGACCATAGATTAGGTCGCCGCTGATGTTTGATATGCCGCTACGCTGCAACAGTTCGATTGCACTGAGGGCCTGCTTTGAGTCGTGACGGCGACCGACGGTCCGGAGTTCTCCGTCGTCGAGCGACTGCACACCGATGCTCACCCTGTCGACTCCGGCATCAATCCATGCCTTGACTTTATCGGGCGACACATCATCGGGGTTGACCTCTATGGTAAACTCTTTAAGGCCCGAGATATCGAATATCGAGGCAAGACGGCCGAACTGTCCCGGCGACAGGAGCGATGGAGTGCCTCCGCCAAAATAAAGCGTTTCGACAGTCTCTCCAGCAAGTTCGCTTAAGCGAGCGGCAAATTCCTGCTCTACCGCTCCGACATAGGCGTCGGCATAGTCGGGACGGGCAACGGAGTAGAAATCGCAATATGCGCATTTAGCTGTGCAGAAAGGCACGTGTACATAAATCCCGGCCATATGTCAGAAGGCTTGTTTTACTATCGAGCCTATTGTATCAGACTCTCCTCCGGCATTGTCGCCCGACTCCATGAGTTCGATAAGCCTGTCGAGAGTTATCTGTGGCGATTCGGCAGGAGCCGCGCTCTCCATTTCTGGCATCTGCCCGTCGATACCCGGCACCCGTCCGGCCGAATGATAATGGGTCTCATAATATTTCTCGGACAGATTGCTCACTATCACGCCCTTGGAAGTCGACGCATGTATGAAATCACCGTCACCGACATATATCCCCACATGCCCTACGCGGCTGCCCCCCGACCTGGTTGCGAAAAACAGTAGATCGCCCGGAACGAGGTCCTTACGCTTTACCGGCTCTACAAAAGCCTGCTGCGAGCGGCTGTCGCGCGGTAGTTTTATACCGGCTATATCGCCATATATCCTCGAAGTAAGACCCGAGCAATCAGTGCCTTGCCGCGAATTTCCACCGTAACGGTATCTCGTCCCGACCCAACGTCGGGCCTCCTCCACAATCTTGGGAGCGACCGACGTTTTTTTCTTCTTTTTTTCCTGTCGGGGACGTTCTTTCTCCACCGGTTTCGCTTTTGGCAAATTATCGATATGTATCTCACGCACCTCGCTAACCGGCGTTTTCACGGCTTCCTTACGGGAACTATGACAAGCACCGGCCAACAGGCCCGACACAATAAAAATACCGGTGAATCTATAGAAAAACTTCATACGGAGTGCAAAAATACGAATAAGCGAGGGCAAAGCAAAATTTTTTTGCTCTGCCGAGCGTGAGTATTTAAGACAAATATGTCAAAAATACGAATAAGCGAGGGCAAAGCAAAATTTAATTACTAATTTCGCACTCAAAAGACAGCAATCATGATACTCTTCCCAAACGCAAAAATAAATATAGGCCTGCGCATCTTGCGCCGGCGTCCCGACGGCTACCATGACATCGAATCGGTATTCGTCCCTCTCCCTTGGTGCGACATACTCGAGATTGTGCCGGCACAAGGACCAGAAGGGACCTTCAATATCGTCGGCACAGATATCCTCAAGCTTGCCGACAACAACGACAACATCGTCGTGAAAGCGCTCAAGGCACTTGCCGGGTATCTCGGACGGGAGCTGCCACCTCTCGACATCTACCTGAGCAAACTCATCCCCACCGGAGCCGGACTCGGCGGAGGGTCGGCCGACGCCGCCTTCGCCATCAAGGGTGCCAACGAGCTTCTGTCGCTCGGCCTCGACGACAGCACGCTTGCCAAAATAGCGGCTAAGGTAGGCGCCGACTGCCCGTTTTTCATCTACAACCGCCCCATGCTTGTGCGTGGCATCGGCGACATCATGACACCGGTAGATGCATCCTTACTCGACGACCTATGGATCGTGGCAGCCAAAATACCGGGCACAGAGGTCTCGACTCGCGAAGCCTATGCCGGTGTCACTCCTCACAACCTGCCGGACGGATCTGATTTCGCATCGGCCATAAACTGCCGACCAGAAGAGTGGGTGGCAAGAGGGCTGATCAATGACTTCGAGGAGTCGGTTTTCGCCGGACAGCCAAAGGTCGGCGAACTCAAAGCCCTGTTTGCCACCACCGGCTGCGCCTACTGTTCAATGAGCGGATCTGGCTCCACGGTCTTTGCAGTCTACGACACATCTGCCGCAGCCAACGATACAAAAACGATAATAGCCGCAGCATATCCCGAGGCTGACATTTTTACCGGCAGGCTGTCATCGTCATCGCCAAGGTGAACGTTACCACGCCATTTATTGTTATATTTTAAAAGCAAGGCCGAAATTAACACACTTTGGCCGAGTTTTTGTATTCTTTCTTTTCAAAGTACAACAGCATTATGAGCAAAAATCACGATATGAACGAAGGGCAGCCCAAAGCAGCCGCCCAGCAAGACGCCGAAAACGACGAAATAATGGACGTCAACGAAGAAAACGAGAACCAGGCCGAAGAAGCCGAGCTTGACGAGAACGCTGTGCTCCAGAACGAACTCGACGCAGCACGTGCCGAAATAGAGAAAGAGAAAAAAGAATACCTCTTCCTCATGGCCGACTTCGACAATTACCGCAAACGCATGATGCGCGAGAAAGCCGAGCTCCTCAAAAACGCCGGCGAGCGTGTACTGCTCGGTCTCCTGCCTATCGTCGATGACTTCGAGCGCGGCCTCGCAGCCACGGCCGGCTCTGCCGACGCCGGCGCCGTGCGTGAAGGTATGGACCTCATCTATCAGAAACTTGTGAAGTACCTCGAGAGCCAAGGTGTGAAAGCGATGGAAAGCAATGGCGCCGACTTCGACGCCGACCTCCACGAAGCAATAGCCACAGTGCCGGCACCATCGCCCGAACTCAAAGGCAAAGTGCTCGACACAACACAAAAAGGGTATATGCTCAACGACAAAGTGCTCCGCCACGCAAAAGTAGCCGTCGGAGAATAATCATAATCAATTATGGACAACAAACGCGACTACTACGAGGTGCTCGGTGTCGAAAAGAACGCCACCCCCGAACAGATAAAGAAAGCCTACCGCAAAAAGGCTATCCAATACCACCCCGATAAAAACCCGGGCGACAAGGAAGCCGAAGAAAAATTCAAGGAGGCTGCCGAGGCATACGACGTGCTCTCTGACGAGAAGAAACGCCAGCTCTACGACCAGTACGGCCACTCGATGGGCCAGCAGGGATTCCCCGGCGGCGGAGGTGGAGGTTTCTACTCGCAAGGCTTCGACATGAACGACTTCTTCAGCCGCCACGGCGACATCAACGATTTCTTCGCAAGTTTCTTCGGCGGAGGTTTCGGTGGAGCCACCGGCGGACGACGTTCTCCGCGCAAACGCCGCGGTGGAGATGTCCGTATCCGCATAAAACTCACCCTCGAAGAGATCGCCAAGGGCGTCGACAAGACACTCCGAGTACCGACATTCCTCGAGTGTAGCCACTGTCACGGCACAGGAGCCAAGGACGGCGTGGCCAAAGCCACATGTCCCCAGTGCCACGGTCAGGGACGCGTCGTGGTGACTCAGAATACACCGTTCGGCGCAATGCAGTCGGAAGCTATGTGCGAGCGATGCGACGGCACCGGTCAGATAATCACCGAGCCATGCCAATACTGCCACGGTCAAGGCGTGGAGCGCCGCGAACAAGAAGTCAGCTTCTCAATCCCTGCCGGTGCAGTCGAAGGACAGACTTTCGCACTCCGTGGCAAAGGCAACTACCCCAAAGGCGGAGGTGTACCGGGCGATCTGCTTGTGGTAATCGAAGAAGTCAAGCACCCCGAACTCATCCGCGATGGCGCCGACGTGATCTACAACCTCATGCTCGATATCCCTACAGCTACCCTCGGCGGAGCCGTAGAGATACCAACCATCACCGGACGCGCACGTATCAACATCCCTGCCGGCACACAGCCCGGCAAAGTGCTCCGTCTGCGAGGCAAAGGCCTGCCCGACCAAGAGAAAGGCGGCCACGGCGACGAACTCATCAACATCATGGTCTACATTCCCGAGAAGCTCACCGACGCCCAGCGTGCAAGCATCGAGGCAATGAAAGGCCAGCCCAACATCACCCCCACCGAAGCCGACAGCTCCCGAATATTCTCAAAACTCAAACATATCTTCGACTGATAAGATAATTTGAGGTCACAATAAACAAAATGCACCCGAA